>CALITO010000050.1 GCA_938041455.1 uncultured bacterium | reverse complement strand
TAAGGAGGGAGGAAAAGTTTATCTATCTTTGGAGGCTGTAGCAAAGATAGGGGGCTACTCAGTTAAATATGTTCCCAAGGAGAGGACGATTTATTTAAAAAAGGTAGATGAGAAGAAGGAGAAAACGCAGGGTGCTATAGGAGGGGGGCTCTCCCTCTCCGCCCTGGGTTATGCTCTTTGGAAGTTCCTGAAGCTCCTGTCTTAAAAATTGGGGGGCGAATTCATTCGCCCCCCTTAAAGGAACTTTTTTCCTCTTCTGCAGGAGGAAGAACTGCCAAGCCGGATAAATATCTAAAGTTTTGTTGAATAATTCAAAGAACTTTCACCCTTTATTCAACAAAATCTTTAAAATAAGATGAGGTGATAAGATATGAGAATATGCAAATTTAGTGTTCTTATGCTTTGTCTTTTGATTGGGGGGCTCTTCGCTCCCGCTGCCCTTTTGGAGACCTTACTTGTGGGGGACGGTTCCTTTTTAAAGGATGCTCGCCCTATGCGTGCCTCAAGCGCCGACCCCAACTGGCAGGATGGCAACGCTGACGCCCGCTATATCGCTCCCAAACAAAACTTAACTCTCGCCGAGCTCCAAGGTCCCGGCATCATCACTCATATCTGGTTCACAATAGCGGCAGATGACGCCCAATACCCCCGCTCCCTTGTGCTCCGCATATACTGGGACGGCGAAGAAGAACCCTCTGTAGAATCCCCCTTGGGCGATTTCTTCGGGGTAGGTCATGGCTTATTGACCAACCTCAACTCCATTCCTGTCCAAATCTCATCCGACGGAAGGGCTTATAACTGCTACTGGCTTATGCCTTTTCGTAAATCAGCCAAGATAACCATCAGCAACGACTCACCGGATAAGGCTGTCCACGCCCTATACTATATGATCGATTGGCTTAAAGTCAAATCCCTCCCCCCAGATATCCCCTACTTTCACGCTCAATATAGGCAGGAATATCCCTGCGAGATGGGGAAGGATTATCTAATCTTGAAAACCGAGGGCAAGGGTTTCTATGTGGGCACCGTTCTCTCCCTGCAAATGAACCAACCCGGCTGGTTTGGGGAGGGGGACGACCGCTTCTACATTGATGGGGAAGAGGTGCCCTCCCTTCAAGGAACGGGAACGGAGGATTACTTCAATGATGCCTGGGGCTTCCGCCCCTTCAACCAGCCCTATCATGGTGTGAGCATTTGGGAGGGTTATGATGTGGATGATAGAGGAACAGCTTACCGCTGGCATATTCAGGACCCCATTCCCTTCAGCAAATCCATTATTGTCACTATAGAGCATAAGGGACAGACCTACGACTGGCAAACGAGGCGCTATACCTCGGGCTTTGGCGAGAGAGACGATTTCTTCTCCTCCGTAGCCTTTTGGTATCAAATTGGCAGGGCAACTCGCTTCGCTAGCCTCCCTCCCCTTGAACAAAGGTCCGTCCCCCACATCTATATAGAAGCTGAATCCCTCCTCCCCACCGCCAAAGCTACTCCTCAAGAAGCCCTTCAAACTCAAGAGGGAAACTGGAGTAGCGGGAAGCAGTTATTCTTCACCCCTCAAAGTTCTGGCTCTCTTCTCGAACTCAGGTTCAATGTGCCCGAGGATGGTCTTTACATTATGAAGGGAGATATCACCCACTCCTGGGATTACGGCATCTGGCAAGCTTACCTTGATGATAAACCGATAGGTGGTAAGATAAACCTTTACAGCCCCACAGTTCAAACGAAGAGGCTTAAATTTGGTGTAGTTGAATTGTCCGCAGGTGAACACACCTTTCGCTTCCTCTGTCAGGGCAAAAGCGATAGCTCCACCGGTTATTATTTCGGCATAGATGGTGTCTATCTTAGAAAGATAAAATGACCCTTCCTCATCTCTTCATTGAACCGGAGGATTTAGGGGGGGAGGTGGTGGTTCTCAAGGGCGAGAAAGCCTTTTATCTACTGGATGTCCTTCGCTTAAAGAAAGGGGAGCTGGTTTACCTTATGGATGGCGAGGGCGCCTACTTCTTGGCTGAGTTTCTCTCAGGGGAGGGAAAGAAGGTCTCCTTGCGAATAGTGGAAAGGGAATGGCGGGAGCGCACTCCCCCTTTTTTAGAGGTAGGTATTCCCCTTCTTAAAGGGAGCAAAACGGAGACAGCCATCCGAGCCCTTTCCCAGACGGGGGTTACCTCCCTTTTACCTTTTATAAGCGAACGGACAGTGGTGAAACTGGATGAGGAGAAGAAGAAGGAGAGGCAAAAGCGATGGCAGAGACAAGCAATGGAGGAGGCGGAACTCTCTCGCTGCCCTTTTTACCCCCAGGTCAAGGAAATAAAGCGATTCGAGGATATGTTGGAGGAGCTGGGCGATACCCCCCTCCTCATAGCTTATGAATCTCCCCTCGGGGAGAGAACCCATCCTTACACTATCCCCCATAGGCTCGCCATTGTTACTGGTCCGGAAGGGGGGTTTAGCGACAAGGAGATAAAGTTAGCGAGGGAAAAGGGTGCCCACATAGTTCGCCTGGGGGAGTATATACTGAGCGCCGAGTTTGCCCCCATAGTCTTCGCATCTCTTGTCTTTTTCTCCTATCGCTTTGACACTCCTTTAATGGTATCATAGAATAATCCTATAAGGAGGCGAAATAACCTTGATGATCTCCCTCATCGGCACCGGGAAGATGGGTTCTGCCCTCGTAAGAGGATGGCTTAGAGCAGGCGTTAGAAGGGACCAACTCTTGCTCTGGGATAAAAATCCCCTCGCCCTTGAACCCTTTAAAAATAGGGCCTTGCTCGCTGTAAGTGGTAAGGAGGCAGTGGATAAGGGGGAAATAGTAGTCCTTGCGGTAAAACCGAAGGAGATAATAGCTCTTTTAAAAGAGGTGGGCGGATTATTGAAAAGCAAAATCACGGTGAGCATCGCCGCTGGCGTCCCCCTTGAGGAGCTAAGGAAAACCCCTTCAATCTGGGTAAGGGCTATGCCCAATATAGCCTGCGAGATAGGTGAGGGTTTCATAGCGATATGTGGGGACGAGGAAGGTTTGGATAAGGTGGAGAGTATCTTCCAGTTAATAGGGAAAGTGGCGCGGGTTGAGGAGGGCTTGATGGACGCCATCACCGCCCTATCGGGTAGCGGTCCCGCTTTCGCCTCTATCCTAATGGACGCTCTCGCTGATGGGGGAGTGAGAATTGGGCTCCCTAAAGAACTTGCCCTACAAATAGTAACCCAGCTTTTCCTCAGCACCGCTCACTTAATCCAGTCCTCCTCCCTCCATCCATTGCAATTGAAGGAAGCGGTCTGTTCACCCGGGGGGACCACTATAGCTGGATTGCAAGTGATGGAGAGAGGAGGTATAAAGGGGATACTGATGGAGGGAGTAGAAAAAGCATATATAAGAGCGAGGGAACTAAACCAAATCTTTAAGGGAAGTGTGAAAGATGAGGATATTGCCGGTTGATATATTAGAGAAGAGGTTCAGCCGAAGGTTCAGGGGATACAATCCACGAGAAGTGGACGATTTCCTCAACGAGGTGTCAAAAAGCATGGGAGATATCCTCCTCGAAAACGCATCTCTTAAAGAAGAGTTGGAGAAGGCAAGGGAAAGGCTGAAATATTTTGAGAAGATGGAGGAAACTTTGAAGAACGCCATCATATTGGCTCAGAAGAGCGCTGATGAAACAATAGTCACCGCCCATAGGAAGGCGGAAGCAATAATTGAGGAAGCGAATAATAAGGCGAGGGAAATCGTGTGTTCATTACAGGAAGAAAAACGCAAGATATACCAAGAGATAGAGGAACTAAGGATACAAAGGGATAACTTAAAAGCCCAGATAATGGGTGTTATAAATACCATAACCCAGCTACTTACCAAGGAGGGAGAATGCGAAGAGGGCTCATCATCCTCAGTCTCTTGATTCTTTCCCTCATACTGCTTGTCCCGACTAACTTCCTGAGGAGTAATCTTGCTCCCCTCATACCGTTGCAAGACCTTCAAGGATTATCTAAGCTCCTTTCTCCTTTTATGCAATGGGGGGGAGGCTCGGAAATCCTCCGAATGCTTGCTGAACGATTTGAAGACCCCTCCATTTTAATCCTCGCTGGTATAACTCAGGGAGAGGAAGGAAATACAAGGAGTGCACTTGCACTTTTGGAAATGGCGGAAGCCCTCCTTCCCGCTGACCCCCTTCCTTCTCTCCTCCATCAACTATATGACCCCCAAAAACACCCAGATAGTGAGACATCCTCTCTCATAGAGCAAGAAGTTAAAATAAGGCTGAGAGGATGGTTTAGGGATAAGCCCATAGCCCGCCTCTACAGGTTGAGGGGCAATTCCTTAGAAGCGGATAGGATAGAGACGAGGATTTCTATCTATAATCGGGCTATCCTTGTGCGGGTGTTTTTTGTCCTTACCTTCTGGATTCTCGCCTTTTTTGGGGGAACTTTCCTGCTTCTCCGCTATCTTGTCACTCCCCTTAAGAAAATCTCCACCTTGCCTCCTCCACCTTCCCTGGGCTGGGGTTGGGCCTTAGCGTTCGTCTTCATTTTCATTTTGAGTAGTCTCGCTATCAGTTCTATCCCCGTTTTCCTCATATCACTCCCCGTAGAATCGACTGCCCTCTGGAGAAGCTTGCTACCCTTGTTTTTACTTCTGGGGGAACTGACCGGGGGTGCCATCGTGTTCTATATAGCTTTAAAACGCCTCTCCAAAGCAGGTATATCCCTATGGGATGTGGGTTTTAAATTGGAGAGTTTACGCTTCCTCCTCTGGGGAATAGGGGGTTGGTTGACCGCTTTCCCCCTTGTCCTCACAGCTTTTTTGATCTCCTATCTCCTTAATGCTGATGCCATAAGAAGCCAGCAAGATGTATCCTACCTTTTCCTTTCTTCTTCCCCTTGGGGCAAACTCGCTATGGCCTTCCTCGCTATCCTCATCGCTCCACCAATTGAGGAATTCCTATTTAGAGGGTTCCTCTATCCTGCCCTCCGCCGAGAACTCGGTGTTCATCTTGGCATAACCCTCAGTGCTTTCTTCTTCGCCTCAATCCATCACGATGTCTCCCGCCTCCTTCCCCTGATGGCACTCGGTGCTCTTTTCGCCTTCCTCTATGAGAAACAACGCTCCCTCGTGCCCCCCATCATCGCCCATTCTCTTTGGAATGCCCATACAATCTTCGCCCTTTCCCTCTTGTTCGGCTAATAACTGAACCCTCTCACACTCTTTTCCTACCTTGAAGAAGCTTGGAAGGAAGGTTAAAATCTCCTTAGATATGCTGAAAGCGAAGTTGAAATTGACAAGGGAAGACGGTTTACACGCAAGGCCTGCTGCCCTACTTGTCGCACTGATTATGAAATATCCGGGATTAAATGTCCTCCTTGAAAAAGATGGTAAGGAAGTAAACGGGAGAAGTCTCACCGCTATCTTGACCCTCCAGGGTGAGAAGGGGGATGTGATAGGTTTCACCATAGACGGTGAATCGGAGGATAGATTTTGGGAAGATTTAGAGAAGACGATCCAAGGTGAGGTAATACAAATTGAAAAAACTTAAAGGTTTGTCAGCTTCTCCCGGCTACGCCATAGGACCGGCTTTCCTGCTTTCCCAAAAGGATGAATCCCCCTCTTTATGGGAGAAGGGAGAAACCGCCTTAGAGATCTTAAATGAGGCTAAGCAAAAACTTGGGAAAGAATTGGAGAAAAATGTTAAAGAGACGGGAAAGGAAGGGGAGATATTCTTCGCTCATAGCCTCCTCTTGGAAGACCCAGAGATTTGGGAAAGAGTGGAGGCGAAGATAAGGGCTGGCTCAACGCTTGGGGGGGCTTTGGAAGAAACAAGAGATGAGATAGTTTCCCTATTCGAATCCCTTAGAGATGAGCGGTTCAAAAGCCGAGCGGAGGATGTAAAGGATGTGATGGGGAGGTTGGTTGAAAGATTGAGTGAAAGCAAAAAGGAGGACATCCCCCCTGCAGCAATAATCGTCGCAGAGGAGATACTTCCTTCCCACATCCTCTCCCTGGGAAGATCTAACCCGAAAGGATTCATAAGTGAGATGGGGAGCCCCTTTGCCCATTCGGCGATTATGGCAAGGGCAAGGGGCATACCTATGATAACAGCCTGCAGGGGGATAAGTGGGGTCCTAAAGAACGGAGATATGGTGATATTGGAGGGAGAGAAAGGGGAGGTAATCGTTCGTCCTTCCCAAAGGGTCTTGAGGGAATATAAGAGAAAAATTAGGGAGAAGCAAATGGAGGAAGAGGAAGCCTTTACCAAGAGGTTCCTGCCCGCCATAACGAGGAGTGGGAGAAGGATAAAGGTTTATGCCAATATAGGGAGCAGGGAAGAAATAGAAGAGGCAAGGGAAATGGGAGCAGAAGGGATAGGGATATTTCGCACGGAATTTTTACTATTTGAGGAAGGGAAAGCTTTGAACAAGGAAGAGCATCTGGAGGTTTACAAAAAAGCGGGTAATACATTCTATTCCCTTCCCGTTCACATTCGGCTTTTTGACATAGGTGCTGATAAGCCTCTCTCCTTCCTTCAGTTGCCCCAGGAGCCCAACCCTGCCCTGGGCTTAAGAGGGATAAGGCTCTTGCTGCGAAGGAGGGAAATCCTCCTTTCCCAATTGGAAGCTATAAAGGAGGCTCATAGGGAATATCCTAATCTCTCTATTATCCTACCTATGGTTTCCTTTGTGGAAGAGATAAAAGCGATTAAGAAGATAGCGGGCGATGTCTCGCTGGGGATAATGGTTGAGACGCCTGCCTGTGCTATCCTCGCTCCCCAAATGGCGGAATTAGCCGATTTTTTAAGCATAGGAACGAACGACCTCCTTCAATATACCCTGGCTGTTGATAGAGCGGGCAAAGAGGTCGCGGACCTCTTTAATCCCCGCCATCCTGCCCTTTGGAAGCTTATAACGATGAGTATAAAAGGAGCGAGACGGAGGGGAAAGGAAGTAGGAGTATGCGGGGAGATAGCGGGAGAGAAGGCTTTCATTCCTCGCCTTGTCAAGATGGGAGTGGAGCATCTGAGTGTCTCGCCGAGGTTCATTCCAATTGTGAAGCACATAATAAGGTCCTTGCCCTGAAATGGTCGAGAGCTATACTTTGTGTCCAATATGCAAAGAGGAAATTCCCAAAAAGGTCGTGGAAGTTTGGGGAGAATACGAGATTATAAGGTGCAGCCTCTGTGATGTGGAGTTTGCTGAGCCTTTCCGTTCCGCATCTCCCCAGGATTACGATGAAGTATATAAAGAGAGCGGGAAAAAGCAACGCCTTCCCCTTTACGATGGCTTTATGGATGTCTACACTGTGCTTTACAAGATGCTCAAACCCGCCAAGGTAAAGGGGAGATTATTGGACGCAGGCTGTGGAAGGGGTTATTTTCTTCACCTAATGAGAGGGCTCGGCTTTGAGGTCTATGGCTTTGATTTTTCAAAGGTAGCGGTTGATCTGGCAAGAAAAGTTTACGGGTTGGAAAATGTAGTTGTCTGTTCTTGGGAGGATATACCAAATGATTGGCGGGATTTCTCCCTCATCACCGCTATACATATTTTAGAACACCTGGATAAACCCTTTGAGTTCGTGCTCAAAATGAAAGAGTTATTTTCCCCCAACGGAACCCTGATAATAGCGGTGCCAAACAGGGAAAGGGTGGGGGAGAGGAGCCTATATAAGATAGCGGGGAACTATCCACCGAATCATTTGACAAGATGGTCGGGGAAAGCCCTTGCTTTCCTCTTGAGAAGGGCGGGCTTTAAGAAGGTTATTGTCAAACCGCTTGCTCCCCCAACAGTAGCTATCAAAGAAGAATATCGGTTTTGGCTTGCTCCCTCAATTTATGGCACTCTGGCGGGGAAAATCCTGACCAAGCCCATTTCGGAAACCCTGGGACGTTATGTCTCGTTTTTCCTTCGTCATCTCCTTTGGGACAAGGGAGCAGACCTTCTGGGGATTGCCAAATGCTGAAGGGTGCTCATACCTCTAAAATCCGCCTTCTTCAGATAATTCCCTCTCTTGATATAGGGGGAGCACAAAGGTTCGTTGTGGATTTGGCGAAAAGCATAAATAGGGATAAATTTGAGGTCGGGGTTTGCCTTCTGGGGCGAAGACAAGGCAGCTTTTTAGAAGACGAATTGGTTAGAGAGAGCATTCCCCTGTTCTTCTTGAACATAAAGTGGGCTTTCCACCCTTCGACCATTCGTCGCTTTTCTCTTTTATTTACCACCTTCAAACCGGATATCCTACATACCCATCTGCGAGCTATTCGCTATGTCCTGATCCCTGCCCGGCTTTACAAAAAAGCCCTTCACATCCACACAATTCACAGCTTGGCTAAACAAGATACATCTTTCTCCTATAGGGGTTTGAATAAAATAGCTTTTAAATATCTGGGTGTGATACCGGTAAGCGTCTCCAGGAAGGTTTCCCACACAGTTAAAGAATTATACGGAGTTGAATCGCCAACTATTTACAATGGGGTACCAACGAGCAAATACCCTGGGGAGAGGGAAGGGTCTACATTCAAGGGAGAAATCCGTATCTTGAATGTGGGTAAATTCAAGAGGGCGAAAAACCATCTATTGTTGGTGGAGGCTTTCGCCAAGGCTTGGGCTGAGGAGCGGAGATTGAGGTTGATGCTCGCAGGGGATGGGAGCGCACGGAAAAAGGTAGAGGCAAGGGTTAAGCAATTGGGATTGGAGGATAGGGTTGATTTTCTTGGTTGGAGGAGTGATATCCCTAATTTGTTGAGCAGATGCGATATATTTGTCCTCTCCTCTGAGTGGGAGGGCTTCGGCATAGCGCTTGTTGAAGCTATGGCAGGGGGGAAACCGATTGTGGCGACGAGGGTAGGAGGTGTGCCGGAGGTGGTAGAGGACGGGGAAACCGGTTTCCTCGTTCCCCCTCGTGATGCTGAGGCTTTGGCAGGAGCAATTTTGAAACTCGCAAGGGACGAGAATTTGCGAAGGGAGATGGGAGAAAAAGGGTGGAAAAGGGCAAGGGAAAAATTTGATATCTCACTTATAGCTCAGCAGTATGAGCGATTGTATGAGGAAAGGTTGGGGAAAAAAGTATGAAAAGGAGGGGAAGAAATATCTTGATCATCAAGATGAGCTCCCTTGGAGATGTGATACTTGCTTCATCCTCGGCAAAACTGATAAAAGAACTCGAACCTCAAAGCTTTATAGGATGGTTGTGCGAGGAGAGGAATGTGGGAGTCCTTGAGGGGAATCCATTTATAGACGAGATCTTTATCTGGGATAGGACTTTTAAGGGATTTATCAAAACGCTGAGGAAAGCGAGACGCTACGAATGGGATGTTGCTCTCGATTTACAAGGACTTTTCAAATCTGCTATCTTCTGCCTTTTGAGCGGAGCGAAGAGAAGATTCGGACTTAAAGAGTTAGAAAAAGGCTCCCATATATTTTACACACATCTTGTCCCTAACTTTCCCTTTCTTCACGCTATGGAAAATTATCTCCTCGCCGTTTACCTTTCCCTATCTACCACTAGGGGTCAAAAGGTCCTCCAAAAGGCTATTCTAAGGCTAAAAGGAAACAAGCTAAAGCCCGTCATTTATCTCTCGGAAAAAGAGCGAGCGAAGGCGGAGGAGATATTAGGCGGTGATTACCCCTTCGTGGTTCTTTGTCCCGGCACCACTTGGTTATCCAAGCAGTGGCTACCGGAAAGGTGGGCGAGGGTAGGGGATAGCTTGGCCGGGGAAGGGTATAAGGTGATTTTTCTCGGGGCGAAAAAAGACAGCTTCTTGGTTAGAAAGATCAAGGAGTCGATGAGGGAGCCCTCTCTGGATTTAACAGGGAGAACCAGCATTAGGGAATCGGCTGGAATTTTGGAAAGAGCCGATTTAGTGATATCTGTTGATTCAGGGGCTATGCATCTCGCAACAGCGGTTAACTCCAGAGTCTTGGCACTCTTCGGACCTACAAATCCCCTGAAGCAAGGACCTTATGGAGTGAGACATAGAGTGATATATAAAAAGCCGAAATGTAGCCCTTGTAGAGTTAGAGATTGTTCTAAGAGGATATGTATGGAATGGATAAGTGCGGATGAAGTGATGGGATTAGCAAAGGAAATGATTCGTGAAAGGGGAGAGTTACACTCTTGAGAAAGAAGCTCTTGTTCATAACAGATCACTGGACAGCAGGCGGTAGAGAAAGAAGCCTGAAGAACATATTGGAAAATATATCTGATGAGTGGGATTACGAACTGCTCATCTTGCGGAGAATTCATACCAAAATAGGAGAGGAGAAAAGGGGGTATCTACCTTTTCCCAAAAATGCGAAGATAACAAAATTAGAGAGGGGTTCCATCATCACCTTGTTTTTCTCCTTTGTAAAATTTCTGAAGAGTAGAAGACCCCATTTAATATCCACTCATATTACTCCTACGGGTAACCTTCTATTATTAATTTATTTGGCTAAAAAACTTGCTTGCTTACCTGCGCCAATCGTAGTAACGAATCATGATACATTGGAGTTCCCCGTTGATGAGTTCGTAACTTTTTTTCTCAGGAAGTATGTCCTTAAAAGAAAGATAGAGCGCTTGGTCACCATATCACAAGGGCAACAGTGGATAGTAGAGAAGATGTGGGGTATACCGAAGGGAAGGGTAGTTACCATTTACAACCCTGTGGTAGGCGAAGAATTATTTGAAAATCTTTATGAACCCTGGGAGTATAAACCTTTCAAGGACGCCATAAAAATAGTTGCAGTGTCAAGGCTGGATTTGTCTACTAAAGACCTTCTCACCCTCCTTCAAGCCTTTTCTATCTTCAATAGAATGGAGGAGAGAGCGAAGCTCTTCATTATAGGTGATGGTCAGGATAAGGAGAGGATTCAACAATATATATCTGAATTAAAACTCCGGGACAGCGTTTTCCTTTTGGGTTTTCGTTTGAATCCTTATCCTTATATAAAATATGCGGATGTTTTAGTTCATTCTGCCTTTGTGGAGAGTTTTGGGAGAACTATTGTAGAGGCGATGGCTTTGGGCTGTCCAGTCATAGCGACGGATTGCTTCGTTGGTCCAGGGGAAATAATAAAGAATGAGGAGAATGGCATGCTTGTGCCCCTAAAGGACCCTTTGAGGATGGCAGAAGCGATGAAAAGGCTGGTAGCAGATGAGGAACTGAGAAACAAGTTGATAGTGAACGGAATTAAAAAAGCTCAGGAGTTTCTGGTATCTACCTCTATTAAAAAGAGAGAAGAACTTTTCCGAGAATTGATAAAGGGTGTTAAATATGAAAGATAAATGTATCCATACTATTTGTCCCATCTGCGAGGAGGAGGTAAAGGCATTTGTTGTGGAGAGATGCGGTTGGGGCTACGATGTGCTTCGCTGTCCCCTTTGCCATCTTGAGTTTGCTTCCCCTCTTAAAGGACCTGGGAAGAGGGGCTACGAGGCGTGGTATAAGGGTGAACCCTTAGAGGGTTCAGGTGTTTATGTAGACTGCGCTTCTCGTTTGAATTTGCTGAGCTCTCATAGGTTAAGAGATTACCATATCAAAGCGATGCAGTATTTGAAGATGTTACTTAATTCGCATAATAAGTTATTAGATGTGGGTTGCGCTGAGGGCACTTTTATAAAAGCTATGGAAGACTTAGGATTTGATGTTTATGGTTGCGATATAGCGGAGGAACCCATTAAATTCGCTAAGCAATTCTATCATTTGAAAAATGTCCTCGCTTCAACCCCGGAAGAACTTCCTAAAGAATGGCGGGATTTTGAAATAATTACCTGTTTTGAGGTGTTAGAACATGTGGAGAATCCCCTATGTTTTCTTCAATCCATCTTTAACCTTCTGAAACCTGGGGGGTTCCTCTTTCTCAGTGTCCCCCACTACGAGCTCCTCACTCTCAAAAGAAGAAGAGGCGGTGCTGAATGGGACCGCCCCCCAGAACATCTTACTCGCTGGCCCAAGGAAACGCTCCGCATAGCATTGCGAAAGGTAGGTTTCCCCAACTCTCACATTAAATTACTTAAAGCGGGGGAATGGGAAAACTTTTTAGACGCGATTTTGCCAATAGGCGTGGAAACATTATACTGGCGATTGTGGGAGAGGAAAGCGAGAGAGTTAAAGCTCACTTTGTTAGAAAGCGCCGCAGAACGGGGAATAAGATTTTGTTTGCTTCCTCTTCTACCCCTCATCAAAACAGATATGTGTCATACACCTTGGTAATGGCAAGAAAAGTGTAGTCACCAAGATAAGGCGATGCCCCGTATTGTGGTGTTCAACCAAAACTATATTGGAGATGTGGTTTTCACCTTGCCGGCTTTGAGGAGTTTGAGGGAGGGCTACCCTGAAAGCTACATAAAAGTCGTAGCAGGTGGAAATGCCCTGGAGGTTTTAAAGGGAAATCCTTACATAAGTTCGCTCGCCAGACGCCCGAAAACTTATGGGGAGAAATTTGAATTTATAAGGAGGATGAGGAGAGAAAATTACGATATTTGTATATCCTTCTCTTCCCGTTCCTTAGAGTTAGCGATTTTCTCCCTGCTAAGCGGATGTAAAAGGCGTCTTGGCTTCTACAACGCCTCCACTCTGCCTTTTTTAAACTTCTATATAAAGGAAAATAATAGCGACCATTCTGCTTTAGATTACCTTAAATTGGCGATCGCAGCGGGAGGTAAAAAAGTATCCCTTATTCCCCAGGTTTTTTTATCCGAGGGGGAACTTCAAAGAGGGGAGGAGATATTGGAAGCTCTTGGTGTAGGTAAGGACGAAATGGTATTTGGTATCCTTTTGGGTGGAAGCACTTCTTTCAAAAGATGGTATCCTCCTGCCCTTCTTGAATTGCTCAATAATTTAGCGCCAAAGGGGCAAGTATTGCTTTTCGGGGGGAGAGAGTTTAAGGAGTTTGGCAATTTCCTCGCGGAGGGCAAAGCCAATATCCATAATTTAGCGGGCTATGTATCGTTGAGAGAAGCTATGGCTCTCTTAAAATATTGCGATATTTTTATTGGGCAAGATAGCGGGCTTACACATATATCTGCTGCGCTCGGCGTCCCTACCCTCGGGCTCTATGGTGCTACAGACCCCAAAAGGACTGCGCCAATAGGCGAAAAGGTGAATATCATATATAAACCACTACCCTGTGGTCCCTGTTGGGGAAAGAAGAGATGTGAAAGACCACTTTGTATAGAAGCCATTGGCGCTAAGGAGATAATGGAAAGGGTAGACAAATTGCTCGGGAAGAGATGATGCATAAGTGGATGTTATTCGTCTTCTAATGGCGATGAGAGGGGATTACATAGGCGAACCCTCTAAAGGGGGGCTATTCTTCGCTCGAGAAATGGCATTTTATTTGAACGAATATATGGAGGTTTATCTAATAGGCGAAGATAAAAGGTATAAATGGGGAAAGGGTTTCTGGAGGGGGAAGACTATAAATGGTAAGGATTTCCCTTTCTTCGACCCCTATTATAACTTCCCCCTCCCTTTGGGAAGACCCTTGGACACCTTCTTTTATCTACATCTCGTCAGGGAAAAATTGCGAAGCCTGGAACCAGATATCATATACCTTCAAGAAATGGATTTTCTCCCTTTATCTGGTTACCCAAAACCCGCTGTTCTCCACATTCACGGCTGTTTCAAGGAGATGCTCGCCCTTGGCTATCCACCCCTTTGGGAGGTTAGGAGATTTCTACCTTCCCCTCGGGTAAACTATCTACTAGGGCTTTTCAGGCTCCGGCTCCTGAAAAGGTATCTCCCTTTGCTCAGCAAAATATTTATAAGCACAAATAGTAAACAAATTGCTTATTTGAAGGAAAAAGAACCTGCTATAGGTGCTAAACTCTTACCTGTTCCCTTAATCATAGATAGCGGACGATTTCAACCTATGGAGAGAAGGAGGGCGAGAGAAATTTTGGGGCTTCCTCAAGAATATTTCATAATCCTATTTGTTGGGGGGTTAGACCCCTTGAAATCTCCCCCACTTTTGCTCCAATCATACGCAAAATTTAAGAAGTTGGTTCCCAAAAGTCTTTTAATTTTCGTAGGACAGGGCAGTTTGGAAGAACTCCTCCATCGCCAAAGGGAAAAATTAGGTTTAACCGAAGATGTGTTATTTATGGGGAGAGTCCCAAACGAGAGATTACCTCTTTTCTACAACGCCTCGGATGTTTTCGTCTTACCATCGCTTTACGAGGGCATATCTATGGTGGCCCTGGAAGCTTTAGCCTGTGGCACTCCCATTGTGGTTACGGATGCGATTGGTGCAAGCGAGTTCATTAGGGAAGGGGTGCAGGGCTTCATCGTGAAGAGAGCAAATGTAGAGGCGATCGTTGAGGCGCTCTGGAAAGCTACTAAATTTGAGCCGGAAACAAGGGAACTCTGCCGGGAGGTTGCCCTTCAATTCTCCAGGGAGAAGGTGGGTAAGTTTGTTTATGAGAACCTCCTTCCCCTCCTCAGCGAATGAGTCCCCAGCAGGTGTTCACCTTGTAGTGTATCCCCGATAATATCGCTTTGAATTTCGAGAAATCCTCGTCAACCCCTGTTACTCTGCCCAATTCGTAAGGATTGGACCGCGGTTTAATTTCCTCCAATTTTGTAGTTACAGCACATAAAAAACCTGCCTTTTTAACCAATTTCACTATCTCCTCGCTGTAGATACCGCTGGGATAAGCAAAGGAAACAACGGGTTTCCCCAATCTTTCTTCTATTTCCTCCTTCGAAGACTCTATCTCCCATCTTGCTTCCTCAAGAGACATTTTTGTCAATACCGGATGGGTCACGGTATGGGCGCCGAATTCTATCCCCCCCTCGCTCATCTCCTTTATTTCCTCCCAAGAAAGCATTAATTTTCCCCCTAACTCTGAAGGTATCTTTACTTCACAAAGTTCCAATAATTTTTCTACTAACAAATTTTTTCGCTTATCCGTAAATTTTTTAAGCCTTTTGATCATCCATTTAGTGGCTATATACCTCCTTTTTTCGCCCTCTAAACTAAATTTTCCTACTCCTTTTAGATAAATCTCTTTTAAAGGAGTGCGCGAGATAGCGAAGGATATCTTTGCTTCCCAAGGTGGTTGCCCACCATCTATGTAGGATGTGGTGAGGAAAATCGTGGCGGGAACCCCATATTCTTTTAGTATAGGGTAGGCATAGATGTAGTTATCCTTGTAGCCGTCGTCTATCGTTATAACGAGGGAATTCTTGGGAAATGGAACCCTCTCCCGAATACAAGAAGCGATAAGGCTGAGGGGCACGGGCTCAAAATGCTTACAGATGTATTCTATCTGTTGACGAAAATCCCAAATGGAGAGGCAACGAGGGATTGAGGGAATGATTTCCTTGTAGGGAGAAAAACGATGGTAGGAAAGAATATAAAGGGGTAATTTACCTCTCTTTTCCTTATAAGATATCATCCATTCCAAAATCCCCAAACGGTCAAAAAGGTGGTAGGGAAACCTTTGTGCCCTTGTTACAAAAAAGGGTTTCATGTGGAACCCCCTAACAAAGAGAGGGCAAGAAGGAGGGCTTCCTCTAAGGAAATTGTTTTACCTTCCATAAATCGCTCTATTACCGTCCTTAATTCCTCGGGGAAGCTTTCATAAGGAAAGGCTCTCGCTAACCTTTGAATAAATCTTTGATAATCGCCCTCACCGAAGTAACGCAATGCTAGTCGTATGCTCATCCTTACTCTCTCATTCTGCCTCCCTATCCTCCTGAGCAAAGTCTCCATCTTTCTGTAAAGCTCCAAACGGTCCAAGGATAGGAGGTAGTAGACATTCACTCCCAATAGTTTCCCTATGGAATATACCCATTGTCTTTTATAAAGGGGGGAAATTATCCGCTCCCTTACCTCGAGAATCTGGGGCAGAGCATCCTTGTATCCCCTCTTCGCCAGCATATAGCAAATATAAGCTATTATCTCCTCATCTCCTGTCTCTTGGAGAAGCCGAAGGAGTTCCTCTTTACCCTTGCTTTCTAAATCGGAGAAAATGGGCGGGGCTAAGGGATATTCCATAGCCTCAATTTCAGTTTGAGCCCCTAATTTCCTCAACGCTTCCCTTATCACCTCAGCTTGTCTCTTCTCCACTGTTAAATGGTTGAGTAGCGATTCTATGGCATTCTTATCCCCTATTTCGCCAAGGGCTATTATCGCTTCTCGTCTTGTCTCTGGACTGGGGTCGCCGAGCAATCTCACCAAATTATCAACCGCGAGGAGTGAACGAGTGGAGCCGAGGATTCTAATGGCTCTTATTCTTGCTTCCTCTGTGTGGCTACCTAAGTTCCTTAGAGCAGGAATAGTTTTCAATGGTCTTCTCGGCACTATTTCCCTGACCAGTTCCAAAGGTTTTTCTTCCTCTCTTCCTTCCCTGACCAAGCGGAGCAGGGGGAGGGAAAGGAGGCGTAAAACGGTCGATATGATGAAAAGGACCTTTATGTTAGTCAAGTCTAAGCCAAAGGCAGGAAGCTGGAAACCTCTCAATGCATTCGCTATGAGCCCTCCTATAAAGGGGGAACCTGCCCCAGTAAGGGAAATAAAAGCGGAGTGGGTACCCACATAGGACATCCTTTGCGGGGGAGGGGAGAGTAAAAGTAGAAGGTTGAACTGGGTTAATGTTATCCCCGCCCAAATCACGCCTGCTATTATGTTAATGGCGTAGAGAAGGATTAAGGAGACCAGGGGAAATAGAGGATTCATAAATATATAGATGAAAGGGATAAGAGAGGCTAAGAAACTATTTAGGAGGAGGATGCTTTTGTTAGCGTATCTATCGGCGAGGTAGCCAAATAAGGGCTGGGCAAGCAGACTGGCTATGCCGTGGGAAGCTCCCACCAGAACTATGGTGGTATAAGAAAGCTTGAGATATTCGAGCATAAAAACGGAGAAGAATTGCCCTGGCATAATCACGGAGAAGTTCCAGAGGGCTATGAAGAAGGTGTAAAGTTTAAAATTCCTATCCTTAAACGGGTTGACGAGTTCCCTTAATAGGTTGAGTTCTTTCTGAGGTTCCTTATAGGGCTCCGGTTGGATAAAGATTATGATTATTTCAACCACAGCAAAGGCTGCGCCAAGGGAAAAAACAAGGGGGAAACCGACCCTTTTTGGCAGTGTATCAACTAACCTTCCCATAAGAAGGGAAATGCACATAGCGACCAGACCTGCCAGCATATTACGTCTTGCGAAATAACGTCCTCTTATATCTTCAGGGACAACATCCCCCAACCAGCTCACATAAGGAGGATTTGTCATAGCGATGAAGATGTTCGCCAGGGTGAAGGAGGAGAAGAATAGGAAGAGGGAGTAAGCGGGATTTTGGGAGAAGAAGGGGATGAGGATTATGGGAATCCAGAGAAGGACGCAGAGGGAATAGAAGATGTTGGTGGCGAGCTTTCTTGAAACACTTGTCCTCTCAGCCCAATAAGAGGCAAGTGGTTGAGCTATTCCGGCGAGTACGGGGATAGTCCCAAGGAGCCCAATCTCTATATCATTCGCCCCTAAGTGAAGGGCAAAACCGGTTATGAAAACACCACCCCAGAGGCTGAAAGGAATCGCCCCTATTATCCCTCCTATGTTGAAAAGCCTTAAAGCCCTGGCCTGCTCTTGATAGGTTAAAGTCCTTCTATCTCTCAATTTCCCTAACTAGGTTGAAGATTCCTACAGCAACCTCGAGAAGGGAGGGCAAGTTTTGGAGAGGTAGCATAGTGGCGGAATCGGAGAGCGCCCTCTCGGGATATGGATGGGTTTCTAAGAAGATGGCGTCTACACCTATGGCGCAAGCCGCTCTCAGAAGATAAGGAGCCATCTCTCTATCCCCTCCCGATATACCCCCGCTTGCTCCCGGCATCTGCACGCTATGGGTGGCGTCAAAGACGACCGGATAGCCCAGCTTTTTCATAATAACGAGGCTTCGAAAATCCACTACCAAGTTATTATAGCCGAAGGTGGTTCCCCTCTCACAGAGAAGAATTTGCCTGTTTCCCGTGCTCTCTATCTTTTCCACCACATAACGCATATCCCAGGGAGCCATAAACTGTCCCTTCTTCACATTTATGGGTTTTCCGGTTCTTCCCGCGGAAAGAAGAAGGTCGGTCTGTCGGCAGAGAAAGGCGGGAATCTGTAATGCATCAACGACCTCACCCACTATCCTCGCCTCCTCGGGCGTGTGGACATCGGTCAAAATAGGCACTTTCACCTCTTCCCTGACCTTCATTAATATCTCTAACCCCTTCTCCAAACCAGGACCGCGAAAAGAGCTAATAGCCGTCCTGTTAGCCTTATCATAAGAGGACTTGAAGATATATCCTATCCCTAACTTCAAAGATACATTCTTCAAGTAGCTCGCTACCTCCAAGCATAGTTCCTCACTCTCTATCACGCAGGGTCCAGCAATTAAGGTAAGTTTATCTCCGCCAACGAGTATATCTCCTATCCTTACCTGCATCTCAACATCTCCCGAACCCTTTCTAAATCCTCGGGAGTATCAACTCCTACGGGACTATAATCAACTATAACTATTTTGATCTTGAACCCATACTCCAAAGCCCGGAGCTGTTCAAGCGATTCGGTGAGTTCAAGGGGAGTTTGAGAAAGCGAGACGAACTTGAGGAGGAAGTCTTTTCTGTAGCCGTATATCCCGATGTGCCTGAAGGTTGAGGTTGAGGTTAGGGGATGGCGGAGGAAAGGGATGGGGGAGCGAGAGAAATAGAGGGCTAAGTTATTTTTGTCCATCACAACTTTCACTACATTTGGGTTTCCCCTCTCCTCCGGGCTGGCTATGGTAGCTGCGGAGCACATAGGAATATCGGGGGAACTCTCCCCTAGAGCTTGGGCAACCCTATCTATAACAGAAGGCGGTATTAGGGGTTCATCTCCCTGGATGTTTATCACGAGGTCGCATTCCAATTCCTTTGCTACCTCGGCACAACGGTCGGTTCCCGAGGGATGATCTGGTGAGGTCATCATTGCCTTCCCTCCAAAGCCTTGAACTGCCCTGAGAACCCTCTCATCGTCGGTCGCCACTATAACCTCGTTCAGGCTTTCTGCTTTTCTCGCTTGCTCATATACATATTGTATGAGTGGTTTCCCCCAAATATCAGCGAGGGGTTTTCCGGGAAGGCGAGTGGAAGCGTAACGGGCAGGGATTATCCCTATAGTCCTCATTTCTCACAAAACCTCTCCAATATTATATTTATAATGTTAGTCGTTGATTTCCCTTCCACTTTGCGAGCGAGGCAGACCTCGCCACCGAGTGAACGGACGAGCCCCGCCTCCGGGAGTTCATCAGGAGAGGTATAATCTCCCCCCTTTATATGAACATCCGGTCTCACAATCTTTATTAGTTCGTCAGGTGTGGGTTCATCAAATAGGACGACGAAGTCTACCATCTCAAGTGAGGCGAGAATCTCCGCCCTATCACCCTGGGTCATTAGCGGACGCTTCTCCCCTTTTACTTTCCTCACCGATTCATCGCTGTTCAAACCAACTATTAGCACATCGCCTTTACTCTTAGCTTCCCTCAGATAATGTATATGCCCGAGGTGGATGATATCAAAACAGCCGTTGGTGAAGACTATCCTCTTGCCTTCTTTCCTCAGTTCTTCCACTTTTTCCTTTAATTTTCCTCGCTCTATGACCTCTCCCATCTATCCATCCTGTAGCAGTTCTTCCACTATTTGAAGCATCTCTTTTGGAGAAGGTTGAGCTGTGCCGAGCTTCCTCACGACCACCGCAGCAGCGATGCTCGCCACCTCCATCGCTTCTCTAAGTGAAACTCCACTTGATAAACTCAGGGCTAAGGAAGCCATAACAGTGTCGCCGGCTCCCGTAACATCGTGCACCTCTGTAGCAAGGGCGGGAATGTAGATTTTCTCTTTTTTACCGTAAAGGGTCATTCCCTTCTCGCCTTGGGTGATAAGCACATAATTTGCCTCCACCTTAGAGAGGAGGCGAAAGCCCACCTCGTCCAGACTTAAGGAATCCGTAGCATCTCCTACCGCGTAACGGGCTTCCTTCTCATTGGGGCAAAGAAGATAGCAACCTTTAAAAAGCATTATGTTCTGGGGTTTAGGGTCAACTATGAGCAGGGAATGATTTTCCCTGCTCTTTTTAAGGAGAAATTCTGCCACCTCCTGCGGGAAAAAGCCCTTGTTGTAATCGGAAGCGACTATTGTCAAAGTCTCGTTATCTAAGAATTTCTCAATATTTACCTTCACCTTCTTCAGGATTTCTCCCTCTATCGGCTTCCTACTTTCCCTATCTATCCTCACAACCTGCTGGGTATGGGCGATTATCCTGGTCTTGCAAGTAGTAGGACGGGTGGGGTCAACCACTATCCCCTCGGTGTTTATCCCCCTACTGCGGAGTTCCTCCAGGAGGCATCTCCCCTGTTCGTCATCCCCTACGACGCCTATTAGTTGGCAACATCCTCCCAAGGCTGTGATGTTAGCTGCGGTGTTGGCGGCGCCTCCCGGGGTGAAGAAACGATGCTTTATCTCAACTATAGGGACGGGAGCCTCGGGTGATATCCTCGTGACCCTGCCAATGTTATACTCGTCAAGTATCAAATCTCCGAGGACGAGGACCTTCTTTCCCCAAATGTTATCCAATATTTCCTTTAGTCTTTCCTTCTTCATATTTCTTTGAAAAATGGGCATCGACGAGTTCACAAAAAAGATGTCCTATTATAAGATGCATTGTTTGAATAAGGGGGGTGTTGAAAGAAGGAACGACAAAAACCTCCTCCGCTACCTTGGCCAACTCTCCACCATCACCCCCCGTGAGAGCTATGGTGAAGACCCCCTTTTCCTTAGCGGTTCTAATACCCTCTACAACACTTTTTGATTTACCACTTGTGGAGATACCGATGGCGATGTCTTCTTCCTTGGCTAAAGCTTCTACTTGCCTAGCGAAGACGATATCAAAGGAGTAGTCGTTGGAGAGGGCGGTCAAGATGGAGGTGTTTGTGGTGAGGGCGATGGCGGGTAGAGGTATCCTCTCCGATCTGAATCTCCCAATGAGCTCGGCAGAAATATGCTGGGCATCGGCGGCGGAACCGCCACAGCCGAAGATGAGAAGTTTACCTCCTGCTTCTAATGATTGGACAATTCTCCGGGCACAGCTATCCAATTTATCCTCCTCCGAACTCAACCAGCTAAGGAGGGCGACAAGTTCCCCAGTGTAAGCGCTCAATAGGTCTTTCATTTCCTTCCCTCAAGATTTTAGAGATTTTTAGAAAAGATGCAATATATTTCCCTTGACTTGTCTTTTTAGGGGTTTAAAATAGTGGGAATAATAAACTCCCTTAAAGGAGGGATTTCTATGCAGAGCGGAATGGAGAGAGAATTCGCAAACCCACCGAGCGAGTATCGGCTAGCCCCTTTCTGGTTCCTCAATAGGGATTTGAAAGACGATGAGTTGGTTAGGCAGATTAAAGAAATGCACGATAAGGGGGTTGACGGTTTCATCCTCCATGCCCGCCATGGTCTTCTCACCCCTTACCTTTCCGAGGAATGGTTCCAAAGAATTCGCACCTGCATCGAAACCGCAAAAAGACTGGATATGAAAGCCTATCTCTACGATGAGAACAACTGGCCCTCCGCTAATGCTGATGGGAAGATCGTTGCGGAAAATTCCGCATATAGGATGTCAGGCGTCTTTATGACCCATCGTTTTGACCTGAAAGCAGGAGAGAAAGTCTCTCTTAAGATAGAGACGATGGACGAATTAGTGGCGGTGGTGGCTTATCCCTTAAGGGAGGGAAAAGTAGAGGGATTTTGGAGTGCGGGGCAGTTATTAAACGATTATATAAAGGACGGGGTGCTGGAGTGGGAAGTTCCTAAATCAAGCGATTTCAGGGTATATGTCTTCTCAAGGAGGTTCCTCACCTCCGGGCTTTTTTTCGGCGCTGCTGTTGACACCCTTAACCCAGACGCTATCCGAAGGTTCATAGAACTCACTCATAAGGAATATGCCGAGCGTTTCAAAGAGGAGTTTGGGAGCACTATTTGGGGAATATTCACAGATGAGCCGGCGATGGATTATAATCCACAGGAAGCCATTCCCTGGACATCTCGGCTCCCCGCCCTCTTCGAGAGACGCAATGGCTACCCCCTCTATAAAGTTTTGCCCGCTCTTTTCGAGAATGTGGGTCCCTTCACTCCTATGGTGCGTGCCCATTTCCGTGATACAGTCACCGAGGCTTATGTTGAGGCCTTCTTCAAGCAAATTTACGAGTTCTGTGATAAGGTGCACCTCAACTTTGTTGGACATGTCCTTTCGGAAGGGGAACTTTATCAACATACTCGCCATCAGGGAGATTTCTTCCGAGGAGCTCAATATATGCATTTTGGAGGGGTGGATTTCCTCTGTGAGCTCACTTGGCCGCATGAGGACGCCCTTTGGGGATTGAACAACTTGGTTGGTCCCAAGTTTGCCTCCTCCGCCGCCCATCTCTTAGAAAAGCCCAGGGTAATGAGTGAGGCTTTCGGTTTGGCTTCCCAATGGGGGATATCTCTTAACACATTGAAATGGCTTGCCGATTGGCAGATAGCTCTGGGAGTTAACTTGATTATGCCCCACGCCTTCTATTATTCTATTCAAGGCTTTAGGAAATGGGAGTGCCCGCCGGATGAGTTCTATCGTGTGCCTTTCTGGAAGTATTATAGGAAGTTTGCCGATTATATAGCTCGCCTTTGTTATCTTTTCTCCAATGGTAACCATATAGCCGATGTAGCTCTCCTTTACCCCATAAAGTCAATGTGGGCAACGATAGACCCCAAACCCACGCCCGAAACGGAGAAGATAATAGCGGGCTTCAATAAAACCAGTGAGGCACTCCTTCGAGTAGGTTTTGATTACGATTATGTCTCAGAAGAAATACTTCAGCAAAGGGCAATCTTCCAAAGGGGCTTAATCTGGATAATGGACGAGACTTGCTCGGATGTTCTTGAAGAATATAAAGCGCTCGTGATACCTACTACGACGATGCTTAGCTGGGGAACGGTTGAACTGATAGAGGACTATCTTGAGGAGGGAGGTAAGGTAATCGCTTTGGGCTCCCTTCCCCACACCTCCTTTGAAGCAGGGGAGGATAAGGAACTCCTGGATAGGCTTGCTTCCCTATTTGGGGTGCCAGTGGAGGAAGCAAAACTAAATGTTGAAGGGATGGAGAAGAAGATTTACAGAAGAAAGCACGAGAAAGGTGAGGCGATCTTCGTTAGAGGTGCCCATAACCTCCCCCAAGAAGAGCTGGAAGAAACATTGTTTAAACTCCTTACCGAGTTGATAGAACCAGATGTCCTCATTTTGGAGGATAAGAAACCCGCAAGGGATATCGTTTGCCTTCATTACAACAAAGGAGAAAAAAGCTTTTATTTCTTCGCCAATACATCAAGGCGGAGAAGTGTAACATTCCAGGCTAAACTTTCCGAGGGAGGTATTCCCCTCGTTTGGAATGCGGAGAAGGGGGGAGTGGAACCATTCCCCTTCAAATGGCAGGGGGAGAAAGGGAAGACCTCTTTAGAGATCACCCTACCGCCAAACAATTCCCTCGTCGTTTCCCTTGAGGAAGACCTGCCAGCGGAGCTTATGCCCAGGGAGAAGAAATCGGCAACTTCGGGAGAAAATGTGATATTGGAGGAACAATGGCAATTCTCCACTCTAAAGCCTAACGCTCTTCCCCTTAAGAGATGGGAATATGAGATGATTTCAAAGGTAGTGGGACGGGATAGCGCAAGCTACACACATATTTATAGGACAACTTTTGAAGTGGAGAGGCTTCCCTCCAAGGTGAGATTGATAATGGACGGTGGGATAAACGAGCCTGTTTGGAACGAAAGCGCTACTAAGCACATAGAAGTGGTGGTCAACGGGCAAGCTATAAGGGGTTGGGAGACTGATGACTATCTGGATAGGTTTATGTTCTCCGCGGATATTTCCCCTCATTTGAGGGCAGGCACTAACGAAATAGAAATAAGGTGCTCGGCGGGGCTTTACGAACCGGTCAACCTGGCGCATCCCCCAATCCTCATAGGTGATTTCGCCTTAAAGCGTAAGGGAGAGGATTGGGTTATCACAGGTGAGCCAGGGAAAGCGAGGGTAGGGGAATGTTGGACGACCTTCGGCTACCCATTCTACTCCGGTGCGGCAGTATATTCCCAGAAGGTTGTGCTCCCGGAGCTTAAGAATAGGAAGGTGATTGTTAGAATGGATAAGGTAGGCGAGTTGGCAGCGGTTAAGGTGAATGGCGAACTTGTGGATGTGCGCCTCTGGGAACCATTTGAGGTTGATATAACATCTGCAGTGAAGGAAGGCGAGAACATACTGGAGATAGAGGTGG
Source organism: uncultured bacterium (assembly GCA_938041455.1). Taxonomy (GTDB): domain Bacteria; phylum Armatimonadota; class JACIXR01; order JACIXR01; family JACIXR01; genus JACIXR01. Next base: position 4,468 of record CALITO010000050.1, on the reverse strand, counting down.
CTAACACGATGCAGAATCTTATAGTGGGTGAGCCGAAACCCTCTGGGCTCTTGGGGAAGGTAGAGATATTGCTCCTGGAATGAATAAATTACTTCCCTTTCTTCTACTATCGCTACTCGCTTTTCCTTGGGAAATGGGGGAGGATTTAATACATGGCTTCAATTTCCTCGGCGATGGAAAAACAATAGTGGGAATTTGTCTCCTCTTAGAGCAATCGGCAAAATCCACTCATCGTGAAGCAGGGAAAGACGGTTTGAATGCCTTCCTTACCGCTGGGGGTGTCACGCTACTCCTTAAACAGATAACTCATTGCAAAAGACCGACGGGAAAGAGTTATGATTCCTTTCCCTCAGGGCATACAGCCGTCGCCTTCGCCTCGGCAAGAATTTTCTCCCACTACTATCCCGAGAACAAAACGATATACTATCTCTTGGCGGTGGGAGTAGCGATAGCAAGGGTCCAATCGAGAGCCCACTATACGAGGGATGTAATTGGTGGTGCATTAGTAGGTTATTGGGGTGGGGAACTCGCCCTGAAGGACAAGGGTATAATTCCGATTCTAAAGAAAAGATTTTAAGAAGGAGGCGATTAGTGTGAAAAAGAGCATAAACATCTGGGCTTTTCCTCCTGGGTTATCAGTTGGAGAAGTTTTTCAGCTGGCTAAAGACGCAGGTCTGGATGGTGTCGAGTTGAACATAGAGGAGAAGGGGACGCCACCCTATGCTCTTCCCATTACTATAAGTGAGAGCGAGGCGGTGGAGATAAGAAAAGAAGCGGAGAAGAGAGGGCTTGTTATCGGCACTACATCCTCTGGCATCCATTGGCAATATAGGCTTACTTCTCCCGACCCCGCAATTCGGGAGAAAGCTGGGGAACAGACTAAAATGAGGCTTCGTATCAACAGATGGTTGGGCGCTGATGTGCTTCTTCTCGTTCCCGGGGCGGTTTCTGAGGGAGAGCCTTATGATTTAGCGATTGAAAGGTCAAGAGAGGGGATAAAACAGATTGTAGAAGAAGCAGAAAAGCAGAGGGTAATAATCGGGGTGGAAAATGTGTGGAATAAGATGCTTGTTTCGCCATTGGAGATGAGGGATTTTGTGGATTCATTCCAAAGCGAATGGGTTGGCGCTTATTTTGATGTGGGGAATGTGCTGAATTATGGCTTCCCCGAACAATGGATAAGGATATTGGGGAAGAGGATAAAAGCGGTCCATATTAAGGATTTCAAACTTTCCGTGGGCAACATACATGGTTTCGTGAACCTTCTGGAAGGGGATGTGAACTGGGCGGAGGTATCCAAGGCTTTGAAGGAAGTGGGATATGAAGGCTTCATAACTGCTGAACTGCCCCCCTATAAATTCCATCCGGAGCTCCTGATTTACGAAACCTCGAAAGCTTTGGATGTTATAATTAAAGGGTAGAGAGGAGGTTGAGAGTTTATGAAGAGCACGAACATAGGCATCGTTATGCTCAATGATGAGAGGGAGCATGTTTGGCGGGCGAACAACCCCGAGAATATGCGGGTCTGCCAGGAATGGGCGAAATTGATAAGGGAGAACCTCAAGAATGTCGATGGGACAACACCCGAGGTAATAGTCGCTTCAAAGATCATCACAAGTGTGCGGGTAGCACAGGAGATGGGAGAGGAATTAGCGAGGGCTAATTGCAAGCAGGTGATAATGCTCTACAATGTTTGGGATTTTCCTTTCCTTGCCTGGCCCTTCCTAAACAGTCTCGGCAAGGTGCCCGTTTTGAGCCTCTCCAATAATAATGGGCAGTTCCCGGGAAATGTCGGGCTTCTCGCTACTGATGGTGCATTAAGGCAGGCGGGGATAAGAACGCACAGGATAATAGGGGAGATAGACGATGAGGAGACGCAGAGAAAGGTTATAGATTGGTGTAGGGCAAGCCTCGCCTTCACAACCATTCAGAACGAGGTATATGGCTGCTACGGTGGACATTCTATGGGAATGGAGACGGGTTATTATCATCTTGTGCCCACCTTGAAGACCTTTGGCACGACCGCCAGACAGATAGACCAGCTCCTCCTCGTCAAGAAGATGGAAGAAGTGAACGATGAGGAAGTGGAGAAAGGGTTCAAATGGTTCACCAAGCTCTTGGGTGATAGGATAAAATACGATGGCAAAATGTTAACCCCGGAGACATTGAAGACTCAGATACGCCTTTACATCGCTATGAGGATGGTCAACGAGGAGAAGGGATTTGATTTCTGTGGTTTGAAAGGACAAAGGGAACTGACGGAGTATGTATGCTTAGGCGATATCCCGGAAATGCTTATGAACGACCCTTACGACTGGAATGGCAAAAAGGAACCCACCGTCTGCGCTACCGAGGCGGATTCCTACGCCGCAATAACTATGCAACTACTCAAATACATAAGTGGTGGCCTCCCTGTGCTCTTTATGGATGTGCGTCTCTACCATCCCGACAAGGACCTTTGGGATTTCTGTAATTCGGGCAATCACGCCAGCTATTATGCGAATTTAAGCTTCAATCCAGAAGATAATTTCAAGAAAATAACCCTCTATCCCGCCCTTGAGTATTACTTCAAAGCGGGAGGAGCTTCCGTCTCCTTTGATGCAGCACCTTGTAGGCTCACATTTTGTAGGCTCGGATTGTGGGACGACAAACCATATATGGTTATAGTGCCCGGTGAAAGCTTGGAGCTCCCTCCAGAGGAAAGAGAGGCACTCAACGCCCAGACCAATCCCACCTGGCCCCATGTCCACGCCCGACTCGAATGTTCATTCGAAGAATTCATCAGCGTCTTCCCCTGCAACCATATATTGGCAGTTGAAGGGGATAAGGTGAGGTCCCTTGTCTATCTTTCCGAGATAGCGGGAATAAAGCCGATAGTCCTTGGACCAACTGGTAAAGAGCGAATACCCCCTATATGGGAACGTGTATGAAGGGCTTCCCTGCTAAGGACATAGAGATCATTAGGGATTTGGCGAAGAGGGTAGCGGAGATAGCTAATCTACCCTATCAAAGGGAGATGACTAAGATATGGAAGGCGCATAACTCCCTGAAAAGGATAAGACCGCTGGTCCTCATATTTCCAGAGGGTTCTTGGCGAGAGCTTATACCCTGGGAGAGCTTGGAGTGCTCAGACGAGTTCTGCCGCGGGCTGGAATATGACCTCAAGATGAGGCTATACTACTGGGATTTCCTTCGGGATGATTCCGTCATAACGGACACCATTGCCTCGCCTATATATATCCACAATAGCGGTTGGGGGATTTCCACTCAGACGAGCAATCCTGAGGAGGCCTATGGTGCGGTTCGCTATGAGCCGGTAATAAAAGAGGAGAAGGATTTAGAGAAACTACAGAAGCCGAAACTGTGGGTGGATTGGAAAGCTACAGAGGCACATTACGAGAAACTTTGCGATTTAGTGGGTGATATTTTAAAGGTAGAGAAGCGTGGACCCGCCCATTTCTGGTTCGCTATCATAGACGATTTTGCCACCTGGCGGGGTTTTGAACAGTTGTTTGTTGATATGATAGAGCGTCCCCACTGGCTACACCGAGCTTTGGGTTTTCTGACGGAAGGTTGGCTGGAAATGCTTGACTTCTATGAGCGAGAGAATGTGTTAAGCCTTAACAACGGGGCACATTACTGCGGCTCTGGTGGTTTTGGCTTTACTGATGAACTTCCCCAACCCGATTTTGATGGTGTTCATATAAGGACTAAGGATTTGTGGGGGCATGCCACGACCCAGATATTCGCTTGGGTTTCTCCCGCTATGCACGAGGAATTCGCCCTCCAATATGAAGGACGGTTCCTCTCCCGCTTCGGACTGGCTTCCTACGGATGCTGTGAACCCTTGCATAAAAAAATTGATATAATTCTCAAACACATTCCCCATCTGCGTCGGCTCTCAATGAGTCCCTGGGTTGATGTGGCGGAGGGAGCAGAGAGATTAGGGGGAAAAGCGATTTTCTCCTGGAAGCCTAATCCTGCTCCCTTGTTCGCTGGCGAGAGTTGGGACGAGGATTTCGTGCGCAAGTTTATAAGAGACGCCCTTGAGAAGACAAAAGATTGCATTATAGAAGTCATTTTCAAGGACATCCACACTTGCAGAAACAAGCCCCAGAGGCTGAGGGACACCGTGAGGATAGCCAAGGAGGAGGCGGAGAAGTTCGCCTAATTTTCGGGTAGAGATCTTCATAGAGTTGCGACATAGTTCTCTAACGGGGCGGGGGCGAATTTATTCGCCCCCCCAATTTTCAAGACAGGAGCTTCAGGAACTTCCAAAGAGCATAACCCAGAGCGGAGAGGGAGAGCCCTCCTCCTATAGCACCCTGCGTCTTCTCCTTCTTTCCTTTTGCCTTTTCTATTATATAAATTGCCTTCTCCTTAGAAGCATATTTGGCTGAATAGCCTCCCATCTTCAATACAACATCCAAAGGAACATAAATCTTCCCATCTTTCCTCACAATATCTT
>CALITO010000049.1 GCA_938041455.1 uncultured bacterium | reverse complement strand
CGATTATTTTCTAAATGAAAATGTTTATTCAACAAAACCTAACCCAAGGGTCTCTCTATATCCTCAAACTGGTGGTGATTTTTATGAACATATGGAACCTCGCTTTTCCCCGAGAAGTCTTTACCCCCTACGCTCAACCCTTCCCCCTGGAAGATGTGAGACTCCTACCCAGCCCATTCAAAAAAGCTATGGAACTGAACGCTGAATACCTCCTAAGCCTCGAACCTGATAGGCTCCTAAGCGGATTTAGGGAGGAGGCGGGGCTGAAACCAAAGGCTCCAAAATACGGCGGTTGGGAAACAACCCAGGTTGCCGGCCATACCCTCGGTCACTATCTCTCCGCTTGCTCTATGATGTTCGCTGCTACTAAAAACGAACGCTTCAACAAGAGGATTGAGTATATCGTGAACGAGTTGGAGGAATGCCAAAATGCTCATAAGAATGGCTACCTCTCCGCCATTCCCCAGGGTAAGCAGATGTTTCAGGAACTCGCAAGGGGCAATCTGGAACCATATCTCCATTTTTGGGCACCCTGGTATGTAATCCATAAACTCTTAGCAGGGCTTCTGGACGCCCATCGCTACTGCGGTAATGAGAAGGCCCTGGAAATAGCCGTAAAACTGGCGAACTGGATAGAGGAAACATTGAGTAAACTTAACGAGGAGCAAACCCAACTTATGCTCTCTAACGAGCACGGGGGAATGATGGAATCTCTCGCCGAACTCTACGCCCGAACTAAAGAGGAACGCTACTTAACCCTGGCTAAGCGCTTCTACCATAAGGCGATTATGGAGCCGTTGCTAAACGGTGTTGATTGCCTACCGGGTCTTCACGGTAATACACAAATCCCCAAAGTTATAGGTATAGCAAGGCTTTATGAACTAACCGGTGATAAACGCTATAGGATAATCGCGGAGTTCTTCTGGGATAGGGTTGTCCAGCATCATGCCTATGTAGTTGGGGGCTTCACATCGGGGGAGGTTTTCGGTCCTCCGGACCAACTCAGCGACCGCCTCACCGATACGACAGCGGAAACCTGCAAGACCTATAATCAATTGAAACTGACCAAGCATATCTTCGGCTGGCAACCCTCCGTGGAGAAGGCGGATTACTATGAAAGAGCCCTCTATAATCATATCCTCGCCTCTCAAAATCCCCAGACTGGAATGGTCATCTATTATCTGCCCCTCCGCCCGGGTGCCTTCAAGGTCTATTCTACACCCTACGATTCTTTCTGGTGCTGTGTGGGCACAGGTATGGAAAACCACGCTCGCTATGGGGAATTCGTCTATTTCCATAGTGAGGATGGGCTATTCGTAAACCTCTTCATCCCCTCGGAAGTGCAGTGGAAAGAGAAGGGCCTGACATTGCGCCTTGAGACAAAGTTTCCCGAGGAGGATAGGGTGCGCCTTCACTTCCTTCTTGATAAACCTGCGGAAATAGTCCTCTACCTTCGCTGTCCGAGTTGGCTGGCAAGCCCGCCCCAACTCTGGATAAACAACACCCCCTCATCCCTCAGCGGGATGCCGGGGAGTTACCTCGCAATAAGAAGAAATTGGAAAAACGGCGACACAGTGGAAATGAGACTTCCTATGCGACTATATTACGAGGCTATGCCCGATAATCCAAACCGCCGGGCGATCCTTTATGGTCCCATTGTCCTTGCAGGGGATTTGGGACCTCAAGAGGAAAGCGAGCCCATTCCCCCCGCTCTGGTTAGTGAGGAACAACCTATTGAGGAATGGCTCAAACCGCTTGAGGGAAAACCCCTTCACTTCAGGACCGAAAAAGTAGGTAGACCTAAGGACTGGGAACTCCTTCCCCTATATGCTATTCATCAGAGGCGATATACAGTTTATTGGGATTTCCTCACCTCCGGGGAATGGGAAAAGAGGGAACAAGAGTTGAGGGAAGAGGAGGAGAGGAGAAAGGACATAGAAGTTCGGTCGGTTGATAGGGTTGTAATAGGGGATGAGGCGTCGGAGAGGGAGCATAATCTTCAGGGGGAGAGGACGGAGGCGGGTTCTTTTCTCAATAGGCGTTGGCGGCACGCAACTAACGGGGGATGGTTCTCCTATGAACTACGGGTGGATGGGGAGAAGCCCGCCGAATTAGCGGTGACATATTGGGGTAGCGATTATGGAGCGCGCCTTTTTGATGTATTAGTGGATGGTGTGGTAATAGCGACCCAGAAATTGGATATGAACAAGCCAGGGCGTTTCTTCTATGTGATTTACCCCATTCCGAAGGAGTTGACAAAGGACAAAAATAAGATAACGGTGCGTTTTCAGGCGCACCCTGGCTGTCTGGCGGGAGGAATATTTGATTTGCGCAGTTTAAAGGGCAAGGAATAAATATTTCGGGCTTGCCTTCAGCTGAGCGGAAAAATTTTTTGCCCTTGTCTCTTTCTCCTTGTCATTTTTCCCCAATTTCCTTATAATATCGCCAAAGATGTTGACGGTTTTTCCCTCGGTTATACCGTTGATTAAGAGGTCTCAATTCTACATTGCCATTTTTGTGGGGGTGATAATTTTGTCCTCTCAGCCTGCTCCATCTTTCAGGGCCAGTGTGCGTCCCTTAGGGCAAAAACCGGTTATCTTCCTCAACCAGATTCCCTTCGTCCCCTTGATTTATTGCTCCTATGGCACTATAAGCGATAGAGCCCTCCACGCCATAGAGTTAGCGAGAAAGCAGGGAGTTGACCTTGTGTCCTGGTGTGGTATAGATACTTGGATAACTCGTCCCGGGGAGGAACCGGACTACAGTTGGATTGACGGGGAGATAGAGAAGGTCCTTGCTCGTAATCCGGAAGCCTTGTTAATCCCCAGGGTGAGCGTGGGCACTCCCGATTGGTGGCTTGAGGAGCATCCTGATGCGATTATGCTCTTTAAGAAATTGGAGAATGGGAAGTGGGTGGATAGTAGGGAGGTTGTTTGGATAGGGGGAAGAGGGATGCCCAGTGTGGCTTCGGAGGAGTGGAGGAGGGCTTCAGGCGAAGCTCTAAGGAAACTGGTGAGCCACCTGGAGGAGAAGTTCGGGGACCATATCATCGGATATCATCCCTGTGGGCAGAACACGGGGGAGTGGTTCTACAATGATTCCTGGGAAGGCAAACTCAATTGCTATGAGCCCGCCTTTGAGAAGGCTTTCCGCAAATGGCTAAAGGAGAAATATGGGAAGGAGGAAGCTCTCAGAAGAGCTTGGGGGGAGCCAGATATAACCTTTGACACCGTCACCCTGCCCACTCCAGAGGAGCGAATGAGCGCCTCCTTCGGCTTTTTCCGGGACCCCAAAAAGGAGAGAAAACTGGTGGATTTCCACGAGTTCCAAAACATCGTTATGGCGGAAACCTTGGAGGAGTTCGCCAAAGTGGTTAAGGAGGCGACAAAGGGGCGCAAGTTAGTGGTCTATTTCTACGGCTATATCTTTGAACTGGGAGGGATGCCCTACGGCGTCCAGCAGAGCGGACACCTTGCCTTCAAAAGGCTAATTGACTCCCCTTATATAGATGTATTCGTCTCCCCCATTTCCTATGGGGATAGGGGAGCGGGAGGAATAGGTGCCTTTATGACCGCCGTCGATTCCCTCCCCCTCCACAACAAACTCTGGTTGAACGAGGACGACCACAGAACCCATATCTACAATAAGGAAAGGGAAGACGAGGCGAGGGACCACTTCACATATGGCGGTTCAAATAATCCGGAGGAGACCTATTGGGTTCACCAACGCAACTTCGCCCACATTTTCCCCCGGCGAATGGGGTGTTGGTGGTTCGACCTCTTCGCCAGCGGATGGTTAGATGACGAGGGCATTTGGCAGAACCTGGGGAAATTGAAGAGAATCTACGATCGATATCTTACCAGTAAACCATCTTTTAAGCCGGAGGTAGCGGTCATAGTTGATGAGAAGAGCAACTTCTACCTGCGCCAAGCCTATCCCCCTATAAATACTCCCTTACTCTATTATATCCGCCAATCCCTCTACCGCCTCGGCACACCTGTGGGCTTCTATTACCTCCACGACCTTGGGGAAGGACGAGTGCCTAAATCCAAACTATACATCTTCCTCAATTGCTTTGCCTTAACAGAGAAGGAAAGAATGGCTATAAAGAGATATTGCCAAGGTAGCACTTGCGTTTTCTTCTACGCTAATGGTTTGATAAAGGACCCTTACTTGGATGCCAAAAATATGGAGGAATTATTGGGGGTGAAGATGAGGATGGAGGAGGGAAATATCAAGGGGCAAATAAAGGTTATGGGGGGCAACCCGCTCACTGAAAAAGTAGCCGATTTCGGCGTGGATCACCAACTATCACCTGTGTTCTATCCTGAGGGGGAAGTGGAGGTTCTGGGGACATATGAGGAGAATGGCTTCCCCGCTCTCTGGAGGAAGCGGAGCAAGTTTTATAACACAATCTATATCGGCACATTGACCGCGCCTTCAACCCTGTTGCGGAATATCGCCAAAGAAGCGGGCGTTCATATCTTCAGCGAGATGGACGATGTGGTTGAAGCGGATGACGGTTTCCTCTGCATCTCGGCGAGGGATGAGGGGGAGAGGAGGATTAAATTAAAGAAGAAGGCTACCGTTGAGGATGCTCTGACTGGAGAGGTCATAGGCAAGAATATAGACCAGTTCAAGTTAAGGCTGAAGAAGGGAGAGACGAGGCTGTTTTTCCTCAAATAGGGGTTATGACCCCTACTTGGATAGCACTAAAACTGCCTCTCCCTCAAAGGGAGGTTTGAAGCTTCTCCAATCTCCCCCCTCCACAATCCCGGCTGGCATCAAGTTACCCTCAATGGGATGCATCCATTCCACTTTTAGGTTTCCCTTGACCTTCCTCAAATCCACTTTCACCTCGCCGCCCGAGGGGAGGAAAACGATGTAGGAGGTGCCGGGATTTGCTAAGCAGTAGGGGGAAGAAGAAAGGTTGGGAAGTGGTAGCATATCGGCGAGATTGAACCTTTGTGCTAAGCGGAGGGTGTTTCCCATAGCCTTGCGTATCTCCTCCGCTTGAGGAATATCCTCCTCGGGTGCCTCCCCTCCCCAGGCGAATGCCTCCTTCCTCAGTTCATATATTCTGTCCATAAAGAGTGGATTATGACCCCTTGTGAAGCTCTTCCAAACCCATTGGGGATTTCCGCCCTCGCCCCAAAGGTGGTCAGTGTCGTTCAGGACCACTTTCTTACCATCGCTTGGGGGAGGGTCGTCCCTGTAGCCGCCCTGGGGATTGGGGGAAATCCAGTCCGCAGGACTGTTGAAAAGGTCGGCATTCCTTCCGCTTCTTTCCCCTCCATACTGGAAAGTCATCCCTACCGGGTGTTGCTTGGGTTTTTGGGATTCGTATTCCTTAATGAAGCGAATCATATGGTATTGCCAATCTGTGGAATAGTTGCCTGCCTCGTTACATATCTCGTAAAGGACATTATCCAAGTCGTTGACGGTATCTATGACCTTCTTCACATAGGCTTCCTGAAGGGCGAGGACTTCGGGATTTTTCAGAGTGTAATAATCCAGCCCACCGCCATCTATTCCGTTTATGTTATTCTGGGGGTGAAAGGGATGGAACTCCCAGCCATTTGCGGCGAATTGGGAGCCGTGCCCTTCAAAAAGCATAATTGAGACAAATATTCCCCTTTTGTTCGCCATCTCTACCCTTTGGCGAAGCCTTTTGAAATACGATTCGTCAAATTTTGTTAGGTCGAACTTGAGCTTGCCGTCCCTTGCCAAGCCTGGACCAGTTCTTCGCCAGGGATGGGGTCTGGTAAAGGAGAAGCGTCCATCGGGGTCGTAGCGGAATTTAGGAAATTCCCAGCGCCATAGGCGAATGAAGTTATGGTTATGTCTTCCAAGGAAATCAAGGTAGGCGGAGAAATCAAAAGGATATGGTGGGTCAGTTAAGCCCATATCCTCTAAATTGCACCAGGTGTGGGAACCAGTTAAATATACTGCCCGCTTTCCGTCGTCCGTGAAATAGCGAGGGTTTTGAGGATGGACCCTAAGAGGTCCTTTTGATAGAGGGTTTCTCGGCGAGACAAGGGCTCCTATAAATGAGAAATAAGTTCCCAGAGAAACTACCAGCCCACTGTAGATAAGCGAAACTTTGTCTTTCACAAACTTCGCCTCCCTATCTTATATTTCTGATATAAAGAGCGGATGCCCCTTCTAAAGGTGAACGCAAGATAACCTTTCTTCCTCCTTCCACATTTTCTCCCTTGTGGATTTTGCCTGTTGAAGGATGAATCCACTTAACGGCAAAAATTCCTTCACTTGGGGAGAGGTCTACGATTACCTCGCCTCCTTGTGGGAGATACACTAAGTATTCCTTGCCGGGGTTCGCCAGACAATATTGTGAAGAAGCGAATTCTGGATGGGGGACCATCTCAACGAGGTTGATTTGTCCTGCTACCCAACGAGTTACGCTCATCGCTTTCAATGCCTCCCCCAGTTTGGGAGAAGGATTGGCTAAATCCTCTAATTCTGCATAATTTATTGGGTTCATACCTCGGGTGAATGTTTTCCATACCCATTGGAAATCGCCGGGCGCTCCCCAGAGGTGGTCGGTATCGGAGAGGATGACTTTCTTGCCATCTGCGGGAGGAGGGTCATCGCGATAACCACCTTGAGGGGAGGGGGCTATACAATCTGCGGGGCTTTCAAAAAGTAGGTCATTACCCGGTATGCCAATAGGGGTGCTCATCCAAACGGGATGTTGCTTGGGCTTTTTAGCCTCGTAATTTTTTATGAAGCGGATGAAATGGTATTGCCACTCGGTGGATTGGGAATGGCTTTCGTTGGATATCTCGTAAAGGACATTGTCCAAATCGTTGAGGGTATCTATGACCTTGCGCACATAGGCTTCTTGAATCCTTGTGACCTCCGGGACCTCAAGGGTGTGGACTTCCAAGCCAACACCGTCTCCGTTCGCATCGCCATCAATACCGTTTATATTGTTCTCCTTATTGAATGGGTGTCCATCCCAGCGCCACGGTGCATCGGAGTTGTGGATGGAATATCCCTCAAAGAGCATAACGGAAACATATATCCCCCTTTTACCAGCCATCTCTACCCTTTGGCGAAGTCTTTTGAAATAGGATTCGTCGAACTTCGTTAGGTCGAACTTCGGTTTACCATCCTTTGCAACTCCAGGTCCGGTGCGTAGCCAAGGGGAAGGACTAGTGAAAAAAGTTTGTTTCCCAAACATTTTGTTCTCCAAAGGAAAACTGAACTTGAATAACTCATTCCACCGCCACAACCTTATGAAGTTGAGACGATGATGTGTTACGATGTCCAAGAATTTTTCGTAGTCCATAGCCCGGGGGTCGGGAGAACCATCCTCACGCAGGATGTCCCAATACTCCACTCCCGTAAGATATACTGCCCGCTTTCCGTCGTCCGTGAAATAGCGAGGGTTTTGAGGATGGACCCTAAGAGGTCCTCTCCCTATGGTGCCCTTTACCTCAGAGGTCAAAGCAAGTTCCCACAAGAAAAAACATATTAATATAACGATAACGCGCATATTTCCTTCCCTCTTAAGACCAAGGATATTTTTAGATTTGACTAAAGTCAACCCTTCATCTATTATTGGGGAAGAAGATTATGGAAAAAACAAAGCGAAGCCAGAAATATCGCTTGTTTTCCCTTAATCCGATGGTCTTTTATCCCTTCTTCCTTTTCCTTTTCTTCGTCTGCGTTCTCTTCGCTGGTGCCCTGCTCGTTAAAAGGGAAGGAAAAACTTCGTTCGGCTTTGCCCATCTTTTGGGAATAAGGACTCTAAAAGACCTTTTCATTCTCTTACTCGTCATTCTATCCCTTATCTTCGTCCTTATGGTGCTCATTTACTCCCTTGGTTTCCTTCCCCCCTCCCCTCCTCTTCCCGCTTGACAGCTATGGATCTCTCTTTCCTAACCATTCCCGCCACTATATTTATGCTCTTAATCTCCTTTGCCTGGCTATTCGTCCTACTCTCCAGCCTTGCCTACAGAAAAAGGGAGGAAGAGGGAAAACTGGTGGACCCACCGCTTTTCTCCATCATCATACCTGCTCACAACGAGGAAAAGGTCATTAATGAGATAATCAATGATTTCCTCCAGCAGACTTATCCTAATTTGGAGATAATAGTGGTTTGCCATAATTGTGAGGATAGGACATTTGAGGTAGCTCGTTCTCTCACTGATAAGCGTCTCAAGGTGGTGGAGCTGAGGACGCCTCAGTCGGGAAAAGCTTTAGCCCTTAATTATGCTCTCCAGCACTCCTCGGGGGATATAATCGTCCAGATGGACGCCGATAACAGGGTGGGAAAGGATTTTTTAAAGAAGGTGCTATCCTATTTTTCTCACCCCCGGGTTCAGGCTCTCCAGGTTAGATTGGGCACAAAGAACGCCGATTTCAATCTTCTCACCAAATGCCAGCAAATAGAATATGACCTTTTCGGTATGCCCTTTTGGGAGGGGAGAGGTGCTTTAGGGCTTTCCTGCACCATTGGTGGAACGGGGGTAATCATAAGAAAGAGGATTTTGGAGGAGGTAAACGCTTGGGAAAACGAATTAATAGAGGATTTTGACCTTTACTGCAAGCTGATTCAAAAAGGGATAAAGGTGATATATGCCCCGGATGTAGAGTGCTTGGATGAGAAGCCCCCTTACTGGTCAGCCCTAATAAGGCAGAGGGCGAGATGGATAAGGGGACATCTGCGAATAATAAATAAACGGAAATGGCAACCCTTCCCCCTGTTTGACATTATTTATATGTTATCCCCTCTTTTCTATTTTCCTTGGTATCTTTGCGCCTTCCTCACCGTCATCTACTTCCCCCTAAAGAGCTTGGGAATAAATATCACATATTGGTTTCCCCCTGTCCATCTCTGGCTCTTCTCCCTTGTAGCGATGTATCTTTTCTTCCTTTACCGAGCAATTAGTCAGGGTAGGTGGAAGGATGTTCTCTATTTGCCCCTCTTCTTCCTCTTCTCCTTTCACTGGCTGATTGCTTTCCTACGAGGTTTCACCATCAAGAGTTGGGGGGAGACAAAGACTCCCCACGGCTACACAACGGGTTAGCCCACATATTTCAGGGCTTGGGTTATCCTTTGAAGGGTCTTCTCCTTGCCCAGGATGGCGAGGGATTCAAGGAGGGGTGGGCTGACCGTTCTCCCCGTCACAGCTACCCTTAAAGGATGAAATACTTCCTTAGCCTTTACCCCTTCTCTCTCAGCAAGCCCCCGTAAAGCGACCTCTATGTTCTCCTTTGTGAAGGGCTCAAGCACCGCCAAAACCTCTTTCGCCAAGAGAAGAAGTTTCCGATGAAGTTCGTCCCGAAGCCACTCCTCCACCGCCGATTGCTCGTATTCTATCTCTTGTTTGAAGAAGAAATCTGTCCATCTCGGCATCTCTTCCAATGTCTTCGCTCGCTCCTGAACGAGGGGCATAATCCTTTCCAAAATCTCGATTGGGTAATCGCCCTCTTTTATTAATCCCTCTCTTTTGAGGAAGGGGAGCGCCAAGTGGGCAAGGCGGGAAGGGGGGGAAGTCTTCATATAATGGGAATTGAGCCATATCAGTTTGTCCATATTGAATACGGCGGGATGTCTCTTCACCCCTTCCAACTCGAACTCCTCTATCATCTCCTCCCTTGAGATTATCTCCCTGTTTCCTCCCGGCGACCAGCCGAGGAGGGCGAGGAAATTGAGCACCGCCTCGGGCAAAAAGCCCATATCCCTATAGGCGTTAACGGAGGTAGCACCATGCCTTTTGGAAAGGCGCGATTTATCCGGACCGAGTATCATAGGGAGGTGGGCGAATTGGGGAATGGGATAGCCCAATGCGTTATAAATGAGGATTTGCTTGGGGGTATTGGAGATATGGTCTTCCCCCCTGATGATATGGGTGATTTCCATATAGTGGTCGTCAACAACACAGGCGAGATTGTAGGTAGGGATGCCATCTTTGCGCATTATCACGAAATCCTCTATCTCTTGATGGAGAAACTCTATTCTCCCTCGGATTATATCCCGGAAAGAGGTCTTCCCTTCGAGGGGGACTTTGAACCTTATTGCCGGCTTCCTTCCCTCTTTCTCCCACTTCTCCCGCTCCTTTGGGGATAGGTCCCTACAATGTCTATCATACATAGGTTTTTCTCCCCTCTTCAGGGCTTCCCTCCTTCTCTCTTCCAACTCTTGGGGAAGGCAATAGCAGGGATAAGCCCACCCCTCCTCAAGGAGGCGCTTTACCACCTCTCGATAGAGATGAAGCCTCTGCGATTGATAGTAAGGACCTTCTTGCCAATCAAGCCCCAGCCACCTCATAGCTTCCAAGATGGCGCCGAAAGCTTCGTCTACATTTCGCCTCAAATCTGTATCCTCTATGCGCAGGATGAAGACTCCCCCCATCTTCCGAGCATAGAGCCAGTTGAAGAGCGCCGTGCGGGCGCTCCCCATATGAAGATGACCAGTAGGACTGGGAGCGAAGCGAACTCTTACCATATCTCAGTTGGTGATAAGATACTTCTTCTTCGCTCGTTTCATAACCTCGTCCCTCTTCGCAGAATCATAATAAAAGATCCCTTCTTCCTTACCCCTCATATAGAAGCAAGGAAAGATACTCAAGATGGAGGCTACACGCCTCTTCGGAGTCCTCCTTATTACATTCACCTCGCTCAAAATCGTGAAGAAATGTGCTTTCTTGTGATATTCCAGAAGAGTTTGAACGATCTCAACAGTGGGTTGTTCCTTGAGTTCCTCACGGAGTTTAAGGAGGTCGTTCAATCTCTTTGGTGGAATGGTGAGCAGGGGATGGGTTTTTCCTTCCCAGATTATCTTATATATTTCCTGCTCTTTCCTTATCTTCAATAAGGCACCAGATGGGGGGAGATTTTTCTCATACCAATCCCTCAGTCCAAAGATAAGGGGGAGGTCTCTGTTAAACCAGAGTTCCAATTCTTCCCCTTTATCCGTTAGGAAGGTGAGCAGTTGGAGATGTGGCTCAGAGGGATAGAATGCTTTCTCCCATTTACGCACGGGAAGGGTGCCCGAGATGTAATGATGGTAGGGGATGACGAGTTGGATTTCCTCGTTCGGTTTAGCAATCTCTATATCCTCCTCGTCACCGGTATCCTGAACGAAGGGGTCCTTTAGTAACTTGGGAAGGGCATTCTCCAAGCCCTCGTCGCTTAACTCCACTTCCAGTTGTTCGCCGTCCAAATCCTCGTATTGGAATTTCCGGTCTATTTCCACTTCTGAAGGGAGAGCAAGTATATCCATTGGGAGTTTTTCCGCTTCAGTCCATCTATCATCCCCTAACCAAAGGAATCCCCTTTCTTTGAGAAAATCCGATAGCGTGGTTTTCACTTGTTCTATATCTACATCCTCGAGCTCGAAAAGCTCCTCTGCAGCCCTTTTTACTGCTATTCTCCCTTTTTCCCTGAGATAAGATAGTAAAATCTCCTTTTCTTCCTCACCGAAAACGAAGGGCTCCGGCTCCACTGCCCCAGGTGGTATTTCTATTGTCCGGAGGTTTTGTAAGAGGGAGGTTATTTGTTCTCTATTGAGCCAGCTTGCCGGCTTCATCATAAAGAAACTACCCTCTTCCAGCATCTTCTCCATTAGTTCAAGGGAATCCACGGTGCCTTTTGCCCTCCAGACGAGGAAAGCGAGGACCTTGTGGGGGATGGCGGGCTTTTCCCTTAGGAGAGCCTTTGTCTCCTCAAGGATGTTCTCGCCTTTAAGAAAGGAGGAGAAGGGTAACCAACTTTCCAAAGAGGGTATCTCCTCGGGCAGGAAGTTGAGGAAGACTACTTCTTCCTCGCTCGCTCCTTCCTCCACTTGGAGCAACCAATCCCTCAGCCCCACTTTGTCCCCTATGATAAAATACTTCTTAGGGCGGGAAGAAAGTAGCGGGGGAAGTGATTGAAGATATATCTGGGGGAGGCGTCTCTGGACGATTGCCAGTTCTTGGGATAGTTTTTCCAGAGAGAGGGGTTTCCCAACGCTCCGCAAAATCTTATCTACCTCCCCCTCGAGAGGGCGTGCGGTATGCTCTTCTCTATAGGTAAGGTTAACAGTTCCCTCCTTCTTTAGGATGCCCTCCTCCCAAAGGGAGAGGAGATATTTCACGAGGCGGCGAGGGAGACGGAAGCCCTCCCTCTCGAGTAGAAGGGCTATCTCCTTAGGGGGCAGAGCTCCTCCCTTTTCCAAAAGGATAGCCCTCGTCAACTCGTAAAATAAACGAGTTGGAATTGTCTCCTCCAATAAATGGGAAACTGTCTTATCCAAAGTTTCACCTCCATTTTCCTCTATAGTAGACCTCTTCTATATATTCCTTTCCCAAAGAAACAAAGTATTCCACTTCCTCTTTTTTATAGGGCTTCAACTGACGATAAGCCTCGTTTCTTGCCGATTTGGGTTGATACTCCTGAAGCACCCATCTCTTCGCTCCCCTTATCGCCTTCCCAATCTCCTTTATCTCCCCCGCGGTTATGAGGGATGGAACAAGGGTGGTGCGGAACTCGTAGTCAACTTTCCCCTGGATGAGAAGTTTGATGCTTTCCTTCAATCTCTCTATCTCTAATTCCTCAACCCCGCTCGCCAGTTTATATCTTCCATCAAAGGGTGCCTTGATATCCATCGCTATATAATCCAGGAGTCCCTCCTCCCGAAGCTCTCTCAATAACGAGGGATTATAACCGTTAGTGTCAAGCTTGATTTTGTAGCCAAGTTTTTTAATTTCTTCAAGTAGAAGCCTTAACTGGGGATAGATTGTCGGTTCCCCTCCCGTTATGACTACTCCATCTATCCATTCTGTTTTTGCTCTAAGATAGTTCTCTATAATCGTCCAATCAACATCTTCTATCTTCTCCGGCTCATCTACTAATTGCCAGTTTTGGCAGAATGGACAGCGGAAGTTGCAGTTAGGGAGGAAGAGCACCGAGGAGATAAATCCATCCCAGTCAAGAAGGGAAACCTCAATGAACCCTTTTATCCCGTTTGGTTTATTCACTTTCGTTCAGGTAGCGGTATATTTCCTCCTTTGTGGGGGTAGTGCCCCTCCAACCGGCGATCTCTTCCTCGTCGTCATCCACTATTATTATCCCTGGTGTAGATAAGACGCTGTAAAAGGAAGCCTCTGTAAGTCCCTCAAGGGTTTTGACATTATAATATCGCACTTCCACTCCTTCTTTTTCCAGTTCCTTTCCCAGTTTCTTAGCTGGGGGGCAGTGGGGACAATCCTCTTGCCAAAATATCTTGAGTTTCATCCTTTAACCTCCTCTGCAAACAGGTTATAACTATCGGCGCCGTGGATTTTCACCCTCACGAACTCCCCTGCTCGGCAAGTATTCCCTTTCACAAACACCGCTCCATCGACCTCGGGTGCTTCTCTATAAGAGCGTCCCCTTATCCTATCACCCTGAAAGCCTTCCAACAAAACCTCCAACTCCTTGCCAATCTGCTCCTTGTTTCTCTCTTCCCCTATTCTCTTTTGAAGTTCCCTCGCTTGCCCGAGTCGCTCCTTTATAAGGGATTTTGCCAAAGATGGTAAGCGAGAAGCGGGTGCCTCGCTCTCGGCATAGAAGGGGAAAAAACCCACCTTGTCGAGCTTCGCTTCCTCCAAGAAGGAGAGGAGATACTGGAAATCCTCCTCGCTTTCCGTGGGAAACCCCACAATGAAGCTGGAACGAAAGCAGGCGTTGGGGATGGCTTTGCGTATTTTCTCTATAAGAGCCAAATACTCCTTACCTGAGCCCTCCCTTCCCATAAGCCTCAATATGCGGGTAGAAACATGTTGGAAGGGGATGTCAAAATATTTCACTATTTTATCGGAGGTAGCCATCGTTTCCAACAGGGAAGGAGTGATCCTTGCGGGATGCATATACATAATGCGTATCCATTTGACCTCAATATTCAATAGTTTAACAAGGAGCTTGGGAAGCGTCAACTCCCTATTTATATCAAATCCATATCTCGTGGTCTCCTGGGCGACTAAAATCAGTTCCTTTATCCCTCTGCGGGCTAACTCTTGGGCCTCCTTTAGGATATCCTCTTCTTTCCTACTGTGAAAACTGCCCCGGATGAGGGGGATGGTGCAATAGTTGCATCTATTATCGCAACCATCGGCTATCTTCAGGTAAGCGTAGGGATAGGTGGTGAGTATATAACGGGGTGGTGTATTTAGGGGTTCCGGCTCGCCGATTTCCACACTTCTCTCTCCCTTTTTTGCTCGGAGGAGCGCTTCTGGCAACTTCCATCCTTTGCCCAAGCCAAGCACAACATCCGCCTCTACAGAGGAGGGATTTCTCCTCCACCTCTGGGGTAAACAACCCACGACAGCAAGGATTTGCCCCCTTCTTTTTACCCTCCTCATCTCCCTCAGAGATTCTTCAACGGCTGGCTTTATGAAGGCGCAGGTATTTATAACCACTGCCTCAGCTTCTTTCTCCGATGAGAGATGAAAACCTCGCTCCAAAAGCAATGACAGCAAGCTTTCCGTATCTACCCTATTTTTAGGGCAGCCCAAGCTGATAAAAGCTACCTTCACTTACTCCTTGTCCCCTACCGAAAACATTTCCTCTACTTCCTCGGGGGTGACTAACACCTCCCTTGGCTTGACCCCCTCTTGGGGTCCTACTATGCCTCTTTCCTCCATCATCTCCATAAGTCGTGCAGCTCTGTTATAACCTATTTTCATCTTTCTCTGGAGAAGAGAAGTAGAGGCTTGCCTGAGAGTTGAGACGAGCCTTACTGCCTGTTCGAAGAGTTCATCATCGCTTGCCTCCTCGGGCAGGAGTTCACCGAGGACTATGGGCTTACCCCATTCCTCAAGGGGGGTGGGGCCACCCTGCTTCCGCCAGAAGTCGGCAAGCCTTTCCATTTCCTTCTCGCTTACATAAGGAGCCTGGATGCGTATCGGCTTGGGAAAATCTAAGGGGGCAAAGAGCATATCACCGCTACCGATGAGGAGCTCCGCCCCTCCCGTATCCAAAATAACCCTGGAATCCACTTGGGTAGAAACTGCGAAGGCTATGCGGGAGGGGAAGTTAGCCTTTATGAGACCGGTTATTATATCCACAGATGGGCGCTGAGTGGCGATAACGAGATGGATTCCCGTTGCCCTTGCCAGTTGCGCCAGCCGGCAAATCATCGCCTCCACCTGTGCCTTCTGCCTCGTCAGCATAATATCCGCTAACTCATCCACCACTATTATTAGATAAGGAAGTTTGCCATCAGGGAAGCGCTGGTTATAGCCGAAGATATTTCTCACCCCCCCTTCAGCAAAGAGGTCATATCGCCTCTCCATTTCCCTGAGCGCCTTTTGGAAAACGATGATAACATCCGTGATCTCCTTAACCACCGGCTCAACTAAGTGGGGGATATCATCGAACAGGGTCAGTTCTACCCTCTTGGGGTCAACTATTATCATTCTCAACTCTTCAGGGGAGAATTTATAAAGGAAGGATGCGATGAGGGAGGAGAGAAAAACGCTTTTCCCCGAACCTGTCGCTCCACCGATGAGGAGGTGGGGCATAACTGATAGGTCAGCATATACCGGTTTCCCTGCTACATCTAATCCGAGGGGGAAGATGAGCTTGTTGTGGTTCTTCCAGAACTCTTCGTTTTCGATGAGTTGGCGAAGGTAGACAGTGCTCGCCACCTTGTTCGGCACCTCTATCCCTATGGCGGACTTGCTCGGTATGGGTGCCTCAACCCTTACCGATTGAGCGGCGAGCTCCATAGCTAAATTATCTGCCAAGCTGACTATCTTGTGGACTTTTATGCCTGGGGCGAGGCGAACCTCGTAGCGAGTTACGGTGGGACCCCGAGATACCTCAACAACCTCCGCCTGCACATTGAAGTCCGCTAATGTGCGGGTAATTATAGCTATATGTTCTTTCGCCTCGCTCTCCAAACGCCTCTCGGAAATATCACGCGGCTTGTTCAAGAGGTCAAAGGGGGGCAGTTGCCAAGGTGCCTTAGAGGGAGGTTTGCTCTCTGTCTCAAGGGCTTTCCTCTTTTCCTTATCCTCTTTCTCTTCCTTCTTCTCTCTGCGACGGAAGAAGGAAGAGAGGCTGAACTTCCTTTCCAGCGTCCCTTTAGGTTCCTCTTTAGGGGTAAGTGGGGGGAATTTCGAGGGCGGGGTCGGTTCGATTGGAGGGCGTTCCTCTCGCTTCTTCCTCAACTGCTGGGTGATTTCCCTTATGGGGGAACCTACTATGATTAGTAGGCTTATAAGAACCAATGCGGAGAGGAGGACGAAGGAAGCGTAGTAACCCACCGCTTTATAAAGGAGGAAGGAAAAGGCAGCACCTATGTATCCCCCTCCCTTTCCCTCACCCGCAGGTTGCCAAATCTCATATAAGTTGAGGGACCGGAAGAAAGGAAGGTGGAGAAAGGCGAGGATGGCGAGGATGAAAAGGAAAAGACCAAGGGATACATTCTTGGTCTTATGTTTCTCTAACCTTACGAGCGTGGATATCCCAAGGAGGAAGAAGGCGAGGGGAAGTAATAGGGAGCCTTCGCCTAAGAGAAGGGAGATATATCTACAAGCCTCCGCCAATAACCCCCCTTCTTTGAAGAAGAGGGCGAGGAGAACGGTTAACCCAAGGGCGATAAGGAATATCCCGATGGCGTCGTAGGTAAGAGGGCTCAGCGTTATCTCCCTTGGTTCCTTTTCCCTTATTTTCGCTTTGACTTTAGTGGGTCTCTTCTTGCCTTTCCTGTTGGGCATCTCCAAAACAATAATTTAAATGTTTTGTTACTTTATGTCAAATACTTCGGCTACGGGATTAAAGATGGGGTTTACAATATCCGCTTTATATAGGATAGGCTTTTGGGGTCTAAGAGTGACCAATCCTCTATCTCGTAATAGATATTGTCTATGTCCCAGATTATCAACCGACGTTCCCCCATATCTATTACGCTATTGTGTAAGCCCCAAGTGAGGAATTTCCGTTCTCCTATATCTGTCTCCACTATCCACTCGGTGAACCCGTAGAGGTCCTTAACCGATCTTATTTTCTTCACCTTCGCTATGTAATATGTTCGCCTAAGTTCCTCATCCACTACCCGTCTGGAGTTGGGGTCCAACATATCCAAATCCGGTATAACTCCTATCTCCTGTCCGAACTGTTCCTCACTCCTATAATCGCCATTCCAAACGCTTATATAACGGGTGGGATCAGAGAGGGGGAAAAGTCTCCTCAATATTACCTTTGGGAATTCACCTATACCCTCGGCATAAAGTTTAACCACTCCGCCCAATGTTCTCTCAAACTTGATGGTGTTGGGGGGAAAGAAGAGGGGTCCTATATCCATCTCCTCAATCTCCTCCCTTTTCACCGCCCATTTCTCGGGTCCACTTACTGGCCCCGCCTGCAGTTCGACTAATCTCTTGTATTCGCCATTGCGAGAGAGCAACTCCTCGTTTGTTCCCTGCTCCACTATCCGTCCCCCTTTAAGGACAACTATTCGGTCTGCGATGCGGAGGGTGGAAAGGCGGTGGGCTATGGCAAAAGTGGTCCTTCCTCTAATGAGACGAGACAGCGCCTCCTGTATCTGCTTCTCTGCCTCCGTATCAACTGCTGAGGTAGCCTCGTCAAGGATAAGGATGCGAGGATTATGTAGTAAAGCTCGGGCAATTGCTATCCTCTGCCTTTCCCCTCCCGATAACCCTGCCCCCCTCTCACCTACCACTGTATCGTAACCCTCGGGGAAGTAAGTGATGAAGTGGTGGGCGTTAGCTGCCTTTGCAGACCTTATTATATCCTCTGGCCGCACATCGACACGAGAGTAGGCTATGTTCTCCGCTATCGTGCCTCGGAAGAGGAAAGGTTCCTGAGGGACAAGTCCTATTTGACTGCGGAGGTCTCGCAGATTGATGTCCTTGATGTTGACGCCGTCTATCAATATCTCCCCCTCTGTTGGCAAATAGAACCTACAGATGAGGTTTATTATAGTGGTTTTACCCGCTCCGCTTGGCCCCACTATGCCCACCATCTCTCCTGCCCTTACTTTCAAATTTATATTGTGGAGAATGGGTTGATGCTTATCATAGCCGAAGGTCACATTGCGGAATTCCACATTGCCGTAAATGTAGGGAAGTGAGACCTTTCCCTCGCTTTCGTTTAATTCCTCAGTTTCCATATCCATAATCTCAAAAACTCGCTCGGAGGCAGCGAGGGCGTTAGCGATGCTGTTGCTCATCTCCATAACTACCTGGAGGGGACCAAACAGCATACCCAGAGCGCTCAGGAAAGCAAATAGGGTTCCCGTGGATATCTCCCCCCCAATTATACCTCTCCCTCCGAAGTAGAGAACTATGAGGGAGGTAGAACTTATGAGGGTGGAGAGGATAGGTGAGAAGGTCACCTGGGTTTGTCCAGCCCTTGTGGCAGCTTCGAAAAGTGCGTGGGCCCTCTTGTCAAATCTCTCCTCCTCCTTATGCTCCTGAGCGAAGGCCTTGACAACCCTGATACCGGAGAGGGAATCGCTGAGGACGGAGACGAATCTACTCCATCTGTGCCATAGCCTGCGGAAGTTCATATAGATGTAGCCCCAAACGAAGCCCACGAGAGCGAGTATTAGGGGAGCGGGGATGAGTGTGAAGAGAGCAAGGCGCCAGTTCATTTGTAAGAGAATGGCACTTATGCCGATGAGGAGCAGGATGTTCACGGCGAAGAAATAGATATCATTAGCGAGAAATCCCTGCAATGCGCTGGTGTCCTGGGTTATACGGGATATGAGAGAACCGGTGGGATAACGGTCGTAGAAGGTAACCGAGAGATGCTGAAGGTTCTTGAAAAGGGAGGAGCGAAGGTCATAGACTATCTTTTGTCCGGTCTTAACTGTGATCCTACCCCGAAAAATTGTCAAGGTTGTGCTTATCACTCTCACAAGGAGCAAGCATAAAACCATTGTAATCAGCGCTATAGGAAGATATCTCATCTCTTCCGGGTTCATAAACAGGTTATGGTGATAATGGGAATCAGCGGGAACGAAGACATGGTCCATTAGATAGCGGTTGATGTAGATGGGGAGGAGGTCAAATCCCGTGATAAGAAGGGAGATGAGTCCCGCAATTACGAGGGGCCACTTATAGGGTTTTGCATAGGTGAGGAGACGCTTTAAAATCTGTCCCTTAGGAAGACAGCGAGGACAAACTCGGGAGCCATAGGGAAGGGGTAGCCCACACTTGGGGCACTTTTGCCTCTCCTCTTCCGCCGGCATCTCCTTCTTCCCTTCTTTAAGGAGGGAGATGTCCCTTGAGGCAAGGGCGAATTGGGAAGCTAACACATTGGAGTAGCGGATAAGCCTAACCCACTCCCCCTTTACCTTCGCTTCTAACACACCACAGCCCACGAGAGGAATGGAGCGAACATCTTCTATATCCTCCAAGGCAATCAACTTCTTTAACTCCTCCTTACCTCCCCCCTCCTTTAAAATCGCCAGGTGCTTTTCCGTCAATATAAGCCATTCTTTGGTGTCCTTTTCTTCGGGAAGGTCGGTAGAAATTGATAACTTAACCTCTCCCCTCCCCAACTCCTCCCTGAGAGTGTTTAGGAACCGTAATGGTGGTTCCTCTAAGTTCACCATACTTTCATCACCTCCAGAGGGGTGAATGTAAAAACTAAAAAGGATATTATAACAAAGTATCCGCTATCGTCAAATTGGCATATCTCCCCCCTATTTTGGCTTGGAGTTCCCGCTTTTTAATCAATCGCAACTTTGATCAAGTCATCCACAGGGGCGTAGTCATCGAGGAGGAGGGGGACATCCGCTGTCCATATTTCGGAGGTTATAAGGGCAGAAGCGATGGAGGTAAGAAAGGGTATTATGTCTTTTTGCAGTTTCCTCGCTCTATCAACTATTTGAGATTTGCTTAACTTCTTTCCATCGGTTGCCACGAGGATTATATTGCGGGAGATTTCCCCATCGTAATTCTCGGGTTTTTCATATTCGTGTATGACGGGGAAGAAATAGACGGTGCTAAAAACCCGCCTCAATGTCTTATATTGGGAGCGGGGATACTTGCTTTTGACACCCCGCACGCTCCCTATTACATTACAGATAATGACCCCGCCAGGCTGGAGGCGCTTTTTAACTATTTCCAAAAATTCCTTAGTAGTTAGGTGAAAGGGAATAGCTTCAGCGAAGTATGCATCCATAATTATTATGTCGTATTTCTCTTTGGAGCGATTGAGGAAGACCCTCCCATCCTCCACATAGACTTTTAGTTTGTCATCCTCTGTTAGGTAAAAGTATTTCTTCGCCAATTTAACAACATCAGGGTCTATCTCCGCGATATCTATCTGCAGGTCGGGGTAAAGCCCGCGGAACTGACGGGGTCCAGTTGCCCCTCCACAGCCAATAAACAACACTTTCTTAGCGTTTGGAACGAGGATTAAGCCTAGGTGGAAGCCGTCCGTATAGGGAGCAATGCTGGTTATCTTATCCTTTTTGGAGATGCCGCTTTGGACGGTGCGGTTGAATTGCATAACCCGCCAATTCTTGTCCTCTCCGATGAGTATATAGTGATAGAGGCTTTCCTTTGTCTCCAGCACTTTAAAACTGCTCAAATCCACCATCCACCACGCGTGAGCGAGAGGGGATAAAAGGAGGAGAAAAAGAAGCACTCTTGGACGGAAGGAAAAGAGAGCGAGTCCTAAAAGGCTAAGGACTACGCCTAACCCTACTATTATTAAGTGAAGGCGGATGAGTGCGATTAGATAAAAAGAGGTTGCTAATGTGCCAACCACGCTCCCTACTGTGGAGATGGCGTAGAGGTTTCCCGCTGTCTTCCCCACATCCCCTATGGCAAGTGTGGAAAGCCTTATGGCGAAGGGGGAAACCATCCCTAAAAGTGTTGCTGGAATGACGAAGAGAAGGGTAGAGGCGAGGAGGGAACCCCATCTGGTATGCCATCCCCAGCTCTCTATAGTTTGACATAGAGGACGGAAATAATAAGCGAGTAGGGCGATGAGCACACCGCTTCCCAGGATGACGAGCCCTAATACTTTTGGAGAAGGCTTTTTATCCGCGATGCGTCCCCCCAGATAATAACCGAGACTCAAAGCGAGCAGAAATATGCTTATCAAACTCCCTGTGACATAGATGGAACTGCCGAAATAAGGTGGTAGCATTCGGAATCCCAGTATTTCAAGGCACATAACAGCTGCTCCGCAGACGAAGACAGTCAAGGACATAGCTATTCGCATTTTCTATACCTCAAAGCCTAAATATCCAAATTGAAAAGCTCTTTGGGATTTTCGTGGAGGAGACGCTGAGCTATAAAGAGTGCTTCTTCCTCGCTAAAATACCCTTCCTCTACCTTCTCGCTGAGCACTATGGCGATATTATCCCTTGCCATACGGGAATGAGCATAGGCACCTTCTACGAATATGTAATCACCGCCAAAGCCCATTATCTTGTTTTGAGGAATAGTTTCCAACCACTCGTGGAGAGCCCTTCTTGCTGCGAAAGGAGAGACAATGTGGAACCAGCACATATCTATGTAGACATTTTGGAAGTTCTTCGCCAGGGTAGCGAGTTCGGATGTATAGGGATAACCACCGTGAAAGATGTCAAATTTTGCTTCTTCGTATTCCAGGAAGAGATTGACGAGGTGGGTTGGATTTGAGTTAGTTATTATGTTAGCGTTCCCCTCTTGAAGGCCGGTGTGAATGGTGATAGGTAGGTTATAATTGATGGCTCGCTTTATCACCTCATGCATTATGAAATCCTGAAGGGGCTTAGCCTCCTCCCAACTCAAGCCCTCGCCGAGATGAGAAAAGATGCGATTGAAGAGGCGCTCAGCATCTGCCTTGGCAACCTTATCGTAGCGCAGTATTCGGCTATATGCTAAGCCACTCTTTATCCCCACTGCCCCCGCTTTGACATCTCCTGCGAATGCTATATCCAAAGCTTTTAAAAAATCGTCAAGGGAATGAATGGAAACATTGTAGTTTTTCTCAAGGGTGTTTATATCCCATCGGGAACGAGCGGTTATGAAATGGTCGTAATAGGCAACGGGGCGAAAAAGCTCCCTATCCACATCCATCGTCCCTACATATTGGAGGGAGAGAGCGATATTCCCCCTTTCTTTGAGGACATAGCGATACCATCCCTTTTTCTGGGAAGCGCGGAGCCTTTCGCTGATAGCGAGATATGTATCTTCGCTTATTCCATCTATCTGGAACAAATCCCTCACGGCGATTAAGAGGGCTTTAGCATAGGCTGTGGAACGAATTCTCTCCCAATAAGGTGCGAAATCTCGCCATCTTTCCTCCAAGGGAAGGGAAGTATTCCTTATTTTCTCCAGCGTTTGACGAGGCATCCCCCCAGACACAAGGTCTGAGGAAGCATAGTGAGCGAAGAAATAAAAGATGTCTATGGGTTGGCTATTCCTTTGCTCTTCCGACATCAAATGCTCATGGGTATCAACGATAGGGATTTTATAGATTTCCTCTTTTAGTCTATTATAAAGGTTCATCTTTTTTCAGCTCCTTTTGAGAGGATATCTTACATCGCGAAGAAAGGATAGCAAGTGCTCTTTACAATTAGTTTACCACCCGAAGATGGGGTTTTTATCTATGACGAAGTCAAGCCAGTGGCTGTGGATATATTCGCTATTGAACCATTTAACATGTCCATCGGCGAAGCAGATGTTAGCCCCGTTGCTATGGCGAGCGAAGGTCTCCATTGCCCAGGAGGGATTGCATCCTACTGAGCAGATGTTGGCATAAGCAACTCTCCACCAGGTAGCCAAGGGTCTTCCGCTGTCATCATATGCTGCTGCGTCATCGGCGTGTGCGGAATCGGAGACCAAAGCGACACTGGAGGGTTCAGGGATATTGGCATCGCTTCTTCCGGGGTCAAGTTGAGGTAGAGGGCTGAATAAAAGCCAATTTGCCGTCCAGCGTCCATAGGTTACGGGCTTATCATACCAACCAGGGGGGACTTGCCAACTCCCAATCCAATCCCTATAGGAGGGGCAGGCGAATATATCCTGATTCCTTATGTAAGGGAACAGTAGTTGATACCAACGAGGATGGTAAATGTTACCCTGCCAAATAGGCCAAGCGAAGCCACCCTTCCAAGCCGAACCGCAGGGGAGCATCCCGTCATAATCCTGTTGATACATCAAGATTGCCATCCCTATTTGCTTCAGATTATACATACAGGCTGCCTGCCTCGCTTTTTCCCTTGCTTTGCTGTAGGCGGGGAAGAGTATGCCGGCGAGAATGCTGATTATCGCTATCACGACGAGCAATTCTATCAAAGTGAAACCCCGCTTCCGCAACTTTCTCACCTCCTTTCTACTTAAAGAGGAATAGACCTTATTTGAGTTTAGCACTTCCTCCTTGTTGTAGCAAGTTATATTATTGCTAAGAGCACCAATTTTGCTATACTTTTAAAGAAATGCAGGTTTACGCCCTTTCCTTCTTTCGTTTCTGGGCAGACCTTTGGATGCTTCTCTCCGCAGGTCTTTCTTATTTCCTTAAAGGGGAGTTAGAACATAGGGAAACCTTAAAGCAGATGTATGTGATAGGGGTGCAATCCCTCCCCGTAGCTCTCCTTACCGTCGCCTTCTCGGGCATGGTCTCCGCCCTCTACACCGCTACCGTCTCGGTTGAGCTCGGGCTATCCTATTACATAGGGGCGGGAGTAGCCATCGCTATGGCGAGGGAAGTTGCCCCCGTGCTTAGCGGTGTGGTAGTAGCGGCGAGGGCAGGCTCGGCTATGGCAGCGGAAATAGGTTCTATGAAGATAACGGAACAGATAGATGCTCTTAGAGCCATTGGTGTTAGCCCAGTTCAATACCTCGTTCTACCCAGAGTGGTAGCTAGCTCTTTTGTCTTGGTGATAATGACGGTCTATGCTAACATAGTGGGTGACCTTGGGGGCTATATCGTGGCAGTGAATTATGGTGTCCCTTCCGCTTCCTATGTTTCCTCTATCCTCCGTTACCTTGATCCATACGACCTCTTTATGGGATTGATTAAAGCCTTTATCTTCGGCTTGATAATAGCCCTTGTAGGATGTAGGGAAGGGTTAAGAGTGGAGGGGGGAGCTGAGGGAGTTGGCAGGGCCACAACATCTTCCGTAGTCATATCGATAATCCTCATCTTCGTTGCGGATTTCCTTCTCGCCAGAATTATGTTTCCCCCTAAATAACTATGGAGAAGGCGATAGAGATAAGGAATTTAATCTACGAGGTCAACGGGAGGAGGATAATAGATGGACTCTCTCTGGTGATTTATAAGGAGGAGATATTAGGGATAGTTGGTCCCTCGGGAGAGGGCAAGACGACCCTTCTCCGCCTCCTCCTCCGTTTGATAGAACCCACCAAGGGGGAAATCCTTATAGAGGGGGAGAACATTCTGGATATGGACGATAGGAGATTAAACGAGATAAGGAAGAGGATGGGGATGGTTTTCCAATATTCTGCTCTTTTCGATTCCCTAAGAATATGGGAGAATGTTGCCTTTCCCCTCCTCCGTCATCTAAAGATTCCCGAGGGAGAGGCGAGGAAAATCGCCGAAGAAAAATTGAAGGCGGTAGGGTTAGAAGGGGTAGAGGAATTGTTCCCCCATCAGCTTTCGGGGGGGATGCAGAAGAGGGTGGCTTTGGCGAGAGCGCTTGCTTTAGACCCAAAGATAGTGCTGTATGATGAGCCCACAGCGGGATTGGACCCGCCAACAGCCTTTGCCATAGAAAGGTTGATAGTGGATACGAGAAACCGCTTTGGAGTAACATCTATCGTTGTGACACATGACTTGGAGTGTCTCTTCTCTATCTGCGATAGGATAGGGGTATTGAGACAAGGGAGAATAATAAAAGTCGCCCCACCGGAGGAATTGAAGTTTTCCGAGGATGAATGGATAAAGAGTTTCCTGCGGAGAAGATGAGGAGGAAAGGAAGTGAGGAATTATGGTTGAAAGGAGGATTAATGAATTAAAAGTAGGGATTTTTGTCTTGCTCGCAATTGCTCTCATAGTTGTGCTTGTCTTTGCCCTTCAGGGATGGTGGACTACAGGGAGAGGTTATGAAATCAATATCTTATTCCCCAATGCCAGCGGACTCCAACCAGGGGCACCTGTCCGCCTTGCTGGGGTAGAAGTTGGTAGAGTTTTGGATATTTCCCTTACCCCCGATGTAAAGGCAAAAGTCACGGTTAGGTTGAGAAAGGATGTGGCGATTTATTCAAATTATTCCATAAAGATAACCGTCCCCATCTTCGGTGAGAGATACATAGAAATAAGGCCGAGTGAACCAAGAGGAGAAAGAGTGGGAACAAGGGCAACGGTGATGGGGCAGGTGCCAGTAAGCCTTGAGGAGATGGCAGGGGAGATCCAGTCCCTTGTTGGAACTTTGAAAGAGGATATATCTTCTCTTAGGGAAGCCACAACATCTCTATTGAGGGAAGATGTTAAAAAGACCATTCAACAGGTCCAAATTATGCTTTCCCACGCTACAACCGCTGTTGAGGGAATAGCCCGATTTGCCCAAAACGCGGACAAAATTCTCCTCGCAAGTGGAGAAAATATAGAGCTAACCACTTCAAACCTCAAAGAGGCTATGGGTTTTCTTAGGGATTTATTGGGAGAGAGTAGGGAAAACATCGCCCAGGCAACTAAGAATATCCGGGATGGCACAAGCGACCTCAGAAATCGCCTCGTTTCAATCTCCGACCAACTGGAGGGAATCCTGGAGGAGATCGGGAAGGCATCGGCTAAAAGTGAAACGATAGCGGGCAGTCTCCAATCTGCTTCTTCATCCTTGGAGAGAACTATGGCAAATCTGGAAAGCATAACAGCAGATATTAAACAACTGACGGGAGACCGTGAGTTCATCCAAAATATCCAAGAGAGCGCTAAATCCGCAAGAGAAGCTTTGGAAGAGGCGAGGACTCTACTCCAGGAGGCTTCCAGAAAGTTGAAGGGCTTGGGTAAGTTGGAGGTAATGCCTAAAGCATCTCTTACCTTCAACGAAAAGAGGGAAAACCTCCGCCTCGGCTCCCAGCTTCTTTTCCCCAATCAGGGGCTCCTAATAGGACTCTGGGATATAGGGGAGAGCAATAAAATAGACCTTCAGAGAAATTGGAGGTGGGGTAATTTCCAACTCAGAGGGGGGCTCGTTCATTCTAAGTTTGGCATCGGGATGGACCTCCCTCCCTATGCTTATCTCAATGTATACGACCTAAACCATCCAAGAGGAGACCTCTATCTAAACTTGGGGAAGAATCCTTTCCTTCAAATAGGAGTGGAGGGCATCTTCTCCCGAAACGAGTTCATCTGGGGAGTGGAATACGAGTGGAGAAAATGAGAATTCCTAATATCAATGAGTGGCAATAAGAAATATAGGGTTCGTCATAGCAAGTGGGAATATAGTGTCTTTCTCCAAAACTTGGGCGAGAACCCATCCCGCCTCAAAGGGTAGGCTTAACTCAACGGAGAATCTCTTGGCTCCGCCAACAGGTATAGTGTGCACGACTTTCCCGTTGTTAATCAACTCTAAACGGTCGATGGGGGATATGCTATCCACTGTCAACTTGAGCCTTTGTTTTTCTTTCCCCAACACAACCTGTTCACCCGCGATTCTCCCCTCTACAGAGAAGAAGAGGAGTGCGCCACGGGAGAGGAAAGTGTGGCCCTCTGAGAGTGACCTGGTGACATTCTCGGCTGTCAGGGGTAAATCTCCGAGATATACATAGGTTCGCCGAGCTCCCACTTTGTAGGTCTTTCTATTATGTGTGTCCGTGGCAGTATCCCCGAAAACTTTCCACCCTCTATTAAGAAGTTCCCACAAAAGATAGGCGGAGCGGGGCTCGTTTGAGGGGTCATCATTCCAGAGTTCGAGCAAGGGCAACAGGGGTGTTTCACTCGCTACCTCGGGAGCTTTAGGAGTTCCACTCCAATAAGGATGGTTCAACTTTATACTCAGAGGACGCTGTTGGGTGCTCATCTTCCGGATAGACCGAACAAGTTGGTGGAGGGAAACTGTTCCCAGTTCTTTCACAGTCCCATTGATTATGTTAGCGTGATAGGTGGAAACGCTGAATTCTTCACCAGGGATGACGAGGAACCTATTTGGCTGGGAGAGGACCATCCCCTCCTGATGAGCAGTGAGGATATGCTGTATATTTGGGCCAGCTCCGTGGTCGGTAAGGACGATAAAATCCAGTCCCTCTCCCAACCCTGCCTCCGCCATCTGGAGAGGGGTATCATTTCCATCCGAGTAAATGGTGTGCATATGGGTATCTCCACAATACCAGCCTTTAGGACGAGTAAGTACCTTGCGGAGATAAGCGGTTAAAATCGTCTCATCTGCTGTAGCAAGGAGCGTGTAAGGCTCATACTCAAAGCCACGGGAGACAGTTATTGTGTAGATGGTGTCGGGGAGAAGAGCAATATATGAGGAACCGCTCAGGCCAGTATAAACGACATAGCTCTCCAACCTTGTCTGAGGGGAGGATATGTCTGCTCTTGCGGGGAGAGGAGTTTTTCCATCTTCCCCCACCGTTTTTAGTATAACATACTTATTTTCCATTAAAGGTGAATCTGTGAAGAAGATTCTTAATTCCTGTTCAATTCCCAGGGCATAACTCTCCCTCACATCGCTAATGGTTAGCTTCCAAAGACCTTGGAGATTTCCTCCGCTTACTTCCAAGAATTCAGGATTTCCTCTTCCTAATCCTCCCCATTTTTTCAGGAATTGCGCTTCTTTTGGTGCTTCTAATTGGACTTGAACTATATTCACCTGCGGGGGGCGGATGAAATTTAGACGCAATCTATTAAGAGGGGGAACTTGTATTATGAAACTGTGAACGGGGGGTGCGCCGAAGCGGGGTGGAGAAAACCACATCCTCGCTCGGGGTTCGAGCTTGATATAAGGGTCAACCTCCCCCAAGGTGCGGACAAGAAAATTGTTGCGGGCAATTTGGCCTTGCCCGCTTGGAGGTTTGGGGCCACTAACGGTTAATCGCCAAACCCCCCAGCGTCCCTTTACATCTATTTCATAATCGGACCACTCCCCCTGGCGAGGATTGTTCAATTGTTGAACAGGACTACCATCAGGGGCATATAGCACAAAGGAAGAAGGTTGATCAATTATCCCTTCGTCGTCGGTTTGGTCGAAAACCCCCAGCGTATAGGTTGAAGTAGTAGAGGGGACATAAATGAAAATATTGAGTGAACGAAGGGAAGAACTGTCAACGAAAAGGGCGTCGGGAGATACACATATTCGCTGTGCTAAGGAAAGCGAAGAAATAGCCAATATCGCTGACCAAATTTTTCTCTTTAACATCATCTATCAACTCCTTTCAGAAAGACAATAATATCTGCCAGATGTAAGAGTAGCCAAGGGATTCTATCTCCTCCCAAATCCTTCGGAAAAGTTCCTCATCCCCAGAGATTTGAGGAATTTCCTCAACCTTCTCTTCCCAAGGTATGCAAACACCCGGATGTCCTCTTGCCATTAGGGAATTTCCTTCGGGTGTTTCCCTTTCTTTTTCTTGAGGTAAGTGAGAATGCCCCTGAGAATAAACGCCGTATTCCCTGGTGAACTCGGTCATAGCCCTTATATTTTCCACCTTTGCATCGTTCTGGATGATGGCACTTGCATCCATTATGTATCCCCCGTCGCGAGCAACCTCGTCTATGAGCTTTTTGCAGTAAGCTCGCACTTGCTCAGGAGTGCCATCGCTTAACAATGTATTGGGAAGCCCTCCGCTTATACAGAATTTATCTCCAAGTTTCCGCTTAACTTTGAAAATATCACCTTTGTCTACATGGTAAATGATGCTTCCCTCCGGCAGTTCCCTAAAGCTATCAAGGTGGTAATCCCAGTTTCCCTCAGCATAGAATAACACCTGGTGTCCGTTTTTCCATAGTTCTTCTATGATTGGCTTGAGGGTTGGCCAATAGTGGGAGCGGAATGTCTCCATACTCACGAAGGGCACACATCCCCTATGCATCCAGAAACCGATTGGCACCTGCTTGTTGGGGTCGGCTGTGGTAAGGGCTACATAGAAGAGGTGGGGTTGAAGCGCCTCACAAGCTTTGAGGACCTTATCCGGCTGCTGGAACATATCCATTGTTAGCCCTATATATCCCCTTAGTTTGTCGGCGATAATGTCAAAAGGTGCCTTAAGGATACCCGCTATCGCTGATACCGTGCCTGTTTCCTTCCTCATCCTTTCCACTTGTGTTCCAAGAGCGGTGAAATATTTGAGCATCGCCATTCCGCCTTTGACGAAAGAGAGATTGTTGCGGTATGAAACGGGCTCACCTATGGGCACCACATCCCGAGAGACACGAGGAAGCCAGACATTATAAAGGAAGGCGGTGGGATCCTCTATGAGTTGGTCATATTCATCGGCTTTCATAAATGCTTTCTCCTCCGGCGGTTCAAGATATTGAAAACCCACCTCAGGCGGTATGTCTATACCTGGTATGGCATAATACCTTAGCCCTATGGCTTGGGTCAATCCCGTCCAAACATATACCATATTGGCAACAGTGGCATCCCAATCGAAATCCCTGCAACACATAAGGGTGGCTTGGAAAGCTTTTTCGTAATCGTGGGTGACCTCCTGGCAGGTATAGCCGGCGTATTTGGCCACGAACTCGGCAACGAAGGGACGGATAGGGACACAATCGGGCGTCCCTCCCTGCATAGCAGTGATATATCGTGCAAGTCTCCTCTGATAAAGTCCTTCCATATCCATATGCTTTCAACCTCCTCATTGATATGCTATTACCAGATGGGCTTCATAGCCCAGGCTTCAAATTTCACCAACTTTGCTGTTCCCTCCTTAACGAATAAGCCTATTCCCAAGCTATCTCGGTGGGCAGGATATATGCGGGTTGTAAGGGTTAACTTACGATTAACGAATACCTCCACAACCGAGCGGTCTATGAATATTCGCAGGAAAAGAGGTTTGTCGGAAAGCTCCAAGTGGGCAGAGCAGAAAGGCTTGGTTAGGGAGCTATCTAAGGAGGAACAGGTGGCGTCAAGGAAAACTTCCCCCTTTTCTCTATCATAACCGATGAGCGTTTCCTCTTCCCCCATAGGTGACCTCCGTATTATGACTCCAAACGCTCGTGAATTATGGGAACTTAGCACTACACCTATTTCTAAAGCATCTCCTTGAATCTCCGGAATAGGAAACCATTTAGTTTCTCTTATCTCCATATCCAATAGGATGTGATAAGGCTGACAACGAAGCTTTTCAACTTCTGGCACGACATCAACGGAGAGCTTCCCTTCCTTAAGCGTTAATAAGCGGGGTAGGGACATTACCCCCGACCAACCCGACTCCTCCTGTGCTTGTGGGGAGCGCAGTTCTCTTAACCAGCCAAACATAATGCGTCGCCCTTCCCCATCAATGAAGACCTGAGGAGCATAAAAGGAGTGAGCACAGCCATCCACTTTACCAAGCCTCTCAACATTTAAGCGATTTCTTTCATAGCGTCCTAAAAGATAGATAGGATAGCCAAGAGGAATGGGAGAAGCGATGAGGATATGCTTATCGTCCAAAGGAAAGAAGTTAGGACATTCCCACATAAATCCCGTTTCCTCCTCCTTTCCCTCACAAAGGGGATGGAGGTATTCCCAGCGCTGGAGATCTGAAGATTTGTAAAGCAGAGCGAGTCCCCCTTTGCCCTTTATCCCCGAACCGAGGACGAGGTACCAGCCGTCCTTCTCCCTCCACACATAGGGGTCACGGAATCCGGTTACCTTCATCCCTTCAGGAGGAGCGGGGATAACCGGATTTCCCTGATATTTTTCCCAAGTAACTAACTCTGGGTCACCTCTTGCTATACAAACGACCTCGGGGAAGACGCCTGTGTAGATGAGGGTGGGAACTCCGTTATCGTTGACGGCGCATCCCGTCCAGCAGCCATCCTTATCCGCTCCGCCGGGGGATGGGGCAAGGGCTACGGGATAATCTTCCCAATGGACGAGATCCTTGCTAATAGCGTGTCCCCAGCATATGGAAACTGGAGCTGGAAACTCCGGATTGTATTGATAAAATAGGTGATAGGTTCCACACCATTGAATTAATCCGTTGGGGTCGTTCATCCAATTGGCAGGCGGGAGGAAATGATAGATTGGGCGATGAGGGTCATCCCTTAATTTTAATCTTTCTTCTCTTCTCTTCATCGAGTTTTCTCCTTATGAGGGATAAGTTCCCACTTTTAACAGTAGCAAAAGTTGGCTGAACCCTCAACAAAAAAGAAATAAGGGAATGGCTGTGCGTTACTCCATCTTGGTTTAACTTGATGGTTTTTTGAAAATGTTTAAAATATGCGAGGTGTTAAACTATGGAGAGTAAAGTTTGGGAAGACAAAATAGAAATACCAACCTATTGTCTTGGAGAGGAAGACCCATTCCCTCCTTTCCAAAGGGAGGGAGACGATGCTATCTATCCCTACACAATGTTGGACGATATCACAGACCGCAAGATTAAAAGTTCTTATAAGGCGGTCTTCTTGGAAAACGAATATCTCCTCCTGACAGTTCTTCCTGGGATAGGAGGAAGGATTTACTCAGCCTATGATAAGATAGGGAGAAGGGAGATATTCTACAAAAACAGTGTGATAAAGCCTGCCCTCCTCGCCTTGCGGGGTGCCTGGATATCGGGAGGGTTAGAGTTCAATTTCCCCAAGGGGCATAGCACAACGACTGTTTCTCCTGTCCTCTACGCACTTCGCCGTTATCCTGACGGGAGCGCCAGCGTAATCGTGGGTAATAGGGAAAGGTTAAGCGGAATGAAATGGCTTGTGGAGGTAAAACTATACCCAGGAAGGGCATATATTGAGACGATTATCTCCCTTTATAATCCTTCTCCTTTCCCCCACCGCTTCTACTTCTGGTCCAATTCCGCCGTTCCTGCCCATGAGAAAATGCAGTTCATTTACCCCGTTAAGTCTGCCTATTATGGCTCTACTACTGTGCAATACCCGATAAATGAGGGGGTAGACTTATCCTGGTATAAAAATCACAAGTTCGCTGTTGACCTATTCGCCCGCAATTGTAAGGAGGATTTCTTCTGTGCTTATGACCATTTTCTTGATATGGGCACCGTCCATTTCGCCAGCCGCTTTGATGCGGTGGGGAAGAAATTCTTTACTTGGGGCACTGCCGATGATGGACTCATTTGGGCGGAAATATTAAGTGACGGTGACGGTCCCTACTGTGAAATACAAAGTGGACGCTTCAAAGATCAATCAACCTATGACTTCCTCCTACCACATTCCAGGGAAAAGTGGCGAGAAGTCTGGTATCCTATAAGGGGAATAAAGGGACTTGTCAAGGCAAACGAGCTCTGCGCTGTTAATCTACTGCGCCAAGGAGGCAATATCTTCCTTGGGGTTTACACAACCCTTCCTCTCCCCTCAGCGAAAATAATCCTTGAGGAGAACGGCAATCCAGTTTATGTAATGGAAACCCCTCTTTCCCCCCAAAATCCCTTATTCACCCAAGCTCCCCATATACCTCGTTCTCCTGCCCCTCTAACCCTCAAGGTATTAGTTGAGGGAAAAGAGATAATCTCCTATGAGGAAAAGGGAGGAAGAGAGGAAGTGGAGGATGTAAAGGGGGAAAAGGATGTAAAGGAGGTAAGCGAGGTATTCTATCTTAAGGGACTGGATAGGGAACGTTTCAACCGGAAGAAGGAGGCGGAGAGATTATATCACAGGGCATTGGAAGAGGACGAGGGTTTCTCCCTTGCCCACATAGCTTTGGGAAGGCTTTATATGGAGAGAGGACTTTGGGAGAGAAGCGAGGAGCATTTAAGAAGGGCTCTTATGAGAGACCCTCATAATGGACAAGCCCATTTCTACCTTGGTTTTCTCTTCAAACTGCTGGATAGAAACGAGGAAGCGAGGGAACACCTCTGGAGAGTGCGTGATGGGGAGTTTTTACCGCTGAGTTTTTATTATCTGGGGGAACTTGCTATGAAAGAAGGGGATTTTCAAAGGGCAGAGGATCTGTTCCGCAGAGCTTTGGAAAGAAGGGGAGACGATATTAGGGCTATGGGGATGCTTGCTGTAGCGTTGAGAAAACAGGGCAGAAGGGAACTGGCAAAGGAAATGCTGGAAATGGCACTGGTAAGCGACCCCCTGGATAGTCTTGCCCTCTTTGAACAATATCTTCTGGAAGGGAGTGAGAATTTCAGGAAGTATCTTAGGCGTGAAGAAGGCTTGCCCTCCCTTCTTCCCAATGGTGAGATAGGAATAACGCAAGATTCCTACCTCTCCGAGGCGGATGATTATCTCGATTTAGCCAGGACTTATATCTCCGCTGGGCTCTGGGAAGAGGGGATAGGGGTTTTGGAGGAATATATGAAGGATAGGGAGAAGGTTTATCCTCTGGTTTATTACTACCTCGGCTTTATCTGGGATAGGAAGGGCGAGAAGGAAAGGGCAAGGAAGTTATTTGAACGGGGTTCTATAGAGGCGCCCAATTTCGTCTTTCCCAACCAACTTGAAAGCTTGGATGTTTTGGATACCGCTCTTCGTTACAACCCAAGTGATGGCTGTGCCCTCTATTACTTAGGCAACCTCCTCTACGCTTTGGGAAGGGAAGATGAAGCTTTAGAAGTTTGGGGAAGGGCAAGGGGAAACTTGCGATTTCCTGTTCTTTATCGCAATCTCGCACTTGGCTACAAGAGGGTGAGGGAAAACTTTGAAAAAGCGAGGGAATATTATGAAAAAGCGATAGAAATGGAGAAGAATTGGCGCCTCTACTTGGAACTGGACAGGCTTTTAGGGGAAAGAAAAGAAACGAGGAAGAGGCTCGAGCTTCTATTATCTGCTCCTGATGGGATAAGGAGTAAGAGCCAGGTTGCTGCTCGGTTAGCGGAAATTTATCTCGAACTTGGCGATTATGATAAGACGATAGAACTCTTGATGAGCAACACTTTCCACCCTTGGGAAGGCGAGGTGAGGATGCGGGAGATATATTACCGTGCTTATTTGGGAAGGGGAAAGAAGTTGTTTGAGGATGGTAAATATGAGGAAGCTTTGGAAAGCTTCCAGAAGGCTTTGGAGTATCCCCGAAATATAGGGGTGGGCAAGCCCTACTACGCTAAGGACGAGGAAGCGAGGGAATGGTTAGAGAAAACACTTGCCAAGCTGGGGCGAGGTTAAACTATATCATCCAATGCTGTTTGAAAGTCGGATTCTAAGTGTGCTAAAGAGCTCCAAGTAGAAATTATTCAGCAAAGCACAATTTAAAAA
>CALITO010000048.1 GCA_938041455.1 uncultured bacterium | reverse complement strand
CTTTAATAAATTAGCCAAATCTTTTCTTTCAAAGATTTCATCTGGCAAAGGTTTGGAGTCGGGAATGTTTTGGATGAAAAATTTTTCCTCTTTTCTTTCTAATTCAGAAAATAAAATTTCTTTCTTTTTCCTTAACCAATCAAGGCAAGTATTTTTGGCAATGGTAAAAAGCCAGGTTTTAAAACTTTGTTTTGGATTAAACTTTTTCAAATTTCGCCAAGCTTTAACAAAAACCTCTTGAGTAATATCTTCTGCCTCTTGACTATTTTCCACCAAGCGAAAAACAAAACTAAAAATTGGTTTCAAATATTTCCTCACCAAAACCTCTAACGATTCTTCATTACCTTTTAAATAATTCCTTACTAATTTTTCATCACTATAATTTTCCATATAAAAAATAAGATTAAAAAAGTTTTGCGGTTAAGTATTCAAGTGGAGCAAAATCGTCAGTGAAAATGAAGGCTGAATCTAAGTTTAACTTTTCCAGATCAACAATTTTTTGAGGCAAATTGCGAATGATTTCGCTTTCACTTTCTAAAATTTCTGGTCTTGTAAAATCTATTTTTTGAGCTGGGTTTTTAAGGCCAACGAGGATAAAATTTTGAATCCCTAAATGACTTGGCGATTGAACCGCAAAAAGATAACTATTTTCAAAAACCTTTTGGAAAGTTTTCACTATTGAAAACAATAGTTGGTTTTTATTTGGCTCTAATGCCCCAATAATATTTATGAGAAAAAATCCATTTTCCTTGAGCTTACTTTTGGCAAGCGAAAAAAATTCTTGAGTGGTAAAATGAACAGGAATGAAATAAAGAGAAGAGTAGACATCGGAAAAGATGAAGTCGTATTTTTCGTTCGTCTCCTTCAAAAATCTTCGGCCATCGCCAATGTGGTTAACTAATCTCGGATCGTCTTCAAGTTTAAAGTATTGCTTTGCGATCTGATAAAGTGAGGGCTCAATCTCCACCACATCAATCCTTTTGATATTGTTTTTGTCGAGTAAAAGTCGGCGGGGCGTAGTATAACCTCCCCCTCCCAAGAATAAAGCCTTTTCTGCCTGAGGATTAATGATCTCGTAAATTGAATAGTATTTTGTGTATTCAAAGGGCAGATCATCAGAATCTAAAAAAACTCCTGCTTGATAAGCAGGATCAAACCGCAAAACCCTAATTTTTTTTCCATTAAACAATATTTCCTCCACGATTATCGGGCCGTAAAGACCCTCTTTTTGAAAAATGATCGATGTTGATTTTGGCAAAAGAAATTCAATCGAAGATAGGGCTAAGATGATGATCAAAAATAAAACCAATATAAATTTGAGAAAATAATTTTTCTTTCCATTATCTTTTGAAAACCAAATTCCAAAATATCCAAGGAACAAAAGTAACAGTCCATTATAAAAGAGGATTTTCCTTGTCCCAAAATGAGGGATTAAATAAAAGCCAGTTAAAAAACTCCCAAAAATACTTCCGAGGGTTGACCAGAAAAACACTTTCCCTGAAACTCTACCAACTTCTTTCAGTTCCAAGGTTATTAATTTGATAGCAAAAGGAGAAATTGTTCCTAAAATCAAACTTGGCAAGAAAAACAAAAAGCAACTAGAAATCAGCGGACCGAATTTTATGCCCAAAATTTCTCCGGCAAGAGGTAAGATAGTCTTGGAAAAAAATTGAATTAAAAGAGAAAAAATGCCAGCCAAAAAAATAAGGAAAAAAAAGAGAGAAAATTTTGGATGTTTATCAGCTAAAATCCCTCCTAAAAAATATCCCAAACTCAATCCTCCCAAAACAACGCCGAGAATGCTAGAAATAACAAAAAGAGTATTCCCAAAATAAGGAGTAAGAATTCTGGTGGCTGTAACCTCAATCACTAAGACAGCTGCTCCGGTAATAAAAACTGTTAAAAAAATAAAATTTTTCTTTAAAAATCCCATATTTTAAATCTTTTCAACGCCTCTTACCCATCAAATTCATCTTTCTTTATTGTACCAATAAATAAAAAAAATCACCAAAAAACCAACCAAAAATCAAAATATGGTGCTAAATTTGACCAAAATCATTCAAACTTAAAACACCGTTTGCCACGGTGCTTCAAGCTTCAAATTATTATATTCCCTTTCAGGTCAAACTCATTGAAGTTTTCTCTATAATTTTGCAAAATTTAATCTAAAAATTTAACAAGAGAAATCTAAAGAAACAACTTTTTTGTTTACCCGCCCTACCGGTGGGTCACTCAAGATTACTTTCAAAAATTAGGAGTTCTTGTTATATTAAATCCATTTCTTTAAGGAAAATCTTCCAGTCCTCTTTGGTATATTTAAGATCGTTAATAGGGACTAAATATCTGGTCTCTCTAACTTTCCCTAAATAAGGCAATATTCTTCCTTCCTGCAAAGGTCTGTATTCGGATGTCTTAAAATATCCACAGATGAAACCTTTTAGCTTTGTCTGTATCTCTCCACATTTATAATTTTTAATCCTGTTTCTCATCTCTTGAAGATAATTTCGAAATCGTTTATCAGAAGAAGGAATTTTTGCCTCAGCAAAATCAAGCAATTTTGAGAATCCACAAACTTCAATAAAAAACTGCAAAATGGGAGGTTGAGGAACAGAGCATTTGACAGTTATACCATAATCATAACCTATATCTGCTTCTGCCCAAATTCCAGCCAAAGACGGTGATGTCTTTATGCTCACTTTCTTTTTTGCATTTATAATATCATTTCTATATTTTTCTATTTGAGTTGAAATATCCCAATCCAATTCTATTTTAGTTGGGTAATTTTTTTCAAGAAATTTTTTAACCATAATCTCTCCTAACTTTCCGACAAACTGATCCGCGAGTATAGATTCAAAAGTTCTTCTCCTTTCCCGAAACCCCTTTTGGGTCACTGTTGCCCTTGTGCCACCCGCAAACATTTGATAGGTAATTTCAATACAAAATATTAGCAATCTTACTAAATCTTCATCATCAATACTTACAATTACTGTATTCGGAATCAATTTTTCCTTCACCCATTTTAAAACTTTATCTTCATCTAAAAATGTTCTATTTTTTTGAAATTTAATTACATTAAAATCGTTAGATCTACATACAGAGAGAAGTAAATCGCTCAATTCTTCAACATCGAAAATCATTCCGCTTTCTTTTCTGATGATTTCTTGAGGTAGTTTAACATACTCTCCTTCTCTTTTTTTAAACGCAGAGGGGCTGTTAAGTTCCTTTTTTAGAAGAGGATGAATATTAGCAATCTTTCTTTTCATTTTTTCAATATAACTAAATGTTCGGTTTTAATCCTGCTATCTTT
The DNA here is from genome assembly GCA_938041455.1 of uncultured bacterium. Classification (GTDB taxonomy): domain Bacteria; phylum Armatimonadota; class JACIXR01; order JACIXR01; family JACIXR01; genus JACIXR01. The sequence goes on along the minus strand of CALITO010000048.1, from coordinate 33,182 downwards.
CATTCCAGTGGCAGGATTAATATTCGATTCAAACATTACACGAGATAAAATTTTATCTATATAGGTAACCTCATGTTTCCAACCAAATTTTTGGAGATGCTCAATGACAATATCATCAATAGGAATAGGAGTTGCCCTTATTTTAGCTGGACCAACAAAAATACACATATAATTTTCCACTTTTTCTCCAAGGGTTGAGAAAGCACCCAAAATTGCCTTGAAGTATCTCTCAAAAAGGGTTCTCAAATGACTTTCTTTTATTTTTTCCCTAAATTCGTGGTATTTTTTTGAATAAATCTCTATCTCATTTACATTACGGTAAGGAATTTCTTTTTTACTTAAATTTTTAATATAATCTTCAGTATATCCCAACCAGAATAATTCAAGCTTTGTGGATCTAATGTATTCTTGAGCTTGAAGATAGGGAGGGGATGTAATTAGAATATTCACCGCTTCATCAAGCCTTGTTTCTAATGTATCCACTCCCGATTTAATTTTAAAATTTACCGATTTGGGGTCAAGTTTTTCATATTCACATATTTTATTAAAAAGTTTGAAGACTTCGTCTCTCAACATTCTATAAAATCTCGTTTCCCAATTTCCTTCAAGCAAATTTTCCACTTTTTTTCTTGAATATTTGGATTTATACAATTTATGGACTGTTTCATCACTCCAACTAAAATATCGAGTAGTGTTTAAAAGGGGAATTAGAAAGAAGTATTTAGTATCTTCTGGTAAGGAATGAGCGAATCCCCAGGCCTTTGAAAGGAGGAGGAGAAATTCTTTAGGAAACCAATAATTTAAATTACTCCAATTAGGTATAAATTCCTTTTGTGATTTTTTAATTTCTTCTAGTAATTCTATTAAATCTTGAGTTTTAAGGGATTTTTTAAGCGTTGTTGTTTTATGGATTACTTCTATTATGGGATTTAAATCCCAAAGTTCATAATCATACCCATAAATTCTAGCTACTAATCCTGTGGTGCCATACCCAGCGAAAGGGTCAAATATTTTCATTCCAGGTTTGGCGTAGTTTTTTAAAACATAAGCAATCACTTGGGGAATAAATTTAGCCGGGTATTTATAGATTGCAAAGGTTCCATAAGTAGTTGAGGGTATTTCGGGAATTGAATTTCTAAATAATATAAGCACCTTTTTAGATGAAAGATTGGATACTTCATCAAATTCCATTGCTAATTGATGGTTTTGTAACTTCTTATATTGCATAGTTATTTACATTATCCTAAGAAATCCCATTTTTTGAAAGTAATATGGCTCCGGGGGCAGGATTCGAACCTACAACCCGCTGGTTAACAGCCAGCCGCTCTGCCATTGAGCTACCCCGGAATTCTATAAAAATTATAGAGTTGAAGGACCCTCTTGTCAAATTTCCCATCTTACGATCATTTTATTACCAGGGAATTATATTTGTTCATCGCCCACTCTATCCCCTCCTCCAGGATGCATTCTACCGCCTCTACCCCCACCTCTAAAACCTTCTCCAAAATAGCGCTCTCCTCCTTTTGGAATTCACCCAACACATACTCCACCAAATCCCTTATGCCTTCCCTTCCTATCCCCACTCTTAAACGGGGAAAATCCTCGGTTCCTATTTCCTTTATGATGGAGCGTAATCCATTATGCCCCCCATCCGAACCTTTCCTTCTTATCCTTATTCTTCCCAGAGCCAGGGAAACATCGTCGCAGATGATGAGCATCTCCTGAGGAGAAAGGGATAATCTATGAAGCAACGCCCTTACTGATTTGCCACTTAGATTTACAAATGTATATGGTTTAGCAAGGATTATTCCCTCTCCTTCCGCTATCCTGCTTTTACAATATCTTTTATCAAACCTCAGTCCCTTTTTCTTTGCTAAGCGGGAAAGGAGCATAAAACCGACATTGTGCCGTGTTTTTTGATAGAGGCGTCCGGGATTTCCCAGACCGATCAGGAGCCTTATCACTTTTTGGATAATGAAGCCTCCTTCAGTATTCTATCTTCCTTTGGGGAAGCCTCTGGAAAAGCACGCTCACGGATTTTTCATAGTGAATCCTGGCAATAGCTTCGGCGAGAAGTGGGGCGACTGAAAGGACCTTTATCTTCCCGCTGGATTTATTTCCTAGGGGAATGGTATCAGTCACCACTAACTTCTCTAATTTTCCCTCCTCTATCTTTTTAACAGCTTCTCCGGAAAGCACGGGGTGGCTACAGCATCCGAAAACTCTCTTTACCCCCTTTTCAATCATAGCTTCCACCCCCCTCATAAGAGAGCCGGCGGTATCCACGATGTCATCCACCACTATAGCTGTCTTGCCTTCCACATTGCCTATTATCTCCATAACCTCCGCTTGATTTGGCTCGGGGCGCCTCTTGGCGATTATAGCTAAGGGAGCGCCCAAAAGTTCAGCGAAAAGCCTTGCCCTCGCTACCCCTCCCACATCTGGCGATACAACCACTACCTCCTCACTTGAGAGCCCGAGAGAGCGGAAATGCTCAGCCAATATCGGCATCGCTGTCAATTGGTCAACTGGGCAATTGAAGAAACCTTGAATTTGGTCTGCGTGGAGGTCAATGGTGAGAATCCTGTCGGCGCCAGCTACGCTTATGAGGTCAGCTACTAACTTGGCGCTTATCGGCTCACGAGGCCTGACTTTCTTTTCCTGTCTGCCGTAGCCATAGTAGGGGATCACAGCAGTTATACGCCTTGCCGAGGCTCGCTTGAAGGCATCTATAAGAAGCAGAAGTTCCATTAGATTATCGTTAACAGGATGGCAGGTTGGTTGGATAATGAAAACATCCATCCCCCGCACCGATTCTTCTATCTTTATCCTAATCTCTCCATCGGAAAATCGTCCCACTTCTCCTTTGCCCAATTCTATACCCAACTCTTGGGCTACTTTTTCAGCAAGCTCAGGATTAGCATTTCCCGTGAATATACGCAAGTCCTGCATCTACTCGTCCTCCTCTCCACGATTTTAATTATATGATTTTACCCCTCATTTTCCTTTTTGAACCTCTTCTTTTTAGCCCAATCCTCCTTGTTCACCTGTCTTCCCCTCGCTATTGCAAGTGCATAAGGGGGTACATATTGATTTATAACTGAGCCAGCGGCTATATAGGCGCCTTCTCCCACCTCCACGGGAGCAATGAAGATGGTGTCGGAACCAACGAATACATTCTTGCCGATATAAGTCTTATTCTTCCTCACCCCATCAAAGTTACAAGTTATCGTTCCCGCCCCAATATTCGTTCCCTCCCCCACGAAGGCATCGCCTATATAAGCGAGATGCATGGCCTTAACGCCTTTCTCCAAAACGCTATTCTTTACCTCTACGAAATCTCCTATACCTACCTCGTCGCCGAGAACGGTTCCCGGTCTAAGTTGGGCGAAGGGGCCTATCCTACAGTTCTTTCCTATCTTGGCTTCCCTTATGAAGGAAGCAGTGACCTTCGTTCCTTCTTCTATCTCGCTGTCCTCAATATAAGCGAAGGGACCTATCTCACAACCTCTTGCTATTTTCGTTTTGCCCTTGATGAATGTGAAGGGACGAATGATAACATCGTTTTCTATCTCCACCGTTGCCTCAATATAGGTGCTTTGGGGGTCCTCAACCGTTACCCCTTCTTCCAAGAATCTCTCTATTATCTTCTCTCTCATAATTCTTGACACCTCCACTAAATCCCTTCTATCGTTAATCCCCCTTGCCATCCAACTATGGGCGAGCTTTATGGCTTGGGTGTTATACCCGTCCTTATAAAGAAGCCCTACTACATCGGTAAGGTAATGTTCTTTTTGGGGATTATCACATCCTATCTTTTCCAAGTAATCAAATACTAATGGCGCATTGAAGAGATAAACACCCACATTTATCTCCCTGATATTCTCTATTTCAGGGGGCAGGTCTAATCCTCTGGGCTCTATTATTTCTTTTACTTTACCTTCTTCGTCCCTTATTATCTTCCCGTAAATTGTGCTCGGAAGGTCAGCGGTGAGAAGGGTGCATTGGGCATTGGTCCTTATGTGATGCTCCCACATATCCTCTATGATTTGGGGAGGGACGAGGGATACATCTCCATAAATGCAGAGGATAACGCCGTGAAAATCCTTTAGCGCCTCTTTAGCGGAAAGGAGGGCAAGAGCAGTGCCCTTTAGGTTTTCTTGCACCACATATTCCACTTGGTCCCCAAAGGCCTCCCTTATCATCTCCCCCTTGTGGCCGATGACCAAGATAACCCGCTTGAAACCTGCAGAACGGCAATTATCTATAATATGAGATATAAGGGGTTTTCCCATAAGGGGATGAAGAGCTTTGGGAATGGCTGTCTTCATCCTCGTGCTTTTTCCCGCGGTAAGGATAACCGCCGCTTTTTCCATTATTCCTCACCTTCTTCCGAAAGGGTCCTCTGGGGAAAAATCCGTTTCTTCGCATGTTATTCAATTTTATAGGAGGTGTATAAGAGCAGTCAAGATAAGTGTGGTAACTTTTACCGAAGGGTAGAATGAAAAAGTTTAACTCAACAGAACAACTTTTTAATTTGGCTGGGGAGGGAGGACTCGAACCTCCGCTAAGGGATCCAAAGTCCCGTGTGCTACCGTTACACTACTCCCCACTTTCCAATAAAATTATAGCAAATTCGTCAATCTAAGGCAAAGGAAGGTGAATAATAAATTGAGGCGATGAGGATTTAGGGGTAAACCAAGTGAAAGAGGGGAATAAGGATTTGATAGATTCCTAATCGGAGATAGGGGGAAGGTAGGGGCGCCAGTCCTCCCTCTCGAGGCAGTAGCGATATTTGGTGAGGCTTATGAAAGGAATGAAGTAAGGTCTCTTGGGCTGACGGAGGAGTTTCATTCCCGCCTGTTGAGGGGTCTTATCCTTTTTCCTCGCATTACACCTTTTGCAAGAGCACACAAGATTGTCCCAATCGGTTTTTCCTCCCATCTTCTTGGGAATTACATGGTCAACGGTCAGTTCCCCGCCCTTTTGTCCACAGTATTGACAGGTATAATTATCCCTAGCAAGGATGTTCTTGCGAGTTAGTTTGAGTTCGGGGATAGGTCGCTTTATGTAATACTTCAACCTGATGACGGAAGGGACTCTCATTGTCCCGGTGGGGGTCCTTATATAAGTGCCATCGTAGTGGATGACATCCACCTTATCGACAAGCAGGAGTCCTATAGCCCTCCTTAGGCTACAGACATTCAACGGCGTAAAATCGCTGTTCAGTAACAATACCTGCATCGTTAATAAAAGTATATAACCAAGAAAAAGAAAAAGCAAGCGGAAATTTGTTCCTTCTAATTTTTGTTTCTTGACCTTCCCTCCTCCATTGATAAATTTAAAAAGGTGGATTTAAGTTATGAAAAGACATTATTTTGTTTGGCTTTTATTTTCCTTTTTCCTTATGACCCAAACTCAAATGGCTAAGGGAGGTAAAGGCAAGATGGAAAGCAGTGATTGGTTGGTATTATCACGCTATGATGTTAACCACCTGAGGGAAATTGCCATGCCCGTTGGGGGAATAGGAACGGGGTTTTTCTCTCTTGGTGGGAAGGGACAATTGACCGATTGGCAATTGATGAGCCGACCTCATAGGGGATGGCGTCCTCTTTACTCCCATTTCGTCCTCTGGACCAAGCAAGGAAAAGAGAGAAAACTCCGCATCCTTGAAGGGGATATAACCGAAGGACTTTCCGCGGATTTCGGTGCTCCTCAGCATATGGCGGGCATCCCCAGAATGAAGCCCAAAGGATTTGAAGCCACCTATCCCTTCGGAAGAGCCCTCCTGGAAGACGAATATACTCCCGTTTCAGTAGCTATAGAGGCATTTAACCCCCTCATTCCCGGCGACACATATTCATCTAGCCTCCCAATGGGGCTCCTCACCATTACCCTAAAGAACCGCGCTTCCTCTCCCATTGATTGTTCCCTAACCTTTCTCCTAACTAACTTTATTGGCTGTGATGGAATTGCGGTTGACCTTAAGGATAACATTACGGAGCGGTTGAATGTTGCAGGTTGGAAGGGCATGCTTTTCTCAAAAGGTCGCAAGGAGCAAAATCCCCGCTGGGGGACAATCGCTATCCTTTGCGATGAGGAAGATGTTAGGGTAGCGAGGCGCTGGAAATTTAGAGACCGCCCTTGGGGTGGTGAAGTTCTTGGGCTAATAGACGAAATTATGGAAAAAGGCTATATTGAGGACGAGGAGCCCGATAAACCCTGCCCACCTAGTCCCCAAGATACCTGGGATAGTTCCCTTTCCTGCATTTTCTCCCTTGCCCCTAAGGAAAGTAAATCCATCCACTTTCTCATTACTTGGCACTTTCCCTATCGTGATTTAAAAGAAATAGGTTGGTGGGCAGGGGATGAAGGTGATAATCCCATCGTCCGCAACTACTATGCAACCCTATTTGAGGATGCGGTAGATGTAGCAAGGGGGATAATCCCGAGGCTGGAAGATTTGCGGAGGAGGACGATTCGCTTCGTTAATAGTGTAGTGGAGCTTGACATCCCTCACACCTTCAAGGAAGCAGCTCTATTTAATCTAACTGCCCTTCGCTCTCATACTTGTTTTAGGTTGGAAGATGGCACATTCCTAGGCTTTGAGGGATGTGGAGGCACGGGGGGATGCTGTTTGGGTTCCTGCACCCATGTTTGGAACTACGAGCAGGCTACATACTCTCTTTTCCCCGACCTTCATCGTAGTATGATAGAAAGCCACCTCCGTTATGGAATAACCGATGAAGGCGGGGAGCGTTTCCGCATCACACTGCCTCTCCACAAGCAAACCTTTTATGGAGCGGCTGCAGATGGGCAGATGGGGTTGATAGTTCGTTGCTATATGCAATCTTTAAAGGAAGATCGGGAGTGGCTGGAAAAGTGGTATCCGAAGATTAAATCAATGATGGAGTTCTGTTGGCAACAAGGAGGCTGGGATGGAGACAAGGACGGAGTTATGGAAGGGGTTCAGCATAATACCTACGATGTAGAGTTCTTTGGACCAAATGCTATGTGCCAGAGTTACTATCTTGCAGCGCTATCCGCTATGGAGAAGATGGCAGAGAAGGTGGGGGATGAGGAATTCGCTAAGGCCTGTAGGGAATTGAGGGAGAAGGGAAGCAAATGGATGGACGAGAACCTGTTCAACGGACGATATTACATCCAGAAGATACAACCACCTAAGGGGGATGTTCTTCGAATGACGACTTTGAGCGAGGAGTATCGCAATCCCACTTTGCGATTTCAAGTGGGGAATGGCTGCCTTATAGACCAGTTGGTAGGACAATACAAGGCGAACAGGGCAGGGTTGGGCGACCTTTTGGACCGCTCCCATATCCGCACTGCTCTTGAACACATCTTCAAATACAATTATCGTGCGAATTTCCGCGACCATTACAATAATATGAGGACCTTCGCTCAGGGGGATGAGAGTGGGACGCTCATCTGCACTTGGCCGGATGGCGACCGTCCCGATGCTCCGCTTTCCTATTGGAGCGAATGTATGACAGGATTTGAATATCAATTGGCTGTTTTACTTTTGGATTACGGTTTTCCCAGGGAGGCGGAGATAGTGGTGAAGGCGGTGAGGGGAAGGCATAACGGTGCCAACCGCAATCCTTTCAACGAGCCCGAATGCGGAAGCTACTACGCCCGCGCCATGGCAAGTTGGGCTCTCCTCGAAGCATACAAACCCGGCTGGCACCCAGCAAAATGACGGGTAGGTAGTTAGATAGAACTTGGGGAGTTCAATGTAGTCATTGGCGCCAATGCTTCTGGGAAATCCAACTTCGTCCAACTTTTTCGCTTTCTCAAAGATGTAAACAAGGAAGGATTAAAGAGGGCTATAGATAGGCAGGGAGGGGAAAAGGAATTTTCCTTGAAAGTCCTCATCGAGAGGGAATACTTTGAACTTCTTTCGCGGAAGCATAGAAAAGAGATGTTGTTAGAAGGTGACGAAGCCCTTTATGAATTCGCTTTGAAATTTAAAGGCAAAAGGGAAGGCTTTGAGATTAGCAGGGACAGTTTAACCGCGAAAGGCAAGTTCGCGGAGGTTTGGAAAGAAAAGGGGAAATCCAAGGAAAGAGAATTTGGGGAAGGCTCTATAGTGTTTTCTCCTTCTGAGGAGGAGGTAGTGAAAATAGGAGATTTAGATTTAAAGGAACCAGTCGGGATCGACTTGTCTGAGTGGAAAGAGATGGTCGAGTTGTGGAAAAGCCCATCTGGACTTCCACGAAGGAGAGTTGCCCCTATTCTTGCTACCCCCCTTATCTCCATTATTGAGGAATTCCCCCCTTCCAAGAGAGGTCTCCTCATTCTGGAGGGATTCTCACCTTGGCCTTTTATTACCCTTGACATAAGGTGGGTCTTCAATAACACCGGAATTTACAATCTTTCACCCGCTTCGCCCAAAAAGGCTATTCCACTAATGGGAGGAGAGGAATTAGAGGAAGATGGGGTCAACTTGGCTTTTGTTTTAAAAAAGTTTGAAAAAGATCGTCCAAGGGGAATCCTGGGTGGACTTCTTAGTGGAACTCCTTAAACATTTCTCTTTGGAGAAGGCAAAAAAGAGGAATGCTTCCCTCAAATACTTCGCTGGAAAATATCTGGAGAGACCACTCTGATTATTCGTCTTCTTCCGTCCCCCATCTGCATTTGGGCTTTCTCCTTAAAACTCTCTAACTCCTTCTTGTCAATTTCTCCTAAAAATTAATCAATATCCTCTGTCCGTTCTTCTATCGTATCGTCTATTTTCTTGATTGCTCGGATAATATCTTCCCTTCTCCATTCTTCACCATTTAGGAGAAGTTCAACGATGTATTCTTTTGTTATTTCCTTGTCTATATCCTCCTCGTGGTCTTGTTGAATAAACATTCCCATTTAAAAATTATAACCTCACGGGAAAAAGTCCTCCCCCTTTGCTTTGGTTCATCCTCGCTTCTCGTGAGCTCTTTAGCTTAATTAATTCAACATCTCCCCTTGTATTATGGAATTATATGATTGTTTGAAAGGATGGGTTTAGTTTGATATAATAAGAATATATTCTTTTCTTCAAGGAGGCTAAATGAAGCAATTAAAGTTAGGTATCCCTAAAGGAAGCCTTCAGGAAGCTACTTTTGAACTTTTTAGGAGAGCGGGTTTCAACATATCGGTGAATGCCCGCTCCTATGTCCCTTCCATAGACGATGAGGAAATATCTCCCCTCCTCATTAGAGCGCAGGAGATCCCTCGCTATACAGAGCTGGGCGTCCTCGATGCTGGGATAACGGGAAAAGATTGGATTGTGGAGCAAGGAGCAGATGTAATTGAAGTGGCAGAACTGGTCTATTCTAAGCAGGGTTTCCGCCCCGTCAGGATAGTCCTGGCAGTGGGGGAGAATTCCCCAATCCGAAGCGTTAAAGACCTCCAAGGAAAACTTATTGCCACGGAATATGTCAACCTCACAAAGAGATACCTTCAGCAACAGGGGGTTGAGGCGAGTGTGGAATTCTCTTGGGGGGCTACGGAGGTGAAGGTTCCCGCGTTAGCCGACGCAATTGTGGAACTTACGGAGACCGGCTCCTCTCTACGAGCGCATAATCTTCGCATAGTGGAGGAAATAATGGTCTCCACAGCACGCCTCATAGCCAATCCCAAAGCTTGGGAAGACGAATGGAAGAGAAGAAAAATAGAGGACTTAGCAATGCTCCTTCAGGGAGCACTCAACGGCGCTCAGTTAGTAGGCTTGAAGATGAATGTCCATAAGGATAACTTGGAGAAAATCGTTTCCCTCCTCCCCGCCTTGAAGAACCCCACCATTTCCTATCTAACCGATCCCGACTGGGTTGCGGTAGAGGTGGTTTTAAATGAGCATCAGTCTCGTGCTCTCATTCCTCAACTGAGCAGAGCAGGAGCCCAGGGTATAGTGGAATATCCCCTTAACAAAGTGGTATTCTAAATAAAATCCCGAAAGGAGGTTCCCCTGTGAAAAGCAATAAAGTAAAGGAAGGTTTGGAAAGAGCTCCCCATAGAAGCCTTTTCTATGCGATGGGCTACTCTAAAGAGGAACTTGAGCGTCCCCTTATAGGTATAGCTAACTCCTATAATCAAATAATCCCGGGTCATATTCACTTGAGGGAAATAGGTGAAGCGGCTGCTGCCGGGGTAAGGATAGCGGGGGGAACACCTGTGGAGTTCGGAGTAATAGGTGTATGTGACGGAATAGCAATGGGGCACATCGGGATGAAGTATTCCCTCCCCTCTCGTGAGTTAATAGCTGATTCCATAGAGACAATGGCTAAAGCTCATCAATTTGATGGGCTCATCTTGATAGCAAGTTGTGATAAGATAGTGCCTGGAATGCTAATGGCAGCTGCTCGTTTGGATATCCCTTGTATTATGCTCTCGGGAGGACCTATGTTAGCTGGTAAATTCAAAGGGGAGGATGTATCGCTTTCAAAGGTGTTTGAGGCTGTGGGGATGGTTAAGAGTGGAAGGATGACACTTGAGGAACTGGAGGCACTTGAGATGGTTGCCTGCCCCAGTTGTGGCTCCTGCGCCGGGGTTTTCACCGCCAACACGATGAACTGCCTAACGGAAGCCTTGGGGATGGGACTTCCCGGCAATGGGACAATCCCCGCAGCCTACTCAGAAAGAAAGGTCTTAGCAAAACGGGCGGGAATCACCATTATGAACCTCGTTAATTTAGGCATAACTTCCGCAGATATTTTGACCAGGGAAGCTTTTCACAACGCTATAGCGGTTGATATGGCACTCGGCGGTTCAACCAACACGGTCCTCCACTTGATGGCGATTGCTTATGAGGCGGGTGTTCCCTTAGAGCTTGAAGATTTTGACAGAATATCCCGCCTTGTCCCTCATCTCTGTGCTATAGACCCAATTGGTCCCCACCATATGGAGGACTTGTATTGGGCAGGGGGTATCCCTGCGATTATGAAAGAACTTTCCAAGAAGGGGTTGATTCAGGAAAATTGCCTCACTGTTACAGGTAAGCCCATAGGGATAATAATCCAACAGGCTCAGCGAAGGGGAGAGGAGGTCATAAGACCTCTGGAGAAGCCATATCATCAACAAGGAGGGATAGCAATCCTACGAGGTAATTTAGCTCCCGATGGAGCGGTGGTAAAATACGCTGCGGTCTCTCCAAGGATGATGAAAAGGAATGGAAGGGCTAGGGTATTTGATGATGAGGAATCTGCTGTGCGGGCGATCCTAGCGGGAGAAATCAAGAGCGGGGATATAGTGGTGATAAGATATGAGGGGCCTAAGGGTGGTCCGGGAATGAGGGAGATGCTTATGCCCACCTCAGCTTTGGTTGGGATGGGGCTGGATGAGGAGGTTGCTTTACTTACTGATGGACGCTTCTCAGGAGCGACAAGGGGAGCGGCAATAGGGCATATCTCTCCCGAGGCAGCGGAGGGCGGACCCATTGCCCTTGTTCAGGAAGGCGATGTCATTTCCATAGATATACCGGAAAGGCGGATAGACCTTCTGATCTCGGAAGAGGAGTTTGCAAAAAGAAGGAAAACTTGGCAAGCCCCTCAGCCAAAGATAAAGGAAGGTTACTTAGCAAGATATGCTGAGAAGGTCTCCTCCTCTGGGAAAGGAGCGGTGTTCAAATGAGGATGACGGCTGCTAAAGCATTGGTGGAATGCCTGAAGAGGGAGGGAGTGGAGGTGGTATTCGGTTATCCAGGCGGGGCAGTATTACCGCTCTACGATGTGTTATATGATGAGAAGGAGATAAAGCATGTATTAGTTCGTCACGAGCAAGGAGCTGCTCATGCGGCAGATGGTTATGCTCGAGCAACGGGAAAGGTAGGGGTGTGCATAGCTACCTCGGGACCGGGAGCGACCAATCTCGTCACAGGAATAACCACAGCCTATATGGACTCCTCGCCTATAGTAGCAATAACAGGGCAGGTGCGGAGGGAAATACTGGGCAAGGATTCCTTCCAGGAGGCGGATATATCAGGCATCACTATGCCTATTACCAAGCATAATTATCTTGTCAAAGATCCCGATATGCTTCCTTATATAGTTAAAGAGGCTTTTTACATCGCTAAAACTGGTAGGCCAGGACCAGTCTTGATAGATTTGCCCGTTGATGTGCAGGCAGCGGAGATAGATTATCAACCAGTGGAGAAGGTATCCCTGCGCTCCTATCGTCCCGTTTATGAGGGGAATATAAAGCAGGTGCTAAAGGCGGTTGAGGCCATAAAGGAAGCGGAGAAACCTGTGCTTTTCGTGGGAGGGGGATGTATAAACTCAGGAGCTTCGGAAGAGGTTCTTATCCTCGCCGAGAGGTGTCAAATTCCCGTGGTTCACTCTCTAATGGGGAAGGGAACTATTCCGGAGGAACATCCTCTTTCCCTGGGGCTTTTGGGGATGCATGGGACGGTTTCGGCTAACCTTGCCGTATCCGAGTGCGACCTATTAATAGCGATTGGGGCAAGGTTCTCAGATAGGTCCACTGGCAAAGTCTCTACATTCGCAACGATGGCGCAGGTAATTCATATAGATATAGACCCCGCGGAGATCGGGAAAAATGTAAAGGCCCATATTCCTATCGTTGGTGATGCGAAGCGAGTCCTTCAACAGATTCTTGCTCACATAGAGCCGAAGGAACACCCTTCCTGGATAAAGCGGGTGCAGGAATGGAAGGAAAAACATCCTATGAAGTATAGGGAAGAGGGGGAGGTAATCAAGCCTCAAAAAGTTGTGGAGGCGATTTGGCACCTCACCAAGGGGGAAGCGGTGATAGTCACGGAGGTTGGACAGAATCAGATGTGGGCAGCTCAGTTCTATAAGACGAAATATCCTCGCCAATTCATAACCTCTGGTGGTCTTGGTACTATGGGCTTTGGACTCCCCGCCTCTATAGGCGTGCAAATAGGATGTCCCGATGCGCTGGTCTTTGATATAGCGGGAGATGGAAGTATACAGATGAACATCCAAGAACTTGCTACCGCGGTTCAGCAAAGGTTGCCAATAAAAATAGCCATCCTTAACAACGGCTATTTAGGAATGGTCAGGCAATGGCAGGAGCTTTTCTGGAGACGCAGATATTCCTTCGTCCAGATAACTGCTCCCGATTTCCTCTTGCTTGCTCAAGCTTATGGCTGTAGGGGAATAAGGGTTGAGAAGTCAAGCGAAATAGAGGAAGCGATAAAGAAAGCCCTGGAGGTCAAGGACCGCCCTTGCTTGATAGATTTCCGCATCGCCCCGGAGGAGAAAGTTCTCCCAATGGTGCCGGCGGGTGGCTCCATTGACAAAATGCTCGTCGATTGAGGTGAAAGAATATGAGACACACTTTATCCGTCTCTGTGGAAAATAGACCAGGGGTTTTAGCAAGGGTTGCCGGGCTCTTTAAAAGAAGGGGCTTTAACATAGAAAGCCTGGCAGTGAACATAACTCAGGACCCCACTACCTCTCGTATGACAATAGTGGTGGACGGGGAGGAGGCGATGATCGAGCAGATAGGGAAACAGTTGAACAAGCTTATAGAGGTTATAAAGGTCGCGGATTATACCTTTACTTCTACATTGGAAAGAGAACTTGCTCTGGTTAAGGTGGAAGCTACCCCTCAGACGAGGCGGGAGATACTCGATTTGACCCACATATTCCGAGCAACAGTGGTCGATGTAGCGGAGAACTCGCTGATTGTTGAGATAACGGGAGATGTGGAGAAGATAGACGCTTTCGTCAACCTCGTTCGCCCCTATGGAATCAAGGAGATAGTGAGAACAGGGAAAATCGTTATGGCGAGGGGTATGCAATCCTTATAAAGAAGCTACCCCCTTTAGTCCGCTAACCTCACCTCTACTTCCCAAGAGATTATGTCGAGAGGGGGTGGAGCATCGCCAACTGGCTCCGGAGTCTGGGTCTGGGAGGAGTAAGTCTTGCTTTCTATGGTCGATATCTCCACGGGTCCGCTATCAAGGAAATCTATGTTTCTTGTTCCTTTCCAGCCTGGGTCTGTTGGCTTATAATCTATGGTTATTATATTGAAGCTTATTTTCGTGGGATTGCCGAGCCATCGTCTGGTTATAGTGAATTCAATCGTTCGCTGATCGGGTGAAATACTACTAATAGGGGGAGGGTCAGAAGGGATATCCTGCTTTGAAGAAGGATCATATATGAAGGAGAGAAATTGCCCCATCGTCCACCTTACGAAGTGAGTATAGCCTTCGGCGCAAGTGTTCTCATTTATCGGCCAGGGAGGACCATAGATTATGGGGAAAGGACCCTCGGCAGATTTCCCCGTATTGTTGACGAACACGAAGTAATAATAAGTGGGCTCTATCTCCCCTTTAAGAGTAAAGCGAAAAGTTATACGGTCGCCCAGCATTTCCCCGTAAGGGGGGTAGCGGGCACAACCACCGATTAGGAGATAGATCGCTAACAAAAATATAACTTTTCTCACTATCAATCGTGCGGGAAGACAGTTGTTATAATTCCTATGAAGATTATGCCGAGTAAGAGGAAAAGGAGAAGGGAGATATCCCGTTCTCTATGAAGCTGGGGCAGAAGGTCGGAGGCGGAAATGTAAAGGAAGGAGGCACCTGATATACCAAGGAGGAAAGCGAGTAAAGTGCGAGATGTGCCTGTAAAGAGGAAGGAAAGGAGGGCACCCAATAAGGTGAAGACCGCTATGGTGAGGGAAAGAAGGATAACCCTATCTTTCTTTGTATTTGATGTGAGGAGGAGGGAAGAGAGGGTCAAGCCATCGCCCATTTTGTGGAAGATGACCGCTAAGGAAGCGGTAACGCCAAGGGAAGGGGAAAAGCGGAAGGTAGAGCCCACCGCTATGCCATCCACTAAGCTATGGAGCCCCAATCCTAAAAAAGCAATGTTTCCTATAATGTGTGTTTCGCAGTGGCAGATATGTTCTGGACAGGAATGGATCATTATAAAATCCTCTATAGCATAGAAAAAGATGAAGAATAGCAAAAGGGCAATGCCACCAATCTCTCCGTTAAGATTTAATGATTCGGGTATTATACGGAGGAATGCGGAGGCGAGGAGCATCCCTCCACTTAAAGCAATGAGCCTTTTTATAAACTTCTCACTGGTGCCTCCTTTGACCGCGATAAGGGAACCACCTACACTTGAAATACAAGCGATTAATCCATAGAGAAGGGGAAGGAACATCTTAACCTGGTGGCCAGGACATATGGCGTCCCGCTAAAAGATGGAAATGGAGATGGGCTATTACCTGCCCCGCAGCGCTTCCTGTATTTACCACTATCCGATAGCCCTCCTTTAGGTGGTATCTCTCCGATATCTTCTTCGCAGTAGTGAGTAATTTGCCGAGGAGGTATACATCTTCATCTTCCACATCGTCAAGGCTCGAGATATGTTTCTTGGGCACTATCAAGACATGAAAAGGTGCTTGGGGATTGAGGTCGTGGAAGACGACGAGTTCTTCATCTTCCCATATCTTTTTTGATTCTACCTCACCATCCGCTATCATACAGAACACACAACGTTCCATTGTCTTGACCTCCCTTTCTTAAGTTTGCTTTTAAACCCCCTTCATATATTTCTTCACCACAACACCAAAAGAACTCATTAGGGGGTTTCTCTTCCGTGTAAATCTTCACATAATTATGAGATAAGCCCTCCCACATATTTCCCCTCCTCCCCTGCAACAGAACCCAAAGCTCTGTCCCTATGAGTTTTTTTCTAAAGGAAAAGGAGAGCTTTTCTTCCAGGGAATGGAGGACTTTGGCTCTTTCCCTTTTTATTTGGGGAGGGAGGTCGTCCCACTTAGCTGCCTCGGTGTAGGGGCGAGGAGAAAAGGGGAAAATGTGGATTTTCCCAAACTCTGCCTCCTCGCAAACATTCAGCGTCTGGTTAAAATCCTCCTCGCTTTCCCCGGGAAAACCCACGATGACATCGGTAGTGATGTTAACCAGGGGAATTCTCTTCCTTATTACCTCTATGAGGGAGAGGAATTCCCCGGCGCTGTAAGAGCGCCCCATTGCCCTGAGAATTTTATCCGAACCCGATTGAAGGGGGATATGAAAATGGGGGCAAAGTTTAGGGTGGGTAACAATTCCTATGAGTTCTTCTTCAAAATCCATAGGTTCAATGGAGCTAAGTCGGATGCGGAAATCACCTTCCCAAGAGAGTATCTCCTTTAAAAGCGAAGCCAAAGATATACCCTCTTCTAAATCCCTGCCATATTTCCCCAAGCGTATCCCACAGAGAACGATTTCCTTGAAACCGTATTGTAAGAGTTGTTGTATTTCTTCCAAAACCTCTTTAGGTGGACGGCTCTTCGGTTTGCCCCTGAGAAAAGGAACTATACAATAGGAGCAGAAATTATCACAACCCGTTTGGACGGAGACAAATGCTCGTTTCCGCCCTATCGCGATTTTCGTTGCTTCCCGCGGACTCAAAGCGAGGCGAGGAGAAGGCGAGAATTTTTCCCTTAGGAAACCAGGGATTTGTTCTTTCTGCTCTTGTGGGATAATGGTTATTTCCTCGTCTTCCTTCAACTTGGCGAGAAGGGTAGGTGATATACAACCTGTGATGAATAGTTTTCTTCTTTCTCTTTTAGCCCTGTATATTATTTGTCTTGCTTTCCTATCAGCCCGAGCTGTAACAGCGCAGGAATTGAGAATATAGATATCGCCCCCCCTCTCCTTCATAGTAAAGCCGAACTCTAAGAGTCCTTTAGCTATAAGTTGGCTCTCATACTGGTTGACCTTACATCCCAATGTAAAAATAGAAAAAGAAAGATTTTTGCTCATAATGTGGGTCTCACTTTATATTTTATATAATGATAAAGTTCGAGAAGAGTTTTGTCAAAAAGTGTGTCGGTTGGATATCATTCCGCTTTTTCCACTATTATATCTTCGCCCTCTTTCACCTTGTCCAATTCCTCAGGGGAAGCCTTGACCTTCCCGAAAATATTGACAGGACTTGCAGGCCTGATCTCACCCTTTCCGCTTATCGGAGTGGGACCGAAGAAGATACACCAGGCGGAACCCGGTGGCCAGTAGCCCATATCACCCATTTCCACTAATTCCCTTTGATTTTCCGGCTCGCACTTTACCGGTATGGAGAAGTAAATTTCCTTTCCCCAGCGTCTCGCCCTGGAACGGATAGGGAGAGCCTCATAAATCGTCTTTGCTGTCTTGTTATCTATGAGTTCCCCTTCAGTTTCTAAACCTGTTTGTTCAAACTTTATCTTCACTTTCAACTTTATACACCTCCTGTTGATAATTCAAAGTGAACTCTTCCTTTTTTGCAAGAGATAAGCGAAGAATGGAGCACCTAAAAGGGCGGTAATTGCTCCCACGGGAAGCTCTGCGGGGGCGAGGGCTATTTTCGCAAGGGTATCGGAAAGCAAAAGAAGGACCGCTCCAAGGAGATAGGAGGTGGGAAGGAGGATGCGATGTCTATAGCCAAATATGCTCCTCGCAATATGAGGGGATATCAAGCCTATGAAGCCGATTATCCCGCAGGTTGAAACTGCTCCCGCTACCGCTATGGAGGCAAAGATTATTATGAGAAATTTAGTTCTATTAGTTTCTATTCCTAAAGAACTTGCTACTTCCTCACCTAACACAGAGACATCCAACTCCCGCCAGAAGAAGAGGAGGGAAAAGCAGCCCAAGGTTATGGGGATAACGGCTATCTTGATGCTTGACCATTCTGCATTGGATAAGCTTCCCATAAGCCAGAGCAAAATCCTATAAGCATCTTCGCCGGAAAGGGAGAGGAAAAGAGTGACCAGCGACCAGAGGAAGGCCCCAACAACAACACCTGCTAATATAACAGTTTCCACAGGATATTGTCCATTTCTCCTCGCTAAGGAGAGCACTAAAACCAGGGAAAGGAAGGCTCCGGCACAGGCGAGTAAAGGCACACCCATACCATAAGCTACGCTTTCCAAGCCAAACAAGAATGCAGTCGCTGCTCCTAAGGCCGCTCCTCCTGACATACCGAGGATGTAAGGGTCAGCCAGGGGGTTCATAAGAAGTCCTTGGAGAGAAGCACCAGCCATCCCTAACGCAGAGCCAACCAGAAAGGCAAGAACCGCACGGGGTAACCTTATATGCCAGAGGAGCAAACTTTCCCTGGGTAATCCCGCTGGACCTGTTAAAAGAGAAAGGCTAAAGACAAGAGCAAAAATTAAGAAGAGCAAAAAGAAATTCAATCCCTTGGGAACCATTTTTCTCTTGAATTTTTAACGCTTTCTTCCCATAACCGAACGAGGATTAAAAGTAAGAAAATGAAAATGGAAAACTTTAAAGAAAAGGAAGAAAACAATTGAGGGAGGTCGGGCGAAACAGCGTTCCCCGCTATTAAATCTGTCTCACCCCAGTATTCACCATTTACTTCCACTTTTATTACACCGATCTTTTCCCCCTCCTTTATGGGGGCTTTGTCTTTATAAAGGGTCTTTTCCACTTTTATGGAGGGTTGCTGGTCGCAAGGGAAAATCACTAATAAGTCGTCTTTGGCCAAAATAGCTACGCGGGGAGGATTGCCCCGTATTTTCATATACTCAATCGGTATATCCTTTTGGGCTATAAAATATGGGCGAAAATTATTAAAGCCGTATTCAAAAAGTGCAATAGCATCCTTCCAAACATCGGGACTGTTAAGGATAACAGATATTAACTGCCAATTCCCCTTCCTTGCCGAGGCGGAAAGGCATCTCCCCGCTTCTTTTGTATAGCCTGTTTTCACACCATTTGCGTAGGGGTAAAGGGAAAGCAATTTATTTGTGTTTTCCAAACGCCTTGTTTTCTCTTCATTTCCCCTCCACCACTTCAGTTCCTCTCTTGGTGAGGCGACTATTGAAGCGAAAGTTGGATTTCTTAAGGCGTAGCGTGTTATTAGAGCTAAGTCATAAGCTGTGGAGTAGTGAAGGGGGTGGGGTAAACCATGGCAGTTGATGAAATGGCTATCGTTAGCGCCCAATTCCTTTGCTTTTTCGTTCATCAATTGGGCAAATTTCCCTTCCGAGCCCCCGATACGCCCCGCAGCGACGAGGGCAGCGTCATTTGCGGAGCGCACCAACATAGCGATGAGTAGATTCTTAAGGGAGATTTTGTCTCCCTTTTTCAATCCCAGTAAGAAGGGCTCCCCTTTAGGGGGATCCTTCTCCAATGTTAATATCTGGTCCAAATTTCCTCTCTCCAAAAGCACTATGGCGGAGAGAATCTTCGTCAAACTTGCAGGTGGGAGTTTTTCCTTTTCATTATATGCCCACAGTATCCTGCCCGTGGTGTAATCCATCAAGATAGCACTTTTCGCACCAATGTTGAGGGCGAAAAGGGGAGAAATGAGGAGAAGTAGCCAGCCTACCAAGCGCCTATTGCCTCCCTCACTTCCTCCATAGTGGCACTGGCGACCTCCTTTGCCTTGCGGGCTCCCTCGCCCAATATGTCAAATATAAGGGAAGGAGACTGCTCCAACTTCTCCCTTTTTTCCCTTATAGGTGCTAATCTCTGCACCAATGCCTCAGCACATAACCTCTTGCACTCGACACATCCTATCTTGGCATTTTGACAAGCTTCCTTTATCTCACTTATCTCCGATTCATTGTAGATGAGATGGTAAAGGAAGACGGGGCATTCATCAGGATGTCCCGGGTCGGAGCGATAGATTCTACGAGGGTCAGTGAACATATTTCCCACTTTTTCCCTTATGACCTCTGGAGAGTCGGATATGAAGATGCAATTATCATATGATTTGGACATTTTTCTTCCATCAGTGCCGAGTATAAGGGGATATTCACCTATAATGGGCTGGGGTTCAGGAAAGATTGCCTTGTAAAGGAAATTAAATTTGCGGGCGATCTCCCTCGTGATCTCCAAATGAGAAAGTTGGTCTTTTCCCACGGGAACGAAGTTAGCTTTATAAATCAATATATCTGCTGCCTGAAGAACAGGATAACCGAGCAGGCCGTAGTTTATCTTTACCATTTCTTCGTCCCCTCCTATCAACCCCATATCTCTTGCTTGCTCTTTTACGGTAGGATTACGTATGAGGAGGGGAGTGGGGGTAATCATTGACAAGAGCAAGTGGAGCTCGGCATGTTCCTTCACATCCGACTGGCGGAATATGGCGCTTTTTTCGGGGTCGAGCCCGGCACTTAAGAAATCCAGGGCAACCTGCAAGACATTCTGCTTTACCTCCTGGGCATTTCCATAGCTAGTGGTGAGGGCATGCCAATCCGCTATCATCCAGAAGCATTTATATTCGTCCTGGAGGGTTACCCATTGTCTGAGGGCACCTTCCAGATTACCAAGATGTAGTTTGCCAGTGGGACGCATACCACTTAAAATTGTTCCCTTCAATCCTTACCTCCTTGAAAATTTATCTTTGGTTTAAAATTTTGCCGAACTTCAACTCTATAGTCAACTTTAAGGAAGCATCCTTTGGGTATATCTTCTAAATTTGATGATATACCCTGCCGATTATGGATGAGAAAAAGGGAGCGAAAAGGGCACTCGTAAGCCCCTTAAAGAGCAAGGAATATAACCAGGACAGGGATAGGGTGTGAGGAAAAGAGAGCAGGAAAATGCCCTCGTTAATAATACTCGCCCAGAAACCAGCTATGGAAACAGCCCAGGGGTTATCCCTTACGATAAAGCCCTGTAGCATACCCCCTCCCCATCCCAGTAGGGAACGAGTGAGGAGAAATGTCCCCACCAGATGTCCAGAAAAACTTGCTTGAAGTAAGCCGATAAGGAACCCTACAGCCAACCCTTTCTCAGGACCGCTCCACAATCCCACTGTGAGAAGTAAGGGGATGGATAAATCAAGGAAACCGTAGTGGAGAGGGAAATGGGGGACTTGTTGCCCTAAAATCATCAAGAGGAAGAGAAGTATAAGAGCAAGCCTTGTCATTTCACTACTAGGACTTCTTCAAGGCGGTTGAAGTTGAGGGCAGGTTCCACTTCTGCCCAGAGGGAGGAAGTGACTTTCTCACTGTGAATTCTTCTTATGTAGCCGATTGGTATCCCTTTGGGATAAATTCCTCCCATGCCCGAGGTTACGAGAAGTTCTCCCTCTTCCAATTTAGCATTGGGGGGAAGGAAGGTAAAAATAAGGACCCCGTCTCCCCTTCCCTGAACGATGCCCATTTCCCTGCCGGAGTGGGTTATCGCTCCCACTCCACTTTTGGGATGGGTGAGGGTCATAACAATTGCAAAATTATCTTCACTTTTTATCACTTGGCCTACCAACCCCTGAGGAGCAATAGCTGCTTTTCCCACCTTTATTCCCTGGTTTGTTCCTTTGTCTATGAGGAAGGTGTGGGTTCCAGGCACCCTTCCCACGACCTCCGCTGCTATTGTGGGAAAGGGGAGTTTCGCCTTCAGGGAGAGAAGTTCCCTTAGGCGTTGGGCTTCAAGCGCGGGTTCCTCCAACTGTGCTATCTCGTATCTATATTCCTCTATGGCTTTTTTAAGGAGGCGATTCTCTTCTTGAAGGGTGGAATTGAGACGAACATAGGAAACGATCTTGTAAGGCAAAGAGAAAAGGAAATTGGTGGCATTTTGGAGAGGCAAGATTATATAGATCACCGCTCTGCTGAGGGGGTTCAAGTGAGGATCGGGGAGGCGCCCCCCAATACCTCCCATTATTAAGCCTAGAAGGAAAAAGACAATCAAAGCTGGGTATGTCTTTCTTAAGGCCAATTATTTAGGAGAAGGAGGAACGTCCTATAAGCACATTCCTGAGGGCAGAGGAAAGTTCCAACTCTTCGAGGAACTTTCCCGTCCCTATAACAACGGAAATTAAGGGGTCGCTATCAACCATAACGGGGATTCCGGTCTCATGGGAGATTAGGGTGTCAATCTTCCTTAGGAGAGCTCCCCCACCTGTGAGGATAATTCCTCGCTCCATTATATCTGCGGAGAGTTCAGGGGGTGTAGATTCGAGGGCTAACTTTATTGCCTCTACTATGGCGTTGAGGGGCTCTGCTATCGCTTCCCTTATCTCCTCAGAACGCACTATAACTGACCTTGGCAAACCGGTCAGAAGGTCTCGTCCCTTTACCTCCATTCGGAGTTCTTCCTCCAAAGGGAAAGCGGATCCGATGTTTATCTTTATCATCTCCGCGGTGCTTTCCCCTATCAGAAGGTTGTGCACTCTCCTTATGTAGGCGGCTATTGCCTCGTCTATTTCGTCACCAGCTATCCGAATGGAGCGGCAGGTTACTATACCGCCCAAAGAAATCACCGCTATCTCGGTGGTTCCTCCCCCTATATCAACTATCATAGAGCCACGGGGCTCCGTAACAGGCAAACCACAGCCGATGGCGGCGGCCATCGGTTCCTCTATCAACTGGGGGTCCCTTGCGCCTGCTCTCAGCGCTGCGTCCAATACTGCCCGCTTTTCCACCTCAGTTACACCATAGGGAATGCCAATTATGAGCTGGGGATGAACGAGGGTGCGACGCTTGTGAATTTTTGTTATGAAATAAGAGAGCATCTTTTCTGTTATATCAAAATCGGCGATTACCCCGTCTTTCAAGGGCCTCACCGCCACTATATTGGCAGGAGTTCTACCAATCATCCTCTTCGCTTCCTCTCCTACTGCTAAAGTTTTTCCCGAGCTTTTGTCTATTGCTACTACCGAGGGTTCTCTTAGGAGTATACCTCTTCCCTTCACATAAACGAGAGAATTAGCAGTGCCCAAATCTACTCCCATATCTTTGGAGAATCTGCTGGCTATCCGCGAAAGAAAGAACATGCTTTGTTTCCTCCTTCTTTTTAAAATTTTATCAATTTGGAGAGGGAAAGTCTAATTGCTTTTCCCTGATGGACAATTTGACGATGTTTTGATGAAGTGCTATTTTAATATTATAGAAAAGAAAAAAAATATGAAAGGAGGTTAGAGAAATGGCGCTCAGACCATTGGGAGCAAAAGTTTTGGTCAAGCCTGCTCCTGAGGAGGAAAAGACGAAAGGCGGTATAATCCTCCCCGATACAGCTAAGCAAAAATCGCAGGAGGGAGTTGTTGTCGCTGTAGGGGAGGGAAGGCTTTTGGATAATGGGCAAAGGATCCCCCTATCTGTGAAAGTGGGTGATAGAGTTGTATTCTCAAAGTATGGGGGAACGGAAGTGGAAATAGACGGTGAGGAATATATCATCTTGGACGAGGATTCTATCTATGCTATTAAAGAATAAGGAGGTGTTGTAAATGGCAGCTAAGCAATTACTTTACAGCGAAACCGCAAGGCGTGCACTTCAAAGGGGAGTTGATGCGGTAGCGGATGCGGTGAAGGTAACCCTTGGACCGAGAGGAAGAACGGTCGTTCTTGAGAAGAAGTGGGGTTCCCCCACTATAACTCGTGACGGGGTAACGGTAGCCAAGGAGATAGAACTGAAGGACCCCTTTGAGAATATGGGTGCTCAACTCTGTAGGGAGGTAGCTTCCAAGACAAACGATGTAGCGGGTGACGGAACCACTACCGCTGCCCTTCTCGCCCAAATAATGGTAACGGAAGGGCTGAAGAATGTAGCTGCGGGGGCTAATCCCGTAGCACTTAAGCGAGGAATTGATAAAGCGGTAGCGAAGGTGGTAGAGGAACTGAAGAATAGGGCGATAAAGATTGATAAGAAGGAAGAAATTGCCAATGTGGCGAGCATAGCGGGTAACGATAGGGAAATTGGTAACACTATAGCTGACGCGATGGAGAAGGTGGGCAAAGACGGCGTTATAACAATTGAAGAATCCAAGGGGTTGGAAACCACTGTGGAAGTTGTGGAGGGGATGCAGTTTGACAAGGGTTATATTTCCCCTTATATGGTGACTGACCCCGAGAGGATGGAAGCTGTTTTAGAGGACCCCTACATTCTCATTCACGAAAAGAAAATTTCCTCTGCCACAGACCTTATCCCTCTCTTAGAGAAGGTAGCAACGGCGAGGAAGCCCCTCCTCATAATCTCCGAGGATGTAGAAGGTGATGCTTTGGCCACCTTAGTTGTCAACAAGCTGAGGGGCGTGTTGACTTCCGTCGCAGTGAAGGCTCCCGGATTTGGGGAAAGGCGGAAGGCAATGATGCAGGATATAGCCATCCTCACCGGTGGCACTTTCTTATCCGAGGAATTGGGTGTTAAGTTGGAGAATGTGACGCTTGATATGCTGGGCACAGCCAAGAAAGTAGTCGTTGGTAAAGAGGAGACGACAATCATAGAAGGTGGCGGTTCTAAGGAGGCAGTTATGGGACGCATAGAGCAGATTAAAGCGGAACTCGAGAAGACGGAGTCCTCCTACGATAGGGAGAAACTACAGGAAAGGTTGGCAAAATTAGCTGGGGGTGTTGCCCAGATAAGAGTTGGCGCAGCCACGGAGACCGAATTGAAGGAGAGGAAACATCGTTATGAGGACGCCTTACACGCTACGAGGGCAGCAATAGAGGAAGGCATCGTGGCAGGCGGAGGGGCAACCCTTCTTGCCATATCACCTCTCCTCGAGGAAGTGGAAGCTGAGGGAGATGAGAAGGTCGGTGTAAATATAGTGAAGAGGGCTTTGGAGGAACCGATGAGGCAAATCGCTGCCAACGCAGGTTATGAGGGCTCTGTGGTGTTGGAAAATGTGAAGTCCCTCCATAAGGAGGGGAAAACCGTTTGGGGATTTGACGCCGTGGCGGAAACCTACAGGGATATGATAGAGGCAGGCATCATAGATCCTGTGAAGGTCGTTCGCTGCGCTCTGGAAAATGCAGCGAGCATCGCAGGGCTACTCCTCACCACGGAAACCCTCGTCACCGAAATCCCCGAGAAAGAGAAGGAAAAGGTCCCCGGGGGAGGATACTCTGACTACGAGATGTAGGTAGGAAGAAGGACAAAAAAGGGGGAGACCTCCTATTATGAAGGTCTCCCCCCCTTCTTTTTAGAGGGACACAGGCTCCTTTTTCTCCCCAGACTGGTATCCGCCTAAGGCCACCTCCAGAGCTTTTAATCCATCAAGCGGGCTAACCGGCAATTCTTCCCTTTCCCCTATGTAACGGAGATAGTCCCTCAGCATAAGGGAGTAAATATCTGAGCCCCAATATTCTTTTGTGTAGGAAGCTTTCCTTCCCTCCGCGTGGCAAAGGACCTGGGCGAAAGCATCAACGATGAGTGTTCCATCTCTACCCACGATATCTATAGATAGGTCTCCCCAGAAGGGAAAAGAGGAAGGATAACACCAAGAGGGGTCAAGGGTGGCAAAGATTCCGTTTTTAAACCGCAGAGCGAGGGCAGCTGTATCCTCCACTTCTATATTGAGGTGAGGAGTTTTCTTAATTTCTACATAAACCTCCGCTACCTCTTCTTTTGTCAGCCATCTCATAATGTCTATCATAGGAACAGCGTTTTGCAGGATCACACCTCCCCCCGCCAAGGTTTTCTTAGTCTGCCATCCTTGGGGTACCTTTGTCCTGTGGGTCCCTTTCATCGCCAATATCTCGCCTATCTGACCATCCTCTATTAACTCCTTGGCTCTTTTAAGTGGCGGTGAGTAGCGGAAAGGAAAAGCAGGGAAAAGGAGAACGCCCTTCTCTTCGCAGGTCCTTATTATCTCCTGAGTATCCCGAAGGGAAGTAGCAAAGGGCATCTCGCAGATAACATGCTTTTCAGCTTGAGCGGAAAGAAGAACATCCCCCTTACGGTGAGCGGTCTCAGAACATATAATCACCACATCTATGGGCTGTGAAAGGAGGTTTTCTTTGTTGCTAAAATAGGGAACGGCGAAAGCCTCGCTCGCCCTTTTCCCCCTCATCTCGTCTCCATCTGCAAGACCCACGAACTCCAGTCCTATTTCCTTTATACACCTCGCATATTCCCAAGATGTTGTGCTCGCAAAAGATATCATTCCTACCTTCATTTTCTTTCACCTCCTCTTATAGATACACTGGTTTACCCAGCTTGACCGATTCTATGGCGGATAGGGCTATTCTAATAGCTTGGAAGCCATCCTCGGCCTTTACCTCGGGTTCTAATCCCTTTTCTACGCAGGTAAGGAAATGCTCTATTTCCAAAAAGTAGGGATTTTCCGCCAGTGGGCTCTCTGGAACCGCTACACCCATTGCGCTTTCCTTTGGTTTGGTTAAAGCCTTCAAAGGCATCGTGGATTGATTATCAAAGATGAGCATTCCCCCATCGCCCACTATTTCATAGGAGGTGCGGAAGGGGGAACCGGGGGGATAAGCAAAGATACCCTCAATGTGGGCTACTACTCCCGAGCGAAAGCGGAGGATGACTAGGGTATAGTCAAGATGTTCCAACCTACGGAATGTAAGGGAATAAGCGAACACTCTCTCCACTTCTCCAAAACACCAGCGGAGGAAATCAAAATCGTGGATTATGAGGTCTAATATGACGCCTCCGCTTTTCTCAAAATCCGCATACCAATCTGCTATCCCCCGGGGGAAAGCGCCGCCCCTTGTCGTCCTGGCACTTAGGGGATTACCTATGGCTCCTTCCTCTATCATTTGTTTCGCCTTCCTATACTCGGGGAACCATCGGAGGACCTGCCCGACCATAAATTTCACCTTAGCTTTCTCCACTTCTTTCAACATCTCCTCTCCTTGCTCAAGTGTCCTCGCCAGGGGCTTCTCACAGAAGATGTGCTTTCCTGCCCTTGCTGACTCCACCACATAGTGATGATGGGTGTGGGTAGGGGTGCAAACATCTACTATGTCGGCCTTCTTTAACAATTGGGGGAAGTCCAAGAAAGAGGTGGAGTAATGGGAAGCAAGAGCTTCGGCATAGGAGGGGTTTGCGTCGTAGATTCCAACTATTTCTACCCTCCTTGTATCTGCCCAAGCTTGGGCATGCGTTCTTCCCATAGTTCCCGCGCCAATAATACCTACTTTTAACAAGATATCTCGCCTCCTTCGCTTTTAATTTTTTGCTTAAGTGAGGTTAATTTTCCCAATATATAACCGCTCACATTGCCAAGGTCATAGGTAAATAAGGCGGGTAAAAGCCATAGATAAGCCTTGGGAGATAGCCTCCTCCTTTTTGCTCGGAAATAGAAGCGGGAGATGTAAATTAAAAAGCCTATGCTCAGGGCATAAAATACCGCTGGGAAAAAGCAGGAGAGGATAAGAAGGATAAGACCCCCCAAATAGAGCCATATCTTATGATAGTGTGGGAAGAAAACACCTGCTCGGGCATCCCAAAAGGAATATTCATAAAACTGGCGAAATACTCCCCGAAGAGACTCTCGCATACGCCACTTAACCTTCGCCTCCGGCTGGAAAAGGAACTTCGCTCCCGCTTTTTTTAGGAGGATATCAAAGACTGTGTCCTCGGCGCTCCTCATCCATTCGGGGTAACCTCCCACTCTTTCCCAAACCTGCTTGCGGAAGGCAACGCTGCGAGAAGAAGGAAGGAACTCAGAGGGCGAGATGTCCTTGGGAGACGGCACTGTCAAAGCCGCGATGGCTTCCTGTAAAGGAGTGTTAACTACTGGCTCGTAGTATCCTCCCACAACATCCAAAGAGCTCTCCTCTATTAAAGGGGAAACGAGATTCTCCAACCAGTTAGGGTAGGGGATACATCCCCCATCTATAGAAACTATGATATCTCCACTTGCCTCCCTAATGGCGATATTTCTTCCCTCTGCCCTATTCGCGCCCGGGCATACAAATACCTTGAGGGGTAAGGAATGGGCATACTTCTCCATAAGGGCAACCGTTTTATCTCGGGAACCAGCGTCAACAATGACTATTTCCTCTGGTGTGAATGTTTGGGCTGATAGAGCTTCCAGAAGCTCTCCTATACTGATTTCCTCGTTAAGCACTGTGGAGATAACCGAAACCTTTGTTGCGCTCATTTTTCAATACAAATTATAAAAAATTTGACTCCCCTGAAGAAAGGAGAATATAATTTCTTTTAAATGGAAAAGGAGATAATTCCTATAAATGATCTTGCCTACCAGCACAACCTTTTGCTGAATGAAATGTTGCCCCTCGTAGAGCAAGTTATAACCTCGGGAAGGTATGTATTAGGTGAGAATGTTGAGAAATTGGAAAGGGAAATAGCAAAACTGTGTGGTGTAAAATATGGTGTGGGGGTTAATTCGGGCACAGATGCCCTCACCCTTTCTCTCCATGCTTTGAACATAGGGAGAGGGGACGAGGTGATAACCTCTCCCTTCTCTTTCGTTGCTTCAGCTGAGAGCGTCATCATAGTGGGAGCGCGTCCAATTTTCGCAGATATAGACCCATTGACCTTCAATATTTCCCCTGATGAAATAGGAAAAAGAATTAGCAGGAGGACGAAGGCTATAATGCCGGTGCACCTTTTCGGGCAGGCTTGCGATATGGGGAGGATAACCCAGTTAGGGAAAGCTAACTCCCTATTGATAATAGAGGATTCAGCTCAAGCTATAGCTGCCTCCCATAATGGGCAACCGGTTTGCTCCTTTGGCGATGTGGGATGTCTTAGTTTCTATCCCACAAAAAACCTTGGCGCAATGGGCGATGGGGGGATGGTATTAACCTCAAATGAGGAACTATATCAAAGGTTAAGACTTATGCGTTGCCACGGAGGAAAGGACTACACCTTTAATTTTCTGGGGACTAATAGCAGGTTGGACGAATTACAAGCGGCGGTACTGCTGGTTAAGTTAAGATACCTTGAGAAGTGGACGGAGGAGCGGAGGAAGAACGCACGCTTTTATAAGGAGTTGTTGAGCGATGTGGAGGAGATAACGCTACCTTATGAGGCGCAAGATAATCACCATGTTTACCATCAATTCACCATAAGGGCGAAGGAGAGGGACGAATTGAGGAGATATCTTCTAAGTGAGGGGATACAAACGATGGTATATTATCCTTGTCCTCTTCATCTTCAGCCTGCCTTTTCCTATCTCGGCTATAAAGAGGGGGATTTCCCTCAAGCGGAGAAGGCAGCTAAGGAAGTTATATCCTTGCCAGTTTATCCGGGACTTAAAGAGGAACAAATCTTAAGGGTAGCCAACGCTATAAGAAGATTTTATAAAAGAAGGGAAATATAAATGAAGGCGATGATTCTCGCGGCAGGTGTGGGGTCAAGGCTTGACCCTCTCACTCGTAATGTGCCTAAACCTATGGTTCCCATAGCCAATAAGCCCGTCATAGAACATATTATAGAGGTCTTAAGGGAGCACGGCTTTAGGGAGATCATAATAAATGTCCACTATCTTGCCGAGAGGATAACTAACTGGCTTGGTAATGGGGAGAAATGGGGTGTTTCAATAAAATATTCTTATGAGGAGGAACCGCTGGGAACAGCAGGAGGGGTTAAAAAGGTGGAAGATAATTTTGATAGCACCTTCTTGGTGGTGGGTGCAGATGACCTTTGCGATATTGATTTAAGACGGGTCCTTGCTTACCACCAGGAGAAAAAGGCGATGGTCACCATCGCCCTATCTCTCGTTGATGATCCAAGTGAATATGGGGTGGTTCTCACGAACGAAAGGGGGAGGGTAATAGCCTTCATTGAGAAGCCCCGGGGCGAAAGGATTCCCTCCAATACCGTCAATACCGGCATATATATACTCGAGCCAAAGGTTTTATCCTTCATTCCCGAGGGGCAATTCTTTGACTTTGGAAGAGATCTTTTCCCTCTACTCATAGACAGGAAGGTTCCCTTCTACGGCTACCTCGCTTCAGGATATTGGAAAGATGTGGGAAATATGAAGCAATATAGGGCAGCTCATAAGGATGTCCTTTATAAAAGGATAAACTTTCATATCCCCTTGAAAGAGGTTAAACCATTTTTTTGGCAAGGGGAAAATGTGGAGATAGAGCCATCCGCCTATATGGAATACCCCGTAGTCATCGGGAACGGATGTATTATTAAGAGGGGAGCACAGATTTTGGAGGGAACAGTGTTAGGGGACGGATGTATAATTGAAGAAGGAGCGGTGGTCAAGCAGAGCATTCTTTGGCGAGGTGCGAAAGTGGGCAAGAACACAATGATAGAAGGCTGTATAGTAGGTGAAAATTGCGAGGTTTACTCTAACGCAGCGATTTTTGAGGGAGTGATAGTGAGCCCCACGCGTAAATAAGAAGGAGGTTTAAGTTCTAAAATGGTGAAACATCGTATAAAGGACATTACCTTGGCAGAAGAAGGGTTAAGGAAAGTGGAGTGGGCGAGAAGAGAGATGCCCGTTTTGAAAATGATAGGAGAACGGTTTGAGAGGGAGAAACCTTTGGCGGGGATAAAGATAGGTGGGTGCTTGCACATAACCTCTGAAACCGCTAACCTCGCTTCAACTCTGGTTAAGGGTGGGGCACAAGTTTTCCTCTGCGCATCTAATCCTCTAAGTACTCAAGATGAGGTCGCTTCCGCTCTGGTTAAATTCTTCAATATATCTGTTTTCGCTATAAAGGGTGATGATAGGGAAGCATATTACCGAAACATCATCGCGGTATTGGAAGAAAGACCTCTCTTCACAATAGACGATGGCGCAGACCTGGTCACTACACTTCATACAAAAAGAAGGGACTTATTAGAAGGGACAAAGGGAGGAACGGAAGAAACCACCACGGGTGTGATAAGGTTGAGGAGTATGGCGAGGGAAGGGGTGCTCAAGTATCCCATAATAGCGGTCAACGATGCGAAATCCAAGTTTCTTTTTGACAATCGCTATGGAACAGGGCAATCAACCATAGATGGTATCCTACGAGCGACCAACATCCTCCTCGCTGGCAAGAAGTTCGTTGTATTCGGCTACGGCTGGTGTGGAAAAGGGTTGGCGATGAGGGCAAGGGGAATGGGAGCACAGGTTATCGTCTGTGAGGTGGACCCATTCAAAGCATTAGAAGCGGTAATGGATGGCTTCTTAGTAATGCACTCCCTGGAAGCCGCGGAAATAGGGGATATATTCGTTACTGTAACGGGTGACAAGAGCGTTCTAAGGGGGGAACATTTCAAACTGATGAAAGATGGTGCTATATTGGCTAACTCGGGACATTTTGATGTGGAGATAGATATCCCTGCCTTGGAAATGATGAGCAAGTCCAAGAGGCGGGTGCGTCCTATGGTAGAGGAGTATCTATTAGAGGACGGCAAAAGGATATACCTTTTAGCAGAGGGAAGGTTGGTGAATTTGGCTGCTGGGGAGGGGCATCCTTCAAGCGTGATGGATATGTCCTTCGCAACGCAGGCACTCTGTATAGAATACCTCGCCAAAAGCGCCGATTCCTTAAAGCCTGATGTTTATCCCGTGCCGAAGGAAGTTGAGGAAACTGTTGCTCGCTTAAAACTCGCTTCCCTCGGTGTCAAGATAGACGAGCTCACACCCGAGCAGGAAAAATACCTTCAGTCGTGGGCAGAGGGGACATAGCTTATCCTTTTCTAAACGGTAAACTTTCCCCTCTGGGGGAGGAAGAGGTTATTAAGAAGATCGCTCAATTTATAGAAGAAGGGGGGTTCCATATTATAGCAACCTGCGATGCTTACGCTTTTACTGTAGCTTCCAAAGATGAGGAATTTGCAAGCATCCTGCGCTCCGCAGACCTTGCCACCCCCGATGGGATGGGCGTAGTGTGGGGTGCGAAACTCCTCGGTATACCGATAAAAGAGCGGGTAGCGGGAGTTGATATCGTTATGAAGCTACTGCCGATAGTTGAAAAGGAAGGGTGGAGATTATATCTTTTAGGGGGGGTGCCCGGCGTTGCGGAGAAGGCGAGCGAGAATATCCGAGGGTCGTTTCCAAAAATACAAATAGTGGGCTGGGGGGATGGGTACTTCAAGGAAGAGGAGGAAAAGGAGGTGGTTAAAAAAATAAAGAAGAGCAAGGCGGATATCCTGCTTGTGGGTATGGGGATTCCCAAGCAGGAAAAGTTTATATGGCGAAACAGGAAAGATTTAGGAGTGAAGGTAGCAATGGGGGTAGGAGGAACTCTGGATGTTCTTTCCGGAAGAGCGAGGAGAGCCCCTCGCTTGATGCGCAGGTATGGTTTGGAGTGGCTCTATAGACTCCTCGTTCAGCCCTCAAAAATAGAGAAAGTAGCAAGGTTGCCTTATTTTTACCTCTTAATCCTGCGTCAACTGCTGAGAAGCTCCCAATTTTAGATATAGGGACATTCTATGAAACAAATAGGTAGCCACCTCCTGAGACTATTCAAGGAGACAGGGAAAGGTCTTTTGGAACTGGTTTTTCCCGATTTCTGCATAGGTTGTGGGAAAAGGGGGGAGCTTCTTTGCGGGGATTGCTTGGAAGAGATAAAGCGGATAAGCAACCCTTGTCAGCTTTGTGGTGCGCCGCAGGAGGGTCCCATCTGCTATCACTGTAGGGATTTGAATCTCCATTTTGATGGGGCAAGGTCAGGGGGGCTATATGAGGGAATTTTAAGGGAGATCCTTCTCGCTTTCAAATTCAAGGGGAGAGCAGATATAGCTGAGAAGCTATGGAATATAATGATCAAGGCTCTACCCCCTTACTGGCAAATTGACTGCGTTGTAACGGTTCCACCCCATAAGGGGAGCTTGAGGGAAAGGGGATTCAGCAGTTCTCTGCTATTAGGGGCTGGAGTTGCTCATTCCCTCTCTCTTCCCTTTTATCCTCATATCTTAGAGTGGAGGCGAGAGGTTAAAAGGCAGGTGGGATTAAGTCGCGGGGAGAGGTTCTCAAATGTGAGGGGGGCAATTGCCCTTACTTCAAAGAGGGAGGTGGAAGGGAAGAGGGTTTTGCTTGTTGACGATGTGATGACCACTGGGGCTACCGCTTCCGCTTGCGCCCTCGCCCTAAAGCGAGCAAAGGCGCAAAGGGTTTGGGTGTTAACTCTGGCCAGAGATATAACCTTAAAAATCTAACAAAAGAGTTCCTTTAAGGGGGGCGAATGAATTCGCCCCCCCAATTTTCAAGACAGGAACTTCAGGAACTTCCAAAGAGCATAACCCAGGGCGGAGAGGGAGAGCCCTCCTGCGAAGAGGGGAGCTCGGGAGGAATTGGAAGGCATCTCCTCTTTCGGGGTTTCCGCAGGAGATGGGGAGGAAATAGATGGCTTTTCCCCTTTCGAGGTTTCCAGAGGAGATTGGGTGCTCCTTGCCATTTGCACTTCCTGCTTTTTCTCCCCTCTTTTTTCCGCTTTCTCCTTCGCAAGGACAGTTGGCTTCTCACTCTTAGCCCAAAAGCCGGTGAAGAAAGTTATCTGCTCTAAGCCGGTGCCATCCGGATTGATGAGGTAGATGTTATAGTCGGCGGACTCGTCTCCCCCGATGA
>CALITO010000047.1 GCA_938041455.1 uncultured bacterium | reverse complement strand
GTATGAGAGGAGGACCTCGGCTCTGTTGATAAGTGGGCTGATGGTGAAGGCGGTGAGGGGTAGCGGAGTGACGGTTAACTTTAGTTTGAGCGATGGTGCGGATGTGAATGTGGCGATAAAGAGGATAGATGGAGGGGTTGTGAGGGTTATCACTCGCTCGGCCAATGCTGGATTGAACAGCGTTGTATGGGACGGTAGGGATGGGCAGGGCAAGCCTTTGCCCGCTGGTGTGTATCTTGTAGAGGTAGTGGCGAGGAGCTCCGATGGCAGTTATGTTAAAGGAATAACAATGTTCACTTTGAGGTAAAGCCGAGGGGGACGCCAGCTGGCGTCCCCCCATTATAACTCTTTGGAACCTATAACAGAAAGAGGTATTCTGGTTTTGTTGAATAAAGGGAAACGATGTTCTCCTCTTCAGGAGAGAAATTATGTTTTATTAGCCATTTAACTTGACAACCTCCTCTCTCTACACTTCATCATTCTTTCAAGGGTTAAGGTGAACGTTCTTTGAATTATTCAAAAAACTATGTATTTTTATTCTTAAAAATCCCCGGAAAAGGAGGTGTATATGGAAAATGAAAGTAGGCATTGTATCCTTCACCGACCCTCGTCCAACCGCTTATGCGGAGGAACGAGAAAATTATATAAGGGAACATCATAATAGCCTCAAGCACTATCTAATTGACAAAGGGTTTGAAGTAGTGGACCCTATGAAAGAAATCAAGGGAGAGGGAGGATTATTTGGTTTGCGCACCACGCAGGAGGTGGAAAGTGCAGGGCAAATTCTTAAGAGAGATTCCGCTGATTGTCTTGTTTTGGGGCTTTGGCATTGGACGGAGCCACAACTTCCTCTAAGCCTCGTTCGCTCTACGGGTCTTCCCGTTCTTCTCTTTGCAGAAGCAGACCCTACCTGGGCAGGCTCGGTATGCGTATCCGCGGTGGGAGCTTCCCTTTGGGAGGCGGGTATATCGCTTAACCATCACAGGGTGTTGGGGGATAAGGAGGAGGTAGTGAGATGGGCGAGAGGGGTACTCTCCCTCCAGAGGTTGAGGAAGTCCAGTCTGCTCCTTTGGGGTGGTTCCTATTGCCTGCGAATGGAACATCTACAAGACGACATACCTTATCTTAAAACTTTTCTTGTGGGAGACATCCTGAGCGAAGACCAGTATATGTTGATAAAAAGGGCGGAAGAAATAGAGGACACCAACCCAGGGAGGATAGACAATTTCCTCAGGTGGTTAGAGGAAAATGGCACTCGGATAGAATACG
Source organism: uncultured bacterium (assembly GCA_938041455.1). Taxonomy (GTDB): domain Bacteria; phylum Armatimonadota; class JACIXR01; order JACIXR01; family JACIXR01; genus JACIXR01. Next base: position 6,259 of record CALITO010000047.1, on the reverse strand, counting down.
ATGGCAAGATGCTCACACCCCAGATTTTGAGAAAACAGATAGCTCTTTACCTTGCGAGCAAGGATAGATTGGAGGAATTAAAGGAAGAGAATATAATAGGTGTTTCTATAAAGTGCCAACCGGAACTCTCGGAGGAATACGGCGTTGACGCTTGCTCGCTTCCTGCCTTCCTACCCTTTGGGGAGGACAGCGAGGGCAAAAGGATGCCCATAGCCACTGTTTGCGAGGGGGACATCAAAGGGTTGTTAACTTGTGCCCTTTTAGAAGGACTTCAACCCTCCACTCCCGCCCTCTTTGGCGACCTCAAATTCATAAGTGATGAATACATAATAATCTCAAACTGCGGAGCTTCTTCCCTGTTTTATGCCTCCTTCTCCAATAGCGCCAAAGATACTCTCCCCTATCTAACAATAGCTCCCCAATGTCAGGGAAGGGGAGGCGGTGCCTTCGGCTATGACGGCAAGGAGGGAATACTTACTGTTGCCCGCCTCACTCGTATAGATGGAGAATATGTTATGCAACTCGGGATAGGGAAAGCCCTACCTATGGGGGAGGAAATTAAGAAGAACATCCTCTGGGGAAACACCTGGCCGCATATAGCTATAGATTTGGGAATAAACAGGAAGAAGCTCATCCAGATGGTGGGCGCGAATCATCTATGTGCACTCAAGGGTGATTTCTTAGCAGAGATGAAGTTCGCTTGTGAGGAGGCCGGGATAAAGGTCTGGGAATATGGTTCTCTGTAAATGAGATTTGATAGCCTGGTTCTTACCGCTGTTCTCAAAGAGATAAGGGAAAGCGCTCTCCGGAAGAGAGTGGAGAATGTCTATCAACCCTCTCCTCACACTATCATCCTCTCTATGATCTTATCAAGCGATATACTCCTCTCCATAGAACCGAACAGCGAGCGCATCCACCTCACAGACAGAAAGTATCCTAAACCTCCTGTCCCTCCCCCCTTTTGTATGCAATTGCGAAAATATATAAGGGGTGGATTTCTCATAGATGTTGAACAAATAGAGTGGGAAAGAATAGCAAGATTTCGTTTTTCCCAAGGGGCGGAATTAGTGATGGAGATAATGGGACGACACAGCAATATAATACTCGTGGTAGATGGGGAGATAAAGGGAGCGATAAAATTGGTAGACGAGAAAATGAGCTCAAAGAGGCAAATACTACCAAGGCTTCCCTATCAACTACCCCCTACCTTGACGCGGAAGAACCCCTTGCTCGTGAGCGAGGAAGAAATGGAGGAAGATTTGAGGAATGTTGAGGGAGACCTGGCAAAGGCTCTCCAGAACTTATACCAAGGTATGAGCCCTTTTCTCATCCAAGAACTCCTCCAAAGGGCAGGTATACCGCCCCAAGCTACCCTTTCCTTAAGCGAAGAGGGAAGAAGGAAACTCATTTTCGCCTGGGGAGGAGTAAGGGAAAGGATAAAAAGAGGGGAGTTCAATCCTATATTGTTGAGAGAAGGCGGTAAATTAGTGGGTTATTGGGCGCTTCCTTCCCTTCAAGGCTACGAGATGGAAGAAAGGGAGAGTATGAGTGAGGCGGTAGATGAATTTCATTTCTTAAGGGAAAGGGAAACAAGGTTTATAACTCTAAAGGAATCGCTGAAGAAAGGGATAGAAAGCACCATAGAGAGATGGAGGAAAACTAAGGAGAATTGTGAGAAGGCACTCGAGGAGTGGGGAGAGGTGGAGAGATTTTATCAAATGGGGTCTTTGATACTCGCTAACCTTCGCCGTATCCACAAGGGAGCAGAGAGCATCGTCGTGGAGAACTTTTTTTCTGATGAGCGAGAGAAGATGACCATTCCCCTTTCAAAGGAACTCACCCCTCAGCAGAATGCCGATAGGTATTTCCAGCTTTATCGAAAGGGGAAAAAGGCTGTAGAGGAATTGAGGGAAAGGATAAGGGAAGTGGAAGAAAGGCTTAAAGTATTGGAAAGACGCTACGACGAGCTGATGAAGTGCCAGTCTTTGGAAGAATTGGAGGCTTTGGAGGAAGGAAAAGAGAAGGAGAGGGAGGAGAAGGGTAAACCAATCCTGCCAAGTGTTCGTTCCTCAGATGGCTTTCTTATCCAATATGGAAAAAACGCGCGCCAAAACGAGCTGCTCTTGAAAACCTCCTCTCCTGAAGATATCTGGCTCCACGCAAGAGGTGTTAAGGGAGCACATGTAGTGATAAGGAGAGAGGGCAAGAGGGATGTTCCATTGAACACGATAAGGGAAGCAGCTCAGCTGGCTGCCTACTTATCCTCTGGGAGAGGGGCAGGGGTTGTGCCTGTGGATTGGACATTGAGGAAATATGTGCGAAAACCAAAGAGGAGAGAAAAGGGATTCGTGATTTATACAAGGGAGAAGACCCTCATAGTTCAACCCGCCCTTATAGAAGAAAGCCCCGAGAGCCAGTAAATCTCCTCGCTTCTATGAAAATTCAGGGAGAGAGGTAGTCTATTGCCTCCCGGAGGTTTATTTTCCCCTCGTATAAAGCTCTACCGATTATTGCTCCCTCAACCCCTATTTCTTTCAACCTAAGCAAATCTTCAAGGGAAGATATACCCCCCGAAACGATTAGTTCCTTTGTAAACGCTTTCCTAACCTTTTCTATTTCTTCAAAATTTGGTCCTTCCAATGTTCCATCTCTTAGAATGCTCGTATGAATTAAATTTTCCACACCCATTCTTCCTAATTCCTCAGCCAGCACTTCTACCTCATAGGGGGTTTCCTTTAACCAGCCTTCTACCGCTATTTTCCCTCCTTTGGAATCAAGGGAGACTGCTATTCCCCTCCCGTAAATCTCTAAAGTTCTCGCCAAAAAATCTCGCTTTAAAGCGGATGTCCCCAATATCACCTTCTTTACCCCTATGGAGAAAACGGTTTGTATATCCTCCAGAGTTCTAATTCCACCTCCTAACTGGATATTAAGTTTTGTGTTTTCCCCTATTCTCTCAACTACATAGAGGTTGCGGAGTTTTCCCTCCTTTGCCCCTTCCAGGTCTACGATATGTAGCCATTTTGCCCCTTGCTCTTCAAAGGAGAGGGCGATGGCGATGGGGTCGTCATAGGAGAAGAGGAGCTTTTGATAATCTCCCCTGTAGAGGCGTACGCATTTTCCCTCTAACAAGTCTATAGCCGGGATGATGAGCACTGCACTATTTTCCCAAAGTTCCTCAGTATTTCCAGACCCCAATAACTGCTTTTTTCAGGATGAAATTGAACGCCGAAGACATTTCCCTTTTGTATGGCACAGGGAAAGACATAACCGTAATCGGTTACGCCTACTACAACATCCTCCTGGGGGAAAACATAATAGGAGTGGACGAAGTAAAACATCTCCCCATCTTTTATCCCCTCAAATAGAGGGGAAGGCTTCCCTATATGTAGGGAATTCCAACCCATATGGGGAATTCTCGTGTTTCCCTTTATCTTCACCACCCTGCCTTTCACGATGCCCAGTCCCTTAACACCCGGTGATTCTTCGCTCTCTTCCATAAGGATTTGCAATCCCAGGCATATTCCGAGCAGGGGCTTATTCTGTTTCACGCTTTGGAGGATGGATTTCTCCAGGCCCAGCTCCCGAATATTTCGCATTGCAGCGCCGAAGGCGCCCACCCCGGGTAGTATTATTCCCCTTGCCTTCGCTATATCCTCCGCTGAGGAAGTGATGGAGGCGGCGAAACCCTGTTTCTCCAGAGCTTTTTGCACGCTGCGGAGGTTGCCCATTTTATAATTGATGATTGCTATCATCTTCTTGTTGGCGGGTAGGGGCAACCGCCCCTACCCGCCAAGTAGAACGCCTCTCCTCTTTCCTCCTTGTTTAAGCCCACCAAACCTTGGGTGGAGGCTCTTTAATGACAACTTGTTTCAGGAACTCCACCGCTTTCCTCAAGCCCTCTTCTACTGACATCAAACTATCCTCGTGTTCAATGGAAAGCACCCAGTCGTAGCCGACGAGGCGGAGGTTGGAGACGATATCATCCCATACATCATAGCTATGTCCATAGCCCACAGTGCGGAAAATCCATGAGCGATTGATTTCATCGGTATAAGGCTTCGTATCAAGGACACCATTACGGGAGGTGTTAATGGGGTCAACCCTCGTATCCTTGGCGTGGAAGTGGTAGATAGCACCTTTTAACTGTCTTATCGCCGTCACAGGGTCTATACCCTGCCAGAAGAGGTGGCTAGGGTCAAAGTTCGCTCCAATCTCCTCACCCACCGCTTCCCTCAACTTTAAAAGCGTTTCAGGATTATAGACAATGAAGCCGGGATGCATTTCAAGGCATATCATCTTGACGCCGTGCTTGCGGGCGAATGCCACCTCCTCTTTCCAAAAGGGGATGGCTACCTCCTCCCATTGATACTTAAGTATCTCCAGGAAATCGGGAGGCCAGGGACAGGTAACCCAGTTGGGATATTTCGCCCCTGGGTGGTCGCCGGGGCAACCAGAGAAGGTTATCACCCTCTCCACACCTAGTTTACCCGCAAGTTCAATCGTCCTATGCTGGGCCTCGAGGAATTCCTTCGCTACTTCCTTATTGGGGTGGAGAGGATTACCGTGACAAGAGAGGGCAGAGATGACCATATCCCGTTTCTCTATCGCTTTCAGGAACGCCTTTCGTTGTGATTCTTTTTCCAATAGCTCGGCGGGTTTGCAATGGGCATCGCCTGGATAGCCACCACATCCTATCTCCACTGCTTCCAAGCCCAATTCCTGGAAGTAATCAAGCGCCTCCTCAAAGGGCTTATCACTCATCAAAACGGTGAAAATACCTATCTTCACTTTAAAGACACCTCCTTATTAGATTTCTTCTATTTTAACCCATCTTTTTTCCTGGATGGATTTCTCAACGGCGGCGAGGATCTCCTGGCATTTCACGCCGTCGTAGAAATTGGGGGAGGGGAGTGCACCTTTATCTATTGCGCACATTAGGTCATAGACCTGGTGGACGAATGTATGCTCGTAGCCAATGATATGCCCCGCTGGCCACCAAGCCTTAATGTAGGGATGGGAAGCATCTGTTGCCAGGATTTTGCGGAACCCTTGAATATGGGGCGGGTCTTCACGAGAGAAGAACTCCACCTCGTTCATATTCTCAAAGCACCAGCGGATTGAACCCTTCGAACCGTTGATCTCAAAGAAGTTATAGTTCTTGTGTCCCGGAGCGAAGCGAGTTGCTTCAAAGGAGCCGAGAGCGCCATTCTGGAAGCGAACAAGGAATAGGGTGGCATCGTCAACCGTTACCTCCCCCATCTCCTCGCCAGCCACTGCGGCAAGGGCTCCCGTCTCCCTGGGGATAGGTCTTTCCTTGACGAATGTCTCCCATATACCCACGACCTCCCTTATCTCGCCCACGAGGTATCTGGCGAGGTCTATGAGATGGGCGCCCAGGTCTCCCAGGGCTCCCGAGCCCGCCACCTTCTTATCAAGCCGCCAGACAAGGGGGAAAAGGGGATCAACTATCCAATCTTGTAGATACTGGCCTCGGAAATGGTAGATTTGCCCGATGCGTCCCTCTTCTATTATTTGTTTGGCAAGGGCGACGGCAGGGCACTTGCGGTAGTTGAAGTTTACCATATGGATTACCCCAGCCTCTTCAACCGCCTTGAGCATAGCTCGGGCATCCTCAATGGTATTGGCAAGGGGTTTCTCGCAGAAAATGTGTTTCCCCGCTCTGGCGGCAGCAATCGCTATCTCCGCATGAGTGTCGCCGGGAGTGCTTATATCCACAAGATCTATGTCGTCCCGCTCCAATAGTTTCTGCCAGGAAGTCTCGTAGCTTTCCCAGCCGTAAAGCTGAGCTGCTTCCTTAACGGCCGACTCCGTCCTGCCCACGATGGCTCTCATAACCGGCTTCGCCGGCACATCAGGAAAGAAAAAGGGAACTTGTCTGTAGGCGTTGCTGTGGGCTTTGCCCATAAACTTATAGCCTACGAGACCAACTCTAATTTCCCTTTTTGCCATAGAAACATCCCTCCTTTTTTTCTTTTTCATTATAAATCGCCTCCATATCTCGTCAATGCCTTCCCACTTGTTAACCTCGTGGTTTTGTTGAATAAAGGGAAAAGGAAAACAACATTCTCCTCTTCAGCGGTTTCCTCCCTTTTCCTTTGGAATAAATAGCTTTACAAAAAGTGAAAAGAAACCATCTTTTATTAGCCGTTTAACTTGAGAATCTCCTTCTAAAAATTTCTAAATGCTATATTTCTACAAACTTCGTCATCCCTTCAAGGTGGAAGTTGAACGTTCT
>CALITO010000046.1 GCA_938041455.1 uncultured bacterium | reverse complement strand
GACTATCTCTTTAACTCCTTCACGGAAGGCACAGGTGATAGAGGAGGGAAAGGGAGTTTCTCCCTTGTTAACAAACCCACTTACAAGGGCAAGCACGCTGGGAGATTCTCCTATGATTTCAGGGAGACAGGAGAGGAAACGGCTTATATCTATGCTCCTATCAATTGCAATCTGCCCTTGCCAGGTCGCCCCTCAACTCTTATCCTCTCTCTTTACGGCGACAATTCCCAGCACACTTTCACCTATCGCTTTACGGATAATAGTGGCGAGGTTTTCCAGGGAAGCATAGGAACGATAAATTGGGAGGGTTGGAAGGAGGTCAGCCTCCCCTTAACCGAAGAAGCAACTTTCTCCTGGGGAGGAAATAATGACCACAGGATAGATTACCCTATATCTCTTTCGCAACTCATAATAGACAAAAACTCCAATTCTCTTCCCCTCAGGGGAGAAATCTATATTGGCGATATGCGCTTGCAAACAAGCGATGTGCTCCCAAGTGAGCTTATTACCATAAATGTGAAGGCAGACAAGGAGCAAATGATTTACAGGCCCGGAGACACAGCGAGTTTGAGCATCATTAGCTTTAACAGGGAGGAAAAAACTCGTGTTGTAAACCTTCGCATCAAAGCAAGGGATTTCTTTAATACCACCGCTTTGGAAAAAGAGATGGACCTCTCTCTTCCCCCCTGCTCGGGGAAGAGTATATCCATAAAGATCCCTTTGCAGAGGTTAGGAGTCTATATAGTGGAGGTTTCGGTGAAGGGTGATAACTTAGGGAAAGAGGTGGTGCTTAGTGTTCTTCCTCCCCTGCAGAAAGGCAAGTTAGATATAGTATCTCCCTTCGGCATAAATGGGCACATCCCTAACGAGAGAGAACTCTCTATGATGGGGAGAGCGGGGATAAGATGGTGCAGGATGGATTTCCTTTGGGATATAGTCAATCCGCGGGAAGACGAATTCGCTTGGAAGACATTTGATGAGGTCTTCGCTAATTCAAGAAAGCACTCTGTTTTCCCTCTGCCTATCCTCTGCTATAACTCCCCCTGGGGGAGCAAGCAATCCGAAAATGGCACCGGTTGGGTTCCCGACCTTAAAAATTGGATTAATTATGTTAAAGAAGCGGTGGGGAGATATAAGGATTTCGTCAAATATTGGGAGGTATGGAACGAACCAAATATAAGTTTCTGGACAGGAACGCTCGATGAATATGCGGAACTTCTAAGGGAAACATATAAAACCATAAAGCAGGTGGATAGAGCAGCGAAGGTTTTGATGGGAGGAACTGCGGGCACTGACCTCCGTTTTATAGAGGAACTCTTCAAGAGAGACATTCCCTTTGATATAGTCAATATCCACCCCTACGGTTATCCTGCCCCTCCCGAGAACTATCTTGAAGGACAGATAAATGCCTGTAGAGAACTAATGCGCCGATACGGGAAGGAGGAAAAACCTATATGGATAACAGAATTTGGTTGGCCAAATCATATAGGTCCAAATGGAGTTGATATAATCACCCAGGCAAACTACATAGTTAGGGCTTATGTAATAGCTTTAGGGGCAGGGGTGGAAAAGATTTTCTGGTATGATTATCAGAATGGCCCCGATCCTTATTACAATGAGCACAACTTCGGGGTAGTTTTTATGGGTGATATCCCCAAGCCCTGCTACATCGCCCTTTCAACTATGACGAGCGCACTTGCAGGGAAGAAATTTTTGAAGAAACTTTCTATGCCCCAAGATTGCTATGCATATGTTTTTCAAAATGAGAAGAAAGAAGAAGCAATAGTTATGTGGGCGATGCAGAATAGGGAAGTTACTTTTGAATGGAGAGGGAAAGGAGAACTTATGGATTTAATGGGGAATAGGAAGCCCATTTCTTCCGATGGGCTTCTCCGTCTCGAACTTTCCCCTAGTCCTCTTTTCCTCCTCTGTAGAGGAGATTCACTCCCCAGCGTCGCTTTTCGCTGGAAACAGGGCTCTTTAAAACTGATGCCCTTTGAGAAGAAAACAGATACCCTGGTGATAAAAACATCCACACCCCTTACCCTTTCCATATCCTTCTCAACTCCCCCGGGTATAACCGTGAGCCCAGCCACTTGGTCCGGTAAAGTGGGTAAGGGGGAGTGGCTCAAGAGTTTCCATTTTGAGGCAAAGGATGTGCCCTTTACAAGCTACACTGTTAATGTCCAAATAAAGGTAGGAAAGGCAACCTACAATCTCCAGCAAACCTTGGAGGTTACATCGCCTTACGATATCAAACTCTATCCCCTTCCTCATAAGCAGAGTCTGCGGGTAATCGTCAAAAATCTCTACAAACAGTTGAAGGCGGAGGGAGTAGTTGCTCGATTGGAGTCTCCCAGTGCGCTTTTCTGGGAAACCTCGGTTTATCTTCCCATATTTAAACCGGGAGAAGAAGCAGAGGATGAGGCTCCCCTTTTCCTCGATCTATCACGGGTTTCAAAAGCTTATCCTGTTATCGTCTATCTGAAAGATAAGCGAGGCGTAAAGGTAAGTTATCAGAGAAAAGTTTCCTTTTTCACAATTCCTCAAGCGAAAGGGAATCCCTTGGAAATCTCAAACCCCCAGTGGCAAAATATAGTGGGAATAGTTCTGGATAAGCCAGATTTTATCCAGCAGATTAAGGATTGGAGAGGACCAAGCGACCTCTGGGTTGAAGGCAAGTTCGCTTGGGACAAAGAAAATCTCTATCTCTTTATAGAAGTTGTAGATGATGTATTCTTCAATAATTTTCCTCCCGATGCGATGTGGCAGGGGGATAGCGTCCAATTTGCTGTAGCTCCCCGAAACGAACATAGGCGGAACGAACCCTTTGTCCAGATAGATATAGGCAAATCCCAGGGCAGGGATATCGTCTATAGAAGGGCCTTCGGAACGCAATTGGAGGAAAGGAAGTTGGAAGTTAAAGGGGGTATAAGAATAGAGGGGAACAAAGTGCTTTATCTTTTCGCTATTCCTTGGAAGGAATTAGGAGTTAATCCCGAGAGCGGAAAGAGCGTGGGCTTTTCCTTTCTTGTAAATGACAACGACGGTCAGGGTAGAAGGGGATGGATGGAGTGGGGAGGTGGAATAGGCTGGGAGAAAAATCCTGCCGAATTTTACGATATCACACTTGGAAAATTGGTGGATTGAATTGCTTCTTCGCAAACCTCTCAACCTCTCAATTCTCCTAATAATTATTTTCTCTCTTTGGCGAGGAACTTATGGGCAAACGCTTCGCCTCCACTCTTTTGAAATAGAGAGCCTTCCCCCAAGGGCTAACTTGGTGCTGAACTTCGGCTTCGAAGAGCTGCAACCCGGGGGTAAGCTTCCCAGCGGATGGATTTGGGATAAGCGAAATACCAATGCTACCTGTGAAATTGACCGTGGCAAAGTTCATAGCGGTAAATACTCCCTCAAGTTCACAAACGGCACTCCCTTTGGTGCTCATATTTACGGCACCCTTTGGACAGCCCAACCAATTCGTCTTTCTTCCGGCAAGCCTCACACAATCAGTGCCTATGTTTTGTCAACCGACCCCGGCATCGCTTGGGTAGGAGGAGGGAGCAACTGGCAAATCCGCTTGGGTATTCCTCCCACAGGCGGAAAATGGAAGAGGATATGGCTGACCTTTATTCCCTCGGAGGCAGATGTAGATTTCGTCCTCCGCATAGTTACTGAAAGCCCCACAAAGGGATTTTGGATTGACGATGTTAAATTAGAAGAAGGAAGCGAGCCTACCCCCTGCTTCTCTTCTTCTATCCCGGGGCTGGAACTCGAACCCCTGTGGAATGAGGATGAGGAACTCTCCGGAGAGGACGAGTTCTCCCTACCTTTCCTAATTTATTCACCAAGGGATATATCTGCTAAACTATCCGCTAAAATCGGCAATTTTCCCCCTTTCAAAGACTATATAAAAATCCCTTCCGGTGCTTCTAAACTTCTTTTAAAGGGAGAAGCCTTGGGAATAGCGGGGATACAAGCACTCAATTTAAGGATTGGGGAAGGAGGTAAAACAATTATGAATTCTGATTTCTCCATTCGCTTTATATCCCCCTCCGGTGTGGAGGCTCGGCTCAAGAAAATAGAGGTAAAATTGCCACCTCTGAAGAAAGGCATTGAGGAGTTGCGAAGAAGGGGCGAAGATGTCTCTTATCCTACGGTCACCTACACAGTCTTGGAGAATTTCATTCAATATGCAGAGGAGGATTTGAATTATTATAAGGAGAGGAAAGAGGAATGGGTGTTGAAGAGAGCCTTCTTTGCGGTTGAAGATATGGAGAAGATGTTGGGGAGGCTTGAGAAGGAGCTTAATTTGGCTGAGGCTGGCAAACTACATTTCCCCAAAGTGCCACGCTGGACGGGGGAGGAGAGACCGCAAATCTCGGGTTTGTCCTTCATTGCTCCTACCGTGACCCCAGGTTCATCGCCTCAGAGGCGTCCCCTTTTCTTCAACGGCTACGGAGCTTTTGGACAGGTTAGGGCGGATATAGAGAAATTCCCAAATTATGGCGTGAACATAATCCAGGTGGAGTTCGGTCCAAACGGTGTATTTCCCAGGGAAGGCGAAGTTTCGGATGCCCCTATAAAAGAAATGCTTTCCCTGTTGGAAAGAGCAAGCAAATCAGGGGTTGCGGTGAATCTTCTCATCAGCCCCCATTATTTTCCTTCCTGGATGCTTGAGAAATATCCCCATCTTAGAAAGCGAAGGGAGGGCTTCCTCCAATATTGCCTTCACGCACCCGAGAGCAAAGAACTTCTCCTTCGCTATATCAAAATAATCGTCCCTCCCCTAAAGGACCATCCCGCCCTCCACAGCATCTGCTTGGCCAATGAGCCCGTTAATGTTGAGGAGCCCTGCGAATATGCCCTGAAAGATTGGCATAATTGGCTTAAGAAAAAGCACACGGATATAGCCACCCTCAATAGCCGATGGGGAAGTTCGTATTCCTCCTTTAGTGAAATTCCTCTTCCCAATCCTTTTGGGCCCGGCTTCACCCTTCAAACACCTCTTGGAATGGATTATGTCCTATTCAATCAGGAGTGGTTCGCTGATTGGCATAAGATGCTTGCCGATGCAATCCATGAAATAGCACCAGATTTGCCCGTCCATACTAAGGCGATGACCTGGACATTGAGTGGTGATATAGATGTTCGCTTTGGAGTAGATGCCGAACTGTTCGCTGATTTCAGCCAGATTAACGGAAACGACAGCGCCAATTTCTACTCTCATGGTCAAGGGGAATTCGCCCAGGGCTGGATAGGCAACCTTATGCCCTACGACCTCCAGCGTTCAATGAAAACTGTCCCTATCTTCAATAGCGAAAACCACATAATACCTGACAGGGAGACCCGCTATATTCCTCCCGAACACATAAGGTGTGCTCTCTGGCAGGAAGCGATATATGGGCAAGGGGCTACCACTATCTGGATATGGGAAAGAACTCACGACCCAAGGAGCGATTTTGCGGGAAGTATAATGGAGCGTCCCGCCTGTGCCGAGGCCGTGGGCATAGTGAATTACGATCTGAATCGTTTGGCAGAATATGTTACATCTCTACAAATGGTAGAACCTCGGGTAGCGATTATTATGAGCAATTCCGCAAAGGTCTGGGATATGGGGCGCTATGCCGACTGCCTGGGAAAGCTTTATACTGCCTTGACTTTCTGTGGGGTCAGAATTGCTTTCGTAAGTGAGCGACAACTGGAAAGAGGAGAATTCCCTTCCACTCCCCTGCTTTTCGTCCCTGATATGGAGCACATATCGGACAAAGCCTTCCAGAGTTTGAAGAACTACAAAGGGAAAATAATATTCGTAGGGGGCGAGAAACTCCTGAGTCTCAATGAGTATAACCAGCCGAGGAGCGAAGCGGTAGAGGGTGAAAGATTGGAATACCGCTATGGGGAGACAACATGGAGGGACCTCTGGGTGAAACTGTGGGTGAAGCTTAGGGATTGGGGGATAAGACCTATGGTTGAGGTTGTGGACAGGGTAGGGAAACCTGTTTGGGGAGTTGCTTGGTTAAGCAGAGAGTGGGATAGGGGATTATTAGTGAACATCTGCAACTATCGGAACGAGAAAGTGGAGGTAAAGTTGAGAGGGGGAGGGAAATCTGCCCTTGATCTGTTGAGTGGGAAGAGAATCTCTGCTGAATCCCTGGTTCTCTCTCCCCTGGAATTTCGGCTAATTTTGTTGGAAAAATTCCCTAAATAATAGTTTGCGCATTTTGATTATTCAACAAAACCCATTTTTATTTATCATATGGCCTTGCTCATTTTGAATTATTCAACCTTTTGACACCCTGAGAAGGATGGTTTATAATTCTCAATTGCAATGAAGAATGCTTTTGAAGAGGAGTTCCTTTATTCTCTAAAGGTGTTGGATTTTTGCCACTATTATAAGGTGCCATCACCTCCTCCCCGTAGCAAACTAACCCGCTTTTACACACCTCGTCCCTACGACTTCATTCTTCTCAAGGACGGTATATTCTGTGCCCTTGAGTTGAAATCCACGAGTAGAGATACAGCCTATCCTCTTTCCAAGTTTCCCTCTTATCAATTGGATAACTTGAGGGATGTGAAGCGCCAGGGCGGATTAGCGATAGTGGTGATAAACATCCGTAAGAAGAACCCTCGGGAGATAACCGCTTATGCTTTCGACTTTGAGGATATAGAGGCGCTCATAAGGGAGGGGAGGGCCTCTATTCCCAAGACCTGCCTTCTCTCAGGCTACCAGGTGCCAAGAGAAAAGACAGAAAAAGGAAAATATATCTGGCGAGTTGACCTCCTTCTCCAGTATTTTTGGGAAAAATGCCTTGCCCCCACTGTGGTAAAGAAATAGAGAAAGGGCTTTTAACTTGTCCTCTCTGTGGGGGAGAGATAAACTCTTCCTTAGAGGATTGCTTGGAGAGGGCGATAGAGCTCATCAATAAAGAAAAACTAAAAGAAGCAATGGATTTCCTCCAAGAAGTAATAACTCGCTATCCCCAGAGTGCCTCAGCTCATTCCCTCTTAGCCTCCCTTTATGAGGAGGCTAAAGACCTCCCCTCGGCAATCCATCACTACCGTCGGGCAATTAAGTTGGACCCAGATAGCACAGCGGAAAAAAGGAAACTGGAACTCCTAATGGGAGAGAAATACTCCACCACCCGCCTCCCCCTTCTCCCATCTGCCCTCGCCTTATTGGGGGTGCTCTTCATAGTTCTCATCATCTCTTCTTTCCCTCCCCGCAAACCTCCCGGCGTTGAGAACCTGCAGATTAACCAGGGGGTATATCCTAATTATTATAATCAATGGCAAATGCCCTACTATTACTTCCCCAACACGACGAACCTCTCCCAAAGCGAGAATATCACCTCCCCCACACCTTCTCCCGCTCCTTCACCGAGAGCATCTTCTGCTACCCCTCGCTCCCCTACCTCCCAAGCTACCCCATCTTCGCCTTTTCTAAATCTACCCAGTGAGCTACCCCCTTCCGAGCCCTTTCCCCTCGCCAACATCCTCATCCAACCGACCACTCCTCCAACACCTCCTATAGAGAAAAGAGGCAAGATATCAATTGAGATTAAAAAGGTTCCTCCTTCCTTTGAAAATCTATACGCTCAAGGGCTTCAGAAGTTAAAGGAGAAGGATTTCTCCCAGAGCGAGAGGTTGCTAAAGCAAGCCCTTGCCATGGCTCCCCCGGAGCGGAAGGGGGAAGTGTATTTATCCCTAGCCCTGTCCTTAAAGGAACAGGGGAAGTGGAGCGAGGCAAGGGAGAACTTCGCCTTGGCAGAACAAGCCTTAGCCAATCGCAACGACCCCTATTCCCAACAACTCCTCCAACAAGCGAAAGAAGGGAAGGATTTCTGTGAGGAAAGGATGTAGAATTCCCTTGCTTATCCTTGCACTCATACCGTTGCTCTCTGCTAAGGATCCCGTTTCTCTTCTTCTCATCCCTATCTCCCCTTGGGAAAAAGCAGGTGGTCTTGAATCGGCCTATATCGCTACCCAAAGCATCCGCCAAACCCTCATATCATCGGGCTGGTTCCAGGTCGTCCTCTTCAACCAGTATTCCCCGGAGCTAATGCAGGCGATAGATAGGGGGCTTATTAGCGATGCGGAGGTAAGTAAGCCGGAGAGAAACCCTCTTAAAATTGGGGAGCTTTTCGGCGTGGATATCGTCCTTTGGGGGAAGATAACCAGTATAGTGGAAAGGGAGGGACCTTTCAAGGCGAGCATTGAACTAGAGATGAACTTAATAGAGGTCAAGACCAAGCAGAAGGAAACATTCAAGGTAAAGGGAGAGGCACAAGGGGAAGAAAATATCTCCAAGCGCCTCCTCTTGGAGCGGGCAATCAATAGTGCTTGCTACACTCTCCAGGATAAATTGATAGGGAGAGAATTAGGGGATATCTCCGCGGTTAGAAAGGAGCAAGCCAAGGCTTTGGAAATGGAGGCAGAAAGACTTATTAAGGAAGGAAAGGATAGGGAGGCAATTACCAAGTTGGAGGAAGCCTCCTTAGTAGACCCCAGCAATGACGCCATCTATGTGAAGTTGGGCAATTCTTATTTTAAGTTGGGCGATTATAATAGGGCTGGAAGACAATTTAGGATAGCTATCAGTTTGAACAAAAGCAACGAGGAAGCTTTCATAGGCTTAGCCAAGACACTCAAAGCGAGGAATTTGAACGCATCCGCAATTGCCCAATTAAGGGTGCTCCTCTATTTCTTCCCAAAGAGCAAAGAAGGGAGGCTACTACTTGCTCAATATCTTCGTGAGGAAGGGGATAAAGAACAGGCAAGCCAAATCCTGCAGGATTTGGCTAGGGAATATCCGGATGACCCGGGAATCCTTTGGGAGGTGGGTAATAGCTACCTTAGCAGAGGGCAATTGACCAGTGCCTTTGCCTATCTTAGGGCTTCATTCACCAATCAACCGACCCCTGAGAAAGCGGAAGCAGTAGCCAAACTGGCTCTGTCTCTCGGACGCTACCAGGATGTGCTCTCTATCTTGAGTAGGTGGATCGAACTATCCAAGGAGAGGATGACCAGTGGTGCCTATATAAAGATTATGCGATTAGTGGATGAACTTGTTGATAAGGAGTTGATGATCTGGGCGAGCATAAGGAATGGTGTAGTCGCTAAAACGCTGAGCAGGGAAGAAGCGGTGGAAACACTCGATAAGGAGATAAACGCTCTAAGAACGATGAGGAACCTGCTAGGGGTTATAACTCCACCTTCTGATTTCAAAAAATCGTTTTCTTCCCGCCTATTTGGATTAACCACCCTTCAAAGCGCCTTCATCGCCCTCAATTCCTATATAGAAGGATTAGGGGACGACAAACTTCAGTTGGCGGATATACTCACTGATAGCGCCAAGAGAGAACTTGCCTTGGCGAAGTTCCTCGAAGGGCAATGAAGATCCTCCTCCACACCTGCTGTGCTCCCTGCGCAACCTTCGTAGTGAAAAGTCTCAGAGAAGAAGGATTGGAACCCACGCTTTTCTTTTATAACCCCAATATTCATCCCCTGGCTGAATACCTTTTGAGAGAGGAAGCGGTGAGAGCCTTCGCTCAAAAAGAAAATTTAGAGGTAATATATGGGGAATACGGGCTCCGCCAGTTCCTCAGGGAAGTGGTTTTCAGGGAGGATAACCGCTGCTCCATCTGCTACTATATGAGGTTGAGCAAGACGGCCCAATATGCGAGGGAGCAAGGCTTCCAACTTTTCACAACAACCTTGCTCCTGAGCCCTTACCAGAAATTGGAAACGATAAGACAGATAGGGGAGCAGTTGGGGAAGGAGTTCGGCATTTCTTTCCTATATAGGGATTTTCGCTTTGGTTATAGGGAATCCATTCGCTTGTCAAGGGAATTGGGACTATATAGACAAAAATACTGTGGATGTATATATAGCGAGGAGGAAGCTCTCAGACAGCGGGAGGAAAAAGAGAAGAGTAGGTGAATGATTATGTCCGAAATCGGCCTTGGTAAAATTATCTTTGCTCTCCTCATCGTCTCCCTGATAACATATGGGGAGAAAGGAGGTGAAACGAAAGTGACAATTGACCTGAGAAACATCGTTGGGGAAATCAATCCCCACATTTATGGTCACTTCATAGAACATCTTGATAGGTGCGTTTATGGAGGGATTTGGAGGGGCAACGATTTCAACTATGAGGTATTGGCACTTATAAAGGAGCTTTACCCACCCATTATGCGCTGGCCAGGGGGGAATTTCGCCTCCGGCTATCACTGGATGGACGGGATCGGACCTGTGGAGAAAAGGCCAGCAAGGTTCGACCTTGCCTGGCGAACCACCGACCCCAATACCTTCGGTACCGATGAGTTCATCAAATTCTGCCAGTTAGTCAATGCAGAACCCTATATATGCGTGAATATGGGTTCGGGCACCGCCGAGGAAGCGGCGAATTGGGTGGAATATTGCAATCTTCCCGCTGGTGCTTCCTATTATGCAGACCTCCGGGTTAAAAATGGCAATGAACAGCCCTTCGGCGTGAAATATTGGGGATTGGGGAACGAGGTTTATGGCGATTGGCAGATAGGACACACTGATGCCCGCAACTACGCCCTTTCAGCGAGGGAGTTCTCCAAACGAATGAAATGGGTTGACCCATCCATAAAAACGATAGCGGTGGGCTGTGATGACCCTCAATGGAACTGGGAAGTCCTGCGCATAGCTGGTCCTTACATAGATTATATCTCCCTCCACGCCTATTACGACCATCCTGATTATTATGAGCGCGTTGCTGCGCCTTTGGCGGCTGAAAGAAGCCTTAAACGCCTCACCGCCACTATATTAGCAGCAACCGGTGATAATCGCATAAAGATAGCTTTTGACGAATGGAACTTATGGCGTCCCTGGGGATTGGTATCCGCTCTTTTCTCTGCGGGTATCTTCAACATGCTTCATAGGCTCCCAAAAGATGTCCATATGGCTAATTATGCTCAATTGGTAAATGTCTTACCCTTGATAATTGCAGATGAAAAGGGGGAACGCCCTACTCCCTCCTACTTCGTCTTCCAACTTTATCGCCGACATTCAGGTCCACTCTCGCTGAAGGTGGATGTTGAAAGTGAAACCTATGTCTCCCGTGCTTGGGGTGGGGAGATCGAAGTCCCCTATGTGGATATTTCCGCTACATTGGACAAAACTACCGGCAAGTTGACAATCTTCATCCTAAACCGTGATAAGGAAAAAGATAGGGAATGCGCTATAAATATCCGGGATTGGCAAGGGAAAGCGGAAGCGGAAGTTTGGGAACTCAATGGTAAGGATGTAGAGGGCGATGTGGAAGTGAAGGAAAAGGGGAAAATAACCATAACACCGACCTTTAAATATGTTGCTCCCGCCCATTCCTTGACCGTTATTAAATTTCAGTTTTGTTGAATAATTCAAAGAACGTTCAACTTCCACCTTGAAGGGATGACGAAGTTTGTAGAAATATAGCATTTAGAAATTTTTAGAAGGAGATTCTCAAGTTAAATGGCTAATAAAAGATGGTTTCTTTTCACTTT
>CALITO010000045.1 GCA_938041455.1 uncultured bacterium | reverse complement strand
CTTAGGCACAAGGATAAAGAGTTGAAACTGAATCCGGAAGATATTGTGAGGAAAGATGGGAAGATTTATGTTCCTTTGGATGTTGTATTGAAGATGGGAGGCTATTCAGCCAAATATGCTTCTAAGGAGAAGGCAATTTATGTAATAGAAAAGGCAAAAGTAAAGAAGGAAAAAACGCAGGGTGCTATAGGAGGGGGGCTCTCCCTCTCCGCTTTAAGTTATGTTATTTGGAAGTTTCTGAAGTTCTTGTCTTAAAAATGGGAGCGGGGGGCGAATTCATTCCCCCCAAGGTGGGAGATTTTAAAATTGCCCTAGTGGGAGAATGGTAGGGCAAGAAGCAGGGGTTACAGGCGCTGGTTAAGGGAAGGATGGAGCCAGATATTCTGAAATAATTGAAGGAAGGTGTCCGTCGTAGCCTGGCTGAGCTCTGCTCGGGTTATATCGCCTTGAAAAGCAAGTTCAGGGGAAGAGTCAAGGGGTGCGATGACCCGCAAGGTGAAGTGGTTTATCATCCTATCTGCCCCCGCGGCAAGCTGGAGGAGGGGAAGCCCTGTCCTTATCAAAAAGCTCGCTATTTCCGATGAATTGAAGGGGATAGGGGAGAAAACATCTATTATTGCCCTCTGATAAAGGGGGTCAACTGTCACCTTGAGCCCTTCAATTCCTTGGAGATTACCCTTTAATATGCTTTGCCAGATATTCTCCTCTTGGGGTGTAAAAGATATAGGAGGGGTAGGGGGGCTCTCTTGGGGCAAGGGGATGGAAGGGGTAGATGGGGAGGGCGCGTTTGATAAAACTTGTGGTCGAGAGAAATGAATATATGCCTTTTCCTCTCGCCAGCGGAAGAAGAGGAATATGGCGAAGGAAATCGTCATAAAGGCGAAAGCCACCGCTCCCCAGCTAACCATCCTCTCTTTTGCTCGTTTTTCTCTTCCCTCTAATATATCTTTTACCCTTTCTAATTTTTTCCTATCCACCGTAGAAGCAGGACTTAGCTCCACTGCCAATTCATACCATTCACTTGCCTCTTCCCATCTCCCCTGGTCGGCGTATATATCTCCCAGGAGGGAATGAGCAGTGGGGTTATTGGGATAGCGGCGGAGCACCTCAATGCACTTGTTCTCCGCTTCTTGCCAGAGCCCTCTTATTCTGTAAAGGTTAGCAGTGGCTAAAAGGGAGTAGACCTCCCTCTCCATTGCCAATTCTTCTGCCCCACTTAACTCCTCTTGTAAGGGAGCTCCGCATTCGGGACAAAAGCGGGAATCATCGGAAATCTCTGCTCCACAGTGAGGACAAATCATCTTCAGAACCTCGCCACCTGTGCAATTTTCATAACTATCATTATAAGTTTTGAAACCGTCTCTGTCCAGTAAGATGAAACTTTATTTATAAAATTGAGCAAGTTTCTTTAACGCCTCCCACTTATCCTTCTTACCCCATTTCGCAAGCCTAATTGCTCGTTCTAATATCTCTATGGACTTATCATATGTTTCTCGGTTAATTGGGTAAGGATGACCGTCTTTTCCTCCGTGGGCGAAGGAGAATTTGACAGGGTCATCATAAGAGGGTTTAGCTCCGCTTATAAGTTCTGAGAGGAGGGCGAGTGCCCTTATAGTGGCGGGTCCTACTCCCTGAATCCCAAGAAGTTCCTCAAATCCCCTCGGCTTTCTCTCATAAGTTTTAAGAAGGACTTTCCTGAGGCTTTCCTTTCTTATAATAACGGAGTGCTCTTGGGGAAGATGCAATCTCTCTATCCTTGCTATTTCTCCAAGTATCTTCTCCGGATGTTCACCAGCCAAGGAAGAGGATACTTGTCTCGCTTCCTCGCTTTCCCTTGCCACCATATTCAATACTCTCTCTTCCCTTCTTTGGGAGACGATTGAGGAATGAGGCTCGCAAACAAAATCGTAGAGTTCATCACTTAGCCAATGATAGCGGCGAGCATATCCGGTAAGCTCGTTCATTCCCTGCTGAACGACGCACCATTTCCCCGTCCTTGTGAAGACAAAGGTATGATGGTAAATCTGGTAGCCATCCTGAAGGGCACAGTTATCCACTTTCGCGGACATCCTTGAAGCATATATCAAGTGTCCTACCTCTATACCCTCTTTATCTCCCACTCTCTCTATCTCCTCTGGTGTCTTGAGGGAGGTCTTGCCTTTTCCGCCAGCAATCCAAAGTCCTAAATCACTTTCTAATCCTCTAATCCCTTCTTTAAGAGCTCCGCAGAGGGTAGTAGTAAGCCCCGAGGAATGCCAGTCGAAGCCGAGCAAACAACCGAGAGCTTGAAACCAAAAGGGATCAGACAACCTTCGTAGGATCTCTTCTCCACCCCATTCCTCTGCGATTCCCTCTATTATTCCCTTCCCCAACCTCTTCATTCTCTCAAACAGCCATGGGGGACAGGAACCATAATGTAGTGGGCTATCCGCTATCCCTCTCCTCATCTCCTTCTTCTTCCTTTGCTTCTTCCCACAAAATGTCCATTTCCCTTAAGCTCATATCACGCAAATTAACCCCGCTTTTCTGCGTCTTCTCCTCAATATAGGAGAACCTTCTTACGAATCTATCTGTAGCTTTCTGTAGAGCTGACTCAGGGTCTATACCAAGATGGCGCGAGAGATTGACGAGGGCGAAGAGAACATCCCCAATCTCTTCCTCTAAATTCTTCCCCTCCCTTGCCGCTTCCCTTAATTCCTTCAATTCCTCTTCAATTTTCCCCCATACCCCCCCTGCGTCTTCCCAATCGAAACCCACCGCTCTTGCTTTTTCCGTTATCCGATAAGCTCTCAATAAGGCGGGCAACAACCTTGGCACGCCCGAAAGCACCGATTTCCTGCCTTCCTTTTC
The DNA here is from genome assembly GCA_938041455.1 of uncultured bacterium. GTDB lineage: Bacteria > Armatimonadota > JACIXR01 > JACIXR01 > JACIXR01 > JACIXR01. Next base: position 2,752 of record CALITO010000045.1, on the reverse strand, counting down.
CTTTATCTCTTCCCACTGTCTTAAAACTTCCTCACCACTGTGCAAGTTTCTCCCCCCAAATACATGGGGATGCCTGCGGATAAGCTTCTCTCTCGTCTCACCCAACACTTCTTCCAATTTGAAGGCTCCCCTTTCCTCAGCAAGGATAGAATGGAAAATCACCTGGATCAAGATATCCCCCAATTCCTCTTTCAATTTGGGATCGTTAACCTCGTCTATCGCCTCCGCTGCCTCAAAACATTCCTCCAGAAGATACTTCCTGATAGAAGAGTGTGTCTGCTCCCTGTCCCAGGGGCACTCCTTCCTTATCCTTTTGATGGTATTTACCAGACTTCTAAATTCCTTCATAGCAAATTTTTATGAAGAGATAAAAATCTTCTTATGCTTCTATCATAAGTTCTCTCCACCTCTGGAGGAAAGAAACAAGCCGGCAGTTCCTTATGGGAAAGGTGATAGTGCAGGCACTCACAGCATATCCCTTTCCGGGGGCAAGGCTCATATGTGCAATTACAACGAGCAAGATTTTCGTTTATCTTGCATTCTCTCATTCTTTATCCCTCCTTTTTTAAAAGTATATCTTTAACACCTGGGGAAATCAAATTTAAAGAACAGATATCCCCCAAAACCAACTCAGCGGGTTTTCCTCCCAACCTTTCCATTCTACTTCTATTCTTTCCACCCTGATTTTCCCCTCTACACCGTCTATCTCCACATAATCGCCTGGGAAGATGTTTGCTATACCCTTCATTGCCCACTCATAACGCCTTTTCGTATGCATCTTCTTCTCCAAGTTGTTCAATCTCCTTTGGACTGCGGAAGCAGTATTAAGACTCGCATTGACTTCCACTATCCGCTTTCGGAAGCCGATATAATCCTCATGGGAGGGATTGTTTAGGCTATTTGTGTTGATGAGGAAGGCGCAGATAGGGTAGCCCGCGTAATCCATCCCACAAACCCAGACTTCGTTTGCCTCTGGTGGCTGGGTAGTTTCCTTATATTCCAGCATAGCGATGCCGTTGTTCTCCTCCGCTTCCTTGGTCGTCTTCCAAAATTTCGCCACCGCAGGCGTTGAAGAAGGATCAGGGAGAGGACGATAGATGAGCTTATGAGTAGGATAGCCATCCTCATCGAGGGAATAAGAGGAGAGGAGTTGCCAGCCGGAGAATTCAATTATGCGTTGTAGTAGTTCGAGGCAAGATGTCCCCTGTTCGGTTTGCCAGAGGAATTCTTGTTCGGGTGTCCCTTTGGGGAGGGTGATGTTTTGGGGGTCGGATGCTAATTCCACTTCTATTCCAGCATAATTACATATATCTTGGACGGCGAGGCGATGGGAGACCCCATCGTAGGCTGTGCCTGGCGGAAGGAATGTATTCCTCAATTTGAATGCGATACCATCTGCGGGAAGTTCCCACTCTCTTCCCCAGCGGACTTCCTTCGCATCTGGCTCAAGCAGATAGCCTGAAAAGAGGGCGGTTGTATTCCATTTAACGCCGAACCGCAGGTGGCGAGAGGGGGAAAGGGAGAGGTCGGGATCCTTCAATCTTATCCTTGCGGTCTCCTCACTAATATCAATACTGCGGGTGAGGGAGAGGTAAAGCGTCTTTGAGGTAATATCGCTTGGGGTGGGGGATGTCGCATCAAGCGAAGGAGGGAAGGTTACTTTAAATCTTCTCGCCCAAGAACCTACGCCCAGGTAGATTTTAACTCTCATATCCGCCCCAGCGGAGGGCGTCCAGTTGGCGAAGTCCTCTTTATCTCGCAGGTAAATCGCGGGAGGGTTATTAGAAGGACCGCCCTCTACATACATCTCTGGGGTCATAGTGGGGACATAGGGGGCGGTGAAGATGGGAGAGAGGGTGAATGCGGGATAGGTATAGGATAGGTCCGAGTATTTAAATAACTGGCGAGTATCAGTCCAAAAATAGAATTTGGAGGACGAGATGGAAGTTAACCCCTCTTTGGGGACGATTAAATGGGGGCACTCTTCTCCGAAGAAGAGGAAGATATAGCGGTCCGTAAGTTCAATTGAGGAACACCAAAAGGTAAACCAGCCTTGGATGGGCTCCTGCGCTTGGCGTAAAGTGAGGATCTTGAGGGGCTCATATGAACCATCGGGCATATACCTTTCCACAAGTAGCCTCCCTTGATTGGTGAGGTTGAAGCGCAGTCCGATGGAGTATTCCCAGGAGATCCACCACGCGTGGATTGCGTTGGGCTCGGAGTAAGCCCAAGCGGAGAAGAGGAAAGATAAAGGGAGTTCCCCAGCGAGGATTTTTTGGAATTGGACGATGTCATTGGAAGCCCACCAGTAATCATTTGCTCCCCTTATAGTGATCTTATCCCAGAGGGGAGATTGGATGGAAAGGGGATAAAGAGTGCCGAAAGCAAGCCCTTGGATTTCCTTGGGAAGGAGGACGAGGAAGCCAGAGGGATGGATTACACAATTTTGTTGTATCCAACCTGGGGAATAAAGCTCCTCCGAGAGGGAGAAGCCAGGTTCACTTGTGGATTTATCGGGAAGTTCAACTTGGAGGGAGAAGGAAGGCACTTTAATAGAAATAAAACTGGAGAAGGAAAGTGACTACCTTTCCTTCTCCAGTTTTAGAAGCGTTGGTTTTGTTGAATAAAGGGAAAAGGAAAACAACATTCTCCTCCTCAGCGGTTTCCTCCCTTTCCTTTGGAATAAATAGCTTTAGGAAAAGTGAAAAGAAACCATCTTTTATTAGCCATTTAACTTGAGAATCTCCTTCTA
>CALITO010000044.1 GCA_938041455.1 uncultured bacterium | reverse complement strand
CCCATATCCCCGAGATTATTTGGGAAGCCATAAAACTGCTCAGAAAGGCAGGGGAAGGATAGGTCAGGACCACTCCTATAGTATAAGTTTTCCCTTTTTGTAGCCCTCTTGCGAGGACATTAGGACGATAGCCAAGTCTCTTGGCAACAGCCAATATCCTCTCCCTAACTTCTTCTTTAAAGGTTGCGGTGGTCTTGCTTCCGTTCAAGACTTTGGAGACCACCGCAACAGATGTCCTTGCTTCCCTAGCAATGTCCTTCAAAGTGGCCAAAAGCTGTAAGCCTCCTTTATTAATCGGTTAATTTACTTAAATTTTTATATCATCCTTGAAAATCCGTCAATAATCATTGGGGAAATTTTTGAATACTGGAAAAGAAAATGCTCTTTTTCGGTGTGCGCAAGCAGGAAAAGCCCCTCAATATCCTCAAATATTTCCCATCCTTCCAAACTTATATAAATGTCTTGAAAATGATCCTCTGCTGGAAGACGAAGGGACCAAGGATTCCCCATAGTGAACCGATAACATAGTCCCCCAAGATTAAGCCGAGGAAAAAGGGTATAGCCTTTCTATGGAGCTTCATCCCACCGGTTCGGAGAAGGATTACCTTCAAGAGCCAGGATATGAAGAAGGAGAACCAGAAGTAATCCATTGCGAATGAGACCGCTAAGGCATAACCAGCGGGATGGAAAGGCCACCACCAAAGGTGCCACCTTGCAAGTCGAAGTAGACAGACAAAGAAGAATCCCACTAAAAAAGCGAGGACGCTTTCCTTTTCCACATTCTTCCCATAATTAAGCCAGTTGTTAAGATGGTTAAACCCCTCCCACGCCGCCTGGTCCTTAAAGCCTATGCACTTTGCCCTTGCTCCTTCGCTGTAGCAAATGAGCAAATTGAAGAAATAAGTTGCGAGGAGCGATATGAAAGTGGCGAAGAAGATGACAAAAAATATGCCTCTCTGGGAGATTCTCGCCACCTCTCCAATCTTAAAAGCCTCCAACTGGTTGGGCATAGGGTGGGTTCTATAACACCTATTAAGCCAATAGAAGAACCAGAGGGGAATAGCGTTTTGCTTTCCTATCACTTGAGAACCTAAAAGTGTTCCCATTATATTCTCAGGGTTGACGAAATAAATTTCATGAGGTGTGCCCAGCTCCGCTCTGACTCTCGTCATAGCTATAGCGAGAAGAAAGTAGATGCTAAAGAAGACGAGGGAAGCCCAAACCGCCATCCCAGCTTTAAAAGCGAATATTAAAAGGAATATCCAACCTAAGAGAAAGCCTATGACCGCTGTGCGATAGGATATGGGTTCCTGGGGATCGTCCATTTCTCTTCTGAATGCTTTTTTTATAACCTCCCAAAGGAATCGTCTTGTTCCCCAGAGCGCTACTAAGGCAATAGCGAGCCACGCTCCCGATGCCTGTTCATTGAAGAAGGGAAAGCCGCGCATAGTTCCTTCCCAACCGGTAGCTCTGCCCGCTACTTGAAGAAACTTGCGGAATACATAGAAGAACCAGCAGGAGAAGGACAAATCGGCTGGGATAAAGAAGGCAAGCCCTATGGCGAAAGGATATTTTGAAAGGGGTGTCCAACCTATGGCATTCCAGGGGTGAGTTGTTATATATTGCCCGAGGTCGTTTGCAGGGTCCCAAGCGCTAACAGGTATGCGGGGAATGTAGGGAAGGAGGGAGGCAATGCCGTTTATTGAGCCAATGGTAAAGGCGATGGCGAAGCCCGTCCATAATAAGCGATTTCTCAAAAACTGGATTTCTGCTCCACCTCTTGCTATTTCCAGTGGTAACTGGATTATGGGAAAAGAAAGCTTCTCCACCTCCGTCCATTGTCTTCTCACCATAACATTAAGGCAGAGCATCATAAAGACGAGAACGAGGAGATATATGCTCCAGTAAAAGAGGGGCTTTGCCCAAATGTGAAGATGTTGAAGTAAATATTCCCTCGCACCTCCTCCGTAAAATGCCTCAAGAACCTCCTTGTTGGATACGAATAGCCATTTGGGAAGGTAGGGAAGGATCGTCTCCGCCCATCTATTTTCTGGAGTAGCGAATTTAAAGGGGTAACCGAGCAATCCGAAGAGATATTGAAGTGAATCGGTTCCTCCTATAGCGGTTGATATTACTAACATTATGTAGATGACCAATAGCTCCCTGCCAGTTAGGGGAGTTATGTTTAAATGGCGGGGTAAAAGAAAAAGGAAATAATCAAAGGCGAGTAGGAATAGGGCTATCTGGTAAAGGCGAAGGGATGTTTGATAAACAAATATGATGAAAAATAGCAGGTCAAAGAAGGAGAAGAGGAAAAAGATGGAGATGGGATGGAGCGCTCCTCTATTAATAATATAAAGGTTTAGAAGGGCGAGAAGAAAGAGGAAGAACACTGGAGTGATGAATAGGGGAAGGCAAGAACTGTCAAGGGTATACCAACGCACTTCCATAACCGTTATCCAGTAGATGTTGAGAGGGATGAGGAGCGTTCCTATAAGGATTGCCCTCGGAGAGAAGACTTTCACTTGTGAGACAGGAGAAGTTGATGTAGCCATTGGCTAACAAAGTTTAGAGAATAGAAAGGATTAAAGGCAAGAGGGAAAGGAGAAAATAAAGAGGGTGGTTATTCCCTCTTGTCACAAATATTTGAAGTTCTTGTCTAAATCATTAAAAGAGGTGAAGAAGATTGCGTTTTTTCTTGTCATTAAAAATTTTGCTTGTCGCCCCCATTGTGCTATACAGTCAGCAGTTTATGGTGAATGGTGACTTTGAAGAGGGTAGTCTTTTGGGTTGGTCGCTTGGCTTTTATCCGGAAAGGAAGGATGATGTAAGCCAGTGTATTCGCCTTTCAGATAAGCACGCAAAAACGGGAAGACAGGCATTGGAGATAAATACCCAGCCCATTATTGGCGAGGAGGTTACCCTTGTGTTCAATGGTGCCATCTCGCTTGAGGCGAGGAAATACAAAGGGGAGAGAGTGCTTTTATCTGGTTGGGTGTATATTGAGAAGGGTTCCGCTGTCAGACCGATAAGCATACGCTTACGCACCTTCGGCAGGGATGAGGAAGGCAACAGCCTCTTCCTTGGAGATGTTCTAAGCACAACGGTCTTGGGCAAGCCAGGTGAATGGAGGAAATTCCAAGCAATTGGCTACATCCCTCACAAAGATATAACAGAAATGGACCTCCACTGTGCTATTAGCCCCGATACCGTGCCTACCATCCAGTTCCTGGACGATTTAAAAATAGAACTGTATATGCCACTCCTGGAGTTTCGCGTTCTACGCGAGACTCTTTGGCAGGATGAGAACATAATTCCCGTAGAAGTTAAGGTTAACCAAGTTAAGGGCGAGATTTTGAATCTCAAGTTAAAACTTCTTGATGCTAAAGGGGAAACCCAAGTTGAGTGGAGCAAGCCCTTTAAATCGGGGATCCTGGGGCTTACTCTAAAATCAAAGCTTCCAGAGGGGCGATATATTCTTTCTGCTGAATTGGAGGGGCAAAAAGGGGTCCCCCTTGTCCAGAGCAAATCGTCTTTGGAGGTAGTAGCGAGCCCTTGGGGAGATGTCCCAAAGAGGGGTGGGAAATCATCCGCAGTGCTCCTCAAAGTGGGGATTCCACCTGCCTATCAAGTTGTTGGTAGCAGGCCACCGAGGGATGTCCCAGAAACAGTGCCAACCGTAGCTGAGGAGCTAAGCCCGGATGTAAACATAAGTCTTTGGCAAAAACGGGGGTATGTTGTTTTCTCCCGTCATTATCTTGAAGCGGTTTCCCTAAAGGGAAGGCCTCGCCCTGGGGAAATCGCTCCCATTCTCCGCATCTTCGCCTCCCCGGGTGAGTATGAGCCCCTCACCATCTCCTTATGGGCTATACAACATCAAAGGGGGGTGCGAGTTAGCGTTAGCGACCTCGTGGGTGAAAAGGTCACCATCCCCTCCTATTGTATAGATGTAAGGATAGTTCGCATACCTCAGCGCTTGCCACCTTTTTTAGAGAAACTTTCGGAGATAGACATTCCTCAGGACCAAACTCGCACATTCTGGCTAAACTTCTACATACCGCCCAATACGCCCGCTGGTTTCTATAAGGGGAATATTAAAGTGGAGATGAAATCAAGCGAGCCAACGGAGATAGGACTTCTTCTAAGGGTTTTACCCATACAATTACCACCTTCGCCTAAGGGATATGGTTTTTGGTGGGCGCTTGATAGCAGATGGAACGGCTATTATTCTAAGGAACTTGAGAGCGTCCTAAAACAGATACGCCATCAATTCATCTTGTTGAGGGAATACGGGTGCAATATGGTATCCATTTACCCTATGCCCAAAATGGTGAAGAGAGAAAGCAACATCCTTTACGATTTCAAGTTAGAGCATTGGGGGCACGACCTTTACTCCCTTGACGACCTATTCCGCATTGGCCGAGAGACGAATTTCTTTTCCCCCAAGGTTCCCCTCCAGTATCCGGGAGCGGAGAGTCTCCACTCCTGGTGGATTTCCCGAGAGTTCAATTTAGACCTTGCCTCTGATGCCTTTGCTGAATTCTATCGTCAAGCTTGTAGGGAGATAGACAAGTGGGCGAAGGAAAGAGGATTTACACTTGCCTTCGCTTGTGTGGATGAAATAGGAAATAGTCCAGAGAGGCGTCAAGAAGCTCTGCGCTTCTACCGCTTGGCGAAGGAAGCGGGTGTTCTGACTTCGGTAACGGATAACTCTATGCACGGAGGAGTGCATTTAATGGGTCAGCCTCGCTTCGACGAAATAATAGATATGAGGGTCTACAATTTCATCACTCCTGAAATGATTGAACACACCCGAAAATCCAAAGACCGTCTATGGCTTTACAATCTCGGCTCAACAGGATGGTTTGCTAAGCTGGACAGGTTCGTCTTTGGCTTATTCCTAGAGAGATGCGGAGCTGAGGGTTATTCCCAATGGGCGTTCCAGTGGCCAGGCGGGGGGAAGGACCCTTATGAGGCAGCCATTGCCGGAGAACATACGGGTTGGCACTATGCCCTCCCCGCTCCCGATGGACCGCTCCCCACTATCGCCTTGGAGGCTGTGCGGGAGGGGATAGACGATGCCCGCTATCTATGGGTTTTACCCGCTGATGAGAGGTTTCGCTTTATCCAAGATATTCAACCGATAAGCACCGCTATAGGAGAGTTCTTAGATGAGCACACGGGTGAATCCCTTGATGTCCGTAGATGGCAGATAGCCCGGAGGGCGCTGAAAGAGGGAAAACGCTGAATCTCTCTCAAAGGATTCTCCAATCCCTCAGTTTTTACTTACTTCTCAACATATTGATAAAGATATCAAGGCGATTCTTGAGGATTAAAAGGAATGTCCTTGCTAATAGCCCCAAGATGAGCAGGAGCTCACCTAACAGGCTTGTGCGCCATCCCCAATGTTTCTTGAAGAAAAGATAATGGCTTAGATGGAATTTCACTAACATAGGAACGACCTTTTTGTCACTACTCCCCCCTATGCGATGTATTATCTTTGCATAGGGACAATACATTACCTTCCACCCGAATTCCTTTGCCCTCATACCCATATCCACATCCTCGCAATACATATAAAATGTTTCATCAAATAGTCCCGCTTCCTGGAGGAAATCTCTTCGGAGAAGCATCGCTGCTCCCGAGACCCAGTCAACCGTGCGAGGCGTGGAATGGTCCCAACCGCTCAAAAGGTAGCGAGAAAGTGTCCTACTTTTAGGCATAAGGCGTTCAAGGAAGGTTCCCCTAAATAATCCGGTTTCATAGGAGGGGAATCGCCTGCAGGACATTTGCACTTTCCCATCGAAACCTATCAACTGAGGACCAATTATCCCTGCCCCGGGATTTCTTTTAGCGAACTCCAGAAGCTGAGAGAATGCTCCCGGTAGGACCACGGTATCGGGGTTGAGAATGAGGATGAAATCTCCCCTCGCTAATTTTATGCCAGCGTTGCATCCTGCGGAATAGCCCTTGTTCTTTCCCATTTGCAAAAGCTTTATCTGGGGAAACTGCTTCTTGGCTTCCCTTTCACTTCCATCAGTTGAGGCATTGTCAACCAGTATGACCTCCAAATCTATGCCTTGTCCAAATATTGAGGAGAGACATTGGGGGAGATATTCACCGGCGTTCCAATTAACTAGCACAACAGATAAGGGTGGACCTCCTTGATATTCTCTTAAAGGTTGGAATACTAAGAAATGTTTTTGCCCCCTTTTAGGTAGCAAGGCCCGTAGAGGTAAGGTAATTAGGGATAGATAAGCAAGGGGAAGCAAAAGAGGGAAATGCTTTCTGTAAAAATTTACAAGTCCCATATAGGAGAGCCAAAGCCGGCGAAGATTGGGAAGCAAGGATGTGCTACCACCGAGAAAATGAACCGCTTTTGCTTTGGGGAGGAAGAAGATTTTCCAACCCTTCTTTTTAAGCCTATAAAGGAAATCCACATCGTTGAAGTAGAGGGGGAATCGTTCGTCCATCCCCTCTATTTCCTCGTAAGCCTGTCGCCTTACCAGAAGACAGGAACTCATCGGTTGCTCTACCTCGGCTATTTCCTCGTAGTTGAAGAAGGTCATTCTATATCTGCTGATGGGCTTACTGGAAGGGAAGATGTAGGAAAGTGGTAAAAGGAAGAGAGAAAGAGGATAGGGGAAGCCTCGGATGGAAGGCTGGAGGTTTCCTTCTGGGTTGAGCAATTTTGGTGCGACTGCGCCCACGGAAGAATTGACTTCGGCAAATTGGAGGAGACGGGGAAGGCAATGGGGAAGGAGGATAACATCGGGGTTCAGAAGGAGGAGGAATTCTCCCTTTGCTTCCTTTACCCCAATATTGCATCCCGCTGAATAACCCTTGTTCTCCTCTAACTGCAAAAGCTTTATCTGGGGAAACTCTTCCTTAGCCTTTTGAGCGCTTCCATCGGTTGAGGCGTTATCCACGAGGATAACCTCTACCTCCATCCCCTGCTGGTAAATGGAAGCCAAGCAATGGGAAAGGTATTCGCCAGCGTTCCAGTTTACGATGACTATGGATAATTTGGGAGGGTTCATCCTCTTGAAAATCCTATCAAGAGATAAAGGGTTAGGTCAAAGAGCTTTTTCTTACGCGTAACCATATTGCAAAGATGATCAGAAGAAAAAGGATGGAGAGGACAAGATAATCTATTTGTCTGAAATAAGGCTCTATCCGCTCCCAGTTATCTCCCAATTTCATACCCAGAAAGCCCAGAGTGAAAGACCAGACCAAAGCGCCAAGAAAGCAGGTAACCCCCACAAGCCGAATCTTCATTTTGCTTATACCTGCCGGGAGAGCTATATAAGCGCGAAGCAGGGGAATCATCTGCCCAAGAAACAGGGCAATCCAGCCGTATTTGAGGAAGAATCTCTCCGCAATGGTTAGTTCCTTGGGGGAAAGGAGGATATATCGTCCGTAGCGAAGGACGAAGCCTCTCCCAATGTATCTGCCGAGGGAATAAAATATGAGGGAACCGCACAAGGTTCCCAACGCTCCTGAGAAGGTTATACACAATAGATTAAAGCGTCCCTGGGCAACGAGCGCTCCTGAGGCGGGCATTATCACCTCGGAAGGCAGGGGAATCCCCATAGCACCCATCCCCATAAGAAGAGCTATCCCTCCATATCCCAGGGAATCTATTACCTCGGCAATAAATCGCCCCATATGGGTTAATATGTCCGCTATTTGCATAATGGGGTTTAAAAATCCTCTCCCATTCTGAAATGGATAGGCAGGCGGTGCTTCCGTTCATCTATGCGTGTTATCTCTGCCTGGCTTCTATCCGGATGAAGACAAGGGATACATATAAGTAGAATAGCGTAAATCGGCTTATCCCCCTGCTTGTGTATTATATGTATCAGAGATGTTTGATTTTGTCCTATGTTAACCACTCCCTTATAGTCGGCGGTATTAGTTATTACTGAGGTCTTAACATCAATATGTAAGAAGGCGTCCGCTGTTTCATAGAGCATATCTGCGCCGATTGGAGAAGAATTGGGGTGCCTTAAGACCTTATCATAAATCCAGAGGATAAAATCAAAATATCTGCGCTCAAATTCCTCAATTTCTATCAAAATTGCTTTTCGTCCTAATTTCCTTGCTACCTTGCCAACCGTTCCCGAGCCGGCAAAGGGGTCCAGCACAACGCCATTGGGAGGGCAACCTAATTTTATACTTCTCTCCACGAGTTCCTCAGGGAAAGGGGCGAAGTGAGGGAGTGATAAGGGTTGTAGATTGATGCTCCACACATCGCCGGGGTTTCTTCCCCTGGGGTGAGGTCTTACGGTCTGTAAGGTCAAATGGACCTCCTTTAGCCATTTGTCATAAATAGGGGGGAAGCGAAGTAATTCTTTCAACCTGTCCCAATCGCTGGGAGAAGGGATTGACCCCCCTTTCCCCCATCTTCCGCTATCCTTCCTAAGCCAATGTCCCGCCGTATCCTTGTAGCCGAAATATCTATCCATCTCCTTGGTCGTTATTCCTCGCTTATTTTTCCAATCTCAAAAAGGGTGGGGAAGAGGGAAGGCTTGCTTGTGAAAAGCTCGCTTTGGTAGAGAGACAACTCGTCCTCGGGCGGATATTCTGGATTGGGGAATTGCCCTTCCCAAGGGAGATATCCGTGAGATGGGCAGCGCCATTTTATCTCCTCCCCGTAAACCTTCTCGCATTCCTCCCCACAAATTGGGCAGAGGAAGGCAATTTCCTTTTCATTTTCCTCCTCGGGTGGGTTCAACCTCATCAACTCCTCTTCTCCATCCTCCCACGCTACCAAACCCACCCCTTTTTTGCTATCAATTCCTTTTAGCCAACCTTTTCTCGGCTTTTCCCTTCTTATATTATCCACCACTTCCATTCCTATTAGTTCCTCCAAAGTTTTGTGATAAAGGGAGAGGGCATAGCATTGGGCTTCTGCCATATCACCTTGTTTACCAATACCCAGCCGTCTTTCATCAGGGAAAGAGCAACTCGTTCCGGCACCATTTGCAATCTTTTCTCTATATACTTATCCCCTATATTAAGAAACAATACACCCCCTCTCTTGAGAACCCTCTTCACTTCCTTAAAGACATTCGTTAAATTCTCAACATACTCCTCTATTCCCTCCTCTTGCCCTATTTCCTCAGGATGTCCATAGACTCTTTGCTTGTAGTAGGGGGGACTGGTTATTACAGTGTCAACGAAGCCAGAGGGCAAATCCCTGAGGACACTCAGCGTATCCCCTCTAAATATGAGCACCGGTTTAGAAAATAGGAGATCTTCCATAAACTTTATAATTATACCAGATTTCGCTTGATTAGGTCTAATATTAGTATAGCGTCAGTTCTCCAGCACGGTCCCCTTCTTAATGGTTAATTCCTTGGAAGCGGGGAGGGGGAAAAGTTCCCTTTGAGTAGTGGCAACGAAACTCTGTTCCGCTAACTTTAATATCTCCCCTACCCTTTTCCTCCTTTCCTCTTCCAGGTCGGAGGAGAGGTCATCAAGGAGAAAAACGGGGGAATCGCCGAGTAAATTTTTCAAATAAAGGAGCTGAGCCAGCCGGAGAGAGAGGGCAAGAGTTCTCACCTGCCCCAGGGAGGCGAAGTATCTCGCATTCATTGAATCTATCTTGATCGATATGTCGTCCCTTTGAGGTCCTAAGAGGCTCATCCCTTTCTCCCTTTCCTCCGCTTCCGCTTTTTCCAAATCCTCCAAAATCTCCTCCTTCTCCCTACCGGTTGTTCTAAGGTATTCAAGCGATGTTTTTTCCTTCCCCTCGGTAAACTGTGAATGAACGCTTTGGAAGTAGGGGAGAATATCGGTTATGAATTCTTCCCTAATTTTTATAAGGATGCTCGAGAGCTGGGCGAATTCCTGGTTCCATGGCTCCAACTCCCCAGAAGATGCATTCATTTTTAAGAGGGCGTTTCGCTGGGCGAGCACCTTCTTAAAGGAGGAGAGGGCATCCCTATATCGGGGAAATATAAGGGAAAGTTCCTCATCAAGGAAATCCCTCCTTAGGGAAGGCTCCCCCCTTATTATGTCCTTATCCTCGTCCCTATAAAGAATTGAAACACACTTCCCCATAGCCTCCCCCACCTTCCTGAACTTATAATCCACCTTTACGGATTTTCCCTCCTCGCTGATATACGATTCTATAATGAAAATTCTCCCCTCTCTACTTATCTCCCCCCTTATATAGGCTTTTTTTGCCCCATAGTTTATCATATCAGCGTCCTCCCTCGCCCGAAGGGATTTAAAGGTGGAGAGAAAGTGTAGCGCCTCTAAGAGATTAGTTTTACCTTGGGCATTTCCACCTTTTATTAATGTTATCCCCTTGGGAAACTCAAGCCGAATTTCTTCAAAGTTGCGGAAGGAGCGAAGGGTTAACCTCCTTATGAACATTAAGCGGGGTGCATAGGCATAACGACATAGACCCAGTCCTCCCCCTCTCCTTTCTCCATCTTAGCTGCTTGGGTAGGTTCACCCAGCGTAAGACGCACATTCTCTTCATCTATGACCCTCAAACCCTCCAACAGGAATTGGACATTGAAGAAGTAGCTCTCCTTTCCCCCCTCCACCATAGCGGGGATTTCTTCCTGGAATCTCCCCATAGCTGGCGCCTCGGCAGAGACGATTATCTTTTCCCTTTCTATCCCCAGTTTGACCCTTTCCATATTTTCCCTTGCCACTATCCTCGCTCGGCTCAGCGCCTTTATGAAGAGGTTTCTCTCCGTCATTAATTGAACCTTACCCCGCTCAGGGATTACTTTCTCATAAGCGGGAAATTTTCTCGTTATTGCTCGGGAAACGAGTCGGAACCTGGGTATTCCTTCTCTCCTACCTGTTATCGCTATTAGGTCATTGTGTCCTATTATGACCTCGTCTTCGTCTTCAACCATCCGCACGACCTCCCCAAAGGCTTTCTCTGGAATGAGAAATTGAAATTCTTCTCCCTCGTAGGGGAAGCGTTTGAGGGCAAGGCGGGAGGCATCGGAAGCAACGAAATTGAGATAACCCTCCTTAGCGTCAAAGAGAATTCCCGTGAATTCAGGGCGGATATCTTCCCTCGCCACAGCGAAGGATACCTTTGAATATCCCGTCTTCAATTGCTCACCAGTAAAGGTGAAATGCTTGGCGAACTCCTCAGCAGGGGGAGTGGGAAACTCTTCCTTCCATATTTCAAGTTCATAACTCGTCTTACCAGAGGAGATGTAGAGCTTATCTTCGCTCATCGAAAGGTCAATATCCTCACCCTCCAGGGAAGAAACGATTTCTTGGAAGGTTTTCCCCTTGACGAGGAACTCCTCTATCTCTCCTTCTATGGGGATTGCTTCCTCTATCCACATCTCGTAATTTGAAGCCATAAGGTGGAGCCTTCCCTCACTGGGGAAGACATAGACATTCGATAGTATAGGCAAGGTCCTCTGCGATGTGGTGAGGCGCACTACATGGTTTAATACCTCGGCAAGTTCTTCCCTGCTCAATTTCAAGGGCATAATGTTTCACTTCCTCCTTGCTCTTCTTTTTGAATAAATTTATACAAGAAAAAGGAGATGTCGGCAATACTTTCAGAAGCTTTTTAACTTTTAACCCTTGAGAAAGAGAAAATACTTTCCCTCTTCCCTTGTTTGGGGAAGGCGGTTTAGTTTGTTAGTGCTTCAAAATTTTTCCTTACCTGCTATTGAGTATCAAGGTTGAAGGTTATAGGTAGAGAGGGCATGAGGGGCATTATAAAGCCGGCTCCAGGCGGGATTTTAGGCATAGGCATCACATTAGCGGGGGGCTTCTTAACCTTTACCGCGGTGAACTTTAGGTAGACTAATACAACGACGGCAATAATCACGATGAGGATGATTATGAATACAAGAGGGGAGACTTCTTTTCGCAATTTTCATCCTCTCCTTTCAGTCCGTGGCACTCCATACATTGCCCCAGAACTCCAATTTATACCAATAATTACCCCGTTGGCATACCTGGTCCCTCTTCACATACTTCACATGTCCATCCAAAAAGAGCACATTGAATCCTTCTTGATGGCGAGAATCCGTGAGGTCCCAGGTGGGGTCTATAGCGGCGGAGTATTGATTCCAGAAGGTGAAGTAGCCCCAAGCGTATGCCTTACCCGCGGACTTATCCCAATAAATGGTATCTATGAACCAGCATCTCGCAGCGGGGTTATTCTGAGCGTCATACCTTCTCCAGGGCCAGGAACTTCCAGTGAAATATTCTGCTGTTCCCCAGCCATTGAGCCCGTAATGAGGAACTATAGCCTTCACACAATCCGGCCAGTCGGTAGTATCGGGGATACCCAGGGTGGGACACCAATAGACACCCCAGTTTTTAATGTAGGGCTGGAGAGTAGCTGCCCAGGAACCTCTCCCCGCTTCCCATTGACACTGATGGAGGGCATACATATCCCAATCCGTGAGATACATCAGCGCCGCTTGCCCTATTTGCTTAAGATTGGACAAACAATGGGATTGCCTTGCCTTTTCCCTCGCTTGGCTGAAGACGGGGAAGAGTATCGCTGCCAGAATAGCAATGATGGCTATGACGACGAGCAGTTAGATTAAAGTAAACCCGCCTTTTCTGGTTCCTCTTAACACTTCATTAAACACCTCCTTTTTTAATTTTTGATTTATTCTTATCATCTTTTCCAGACTTTCCTGGGAGGGGGGGAGGGGAGAGCACCCTCTTCCCTCAAACAGTTCCCCTTATGTGTTTGCCTGGCTTGCCGCGGTCATTATCTCGTCGGGGATGTCGAAATTGGCGTAGACCCTTTGCACATCCTCCTGCTCCTCCAAGAGCTCCATAAGCCTGAGGACAGTCATCGCCTCCTTCCCTTCAAGGCGCACTGTCGTTTTGGGGAGCAAAGTGAGGTCAGCAGATGCCACCTTTACTCCTTCTTTCTCAAACGCCTCCTTCACATTCTCTAAATCCTCCGGTGAAGTTATGACCTCGTAGTTATCGGGGTCTTCCATCCTCACATCTTCCGCTCCCGCCTCAATAGCTACTCCCAATACCTTGTCTTCCTCCGCTTCCTCCTTGGAGATAAGCAGTAATCCCTTCCTCTCAAATAACCAGGAACAACTCCCTGCCTCAGCAAGGGTCCCACCATTGCGGGATAGGATAGCTCTTATCTCCTGCGCTGCCCTATTCTTATTATCCGTTAGCACCTCCATTATCAGCGCTACACCTGAGGGTCCATAGCCTTCGTAAACCACCTCCTCATAATGGACATCCTCAGCGGCTCCTGAGGCTCTTTTTAGGAGGCGTTCTATATTCTCGCTGGGCATTCCTGCTTCTTTTGCCTTGGAGATGGCGAGACGGAGGCGAGGGTTAACCTCGGGGTCGGTTCCCCCAAGGCGAGCTGCGACCATTATCTCCCGGGAGAACTTGGAAAAGAGCCTCCCTCTTAGTTGGTCCATCTTCATCTTCTTAACTCTTATATTGTGCCATTTAGAATGTCCTGACATATTACCTCAAAACCTCCAACTTGATTTTTTCCTGAGCAGGCTTCTTAATGCCCACAAGGTCGCTCACCGTAACCGTCACATTATAAGCGCCAACCTTTGGGAAACTACGGAAAACCACCTGACCGATTGCCTCCTCCTGCAAACCGTTAGAATCGTCGAAGTCCCAGGTGTATCTTAAAGTGGATAAGCCGGCACTACCAACTGCATAAAAGCGAACAAGCGTATTGACCCTTGCAGTTATATTCCTACTGGGAACGGCGACAGTAATGGGTGTGTTATCAACAGTTACACTTATCTGTCCTATGTATAGGGTTTGGGGAGAATTGGTGCAGATAAGCATCCTCTTCACCACCCCGTTGCCCTTCCCCTTGAAAGTTTGGAAGGGGATGGCTACCGAGTACCATCTCTCCCCCATAACCGTCTGCATTTCAAAGGGAAAACCCTCCGAGACAAAGAGTCCATCCTCGCAGTAAAGCACTATGCGGAAGCTTCGAAGAGGGTAGGCAGAGTAGGCTCCCGTCCAACCCGGCATTCCCCCTGCTCCTCCTGGCATTCCGGGCATTCCCGGCGCTCCCCCTGCTCCTCCTGGCATTCCGGGCATTCCGGGCATTCCCGGCGCTCCCCCGGGTGCCCCTCCCAGCGTCCCAGGTGGTGCCACGAACATACCGCCCGCACCAGGCATAAAGCCCCCTGCTCCGGGGAAGGTGGTTACGGGAGAAACTGTGGGGAAGACGCGAAAACGGAGGAAGGCATAGGGATTTTTAAAATAGGAACTAAGGTCAAGTGGGGTGGTGAAATCAATCCTCCCTCCTTCATAGTAGTTCATAGATATTAGTTTGAGGGAGATAATTCCCCGATACACTATATCTTTAGACTCGGCAAGGGTTCCACCACCCCACCCACCGGCTTGTAGTTTCAACTCGCTCAGTGGCTGGCCATTGAAAATAAGGATCTCCTGGGTTAGAGCAACTCTCAGTGATAGAAGAAAAACGCTTCCTATAAATAAGATTTTATTCCTCAACATAACAAACCCCTCCGATGGTATATTTTTAAAAAATATACCATTTTCTCAAAAATATAGCAAGATTTTTGTGCAGGTTTTTTCCCTATTTTCATACTACCTGCTTCAGGTTATACTCCAATTCACCAACGCCCAGTTTTGCTGCTGCCTCAAGGTGGATTCTCCAGAAATCTTCCCTATATATATCGCGAGGGAGTAGTTTCTTATAGAGGGTTCCTGCCTTATCCACACCGGGGGAGAGGTCATCAAGCAGTGAGGCTAATCCCACAGGATAACCGGGTGACTGAATAGCGAGGTCTATCGCTGCTTTATCTATGGCTACAGGGTCTTTTGAGGCGAGGAACCCCACATCGCAGATTATGGGCACGGTGGCGTTGGGTGAGCAATCGCACTCATAAGTAACATTTGTAACATCGTTTATAAAGCCAACCTTTCCTTCCTTAAAGGTGGAGAGGATACCCTTAACTGCATCGGCCAGCTTTATCTGCTGAATTTCCGTAGCAGGTGAGCAGAGTTCACCTTTATATAATTTTGCTAACTTCTCGGGATAGGGATGGATAACCTCCATCCTTAGGGCGTGAGTGGGGCAGAAGAAGGTGCAATCGCCACAGCCTATACAAAGTTCTCTATCTATACTTATCTCGTTATCAATATAAGAAATCGCCTTGCTGGCGCAAACCCTTGTGCATCTCAAACAGAAGATACATTTCTCCTTCTCCCAAGCAACCTTCGTCTCCGCACCAGCGTGAACAATAGCCTTTCCCCTACGGGCGCTGCAACCCATCCCGATGTTCTTAAGGGTAGCAGCGTATCCGCTCATAGGATGTCCTGTGAGATGGCTTATGACTATCATTGCATCCGCTTGGTAAATCTCTCCTGCTACTTCTACCTCCTTTAGGATTAAGCCCTCGACGGGGACGATTTCCCTATGCACACCCTTTATCCCGTCGGCGAATATCAAAGGGGCACCAAGTAGCTGAGTGTATCCTTTCCTCGCTATATTCATCAGACCACTAGGGGCTCCCGCTCCCCAGGACATCGCGAAGTGCCAGGCATAGGTCTCCGTTATGAAGGGGATTCCCCCCCTCTTCTTCACCTCCTCAACTATAAGGCTCACTATAAAGGGATGGATGCCGTATTGGCGGGTTAAACCGCCAAAGGGAATCTTTATAGCCACCATATCCCCCTCACTGATACAGGAACCCAAGTCCGCTTCCTCAAATAACTTATGCAACCTCTGGGGATTGCTTAGCGTGGGGAATCCATGCTGGTCGTATTGACTTCTCACATCGGCAAAATGTACATCCGCAGGCGTATTCACCACTCTCCTTTTGGAAGGTTTAGGAGGGGAAAATTTTCCCCGGGTTCAGGAGTCCTTTCGGGTCAAGGGCTCTCTTTATCGCCTTCATAACTTCAATTGTAGCCTGGTTGAATTCCCTGGGAAGGAAGGGAGCTTTTACTAAGCCTATTCCATGCTCTCCTGATAGCGTTCCCCCTAATTCCACAGCGGCGCTGAACAGCTCCTCTATCGCAACCTTCACCCTCTCCCTTTCCTCCTCGTTCCTCCAATCGGTAAGGAATGTGGGATGGAGGTTGCCATCCCCTGCGTGTCCGAATGTGCCGATGAGCAAGTTATGTTTTCTCGCTATTTTTTCAATTTCCCTAACCATTTTCGAGAGGCGTGAACGAGGAACTGTGACATCCTCCAATAATGTGGTGGGACTTATCCTCGCCAAAGCCGCCAGGGCAGAACGCCTCCCCTCCCAAATGTTTTCTCTCTCGCTTTGTTCCCTTGCCCTTCTCACCTCCTTTGCCCCCATCTTGGGAAGAAGCGCCTCTATCTTCCCCATCTCCCTTTCTACACTTTCCCTATAGCCATCTACCTCTATCAGGACTATCGCTCCAGCATCACGGGGCAAGCCTAAACGCTTATAATCCTCAACCGCATTTATTGTGAAGTTATCCATTATCTCCAACGAGGAAGGAACTATTCCCTCTGCTATTATGAGTGAGACAGCCTCAGAAGCTTTATCTAAAGTGGGGAAAATAAGGAGCATCGCTGACCAAGCCTCGGGAAGGGGGAGGAGCTTTAAGGTTGCCTCGCAGACTATCCCCAATGTTCCCTCAGAGCCGCAAAAGAGACTAGGGAGGTCATAGCCAGAAACGGATTTTATCGTCTTCGCTCCTAACATCAGGAACTCGCCCGAAGGAGATATTGCCTTCATAGAGAGCACATAATCCCTTGTAACACCATATTTAAATCCCCTTAATCCTCCGGCGTTCTCAGCTATATTGCCGCCGAGCGTTGAAACTTTGGCACTTGCAGGGTCAGGAGGGTAAAAGAGCCCCTTTTTCTCCACTGCGTTCTGTAGCTCAAGGGTAATGACGCCAGCTTGAACTACCGCATAGAGGTCCTCTTCGTTTATCTCCACGATTTGGTTCATCTTCTCCAGGCTCAGCACAAGGGCATTTTTGAGGGGCACGGAACCACCGCTCAGTCCTGTTCCCGCACCCCGAGGGACGATGTAAAACTCCTCCTCATAAGCCAATCTCATAACATTTGCTATTTCTTCCTCATTTTGGGGGAAAACTACTGCGGAAGGAATGGATTCCTCCACCTGGGCATCGTAGGCATAGGTTAAACGTGTTTCCCAATCGCTTACAACCTTTTCTTTATCAAGCATTTCTTCCAGTTTTTTCAATATTCTTGGCGCTAACATACCAATCTAATTTTTGTTCGCTTTATTTTAAAGGTCAAGTTTTCTTCTCAAGGGGAGCATTGGAAGGGCGAGAAGTAGGTTGAGAGAAGAGATAAGCCCAGCGGAGAAGAAGGTGTCTTTGAGGGAAAGGAAAAAGGGATGGGGGAGGTCAAGAGAGGAGTAGATTTCAAAACGCCAGGAAAAAACCGCACGGGCAGTGCTTAACCCAAAAACCATTCCCGCGTTGCGGATGGTAGCGAGAACAGCCCCTGCTATTCCCAGTTTAGTCCTTTCAACTGAGCCCATAATAGCGTTGTTGTTAGGAGATTGAAATATGCCCGTGCCCAGGCCCAGGAGGGCGAGGCGCCAAACTACATCGGCTCTTGATGAGGAGGGAGAAAGGACAGTAAGAAGGAGGGCAGAAATGGTGCAGAGAGAAAGCCCAAGAAGCACAGGGTATTTGTGCCCTATTTTGTCGGAGAGCCAGCCAGCAAAAGGTGCCACTACTAAGACGGTTAAAGGAAGGATGGTCATAACTCCTCCCGCTTGACCTGCTGAGAGAAGGAGCACTCTTTGAAGATAAAAGGGGAGGGAGAAGATAAGTATGTATTGTGCGAAGAAATTGAGGAAGGCGGAGGTAAGGGCGAGGGAGAAAATGGGGTTTTTGAAGAGGGAAAGATCCAGCATGGGCTTGGCAACCCTTCCTTCGTGATAGAGGAAGAAGGCGAAGAGAAAGGAACTGGTCAAGAGAAGGGTTAAAAAGGTAGGATGCCTATTCACTTTCTCAAACCAACTAATAAAAAGGAGGAAGGTTAAAATGCTGGAGAAGGAAAGGGAGGCTCCGAGGGAATCGAACTCCTCTTTTTCCCCTGTCTCGTCCGGGAGAAGACTTCTGCAGAGGGAATAGGCTGTCAAGCCGATTGGCAAATTGAGGAAGAATATGGAACGCCAACTGAGGAGGTCGCTTAGGAAACCACCGAGGCTTGGACCAATGGTCAGTCCAAGAGCGATTGCCAAAGCGTTGAGGCCAAGAGCACGTCCCCTCTCCTCGCTGGGAAAAATAGCGGTTATTATAGCAGGGGAAAGGGCCATCGTTATACTCGCCCCTATCGCTTGCAGAGTTCTAAATATCACGAGCATAGGGAAATTGAGGGATAAACCACAGGCGAGTGACATAAAGAGAAAAATCAAAAGCCCGCGGAGATAAAGTCTTTTGAAGCCGATTATATCTCCTAATCTGCCCAATGGTAGAAGAAGGGTAGTGAGCATAAGGAGATAGGAAATGGAAACCCAAGCAACCTGGGATGGATTAACAGAGAAGAAATCGGCTATAACGGGTAGGTTTATGTTGACAATGCTGATATCAAGGGGACAAATTATCGCGCCAACGAGAACAGCAAAGAGTATCCGCCAGCGATTTTCCCTCGCGGTCATATCTCTATATTATGAAGGTGAGTGCCTTTAAGCAAATCCTGATTTAAAGTCCCTCTAATTGAAAAGATGGTTTTTAGCCTTTATCATATTATTTGTAATTAGTCGATACCTATGGAAAGTTATCTAATAAGGACAAGGAAGGAACTTCTCTCGAGGGAGAAGGGAACGATTTATAAAATGGCTAAATGGCGTTTCCTCCTCATCTCTCCCCTCCCCTATAAAGTGGGCTCTGGGGGACTGGCTATGCACATCCTCTATAGGGAATTGAACGAGTTGGAGGATGTTTCCTGCGAACGATATTTCTTCCAGGGAGAGGAGGTTCGCTCTCTTGAAGGAGATAGATTACCAATGGAGTTCCATTGTCTGGCCTTTTCCCTCTCTTATGAACTGGATTCGCTCAACTTTCTCAGAATTTTGGAGATGAGCGGGATTCCCCTCCTCCGAGAGGAGAGAAAAGAGGGACACCCCATAGTTCTTGTAGGTGGAGCCTACCCCACGATTAATCCTCGTCCCCTTTCCAAATTTGCCGATGCCCTCGCCATAGGTGATGGAGAGGAGATGATAAGGGAAATCGCGGAGGCAATAAAGAGAGGACAAGATAGAAAGGAGAGGTTAGAACTACTCTCAGAAATTCAAGGACTCTTCGTTCCTTCTTTGAGCAACACTTATCAAAGAAGGTGGGTGAAGAACCTGGACTTATATGATGGTTCCTCCCAATTCATCTCCCCTTTGAGTGGTTTCCCCTCAACAACTTTCGTGGAGATATCTCGGGGGTGCCCTCGAGGTTGTAGGTTCTGCCTCATCCCTTCTTTCTTCTCCCCTTATAGGGAGAGGTCATTGGGAAAGATATTGGAGGGAATTTTGAGATGGAAGGGGATAGCGAGAAAAGCGGGGTTAGTGGGAGCGGCTACTTGCGACCACTCAGCGCTTCAGGAGATAGGTAAAGCTCTACACAAGGAGGGCATTCCCTTCTCCGTTGCCTCTCTGCGAGCTGACGCATTGAGCGAGGAGTTCCTCCGCTATATGGCTGAGGGAGGGGAAAAGACGATAACCCTCGCTCCCGAGGTTGCCTCCCCTCACCTCAGGGAATTGATAAATAAGCGGATAGACGAGGAGACTCTAAGGGAAGCATTGGAAAAGGCTAAGAGGGTAGGTTTCAAAAGGGCTCGCCTATACTTTATGATTGGTCTACCCCAGGAAGATATAGAGGATGTATTGGAGATAGCCGAGCTCGCCGAGCGGATGAGGAAGATTCTCCCCCTCCATCTTTCTGTTGCTCCCTTCATACCCAAGCCCCAAACTCCCTTGGGTTGTTTTCCTATGGAAAGCGAGGAAAGGTTAAGGGAGAAGATTGATAAATTGAGGAGCGCACTATGGGAAAGAGGGATAGGGGTTTCTTTTCAGAGCGTTCGGGAAGGTATAATCCAGTGGTGGCTGACGCAGGGAGACGAGAGGATGGGAGATGTCCTACTTTATGCTTACAAGAACCGCTCCAGTTTCAGCGCCTGGCGTAAAGGATATGAAAAGGTTTATGGATAAAAGACGAATAATTTTTGCCTTTATCGCTTTTGCTTTAGTTGCGGGGCTCATCGCCCTGCAAAAGAGCCTAAAGGGGGATGTGGCAAGGGTGATAGATGGCGACACCTTTGTCCTCAAGACGGGGCAACACATAAGGCTTATCGGAATAAATGCTCCCGAGTTACACCACCCCACTTTGGGAGAGGAACCCTATGGTAGGGAAGCAAAGGGGCACCTCGAGAAGTTGATAATGGGGAAGAAGGTGCGTTTGGAGTTGGATGTGCAGACCCACGATAAATATGGAAGACTCCTTGCCTATGCTTATGTAGGCAAGATATTCGTCAATGCGAAAATGGTTGAGGATGGCTACGCCCAAGTTATGACCATTCCACCAAATGTGAAATATCAACATCTCTTCCTAAAATTGCAGAGGGAAGCAATGGAGAAGGAAAGGGGACTTTGGGAGAGGAGATTCGTGGTGGATAAATCCAAGGGGATCTACCATCTTCCCAGTTGTCCACTTCTCAAAACAATAGCGAGTAAGAACAAGGTAGAGATGAGGGCGAAGGAGATAACCGATAATAAATATAAGCCTTGCGATGTCTGTAAACCCATCTTATCCTCCCCGCCATTGGAGAAAGGGAAGGGAGAATATGTTGGGAATAAATCATCCAAGAAATTCCATAGGTTGGATTGCCCTTGGGCCAAAAAAATCAGCGAGAAGAACCGCCTCTACTTCACGACGAGGGAGGAAGCAATTAAGCAGGGCTACACACCTTGCTTGGTATGCAAGCCTTGAAACAACTCTTTCTTAATATTTCCCTAAGGCAAAACCCCCTTTAAATAATCCGGGATATCTGTGCGGAAGGGAATTGCTGGCAACCCTTCCTTATTATAGAGGTTGCATTCAGGATTATCCGCCCAGGCGTAGCGAACAGCCACTGGTCGAGGGATCTCCTTATTCCAAACTACTACCGTGTTATTTTCTATCATTGATTCTGCCCAGCGGAATTTCTTATCTTCTCCAGCAATGGCAAACCCCTTCAAGGTTTCTCCTTTATACATCAATCCACTACCTATATGCTTGAAGAATATGCGAATTTTATTTCCTTCTATTTGCATTCTCTCGAACATAGGTCCAGAATAGACTACCTTATTTTTATAGGCTATGGCTAAGGCCGCGAGGGCAAGTCGCCTACCTACATCCTGTTTGTTTTTGGGGTGTATATCGTTTGCCTCTCCTATATCTATAGCAACAGCCATTCCCGTGTTGGGTAGCTTAAGGGCAGCCATTTGTGCTTCCCTTAACTCAGCCCATCCACTCTCTTGGGGCTCTGGTTGTATCTGACCAAGGTTAGCGAGTTGGACAAATAGGAAGGGGAAATCTCCTATGCCCCAACTTTTCCTCCAACCCTCTATCATAGCGGGAAAAAGAAGGCTATATTCCTTTGCTCTGCCTACATTAGATTCCCCTTGGTACCAGATAGCCCCCTTAATAGGGAAACGGGTGAAAGGGGCTATCATAGCGTTGAAAAGACCAGCGGGGCGCCAGAAAGGTGCCCATTCCGCGCCTATCCCAAAGGGAGGGGTGGGATGAGGTTTATGTTCACCCTCTTCCTTCCACTTCTCTACCTCCCTTTCGTATCTTTCCCAAACCTCTATTATTGCTCTCAATTCCGGCAAACTTCTCAGGGTCCTTATACTTGTCCAGGCCTCGGCAGGAGTCCCTCCAACTGAGGAATTTATTATCCCTATTGGTATGTTTAGGTGTTTCTGTAGTTCCCTAGCGAAGAAGTAGGCGACTGCGGAGAAATCTCCGATAGTTTGGGGCGAGCACACTTGCCACTTGCATTCTATATCCCATCGGGGATTCGGGGCTGATTTAAGAGGGACTTGTAGCAACCGTATTTGGGGATGATTAGCGGAGGCTATCTCTTTCTCCGCGTCCATAGCGAGGGAAACAGGCCACGCCATATTTGATTGTCCTGAGGCAATCCAAACATCTCCTATATACACATCTCTAAGTGTTATTATTTCCCTCCCTTCTTCTTTAATCACTAACTCATAAGGACCCCCAGCTTTCATAGGGGGGAGAGAAACCTGCCAATGCCCCTGAGCATTGGCCGTGGTCTGGGCGCTGTGATCCCCCAACTTAACGCTTATCTTTGCTGAGGGGGAGGCTATACCCCAAATTGGTATCTTAACCTCCCTCTGAATAACCATATGGTGAGAAAAGAAAGAAGGGAGTTTTACTGCCGCTAAACCGAGCGGAGCAATAAGTAAAACTGCTCCAACAAAGGATATAGGAAACTTCACTTCCAGCATATCCTTCGCCTCCTTCTTATTTTCTTAGTTTTATCAGATAAATATTTCATTTACAACAAGTATGTTGCGGTTTCTCCTCAAATCCCTACTGCATAACATTTCTTCCCATAGGGATTTAAATTTGGCCGAGGTTTTCAATGCCTCAAGAGCCGCTTCGCGCACATCCTCATCTTCATCCCTTAGCCTTTCTATCAAAGGCTCCACTGCTCGAGGATCACCTATCTCACCCAATGCCCTACAAACCGCCTGGCGCACAAACGGATCCTCATCTCTTAGCCTTTTTATCAAAGACTCTACCCCTGCTCTCCCTTACCCAGTGGACACCTGCTTCATATTGGAGAGGGGGGGAGTTTTGCGACCTTCCTCCCTCGCACTTGAGAAGGGGAAGAGGATAACTGCCAGGCTCAGGATGATCGCTATCATCGCGAGTAGCTTCATCAGGGTAAATCCTTTCCTTTCCAATCTCGTCCTTTAACCAGCCTCCTCTATAATTTTTCTCCTCCCTTAAAAACTCGTCAAGGAGGTTGCTTACAAGGTGGGGAGCGAGACGGAGAGGGGATTGCGACCCCCTTATATTTCTATAAACTCCACCACCCCCTCAAAGGGGGAAGGTGAACATTCTTTGAATTATTCAACAAAACCAAAGTTTTAATCAAGGTTTGAATCTTGACCTAAGGCCTTTTCCCCTGTTAAATTTATAAGTATGAACAATCCCTATCGTCCTTATATAGCGAGGATAGAGCACATAAGGAGAGAAACGCCCGATATAAAGACATTTCAGGCGGTCATCCTGGACGAGGAAGCGCAGCGAAATTTTGACTACAAACCGGGGCAATTCCAGATGGTCTCTGTGTTTGGGGTAGGTGAAGCCCCCTTCTGTTTCTCCTCATCTCCAACAAGACGACAGTTCATAGAGTTCAGCGTGAAGAAGATGGGGGTTGTTACAACCGCCCTCCATAATCTGGAGGAAGGAGCACTCATAGGCATAAGGGGACCGTTTGGCAACTACTTCCCTTACGAGGAGATGGAAGGAAAAAACATAATCTTCATAGGAGGTGGTATAGGGCTTGCTCCCCTTCGTTCCCTTATACAATTCTGCCTTGATAATCGGAGAAAATATGGCGATATAACCATTATTTATGGAGCAAGGTCAAGCGATGACCTCTGTTTTAAGGAGGAGTTAGAAGAATGGAGAGGAGCTGAGGAGGTGCAGGTATTCCTCACCATAGACAGGCAGGACGGAAAATGGGAAGGGCATATAGGCTTCGTTCCTCCTTATGTTATAGAACTATCCCCCAGCCCGGAGAACACCTATGCTATCACCTGCGGTCCCCCCATAATGATAAAGTTCACCATAGAGAACCTCTTAAAGCTCGGCTTCCCCCCGGAGCGCATCATCACCACACTGGAGATGAGGATGAAATGCGGAATAGGAAAATGCGGGAGATGCAATGTGGGCTCAAAGTATGTCTGTCTTGACGGTCCCGTATTCTCATACGCCCAACTGGAAGAATTACCTACGGAGTATTAAAAATTATGGAAGATTTTCAATCTTTTTATGCTCTATTAGAGAAGGAAAGGGTGAAGGTGGAGGCAATCCTCCGAGAACAGATGAGGGATGTGCCCGAGGAACTCTCCCTCCCGGCCTCCTCTATCCTCTTCACCAATGGGAAAAGGTTGAGACCTGTTCTCCTCCTCAATATTTGCAAAATGTTAGGAAAGGTAAAGAGGAAAGCTTATTATTTAGCGGCAGCGGTTGAACTCATTCACACAGCTTCTCTCATCCACGATGACATAATAGACGAGGCAGATATGCGAAGGGGTGTTCCCTCGGTTAATGTAAGGTGGGGAAGCAAGGTAGCGGTTCTCGTGGGCGACCTCCTCGTCGCGAAGGCGGCCAAACTCACCCTCAGATGGGGAGATAGGCGAATTTTTCCCCTTGTAGCGGATACAGTGGAGAAGATGAGCAAAGGAGAAGCACTTGAGCTCACGATGAGGGGTAGGGAAGATGTCACCCTGAGAGATTATCTTAGGATCATAAATTTGAAGACCGCTTCCCTTTTCGCCACAACCGCGAGGATAGGAGCGATCGTAGCTGAAGCAAATGAGGAACAAGAAAGGCTCCTTTACCTTTTTGGAAAGAACCTCGGGCTCGCCTTCCAGATAACCGATGACATCCTCAACATAACCAGCGAAGAACAACTTATGGGTAAACCCATCTCTTCCGATATAAAAAAGGGAAACCTCACACTCCCCTACATACTCCTTGGAAACCACAAATTGCGGGAATTACTGAGGTTGGAACCCCAATGTTTGAGGGAGGAACTGGAGAAAAGGGGGGTATTAAAGAAAGCGGAGGAGAAAGCGGAAGGTTACATCGCTAAAGCGAAGAGCTATCTTGCCCCCTTCCCTCCCTCCCCCGCTAAGGAAGTTGTCCTTCAATTGAGCGATTTCATCCTCCGGAGGAGAAAGTGAGAGGGGGATTAGGAAAGCTTCTCCTGTTTCTTATCCCTTTTTGGCATATTGTCCTTTTCTGTTGCTTCCTCACCCTTATAACCTCCGCAACCACCCTCGCCTTCCCCTGGCTTATAAGGGGGATGTTTAACTCCGCTCTCCTCTCCAAAGACCTCCCTACCCTTAAAATACTGCTATTCCTCTCTTTCGGCATCCTCGCTTTAGAGGCATTGGCAAGCTATCTCCAGACGCTCAATTTTGCCTACCTG
Source organism: uncultured bacterium (assembly GCA_938041455.1). Taxonomy (GTDB): domain Bacteria; phylum Armatimonadota; class JACIXR01; order JACIXR01; family JACIXR01; genus JACIXR01. The sequence goes on along the minus strand of CALITO010000044.1, from coordinate 25,980 downwards.
GGAGCAAGTGTGAGCACCGATATGCGGATAAAATTATTCAACCACCTCCAAAATGCCTCCTTCCGCTTCTTCCAGAGAGTTCATACAGGAGATATGATATCCCGCCTTATGAACGATGTGGGAACGGTGCAAAACCTTATTTCTTCGGAGATAATCAATCTTATTCGCCAGCCAATCCTACTTATAGGTGGTTTGGTCCTTATGCTTACAATAAACCTTCGTCTCTCCCTTTTCGTCCTGCTTTTCCTCCCCCTGTTTCTCCTCGTAGCTGCGCCACTGGGAAGGAGGGTCAAGGAGAAAGCTATGGCGATGCAGGAAAAGTTGGGCGAGATGACCTCCTTAGTTCAAGATACCTTGAGTGGAATACTTGTAGTAAAAACTTTCCTTTTGGAGAGTTTCCTCCTTCAAAAACTGGAAAGGATAGGCAGACAATTCATTGAGACCGCTCTGAAAAATGCCAAATATAGGGCGTTAATGTCTTCCCTCGGACTATTCGGAGGCGCCCTCCCCTTCCTCTGTGCCTTAGGTTATGGCAGTTTCCTCGTGCTGAACAACGCCCTCACCCCAGGAGGTTTAGTAGCTTTCATTTGGTATATGGTGCTATTAATAGAACAAATAGTCTGGCTTTCCAATACCTGGGCTAACCTTCAATCCGCTGTAGGGGCAGGGGAAAGGATATTCCAAGTGCTCGAAGAACCAAGGGAGTTTGAGAGAGCTAAAGGGAAGGTGGATTTAAAAGATGTCAAGGGAGAGATAATCTTCTCCAATGTTTCCTTTACTTATACGGAAGAGGAGGTCTTGAAGGGAATAGACATTCACATAAGAGCGGGGGAGAAAGTGGCGATAGTTGGACCAACTGGAGCGGGAAAATCCACCTTGGTTGCCCTCCTCCTTCGCCTCTACGACCCTACGGAGGGGGATATCTACATAGACGGGGTTAATTTGAAGGAAATAAAGCCCTCATCTCTCCGCAAGTTCGTGGCCGCAGTCCCGCAAGAAACTATAATATTTGCTGGCTCCGTCAGGGAGAATATCGCTATAGGAAAGTTGGGAGCGAGCGAAGAAGAGATTGTCCAAGCGGCGAGATTAGCTAACGCACACAGTTTCATCGTTAATCTTCCCCAGGGCTACGATACTATATTAGGGGAAAGGGGCGCCCAACTCTCGGGAGGAGAGAGACAAAGGATAGCCCTGGCAAGAGCTTTCCTACGTCAGCCCCGCATCCTCATCTTAGATGAGGCTACCGCCTCCCTTGACTCGGAGACCGAACTAAAGATATACGAGGCGATGGAGAGACTCTTTGAAGGGCGAACAGCTATAATCATCGCCCATCGCTTATCAACAATCCGCTCAGCGGACAGGATAATAGTCCTCTTCGATGGTAAAGTGGTGGAAGAAGGCACCCACGAGGAACTTCTCAGACAAAACGGCTTTTATGCAAGACTTTATACCCTGCAAGCAGGCAATAGGATATAATTCTTATAAGGAGGTGTTAGTTATGGCAATTATTATAAGCGATCTGAAAATAGAGCCCTTCCCTCTCCAGAGAGGCTATTGGGGAAGGGGAGAATGTAGGGTTACATCAGATGAGGGCGACATCGTGGAAGTAGTGATTATAGACCCTCTGGGAAATAGGTTATGGGCAGAAAGAAGGGGCGAGGATATCTTCGTCTTGGAAGGCAATGTCCCATACGATGTCCCCACTGGTTCCTATACCCTTTATCTTGTCGCCCGAGATAGTAAGGGAAACGAGGAAAGGAAGCCGATAACGATAGAGATAACTTAGAGCACCTTGCGGGAATTACTCCATCAGGGGATAAAAGAGATAGGGTTAGGGGGGTTAGACGAGGAAAAAGAGCGTCTCTTCGTTATCTATCTGAAAGAACTGGTAATCTGGAATAGGAGATTCAACCTCACCGCCTACAAAAAAGAGGAGGATATAGTTGTTTATCACTTCTTGGATTCCCTTCTCCCTCTTGCCTTCTTTCCTTTGAGAGAAGGCAGATTGATAGACATCGGCACAGGGGCGGGATTCCCCGGCATACCTTTGAAAATCTTTGAACCCCGCTTTTCCCTTCACCTGTTGGAGGTGAACAAGAAGAAACTTCTCTTTCTGAGACATCTGAGAGAGAAAATGGGGTTGGAATTTGAAATAATGGAAGGGAGAGCGGAGGAGGTAGCCAAACTTCCCCAATATCGGGAAAATTTTGATTTGGCAGTGGCAAGGGCGGTCGCCCCTCTCCCCGTCCTCCTGGAATACAGCCTACCCTTTTTAAGGATTGGCGGATACCTCGTTTCCTATAAAGGTCCTAAATTAAAGGAAGAGATATTAATGGTTGAGAGAGCTCTGGCTGTGTTGGGTGGAAGAGTTGAAAATATAAAAGAGGCTATACTTCCCCTAAGGGGGGAGAGGCGGATGTTTGCCACCTTCCTAAAGGAAAGGCAGACACCCCCAAAGTATCCTCGGCGGGCTGGGATACCCGCTAAAAGCCCCCTTAAATGAAAAGATGGGCAAGGATAGAGATTAAGATACCAAGGGAAAAGAGGGAAAGCCTCATAGGTTTTCTCTTAATCCAGGGGATAGAAAAGTGGGAAGAGAACGAGGGAATAAGGGTTTACTCACCCTGGAATTCCGATCTCATACTTTTTCTCCGAGCCCTCCAAGATTTCTTATTGAGGGAAATTTCTTCTTGGGAAGAGGCAAGTTGGTCCATTTCTTTCTCCTTTGTTCCCCAAAGGGATTGGGGAAGGGAATGGAGGGATGCTTTCCCGCCCCGCAAGGTGGGCGATAGACTGGTGATTAAGCCTCCCTGGGCGGATTATCAAGCGAGGAAAGGAGAGGTAATTTTGGAAATAGAGCCTCGCTCCGCCTTCGGCACGGGCGAGCATCCCTCTACCCGTCTCGTCCTTTCCCTTCTTGAGAGATATATAAAGAAGGGGGATTTGGTGATAGATGTGGGCTGCGGTTCAGGTATTCTCTCCCTTGCCGCCCTCCTTTTGGGAGCAAGAAGAGCAATAGGTGTGGATGTAGATGAGATAGCAATAGAGGAGAGCAAGGAAAACGCTCGGCGCCTTTCCCTGGAGGAGAAGGCGGAGTTTCACAGAGGTAATCTATTGAAGGATATTCCCCCTACGGAAGCAGAAATAATCCTCTGCAACATAGACCTACCCTCTTTAAAAGCCCTCTTCCCCTATTTGCCCTATTATTTAAAGGAGGGAGGATTACTCATCGCCTCGGGGTTCACTGAGGAGGGCTACAAGATTTTAGAGGTCCCGGAATTCATAGAAGAGGTAAGGAAAGAGAAAGAAGGGGACTGGATAGGGGTCGTTTGGAGGAGAAAGTCCCTTCAACATAATCCGTAATTAATGATATACGCTTTTATGGGGGCTATTTTGGGCAGTCGGCGGACGCCGAACCTCTACCCTCAAATTATCCCCATATTCTTCAATACCTTTCCTATCTCCTCCCTCTGCTGGTCTGTGGGGGGACAAAGAGGTGGACGAGGCGGTCCAACCTTAATCCCCATCATTTCCAGGGCGCACTTCACCGGTATGGGGTTCGTCGTTATGAAAAGCACCCTGAACAAAGGCAAAAGTTCCAAGTGGATCTCCTTAGCCCTATTAACATCTCCTTCAAAGAAAGCGTCTATCATCTCTCCCAGTTTCTTCCCTGCTATATGGGAAGCAACGCTTATCACTCCCCTACCCCCCACGGCAAGCATAGGAAGGGTCAAGGCATCTTCTCCACTGAGGATTTCAAAATCATCAGGAGTCAGGGAAGCTATCTCGGCAACTTGCGCCAAATTTCCACTCGCTTCCTTTACTCCCTTTATGTTGGGGACATCCTTTGCCAAGCGTGCCAGGGTCTTAGCTTCCAAGTTGCAGGCGGTTCTACCGGGGATGTTATAAATAATAACGGGAAGAGAGGTCTGCGAAGCGATCATCTTGAAATGTCCGTATAGTCCATCTTGAGGGGGTTTGTTGTAATAGGGAACGACGAGCATTATTGCATCCGCGCCCGACTCCTCAGCCGCCCTCGTTAGGTGGATGCTTTCCTCCGTGCAGTAGGAGCCTGTTCCCGCAATTACCCTCGCCCTTCCCTTAGCTACTTCCTTAACCTCCTTGAAGAGCCTTACCTTCTCCTCAAAGGTAAGAGTTGGTGATTCACCCGTTGTTCCCGATACCACGAGCCCATCTGAACCAGTCTCTATTAGGTAGTCGGTGAGCTCTCTTACAACATTCCAATTTACCTCGAGAGCATCTGCTCGGAACGGCGTGACCATTGCGGTTATTACTTTGCCAAAAATTGGTTCCATAGACTTCAAACCTCCCCTATGTATGGTTAGCTGATTTTCCCTATTGTAACATTTTTCCCTTTACATAGCAATTTTCAGTTTTGTTGAATAAAGGGAAAAGTAAACGACCTTCCCCTCCTCAGCGGTTTCCCCTCTTTCTTTTGGAATAAATAGCTTTACAAAAAGAGAAACATCTTTCATTAGTCATTTAACTTAACAATCTCCTTCTACAAATTTCTAAATGCTACATTTCTATAAACTCCATCATTCCCCCAAAGGGGAAAGGTGAACGTTTTTTGAATTATTCAACGAAAACAATTTTCTAAAATTTCCCAAAAATAACTACAGAAGACCGATTACCACTATGCAGAGGAGCGCCCAAAGAAGGATACAAGTTAGGAGGGGGAGGTCCTTCAGGATAACCTGGTCAGGGAACTCGGGGAGCTCTGTTTTGTAGGCGAGGTAAAGGTAGCGGAATATACCGTAGATAACGAAGGGGGTAGTCCAAACGAGGAGGGGATGCTTCCACCCAGTGGGGGAGAAGAAGGTGTAAAGGGCGTAGGAGATTATGCAGGCGGAGGCGGAGAGGGACATTATTTGGTCAAGGAGGGGAAGGGGATAATCACGAAGGACCTCCCTATGATAGGGGGCGGAACTCCTCAAACTGAGTATCTCGCCCCTTCTTTTACCCGTCGATAGAAGGATTGCCAACAGGAAAGTGCAGAGGATTATCCAGGTTGAGGCTGAGACCTCTATAGCGGCCGCCCCAGCCTCCACTCGCAAAACGAAGGAAAAGGCGACCGTGAGGATATCCAAAATGGGTATCTCTTTGAGAAGGAGGGAATAGGCCACCATAAGGCAGGCAAAAGAGAAAGAGACAAGGGCGAAGATAAGACCGAAGAAGAGGGAAAGGATAAGGGCTAATAGAGTAAAGAAGAGCACAGCTAAGCGGGCTATAGCGGGGGAAAGGGCGCCGGAGGCGATTGGACGAAGCCTTTTTTGGGGATGCCGTCTATCCCTTTCCCTATCCACAAGGTCATTGAAGATATAGAGCCCCCCAGAAAGAAGGGAGAAAAGTAGAAAAGCGGAGAAGGAAAACATTAACTTCTCTCCGCTGAACTCACCAGCGAAGATAAGGGGGGCTATAAGGAAGAGGTTCTTCGTCCACTGGCTAGGGCGAAGTGATATGAAAATGTTGTAAATGATGCCTTTCCTTCTTCTCATATTGCTGATCCCTCACCCAATTTTATAATCCCTTTCCCCTCTTTCCAAGAATATTATGGGAAATAAGGCGAAGAAAGCTATCGCCCCGCTCATAAAGAAGGGGAGAGAGATATCTATATTGGCGAGATAGCCAGCGATTATCGGACCTAATACCCAGCCTATATTACTCAAGGCGCCTACCGTTGCTATTTGAAAAGCCCTTGTTTCATCTCGGGAGAAACGCTGGAGGAGTGTGCTACGGACGGGTGCCCATACACTTGCCCCAATCACATCATGAATGAGCCAAACGCCAGCTGACCATAGGAAGGTGGGCATAAAAGCGGTAGCGCTTATGGCTATATTCTGGAGGGTGAGGAAAAGTATATAAACCCACTTGAGATTCTCCCCTCTAAGCCATTTCTCTTTCAACCAGCTCCCAGTAAACATCATTGGCAAGCCGAGTGATACCCTGTGTAGAGCAAGCAGAATAGCTACCCAATCCTCCCTCACCTCATATTTAACGCTGAAAAATAGAGGCATCATCTGGGTGTGGCTGAGGGCAATTCCCAAATTGGCAATGAAACCAGACACGGCTAAAAGAACCAGGTTCTTATTTAATAGACTTAAGTCTCCCCCAAATGTCGGTGCTACCTCTTCCCCCTTCTTCTCGACCAATCCACCCTCAAAAATTAGGAAGGCAAGAAAGATAACCCCCGCAGCGAGGAAAAAGGGCAGATTGTAGTCCTTCCTCATCAAAACACCCGCAGCAAAAACTCCAACTCCTTGAAGGAAGAGGTTTAAACCCGCTGTTCTTCCGATGAGGAGGAGATATCTGGGGCGAGAAACACTCTCGTAGAGAATGACCGAGCCCAGGGTTTCTTGGATAGCAGCCGCTGTTTCCCGGAGGGTTTTTATTAAGGCGAGCAGGGAGAGCTTAGCAGAAATAGGGGTGAGGAAGTTGAAAATGGAAGAGAAAAAAAGAGAAAGTGAATAGAATGGCTTGCGTCCGGAGAGGTCAGAGAGCTTCGCAGAATAAACTTGGAGGAAAAGCACAAAGAAGAAAGAAATCGCGAAGACAAAGCCCATTCCCTCATAAGAAATCCCTTTCTCCCTCATATAATAGGGAAGAGCAAAATCGTAAAGTCCCAAGGCAACTCCGAAGAAAGCGGAAACAGATAGCAAAGTCCAAAAGTTCCTTTCCTCTATGCTCATTTCCTCAAATTCTACCCCCTATTAGCCTTCTTTTCCACCTAAATTCCCAACTTCAAAGGTCTGATGCCGTGAATTGGGCAAATTTACCTACTAATCCCAACCGTTATCCCCATAATCCATACCCCTGCCTCCAATCCCTGAACTGTGGGTGTGAAGGAGAGGCTTTGAAGTGGTATATCCTGCCTTGGATTTACCCACTCCCTTACCATAAACCTTTGAACTTCTCCTTCCCTGAGGATTATCCATGATTTCCCCACTTCCGGGATGGGCAATTCTCCCCCTTGCAGGGGCAAAGCCTCCACTCCGTAGCGAATGGGAATCGCCTCTTCTGAACCGTCCAGGAAAGTTACCTTAAAAACCCCCAACAGAGTGCCCAACGGGACACTTAACTCCGTCGCGGTTACAAAGAAAAGCCTTTGACATCTTTTCCCGATTTCCCTCTTCCAACTCCCTTTCTCTATCGCCTCCTCCAAACCAAGTTCCCCACTTTCTGTGAGAAGTATAACCTTCACTTTATCTCCGACTTTTAAGTTCGCCAAAGCATTCGCCTTCGCCGAGGTGGTTCCCCGATGGGCGGATAGAACATAACCGTCTGCTGGAATATCGCTATCGCCAATCCAATCCCTCACTTCTCTCACTTCTCCCCTCCTCACGATAACCTCCACACCCCACTGATTTGTTCCAGTTCTGTTCCCAGAGAAGGCAGATGTGTAGAGTATTAGCTCGTCCTCTCCTCTTGGCTTATTTATCCCATCTATGGCAAGTCTTCTGCCATCGGGAAGCTCCAACTTAGGGATTGCCAAAGTGAGACCGCCCAAGAGGTTCCCTTCCCTATCGAGGAAGGCTATGCGGTCACCCTGTTTTAGGCTCCTCAAAGCATTCGCTTTCTCGCTTTTTGGCCCGATGTGAGCAGAGAGCACCGCTCCCCCAGGAGGAATCATCATATTCCCCGAACCGTAATCAGAGATATCCGTTACCTCACCTTTAGAGGAAACAGCCACCTCCACACCATAGATGTTGGTTTCGGAAGAGGATAGAGGAGCGGTGTAAAGTATCAACTCGTCCGTTCCCCTACTCCGATTTATTCCGTCCAATTTTAGTTTTAAACCCCTCGGCAAAAGGACGGATTCAGCATCGTCCAGTTTCTCCATTGCTTTTTCTACCCCTTTCAGGCGGTTCACGGCAAAGAGGGGAGAGAAATTGAAGGGCACACCATAATGTTGCTCTGGAGCTTTTCCGAGGTCTCGGGGAATAGCCAAAGTGATTATACCTTCGGGGCGGAGGAGAAGGGCGATAGAGGTAGGGAAATTTAGCTCCCGCCGTCTCCAGAGGGCTTGTTGAGTTATCAGGAGGGCTTGGGAGGCGATATCCCTTTCCGGGTTGTGCCCGGGTGGGGCGGAGGCGGGGTTCCAACTCGCCCAGGCATAGAGGGCGATAACTGGGGCAAGGGAATGAGAGGAGAAACAACCAGGAGGATCTGCCCAGATTGTGCCCAAAGTGGGCACATCCCTCGCCTGAGCATAGCGGATGAGGCTGAAAGGTGTCTGCCAAGGACTTGCCCAAACTTGGAATCCTTTGTTCTTAAGCCAGTCCAAAGCTGGATAGGCATCTAAAGGGTCGTAGAACCAGTAATCAAGGATGACATCCTTTGGAATGAGTTCCAGTGCCCTAGCGGTGTTCTGAGGTGGGCCACCATTAGCTGGTCCAATGGGCGCTCCAATCTCCTTCTCCAACTCGGGAGAGAAGAACATATCGTGCCAAATTACCAGTTTGATCCCCTTTTCTTTAAGAAAATCGTTTATCCTCCGGATATGCTCTGCTAAAAGCTCGGCACTATCATAGCCATTACGGGAAAACCAAGAAAATAACTCCCAAGCCTCATCCATTCCACAATGGAACCATTTAATCGGTCCGTAGATTTCCAGCATCTCTTTGAGGATGGGGAAGATGAAACCCTTATAAACCCCCTCGTTCTGGATCATAATTCCACCCTGCTCAGTGTAGGGGAATTTTTGGTAAGCCCTTTCCAGATGCCCAAGCATATTTAGATAGCCTATTGGTTCCAACCCGAGGGAGCGGGCGTAGTCTACCAGTTCCTTCGCCTGGGATTTGCTAAGGCGAGCCCCCCGGGCGATGGAGGGGTCAAAATCCAAGAGGACCTGCGGTCCGAATTCCAAAGCTACATAGCGCACCTTAAATCTGGCCAGAAGCTCTATCATCATTCTCAGTGCTTCTATATCCTCTGCCCAAGCTCCTTGAACCATAAAAGCACGGAAATTATCCTCTGGGTAATCCCTCAATTTAAGCCCTGGAATTCGCCAGCCCTTTGAAGTGCGGGTTACGGAAGGAGAGGAAAGGATTTGAATAAGGGAATGAACCGCCCAGAAGGCGCCTTGGAGATCATTAGAGAGGAGAGTTATCTTATTGGCGCCCATCTCAACGGCATATTCCTCCTCTCTGAGTAGGTTTTTAGGGTCAAGGCGAAGAGAAATAGTGGTTTTCCCCTTGGAGGAAATGGCGCTTTCTCCTAAAAGTTTGTTCAATTCTCGCTGAAGGAGTTGAGCGGGAAGATTTAAGGACGGCTGTGCTTCTATCTTGAGGGGTAATTGAAGGGTCCAAGAAGGAAGGATTTGAATTTGGCGGGGCGGAGGGAAAACGAGAGGAGAGATTTGTCCCTCGGCGAAGATCGTAGATGTTATGAAGATGATGGAAAGAAAGGAGAACAAAATCGACATCTATTTTTAGCAATTATAATGAGAATGACGAAAAGGGAAAAAGTTTAATTCAGATTTAGGGAGTGACGAACGAACCTCGCAGAGAATAGTTATAGGGAAAAATGCGAGGGCGAATAAATCACTTACAACCATATAAGGCATATCCCCTTAATAGATATCTTCCCTCGTTGAGATTGGGATAACCTGAGCTCATAGCGAATTGTTCACGAGAAAATTTCTATTGATGGATTTTGGCACTGTATATAAGGGAAAATAGGTTTGACAAGATATTTTAATATTTTATAGTTTTGTTTATAAGAGGAAATTGCCTGGGGGAGGAGGTTGCGCTTTCCCTTCTCCCTTGCCGGAAAGCCCGGAGAATTAAGAAGGGGTAGACAGAAAAGAAAGGAGGTGAAAAAATGATGCGCAGCAAAGGTTTTACCTTGATCGAGTTGCTCGTGGTGATAGCGATAATCGCTATCCTGGCTGCCATCCTGTTCCCCGTCTTCTCAAGGGCTCGTGAGCAGGCTCGCAAGACAGTCTGCCTCTCCAATATGAAGCAGATAGGGACGGCACTGATGATGTATGTGCAGGACTGGGATGAGACATTCCCCTATATTACCTCCTGCAATGCTCCAGGCGTAGGGACAGCCAACGACCAACCTATGGGAAAACTCCATCCCTATATTAAAAACGCTGCGGTTTGGGATTGCCCCTCCGAGGCAATCGAGGGCAGGATACCTAACCTTTTGCAATTTGGAAACATGGCTGGTTGGTGCTGTTGGCCCTGGCGAATGCCCTTGGATTTCGTGGGGCATTATATATCAATAGGGGTCAATGAGGCGCTTATGCCTAACCTCGGCTGCCAATGGACGGGCAAACCTGTGAGAATGGCAGAAGTAGTAGAGCCTGCTGATACCTCTGCCTTCGCCGACTCTTATTTCTGGTCCGGTTGTGGAGGAGCAAGGGTCGTCTTTGCCAACGCTATGTGGTCAAACCATTTACCGGATCCTCAGCATCGTTCCGTAAGCAAACACACCCGCCACACAGAAGGGGAAATAATAGTCTTCGCTGATGGACACGCTAAATGGCTGAAATGGGATGTCATAGCCAATAATTGCGGACGCTTATTCGACCCCCGCAAGCAGAGAACTAATACCTGGTTCGATAAGTGGGGTAATCAATGGTGGCCATAGGCTAAGCAAGGGGGGGAAGGTTGACGCCTTCCCCCCTTTAATCTTATTTTGTTGAATAATAAAGATGAGAAAGTAGGCCTGTGTGGACAGTTACCTCCATTTTAGGTTAAAATCGGGTGGGTGATTCACATTGCAATTATTAAAGAGCCTAATATTTGCGGGTTGTTTGCTCCTCCTCTTATCCTCGTCTCCCTCTAAGGTCTATGTCTCCTGGGGATGGCATGGAGGATATTACCTCACTAATGAGGAAGACACACGATTAGCTCTTGATTCCCTCTTCAAATACCTTTCTCTCAATCCTAACCTTAAGGCAGTGCTGGAGTTAGAGCCTTACACTGTGGAGAGAATGCTCATTGGTGATAGATTCTCCATCGAGAAAAAGGGTATAGAGGAGCGGATTCGTAATTGGAACTGGGGTGGTGTGGGTGAGTGGAAGTTCGCCTTCGGTAAGGAATACGCTCACTCAGGTTCTCTGGGCGTCAGGCTGACATTTGAAGGAGGCGAGTATGTCCAACTTATCCAGCCAAAGGAGGCAATGAACTTGCAAGGGAAAAACCTCCTTTTTAGCGGATGGATAAGGGCACATAAGGGAGAGGGAGCCCACCTATATATAGACGCCTGGGATTCCTCCGCCTTCGTTCCCGGTTCTGCTCGTCTCTCTTCAAGAGTTCCCCCGGATGGTAAATGGCATTATGTTGAGTTAGAATTTCCCGTTCCCTTGGGAGCAGTCACCATTTTCCCCCAAGCAAAGATAGATTCCCAACCGGGATATGCCGATTTTGACGACCTTTCCCTAAAAATAAAACAAACGGGAGAGGAGCTTCTTTCAAATGGTGATTTGGAGGATGTATTTCTTCCCTCTTTAAAAGATACGATGAGGCTGGAAAAACTCAAGGAGTTTATTAGAAAGGGGCAGATAGAGATAGTGGGTGGCGCCTATACCCAGCCAATTATGTATACAATTGGGGATGAGGCGGTAGTTCGTCAATTTCTCCTCGGTTGTAGGGCGGTGGAGGAAGTTCTGGGCATTCCCGTAAAAATCTACGCTGCTCAGGAACCCGATATGGTGGGGCAGTTGCCGCAAATCCTTCGCAAGTTCGGTTTTGATGCTATCCTTTATAGAACTTCTTGGGGTGCCTTCGGCTTCGTCCCCCCTTTTGATGCTGAAGTCGTCAATTGGATTGGTCCCGATGGGACAAGCATCGTCGCCATCCCACAGCCCCCACCTTTGAGAAGCGATTGGGGTGCCCCCCCTACCCCCAACAGGAACCTCGTGGAGGAATGTCACCTTAGGGGAATAGATAACCCTCTCTTCGTTGCCTTTGGTGATTTCATAGCCTCCTGGGTTGACTCCTCTGCCCCCGCTTTCCTCAGGAGCAGATTTGAGAGCGGGTGGGCAAACCTCTGCCAAAGACTACCCGCTGAGAACTTGCGGGGGAAGAAACTGGAACTCTCCGCCTGGGCAAGAGCACGCAGAGGAAATTTTCACCTCTATATCGATGCCCATAATGCCCGAGGGATTGCCAAGGGAGGAATTCAGACGACGGATTGCCCACTTGATGACCAATGGCATTTTCTCAGAGTCAGCTTCATCGTTCCCGATGATGCAGTATATATATTCCCCCAGGCGAGGGTGATCTCCTCCGATGAGGGAGACGCCGACATAGACGCCCTCCACTTGAAGGACGAGGAAGGGAGAGAACTTCTCTCTTCAGGTTCTTTTGAGGTAGATTCCCTCCCCCCACAATGGGGGATAGGGAGAAGCGAAGGGGTTGAGGCAAGTGGGGAGATAGTCAAGGGCGATGGTAAGGAAGGGGAGAAATTCGTGAGGCTGAGAATGAGGCTTCCGCCGCCTCCCTATGAGATGGAGGTCCTCACGCTCAAGGAATATTTGGAAGAGATAGGACCTCCCAAAAGGGATTGGATTGATGCCTATAAGGGATTTGAACATCGTTTCCCTTTCGGGCTTTTAGCAGGACGGCCACAGCGGGCGGATAGAGTAGCGGAGGACGCCCTCCTCCAAACAGAACGGCTCTTAGCCCTCGCCTATGCGGAGCAGAAGAAAGGATTTCCTAAAGAGCTCACAGATAGGTTAGATGACGCCTGGAGGCTTCTTCTGATTGGGCACCATCACGATGCTTGGGTTTGCGCCCCCGTGATATTCGGAATATGGACTAAAGGTTTTGGGACCTACGCCGATTTGACATATGCTACCTCCTATGAAGCGAGGGACATTTGCCAATCCTTGATTAAACCCCTTATAAGTGAGAACTGGCAGAGGTTCAATCTCCTGAATCTTGTGGGGAGAGAGCGGGAGGAAATCCTGAGCATCAAGATTTCTCTTCCCCGGGGAGTTGTTAAAAATCCTTGTTTCCAAAGCGGTGGTAAAAAACTTCCCGCTGATATAGATGTCCTTTCCCGCCATCCTGATGGGAGCGTCAACGAACTCAAGGCTCAAATCCTCGCCCGATTACCTTCTATGGGGTATATAAGCGTCAATATAAGGGATGGTAGCTCACCCCCTATAGAGAAGAAGGCGAAGGCAAGGTTAGAGGAGAGCAGAGCGGTTTTGGAAAATGGATTCATAAGGGCCGTAGTATCTCAAGAAGGAGTTATGGTGTATTCCCCTAAAGGTGAAGCACTACTTAGCAAGCCCGCTTACATAGCCGGGCATTTTCCCTTGGGAGGGCAAATAGGGGAAATAGAGAAAATAAAAGTTTATAACGAAGGTCCTTTTGCCATTGGGGAGGGGGAAGGCAAAATAGGAGAGGTTCCATTTCAACTACGCCTCACTTTATCTCCGCTTTCGCCTTTGCTAAGGCTTAGCATTGATTTCAACTTCAGGGAGAGAAGCATCATAGGGGCGGGGGGAGAATCTCCCTCTATGCCAGGTGTTCCTGATTGGGCGAGGGACGATTTAAAACTACGCCTCGTTTTACCCCTTAACTTCAAGGGACCGAGGTTCTATTCCCACGGCGCCTTCGAACTAAGGGAGCCATATGCTAACTTCTTCCCCATCCTCCGCTACGCGGGAGCGGAAGGAGATGGAAGGGGAATTGCGGTGTATACCGATAGGGCTACCAGCGGTATATTTGATGGTGAGGATGCATCTTTGAGCCTCGTCCTTGCCTACGGGGGGAACTTCATCTATGCCCCCGCTCAATTTGCTCCTCTCACGGGGAAGGAGAATTATGAACTTGCCCTCTATTTCTATGAGGGGGATAGGGAAAGTGCTGGAGTTGCCCGATATAGAGAGGAGATATCTCAGCCCATAATAGCCTTGCCCGCAAGTGGTATCCTGAAAGAGGAAGCCTTTTCCCTCCTGGGAATAAACCCCTCTGATGGTGTTGAGTTGAGCGCCTTCTATCCCGTAAGGGATGGCTTCATACTCAGGCTCTGGCGCCCTTATAAAGGGGAAAAGGAGGTAAGTATCGAGTTTGGGGAAGGCAAGGAGATATGGTTAGCTGATATGCGGGGTAATCCCTTAAGGAAGATAGGGGAAAAGGGCAAAGTGAGCTTCCCCATAAAGCAGAACGAGATTATGACGCTTTTGATAAAAAGATGATAATATATAAATTATTGCGTCAAATTTAGAAAGGAGGAGGAAGAATGAAGTATAGAAGGCTTGGCAACTCGGAACTCTATGTCTCAGTAGTAGGGCTTGGCACTTGGGTTATGGGAGGTGTTTGGTGGGCGGAGCCCGATGACGAGCAGTCCATAGCCGCCATAAGGGCCTCCATAGATGGGGGAATAAACCTCATAGATACCGCTCCCGCTTATGGCTATGGTAGGGCAGAAAGGCTCGTGGGACGGGCTATAAAAGGGTTGAGGGATAAAGTCATAATTGCCACAAAGTGTGGGCTATCTTGGGATGAAAAAGGGAATATAACCAACAATTTGAAGAGAGAAAGCCTCTTAAGAGAGATAGACGATAGCTTGGGAAGGTTGGAAGTGGATGTTATAGACCTATATCAGGTTCATTGGCCAGACCCAAATACCCCTATTCAGGAGACATTTGAGACCCTTGAAGAAATAAGGCAATCGGGAAAGATTCGTTATATAGGTGTGAGTAACTTCTCAGTTGAGCAGATGGAAGAGGCGAGGAAATTCACCGAGATCGTCTCCGACCAGCCTCCTTATAGCCTTTTCCAAAGAGAGATAGAAAAGGAGATCCTCCCTTACTGCCGTGCTAACAACATCGGCATCCTCGCTTATAGCCCTATGGAAAGGGGGATACTAACGGGGAAATTCCATCTGGACGGGGTCATCCCTCCCGATGATTTGAGGCGAGGTCATCCTACGCTCTCCCCAAAGCAATTTGAGCCCACACGCCGTTGCCTGTCCAAACTAAGGGAACTGGCCGAGGAAAAGAACACCACCCTGGGTGCTCTCGCAGTCGCTTGGGTAATCCACCAAGAAGGTGTTACTTCTGCCCTTTGTGGAGCGCGAAACGTAAGGCAAGCACTGGAGAACCTGAAGGCGGGAGAAGTTGAACTGACCGCTGAGGACCTCCAACATATAGATGAGATAGTGAGGGAATGGGAAGAGGAGATAAAATAGAGTGATGGGAAAATGACCCCTTTGAGGTTAAATATCCTCTCTTACTTCTTGCTTTCCCTCTTAGTTCCACCCCTATCAGCGATAGGTGGTGAAGGGAAGTGGGAGAACGATTTCGCTAAATGGCAGGTTATGAGGGGAGAGTGGAAAGTAAGGGATGGCAAATATACCATAGAGGAGATCTACGGCAGAGCAAGTTATTCCCTTGCCCCTGCTCCCATAGCGAGTAAGCAAATTATAGAGGTTAAGATAGTGATAAAAGAAAGGGCAAACAGACTTGGCTGGGCAGCTGCAGGAATCTGCCTCTGGTGGGATGAGGGGAGTTTATGGCGCCTTTCCTTAGTTGAGGCACCCGATCTCTTCTTTCGCTACCCCGAGCTCATAGAGACTTTTGAAGGAAGACATCAAGCCCAGATGGAAGGAGAAACTCGTCTCCCCTTCTGGACGGGAGGACATATAGATTGGAAATACAATCACCCCTATAAAATGCGCTTGGAGTTGAGCGAGGAGGGGATAAGGGGGGAAGTGGAAGACCTCCAGGAGGGGAAGCGCTGGTGGATAAAATACTCCTTTGAGAAGGCACTGGCAGTAAGGGAAGGAGTGGCAGGTGTTTGGGCTCAGGGGATGAATGTTGAATTCAGCGATTTTTCCCTTCTCTATTGGACGAGGGAATATAAACCGAAGCCCGTTGAGATAAAGAGAGGTCAGAAAGGGAACATAGCCATTTTCAGTGAGGAGGGTTTCCCAGGAGAAGGGAAGAAAGTAGCCAATCATCTTCTCCCCAGATTGGAAAACTCCGGCTGGGGCGTTACCATCCTCGATAGCGAGGATTTATTGGACCAGGAACTTCTCAGCCCTCACAATTTCTCCCTACTTCTCCTTCCCGATGCCCGTTACTTCCCCGTGGAGGCGACCACCTCCCTTCGCTCCTTTTTAAGAAGAGGGGGGAATCTTCTTCTAATTGGTGCTCCTGCCTTCACCAAAATGCTCTGGAAATGGCAAGGTGGCTGGCTTGATAAGAAACAGATAGAGGAGAAAATAAACCAATATCTCATCGCTCAGCCAAAGAATATATTCATTAGTTTTGAGGGGGAAGAACTGGGAAAATGGGGAAGGGAAAGCAATTCCCCCAAAAATCCAGTGGAGTTGGAACTTGTTGAAGGAAGGGAGGGGGAATGCCTCCAGGTTTCCGCCTCTCTTCCCGGCTGGGGAGCAGCTAGCTCCCCCATTTCCCCTAAATCTCCCTTCCCCCAAGGACATACCCTCACTTGCTTTTGGGCTAAGGGAGACGAAACCACAACTCTTATGTCCGTTGAATGGCGGGAGAAGGACCTTTCCCGGTGGATAGCGGTCGTGGAACTGACCCCCGAGTGGAGGTTCTACGCCTTACCTCCCAGAGCCTTCCTCTACTGGAGGGACAATCCCAGCCTTGGAAGGGGCTTCCCCGGCGATTGCTTCAATCCCCAAAATGCCCAGCAAATCATCTTCGGTATATCCGATTCCCATACAGCCAAAATAGGAGGAGGTAAGCACACCTTTTGGGTTGACGAGGTTGGAACTATGGCTGTCCCTGAGGAGATTCAAGCCATTCCCAGCCCCTCCACCCTTCGCCCAATAAACCTTGAGACGATCAGCCCTTCCTACAAAATCTATCCCCTGACAAATATAGAGGAGTTCCGCACCTCTTCCCAAGCGGTTTTCCTCAGAAACTGGCAAACGAGGGAGAGAATAGAAGGTTTCTCCCCCGTCTGGCGTCCTCAGGGAAGGGGCTATAATAGGGATAGGCTCTGGCGTTGGATTCCCCTCATAGAGGCTTATGAGAAAGGAGATAGTAGGGGAACATTAGCTTCTATCCTGATTAAAGGGGATGGCGGTGCACTCCTCTCCTTCCATCTCCAAAACCCCGCCGATATTCAAAAGGAAGCCCTCACCGAGATACTTCTTCAAACTATAGATAGGCTTCAGGGAGCTTTCATTTTTGAGGGAGGGGCAGAACACTTCCTCTATAATCTGGGAGAAACAGTCAAACTGGGCGCTCATATCTTCAAGTTAGGAGGAAAGGAAAAAACTTTTCTCACAAAGTGTAAAATCTTCAAGGGAAAGGAAATCGTTTTCCAAGGGGATAAGCCCCTATCCTTAGGTGAGGAAGGGAAGGGAGTAGTTGAGTGGCAGTGGAAGGCATCGGCTCCCTCCGATGGCTACAGCGTGGTGATAGAACTTTGGCAGGGTGGTAAATTATTGGACAGAATAAGCCATCCACTCCTTGTCCTTGCTCCTCCAAAACCGCCCAAACGGGAGGAGTTCGTTCAAGTAAAGGGCTCGGATTTCTATCTGAAGGGGAAGAAGTGGTTTCCAAGGGGAATTAACTACTGGCCATCTATTCTGGGAGGCTTAGATGCGGATATATACGCTGGCAATTGGCTGGCTCCCAGCCTTTACGACCCCCTTCTTATAGAGAGGGACCTCTCCATTTTGGAAGGGCTGGGAATAAATATGCTCTCCGCTGTTGGGGCTGATGTAAGTCTTATATCGGGTGAGAAAAGGGTTGTGAGGAATCTTCTGGATTTCCTTCATAGAGCTGATAAGCACGGGATGAAGGTTATGCTCTACATCCCGGCTAATCCCTTCAATTTTGATGAGGAAGTTATTCGCTCCTTAAGCAAAGGGGGAGGAATAGGAGAGGTGGGACTGGCGTCGCATTCCCAAACCGATGTATTTCGCTTCATAAAGGAGTGCGGGCTTCCCAACATAACCACCATCTTCGCCTATGATATAGCATGGGAACCCGCGGAGGTGCTGAGGATTCAGGCCGGGGCTTTTGACTCCGCCTGGGAGAAATGGCTCAAAGAAAGATATGGTAGCGTTGAGAACGCGGAGGCGGATTTCGGCATCAAGTTGCGAAGGGAAAATGGAAGGGTGGCCCCTCCCTTAGGTCTGAACAATAGCCGAGCGGACGCTGCTTTCCTTCGCTTCTTTAGCGATTTCGCAAGCAAAAGATACAATGCGGTGGTGAAAGCGATAAGGGAGGTTGATCCCCATCATCTCATAAGTTTTCGGGGAGGAGCGTGCGGGTTACCAAACGCCTATTGGGGCGCGCATCTCTATTCCGTGGGAGTTGCCAAGCATGTTGATTTCCTCTGCCCCGAGGGATACAACCTCCACACCAAAGGATACGGGAACCCCACCCCTTGGGAGGATATAAGGAAGGGTGGTTTGATCACTCTATATTATCGTTTTATCAGCAGGGAAAAGCCGGTGGTCTGGATGGAGTTCTGCGGACCGATATGGCCAAATGGGACAGCTTGGGAGGACTGGATGGTCTGGACGCCGAAGGAGAGATTGGAATATCAAAAAGAAGAGGAAGAGAAGTTCTACAAGATGTTCATAGAATCGGGGGCAAGAGGGTGTGCCCCCTGGTGGTATCCAGGGGGATTTAGAGTGGGGGAGATGAGCGATGCTGGGATAATCAATCCCGATTGGACACTCCGCCCAGTCGCCGAGGTGATAAAGAAATACAATCCCCTATTCGCTTCCCAGCCCCGCAAAAAACCAGACCCAGATGCTGTGATAACCATAGATTTTGACGCCTACCCACGGGACGCCTGGGACCACTACGCTCCTGTTTACCTTCAACTTGTGGAAGGAGGAAAGACGCCCTACTTGAAGACCGAGGGGACTGGCACAAATTCCCTCACTACACCCCTTATTGCTGTGGGCAATGTCCCCTATAATGGGAGAAACCCCTTAAAGTATCTCAACGCGGAGTTCAATTATATTGAGATAAAGGATAAGGGCGGTGAATGGAGGAGGGTTCAGGATGGGGATGTCCTGGAGGTGGATGGGAGCGGGGAGATTTGGTGCAGGGCATCGGTGGGGAACATAGGTGAGGCGGAATGGATATCGCCCGAGAAAACGAAGGAAAAGGGAGCGGTTTATCTTTTCTGCTATGGGGGAGGTTGGGATGTAAAGGTGGGAATACCCCAAAACACGCCCTTCTTGAAAGATGCGGAAATCCCACCTTTCCTTTTATTCAAGCGCCTTGTAAAGGAATTAAAGATAACCTTCCTGATGCTTGCTGAGGAGAGGGCTTTCTTCGGCGAAAAGATAACCCTCAGGCTCGTCCCCAAATAAATACAGGCTAATAGTATGTTCCCACATTTGTCCCGATGAACTGCCCTTGCTTACCTATACCGAGTGTGCGCATCTGGATAGGAAATGCCTTGAGGTATATGTTAAAACTGAACTCTTTC
This sequence comes from uncultured bacterium, assembly GCA_938041455.1. Taxonomy (GTDB): domain Bacteria; phylum Armatimonadota; class JACIXR01; order JACIXR01; family JACIXR01; genus JACIXR01. Next base: position 6,553 of record CALITO010000044.1, on the reverse strand, counting down.
CTTCGCTTATTATAGAAAAGGGAAGCCACCCAACAGTGCAAATCCCTCGTTAAGGCAAGGTCCAACTCGTCGAATTTTCCCCTGTAGCCGTTGTAGCCGAAGTAGCCTTCCAAACTCCACAATTTTCCAAATTGCAATTTCCCCATCCCTCGGCAAAAAGCCAACCTTCCTTCCTCCGTGGCATAGCGGATGTTCACATTCCAAAGGGGCTGTGTCCTCTCACCTATCCTCAAGGTAGCTATTATATCCCGCCATACCCCCTTGCGAGGTTCATAGCCAAGATAGACAAGCAGATTGCCCCAGCGAGGAGATAGTTCCAAATTCCCCGTTATTGAAAATGGATAACCTTTGCGGAAATCGTAGCCGCCTTGGAGTGAATACCTTTCATAACCACGAGAAAGCGTCCAGCCCGCGTTCAAGACAGTATAGGGGTAGGTTTGGTCAGCATAAAAGGGGCTATAGCCACGGGAGGCAGTATGTCTGAAAGAGAGGGAAAGCGAGGAGGAGCCGATAGGTAATCGGAGGGAAGGGCGAAGGGAATAGGAGTAAAGGGCTGTCCCATCACCATATACGCCCTGGAAGAACTCTACCCCCAAGTCCAAAGTGGGCTTTCTTTGTTTGTCCGGGCTTTGGGGAATCCGCAAGGAAGAGGAGAGGGAGATAGTGCCTCGGGAGAGGAAAGGCTTAGTTATGAGTTGGCGGTATCTGCCCAGCTTCACCTCCGCATTCAGGGGAAAAGAGGAAAAGGGTTGGAATGCCCTCAGGGTTATCTCGGGCATCTTCTCAAGGAAGAAGAAGTTGATGTCGTAGGGGTAGCTTTCCTTGTCCAGATCGTCTCTCCGAGTGGCATTTACCTCCCATCCTATCTTCCCTTGTTGAGCGAATGTGAAGCTTGACCGCAGTTCCTTATCTGGAGCCGAGCCATAATAAGAAAGTTCTGAGCTTTCCAGTCGCAGGCTGAGGTTGCTTCGGGGAGTTGGACGCAGATTATAAAGCAGGGAGGAGAGGGAACTTCCCGAGGAATAGAAGCCCGCTATATTTTGGAGACGATAGTTCAAGTCAAGGCTTCCCTTCGTAGTGCTTCGCCTAAGCGCTGCCTCCCAGGAAGAAGTTCTTGAGGAACCTCCATACCAAAGGCTATTTTTCTGAAAATCGGAAAGAAGGGAGGCTCGCCAACCTATACCCTTCCAGTTAACCTTTCCTCCTGCCATCAAACTCTCTCCCTCACCAGTAGAGGGGGCAATATGGTATAAGGAAAGGGAAGCATCAAGATCGGGATATTTGAATATATGCTCTATGCCTTGTCCCGTTCCCCTTTTTTGGATGTAATCCAATTTCAGGATGCCACTTGCTACCGCGGTGGAAAGATAGGGGTAGGAAGATTTGATGAAGAATCCCTGGTAGGGGTCACTTCCCACCTGGGGAACGAAGCTCTCACGAGCCGGCCCTTTTAAGGGGATGACGAGATAGGGGAGGTGGAAAAGGGATTTACCCAGAACAACGAGGGATACATCCCTCGCCACCAACTTGTCGCCGAAGAGAACGAGGATCTCCTTAGCGTCCAAACTATAATGGGGGTGAAGAAGAGAGCAGGTGGTGAGGGAAATACCTTTCCCCTCCAGTTGGTTAACGCTTCCCCCCGCCTCCTCCGCATAAAGGAAAAGGGGTCCCTCCGCCCCTTGCAATCTCTTAGGCTCTATCTCCGCCCTACCCACTATCATCTTCCAACTTTCTTTCTCCCAGTTAAAGGAGAGCTTTTCCCCTCTCAATACCTCCCCTCCTCTTATGAGGACGGCGTTTCCTTCAACAATGCCCGTTTTATCCTCCAAATTAAGAATCAACTTATCGCCCCGCACCTCGTAATCTTCATATTTGATAACCACATTTTCCCCGATTATTTGCTCCTCCGTGGGAAGATACTTGGCTTTTTGAGCGGTTATACTCCCCTCGCCTCCGAATGCGAGAGGAAAAAGGAGGAGACAGAGAAAAAATCTCGCCTTAACTCCAGCAAGCATCGTCAATTATTATATAAAACTCCTCCTACCTCGTTAATTTGTTGCTTTGTTGAATAATGGGTTCGGGAGGTCAGAGATTCGAGTTAATTGCTGGCAAGGAGGTAAAGCAGTTATAATTTTCGCGAGAGGTTTATTCAACAAGCATTAATTTAAAAAGGAGGTGATTTAAATGTTCCTGAAAGGCTTTACTTTAATCGGCCTGCTAATAGGTATGTTGGGCGGGATTTTAATTTATGCCACATCTTTGCCAAAGGTTGGAGTTGAGGAGCAAAAGGAACTAAAGGCTATAACTATAAATACAGGGCCTTATCTTGTAGCAGCAGGTGAGGTAGACAGGCGCTCTGAAAGTATAGTAGCGAAGGAGGATATGCATATCGTGGCTATCGAACATTTCATCGGTGTGAGCAAAGGCGGTTTGAGTGATAACGGTCATATTCTTTCAAAGAATCCAGCCAATCCTTGGACTAAGTGGGCAGAGGCCGGCACCGCAATGGAGCCCACGGGTGAGGAAGGCTATTTTGGGTATTGTGGCAGGGATTACTATTCAGAGGTAAGTGGCATTGGGGATGTGGTAGTTTATGAAACCTTTCCTGCTGGGACTTATGTGTTGGTGAAAAAAGGCGAAAAACTTTATATGCATTGTTATGCTAATCCTTTCCTTGTGGATGCCTTTTTCCATCACGCGGTGCGGTTGCTTTATTGGTAAAGAGTAAGGAGTGTTGAGAAAATGTATAGAAAGGCTCTGCCTTTTGTCCTTTTCCTTGTTCTAAGCATCTTGAGAGGGGAGGAGGCCAAAAATCCTTCTATTATCCTCGGTGAACGCAATGTGGAAAATGGGCTCGCCTGCCCCTCGGGAGGCGATGGCATCAACCTGCCCGCCATCATTGATGGCAAATCCTGTAGATATAACGATGTGGATAGCCACTCCCTCTATATTTATTTCCAACTGGACGACTCCTTTTTGAAGGGCGGAACAAACGAAGTTTACATAACAATTGAATATTATGACGACTTTGGCCCTTTCACCCTCCAATATGACGCTTCGGGCAACCCCTATAAAGACCTCCCTATGGAACTTCGCCTTGGCACCTATAAATGGCAGAGGATAACCTTTCACATCGAAGATGCCCATTTTGCCAATCGCCAGAATTGGGGAGCGGATTTCCGCATTTTCGCTCCCTCTAAGAGGATATATGTTCACAAGATAGAGGTCTCCAGGGAAAAGCCCAAGGATTATGACCCAGAAAGGAGGATTCAAAAGATTATGGAGGAAAGCAAGTTCAAGTCAGCCGCGCCTGTGAAGAGCAGAGAGGTAACTTTCGGCAATGATGCGACGGAGAGCCAGGCGGCGCTTTTCAAGGCTTTAGGAGTCACAAGTGTGGAATCCTATGTAACCTGGGAGAGCGTTGAACCCGAGAAAGATAAATGGAACTGGGAGCGTTGGGATAAGCAGGTCGAGATTTTGAAGAAATACGGGTTGAAATGGGTGCCATTTCTCATCCTTGGCCCAGCCTACGCTACCCCCAAGTGGTTCAGGGAAACCGACCAGCATATAGGGGCAGTTTGTTTGGAACACAACATAGCCAGCAAGATAGAATCTATCTGGAATCCCCATCTCCCCAAATGGATTGAGCGTTTCCTTTCTAAATTTGCCGAGCGCTATGGTAAGACGGGGGTGATAGAATCCGTCCTCTTGGGCATAAGCGGTGATTATGGAGAAGCCATATTCCCTGTCTGGGGTGGGGGTTGGACATTCCAGATTCCCGGCGTCTATCATACCCATCCCGGCTACTGGTGTGGAGACCCTTATGCTAAGAGGTCCTTTAGGGAGGCTATGAGGAAGAAGTATGGAACGATTGAAAAGCTCAACTCCGCTTGGGGGACCGATTTTCCCTCCTACGAGGATGTAGAATTCCCCCCTTTAAAGGTAGAAAGTGGTATAAGGGAAGATGCTCCTACTCCCCCGGGCACCTTCACTCCTTGGGATGCTCAAAGCAGACGGCGATGGCTGGATTTCGTTAATTGGTATAGAGGGGAGATGACGAGGTGGGCTGAGCAGTGGCTCCTCATCGCGAAGAAATACTTCCCCGATACCGAAGTCTACCTTTGCACGGGAGGTGACGCAGTCCCTCCCCATGGGAGCGACTTTGCCGAGCAATGTAAGGTGGCTGGCAAACATAGATGTGGGGTAAGGATTACCAATGAGGGTTCGGATTACCCCTTCAATTTCTATCTCACCCGTTGGGTAGCTTCTTCAGGCAAGTTCTACGGCGCCTTCTATGGCTTTGAACCTGCTGCGGGAGTAAACGAGAAGGGAATCACTGCCAGAATCTATAATGTCGTAGCAAGCGGAGCGAAACAACTCCACGAATACAACTCAAATATCATCAGCACAGAGAAAAGGATGGAGGTTTTCCGAGAAAACTATCCCTATCTGGAGGAGATGTCTTCCCCCCAAGTAGAAGTCGCGGTGTTCTATCCCAAAACTTCCCTTGCCATCCGCTGGGCTGATTTCCCAGAAAGGGTTGCCCTTATAAGGGACCTTGTTGATGTTGACTTCCTGGACGAGACGATGTTGAGAGATGGCGCCCTAAAGAAATACAAATTCTTCATCATAATAGCGGGGGAGTTCATAGAGAGGGAGGATATAAAACTTATTAAAAAATGGGTGGAAAACGGAGGGATTCTCTTCTCCTGTGGCGTTTCCCAGATGGCGACCGTTGAAGGAGATACCGCCCCCTTCGATGAACTATTTGATAAAGAAAAGGGAGTGAAAAGGCTGGGCAAGGGGAAGACGATTTTCCTCCCATTTAGTTGGGCGGAAAAGGAGAAGCTCTTTGCCTTGCTGGTTGACAAGTTAAGAGCGGAGGGATGTCCCATTCCAGATGGGGTGCAAGATGGCGTTTATGCTACTCTTTTCCCCACCCATCTCCTACTCCTGAACACAAATGACCAACCCATTAGCAAATTCATCAATCTGAAGAGAAACTTTAGCGTAGAGCTTCCCCCTAATTGTATCAAGAAGATAGCAATTAGATGAACCTATAAAATTCCCTGCCCAAGGTGATTGACAGCGTCTTTAATTTAAGTTATGTTTATATAAAAAATAGGAAGAAAATTGGGTAAATTGAGAGATGAGGAAATATGAATGAAGACACCGCCTCTAAAAAACGAAGGAAACAAGCGACCCTATTTGGAACTTACGAGTTCCCATCTTATGAGGAAATAATGGATGCTTATGCTAAGGAATTCGCAAATTATATTCTTCCAAAGGGAGATACAACTTTTGGCTTTTGGATGTAGACTTTAGCTGATTTGGAATTTTTGGATTTGGAATTACGAGGATTAACTGACGAATATACAATTGACCCTGTTAATAGAGTGGTTAACTTCAAAGGTGATGAAGAATTCGTTAGGTTAAGAGTTGCCCATCTTGAAAAAGTTAAGGGGAAAACAACCCTTTATACCGAGTTTGTGGATAAATTTGGTGATACTAATGCTTACGCCTTCCATAATCTTTATCCATATAAAGGCAAATTTTATCCCAGAGTGGTTAGAACTTTAATCAACGCTTTTAAATTAAACCACAACTCACTCCTTCTTGATCCATTCAATGGCTCTGGAACTACCACACATGAAGCATCTCTTATGGGAATTAAAAGCGTTGGTATAGATATTACCCCTATGGGAATTATTTTATCCGAACTGAAAAACGATTTGCTTTTTATTGAAGAAGAGAAACTGAATTTTACAGCAAGCGAGCTACAGGGTATCTTAAAGGCAATAGAAAATAGAAAATGGCAGCACCCTAACCCTACAATACACAAATTGATGTTAGTAATATATTTTGATACAGCTGATGCTTTCCTAAGAACTTCAAGGTATAACCAAAAAGGTAAGATGGGGCTTTTTATTGAAAAACTGAATTACATAAAAGATTGTTATAAAAAGACGATGGAAATTAAAGAAAAATACGGGCTTAAATTTGAGCCTGCTAAAATCATCGGAGGAGATGCTCTTCAACTCAAAAATATGGGCGAATTAGAAGGAAAATTTGATGCGTGCATTACGAGTCCACCTTATTACTTTTCAATAGATTATGTGGGAAAAGACAAAATTGCTTATGATTATTTAGGTGTAGATATGAAAAAGATTGAATCAAAATATTTGGGGATGAAAAATGGAAAGCCCCGAAATAATTATGCTGGATTACCTACAAGAGTTGCCTTGTATTATGAGGATTTAAAAGAATCTATAAAAAATATCTTCTGGGCGTTAAAACCAGGTGGCAAATTAGCGATTGTAGTTGGAGACTCAACTGTTGATGGTAAGAAAATCCCAACCACAATGACAACTAAAAAATTTTGCGAAGAGGTAGGATTTAAATTTGAAAAATTAGGTTTTGTTGAATAATTAAGCCAAAGAGCTTACGATAAGTATTGATGGAATATGAAAATAGGAGACAAGTATAATTGGCCAAGATATAACGAGGCATTAGTTAAAAGAGGGGAGGTTCTCTTCTCTCAAGAAGTTATAGA
>CALITO010000043.1 GCA_938041455.1 uncultured bacterium | reverse complement strand
GAAAGGAGCACCGATGAGAACATCTCCTGAGAAAACCTGCTTACCTTCAGTAGTTAATAATTCCAATTTTACCTCTTCCCTTTTGCTTTCTTTCAATGCTTTTATTTGCCAAGAAAGAACATATGTGCTTTGAGGGGCTAAGGAATCCAATTTTTTCTCCGGTGTATCAAGCAATTGTATATTTCTTGGGAGGGTTATACGGGTGGATATGCCCTTCGCAAATGCAGTGCCTTCGTTCTTTATCACAAGGGAAACAGTGCTTTTTCCTCCCCGAGCGAGGATGTATTGCCTCAATTTGAGTTCTGCTTTGAGGGATGGGACAAGCTTTAGCTCAGATTCTGCTACCCATCCTGCCCGAGATTTCGCAAACAGCATTATGCTATCCTCCTTGTCCCTCACTCCCTGGACCTTCCAGGTAACCTCCCTGGGGAATTCCTTGATGTCCACAGATTTTAGTTCTTTAGTGAGGGGATCCGGGGTATGTAGATAAGGGGGAAGTGATAGAGTAACTGTCAAATCGCCCACTTCGTCCCCAATGTTTTGGAGTTCAGCCTTAAGGAGACATCCCCTTCCTTCCATTGCCTTTATTTCTTCGAGGTAAACATCACTGATAAGGGGCAGGGTTCCCACTTTTTCTATATATTCAACATCGTCTACCAATAGCTCTCCCCTTCCGCCGAAGATACGAACAGCGGGCATCACCCATTTCACATTGGGATTATTTGAGAAGTCATATGTAACAACTGCCCTATGCCATCTCTTGTCCTTGATGTGAGCAGGTGGAATGAGATAGTATTGGCGAGGAGCTCCTGTGTCCTCCAAGGGTTTATCAGACATCGGGATTACACAAAGGAGGAATTTTGTATGTAAATCGCTATCCACCACCTTATACCAAAAAGAAATTGTTCCCCTCAGCTCTGAAAGCATGCTACCCTTAGAACCACTTAAAAGGTGGCATACACGATTTAATCCCGTTTCTTCGTGCGGAGATTCCCACATTCTCTTCAAACATATAGAATACTTTCCAGTATGAGCATCGTTTGATACATCAATTCTACTTATTGGAAAACCACCCACAGGTGCCCAATCTTTGGGAAAACCTTGCTCATCTAATATCTCAAAACTTCCATTTGTTACGGGGTTTTCTACACCCTTGGATGGACAAGAGAGGGCAAGAAGGATAACCAGCATAGAGGCAAGATTTTTTGTAAAGTTTTTTGCCCACCTGTATGCGAGGAACCTGCTTAAAATTACTATCGCTGTTCACCCCCAAAAGAAATAGATTTGCCATTTGAAGAGAATACCCAGAATATTGGTTATACTAGCTATGGTAAACTCACCCAGAACAAGTCCGAGAAAGAACGGCAATGCAGTGCGAAAACCCCTCAGGCCTGAGCTCTTTAACACGGTGTATTTTATTAACCAGGATATGAAAATAGGAAACCACATAAGCCCCATCGTCCAAGAGGCTGAGACGGCGTAACCTACAGGATGGAAAGGCCACCATAAGTATTTATTTTTCATTAACATCAAAAAAACCACCCCGAAAAAACCCATACCGGTAAATACAGCGCACAACTCGTCTCTTTGCTGGGGCATATTCAGCCATGAGGAAAGACGGTTGTAAGCTTCCCAGCCGAAACCGGCCACCCAGGGAGATACCCTTGCCGAGGAGGCTCCTAATTTGTATCTCACATGTAGATGTGCCCAAAACGCTGATAGAGAACCTATTAACCCCGCTAATAGCATAGCCCACATATACTGCCGAATATTGGTTCTCGTTCTTTCCGCTATCTTGAAACCCTCTATCTGGTGAGGCATAGGGTGCGCTCTGTAAGCTCTATTAAAGCCCCAAGCAAGGGCAAAGAAAACAAGGTCCCCTCGGGAGAAACTCTCAATACCAGCTATCCTTGGGAGCATTTGGTCAGGCCCAGCATAGTGCAAATCATGCACAGGGGACCCCAGCTCGGCTCGCATCCTCGCTATTGATAAAGAAAGCGCTAAGTATACAAAAAGGAAAAATATGGCTGTTGTCAAACTCATACCTGCTTTGGAAAGAAAGCCCAATAGAAACAAGAAACCACATATAATACCTATTAAGGCGGAACGATAGGACAGCGGTTCTCCTTCGTCCTTCAGCTCAGAGGGTTTACCCAAAGCCTTCTTAATGACTTCTCGCAAATATTTTCTTGCTACCCAGATGACGAAAAAGGTTATCCCGATATAAGCACCCGCTGCTTGGTCATTTATATAGGGCATATCGGGTCTTGTAGCCTGCAAATTGAAGGCAGCACTTATGATTCTTTGAAACTTCCAATACCAATAGAAAAACCAACAGGAGAAGGAAAGGTCGAGGGGCAAAAGATAGCCAAGCCCTATAATACAAGGAAAAAAGTAGAGAGGTGTCCAACCTATGACTCGCCAGGGGTGACTTTGCACAATCTGACCCAGATCATAATCCCTTACAGGTATATGAGGAAAGAAGGAGAAGTTAGCATTTATATTGTTCACGATGTCTATAAAGGCAGATAGGGAAAAACCTGCCCACATCCATCTGTTTTTAAAAAAGGAAAAATCCTCCTCGGCCATAGCGAGGGGGAGCTGAATAATTGGGAAGGTGAGCCGTTCGTTCTCTATCCATTGCTTGCGAAAAATTACATTTATGCACATCATCACGAACAACAAGACCCCGAAGAAAAGAGTCCAGTAAAGAATGGGAGGAAGCCAAGCCAAAAGATTGTCCTTATTATAAAAAGAAGACATTCCCATATAATATCCCTCTAAAGCTTTATCATCAGAAACCATAAGCCATTTAGGAAGATAATCAAAGAAAAGATCTTTCCATTTGTTTTCTGGCGTAGCAAACCAAAACGGATGTGTAAGACAGGATATCAAAACGGCATACATATCCCACCCTCCCAGGCAGGTGCCTATGGATACCAAAGTGTAGAGCAAGAGCAATTCGCCTTGGGTTAATTTCCAATTAGGGGCAAATTTCCTCAAGAGAATATTCAAGAGAAGGACAATTAGAAGGGAAAAGATTGCATTAAAGAAAAGGGACATCGTGTTGGGGAAACCCCTATTGGTAACCTCCTGCATATAGACCAACCAAAGGTTATTTAAGGGGATTAGCACACAGCTAAATAAAAGCGTTTTCCAAAAACCTACCTTATTCATAGGACATCACCTGCTGGTTATTTTAGGCACACAAGGGGCGTTTATTTAGGCGAAGCCCAGTAAATGAGGGGGGAGGAAGCAACAACCTCCTCCCCCCTTCATAGGACCCTCTTAATCCTGCGCTAAGCTACGAGATAGGGTCTTGCTAACTTACGGCCAATGCTCAGTGCCCCAGCGGTCGAACCAAGTATGTTTCCACTGCTTCAGGGGGTCCATAAGCCGTCCACATTGGCTGGCGACTGCATCCCATTGCATCCATTTAGCATGTCCGTCAGCGAATATGAGATTATTCCCTCCCGAGTGGCGAGTATGTTTGCTCACCGAGCGATGTTGGGGGTCCCTAAACCATTCAGACCACATCGCATTGGGGAAGATAATCCGAGCTCCACAGCAGTTGCTAAAGAAATAACTATCCGAAAAAGCAACAGTCTCAGCCGGAGCAACTACTTGGGACATCTTTCTCGGGGGTCTATCTGGGCTCCACGCACAATCCTGATTCCTAAGGAGATGGTCGTTGTAACCTATGGAGATATATAGTCCGGCGAATTCTCCAGGGAAACGCCAAGGCCAACAACACCAACCAGCAAGGTTTCCGAACCGAAGGAGATTGGGAATCCTGTTAGCTATAGCTTCTGAGGGGCAATTCCAGACATTAGCGTTTTTGATATAAGGATGTAGTTTGCCCATAGGTGTGTCAGTTGCAAAACCCACAGTCCCAGAGGGAGCACCACAAGATGGAACACCCCAAGGGTATGTCTCGTCCCAATCTTGTACATACATCATCAAGGCTAAACCTATCTGCCTCGAGTGAGAAAGACAGGCTGCCTTCCGCGCCTGTTCCCGAGCCCTTGAGAAAACGGGGAACAGGATAGCTGCCAGGATAGCAATTATCGCTATCACCACCAGCAGCTCGATTAAAGTGAAACCCTTCTTCTCTCTCCTTAACATCCTTATCTTCGACCTCCTTGCATGAATTTTTAAAAGTTTTCGTCCTCTAATCAATGGGAGCCCCAGAGTGTAGAACAGAGGACGGATATTCTACACTCTTTCTCAACCCTCTCAAATTACATCACCTCCCCCGCTTGTATCTTTCAATCGTAGTATTTTTCTAAGGTGAATACGCTTTTCTACCCTTGTCTGGGGTGTATCTTCCATAACCTGCAGGAGCGTCCTTGCGCCGAGCAAACCCAATTTGTAATGGGCAGTGTTTAGAGATAGAAGGGGCATATCATACAACAAGCCCAGGGGAAGCATATCAAATACC
>CALITO010000042.1 GCA_938041455.1 uncultured bacterium | reverse complement strand
CCCATATCCCCGAGATTATTTGGGAAGCCATAAAACTGCTCAGAAAGGCAGGGGAAGGATAGGTCAGGACCACTCCTATAGTATAAGTTTTCCCTTTTTGTAGCCCTCTTGCGAGGACATTAGGACGATAGCCAAGTCTCTCGGCAACAGCCAATATCCTCTCCCTAACTTCTTCTTTAAAGGTTGCGGTGGTCTTGCTTCCGTTCAAGACCTTGGAGACCACCGCAATGGATGTCCTCGCTTCCCTGGCAATGTCCTTCAAAGTAGCCAAAAGCCATAAGCCTCCTTTATTAATCGTTTAATTTAACTTAAATTTTATATCACCCTTGAAAATCCGTCAATAATTTTTTGGAAAAATTTTTAAGTTTTGCTAAATGATTCGATAAGGGTAAACCGAGCTCCTGTGGAATTAAATGAAACTCAAAAATTTTTAATACTAATGGGAACCTTTCCGTTTATTAATCGTCTAATAAAAGGAAGGGGTAAAGCCCTTCTTGCGCGAGCACCTCCTTTCGCTTTGTGCCCGCCTCTTTGGAGCGGGCACAAAGTCTTTATAGAGCTTGTAGGAATTGCTTTTTCCCTACCCGAGGGTTTCCTTTACTGATTTGAGCATCTGCCTAATGGGTAGTTGATAGGGGCAACGCTCCTCACATATACCACACTCCACGCAGGCATCCGCCTTGACCGCTTGCTGGGCATACATATTCTTCGCCCTCTCTATTAGATTGAACCTCGTGGCGTAGAGGAGAGCTTTCAGAATAGCAGGAATGTCAATATTTTGGGGACAGGGGAGACAATAACCGCAACCTCTACAGAATGGCTCAACTAAGATAGCCTTCAACCTTTCAAAAATGCTTTTTTCCTCCTTAGTCAAAGCACCAAATTCCTCACCCGCTTGAACTGCATCCTCAACCTCTTGGGGATTTCCCAATCCTGGTATCACGCAGGAAACACCGGGGAAAGAAATGGCAAATTTAACAGATAACCTCGCCATTTCACCCGAGCTCTTCGCTCCCACGAGAGCTTGAACATCCTTATCAGCGGTAACCAGTGAACCGCCGGCGAAGGGCTTCATCACTATGAAACCTATGTTCCTTTCTTTGCAAAGAGGAAGCAGGTTAGCTGCGTGGCTCTGCTCTAAGAAATTCAAAGGTGACATAACTGTGGCAAAGGGATAGCGGTTTATAGCCTCTATCAAGACCTCCGCCCTATGCCCTGTTATTCCTATATATCCTATGTAGCCCTTTTTCTGTGCCTCCTCCAAAGCGGGGAGGGCTCCGTCCTTAGACATCACTCTATCAAGAGTATGGATATCGTCTACGCTATGAATTTGATAAAGGTCTATATAGGGGGTGCGGAGATTTCTTAGGCTCTCTTGAATATGCTTCTCTGCCTCAGCCTTGGAACGCAGATGTGTTTTAGTAGCATAAAAAACCTTATCCCGAACATCTTTTAAGGCATCACCTATCTTTTCCTCGCTCGTTTGATAGGCACGAGCGGTATCGTAGAAATTTATCCCTAGTTCATAAGCGCGTTTGACCGTCTTAACGGAGAGCTCGTAATCCCTCGTGATTATAGGAATTCCACCAAAACTGACGATTGTAACCTCCATATTAGTGTTGCCGAGCCTTCTCTTCTCCATATCACCTCAGCTCCTTTTCGCCGTAGGTAACTTCTCTAAGAATCCTCGCTGATTCTTCGGGTGGGACAGTGTTTATGTAAATCCCACTCCCGAGTTCGAAGCCAGCGGGAGTGCTTATTCTGGGGATTATCTCCAGATGCCAGTGGAAGTCATTCGCATTATGTCCACGGAGAGGAGTGTTGTGGAGGGTGTAATTGTAAGGGGGATTACTCAGTGCTTTATCCATGCGAGCGAGGACCTCTCTAAGAAAACTGGCGAATTCCTCAAATATACATTCGTTTTCGTCAGCAAATGAGGGATGATGCAACTTCGGTAATATGAGGGTTTCAAAGGGATATTTGGAAGCAAAAGGTTCAACTGCGAGGAAGTTTGGGCTCTCTGCTACAACTCTTTCCCCAAAGGAAATTTCTTCCCTAACCATATCGCAGAAGGGACATCTTTCACGGAATGCATAATAGCGCTTCATTCCTTCTATCTCCAACATTACCTCATGGGGAACGAAAGGGAGAGCAATGAGTTGGGAATGGGGGTGATGGAGGGAAGCACCTGCTTCTTTACCTTCGTTTCGGAAGACAAGTATGTAGAGGAAACGGGTATCCTTTTGGAGGTCCAAAATTCGCTCCTTATAAGCTACAAGAACCCTTTGCACTTGCTCTATAGTAAGAACGGAGATGCGGGCATTGTGGATGGGAGTTTCAATGATCACCTCGTGAGCACCCACACCGTCCATATAATCAAACATCCCTTTCCCCACTCGCTCAGTGCTTCCCTCGATGCGCAATGCAGGGTACTTGTTAGGGACAACACGCACCAACCAGCCAGTAGAAGCTTGCCCATCTCTCAGTGCCATTATCTCGGGGGGTGTAAGATGCTCATTACCGGGGCAAAAAGGACAATTTTTATCATAAGGGGGAAGTTCGCCGTTCTCCCAAGCTTTTGAAAAATTATGAGGACGGTCTTTTCTTTCTCCGGCGATTATCACCCACTCAAAGGTTATGGGGTCTTTTCTAAGTTCTGGCATAGGCTTTAACGCTGGGAGAATTCCTTACAAGCCTCCCCAGTCGCCGGGAAAAGATGTTTGCCTTTCCTTCCATTATGCAATCTACAATAGCCAAGATTGTGATATATCTGGCTCGGGCAAAAGTGACGGCAAAATTCGCAAATATTCCTCACCATCTCGGCGTCTTTTTCCATTGCGAAATTCTCCTTTCACGCAAGATTTCCTAAAAGTAATAAATTAATATAGCATATAAAAGCATTTCGTCAATAAAATCTTAGGCTTAGATTAAAGTTCGAACACGCTCAACCTCTTAGTAATAATAGCCAACCTTTCCCCTTCTCAACTGGTATAAATTCGTCAAAGGGGAATTCCTTACTCGCTTGGAAATAGGGGATCTCTGGAGCGACTAGTTTTGCCTTTTGGGGATTTAGGCCGAGTGCCTTCCAGTCTATCTCTAATCTTACATTTACATCCTCCTTCGCCCAACTGGCAAGGGCTATCAAGGCTTCCCCTTTTTTCCTATATACCGTAGCCAAGACATCTTCCCTACCGGTTTTCACAGGGCAAGAAGCAGACCAATAGCCGAGCATATCGGCTTCTTGTATGTCGAACTCATCCCAAAAGCGATACATATAAGGAGCAGAGGGATGTAAGCGTCCCGACATCCCGTAAATCATCCCGCGATAGGGATTGCCTCCATTTTCGTAGTTGAGCATCTCGCTGGTCAGCCCAAAAGGGATACCCGATATCTCCACCAGCCAGTAGTCAGGGGGAGAGTCGTAATCGTATAACTCGCCAAACCAAAGACTATCAATATAGGGAAAATGTTCCATATACTTATTTGCCGGGCTCAAATGCCAATCCATAAAATCGTATTCGTTCCCAGAGTGGAAATTTATCCTACTTTGGGGATTTATCCCTTTCATAACCCTCCGCACTCGCTTCATAACTTCCCTATCGTAGCCAATGCCATCAAGATAGAGTCCGTCAACCTCGGTCTGTTCCATTAAATAGCGCATACCCTCCACATAATAGTTGTGCCAGCGGGATAAACCCTGCGTAGCTATCGCTGAATCAATATCCCCCCTCTCGGTTGGCGTTACCCAGGCTGGGGCATATCCCCAAACTAAATGCTCCTTCAACCAGGGATAGCCACCATCCGCCCTCCTCTGGTCTATCTCCTCTTCTCCATAGATGTCCACCCCCCCAGTTATGAAAACCTCCTCCCCTAAACTTCGCAAAGCCCAAATCTCCTCACAGTGATTGCTCAACTCCCTCACCGTATAGTAGATATTAACTCCCTTGGGAGGAATTTTCACTTTTCTCGCCGAGAAGATTATCTCTTTACCGAACTCGCCTTTCCCCACCTCGCAAGTTCCCTCTATCGTCCCTACACCTTTTCCCCTTTCCGGTCTCGTTTCCCTCCCTCCATCCCAATCATTAAATACATCCAAGAAGAGGGTATGTTCATCCACTTGGGGTTTTATTTCCCTACCTTCCTCGTAGGGCATATCCTCTATTTTTACAGCTTCCAAAGCGAAACCCTCGCCTGGCTTTCCCTCAAGTCTTATCCTCGCCTCGCTTGGGTCGTTAGCCAAGGTCCCCCTATAGGGCATCTCCGCCAACTTCTTTCCATCCACGAATATGGTTAACTTATCGCCCCAGGAGAGGGTTAGTAGATGCTTCTCTCCCTTCTTCCACTGGGGAGAGTGACTGGGTAAGAGGGCGGGATATTGGTTAAGTTGAGGTGCTCCCTTTCTAATGTAAGCCCTCATTCCCCTATCATCTATGTTCCAGTAGAAACCTAATTGGTCCTGATTTGGGAAATCAAGATAAAAGAGCGGCTGATTATAACGGGCATTGCCTGCCTGCCCCTCCTGAGGGGCGAAATTAACCCTTGCCCAAATGTGGAGGGCGCCCTTTTGGAGGTCTATGTTTCCCTCAGCAGGATAGGATAGCCTACCGAAATCCCTTAGTTTGTAGTTAACCAACTTAATCTCCCGAACGAGATTCGCGATATCTTCTATCGTGCGGAAGGGGTAATTGATGTAGGGATTTTGAAATTGTGCGTGATGAAGATGATAAATATTGGCCTCGGTCTGCGCCGTTTCATCCAGTGACCACTGGCCAATTCGCCAATTCCAGTGACTGGGGTCAATTTGTTTGAAAGGTGTGATGAGAAAACGAAAGCCAAAATGGAGGGTTTCCCCAGCCTTTAATTGGCGCTCCCCACTGTAAGCACGAACGAGCACCGCGTCATACTCCTCCCCTATATAGCATCCCCCCTTGCCATCGTTATCCCAGGATTTGGGAACACCCGCATCCCGCAAGTCCACCATCGCCCAGTAATCACGCTCCCCCAATAACTTCAACTGTAAGCCAGCGGAAACATCTCCAATCCAGACCATATTATCCGCCCGATTTATGTCCCATTTCCAGCTCCATTCCTTAGGGCGATAGCCACCCCTAAAGCTCATTCCCATCATATACCTTGCTATCCCCTTTCTCACTGGCACTTCAAGCCTCATATCTTTTAACTTGACATCTTTTTTAGTTTCAAGCCTCACCCCATAGGTTATGCATCCATCAAACTCCATCTCGTAATTAACATAGAGAGTAAGGCCCTCACTGCTCGCTTCAACTTCCTTCTCCACAACACCGCTTTTCCTCTTCTGGGTCCTTTCCCCAATAACTCTGAATTCAACAACTCCGTCTTCTTTTTCCACTATGAACCTAATAGGTGAAGATAGTATCTCCTTTCCCCAACTGAGAATGCTTTTGGGGAAACCCATTTCATTAAAGGAGACCTCCCTTCCTAAGCAGGAGATTTTCCTCCCCTCAATTTTTAGAGGGGTAAAAGGAGGGATGGGCTCATCGCTCAAGCCAAGTGTTGAATTAAGCCAGCGAAGGCGAGACAGACGCCAGAGCTCGCTATCGCCATAATCCCTCAAAAGCTCCCCATCCACATTTATAATCAACCTTATCTTCGTTTCTTCTAAACCTTTTGGCTTCACAGTTATTGTCCCCTCATATATTCCTTTGGCATCTCGGGGGATCTCTACTCCTATCCATAGGGGACGAACCCTGCCCTTTCCAAGGGTGAAGTTCTTCTTCAAGGGACGCCCAAGCCAGTCTAAACCAGTTAAGTTGATACAATGGAAAGCAGAGGGAGGAATCTCGCCTTTCTTGCCCTTTAGTGTGCTGTATTCCAACCGAAGGTCGGTTATCCCTTCCCTAATCGCCCAGATACCTATTTGAAAAACATAGTATTCACCTGGCTGAGCCTCTCCTCTGAACTCCTCTTTCGGTCCCTCCTTAGCCCAGCGATGGGGAATTCTCTCGAACATCTTTATGGGGAACTTACGGTCTTCGGGAAATACCAGATACTTTCTTCGGGGGTACCGTGCAAGGAGCTGATCAACCTCCTCGCCTGTTGCTATCACCTCCATAGGATAGAAACTGTTGAACTCGCCCCTCGCCTGTATCTCCAACACCCTCGCCCGGGGAAAAGAATCCAGCCTCCCTTCCTTTAAACCCTCCCCTACAAGGTTATTCCTCTTCAACCACTCTTTATCCGCTGTATCTTCGGGAGGGAAGTAAATGCATTGATTAGCAAAAGAGTAAGGGAGATAATAGATCTCGTAGATTCCTGGCACAGTGAGAGGTTGGAAGACAATGTCTCCGTATTCCTGATTTATGTTGATGACGAGGACATTGGTTATTCGCTTCTGAGTAGTGGAATCGTAGATTATAATGGCCTTCTCCTGGGGATTGGGGTCTCTCCGTCTCCAGGGGATATGAGCCCAAACCGCATCCGCTTTATCACTAACCTCCACCAATACCCTATGGTTTCCCCTTCCATCCTCTTCCCACGAACCTATGCCAAAAGCAATTTCTTCACCCTCAGAGGGCAGGGCAAACCACATTAATGCGATTACACTTGCGAGATATCCGAAGATAACGCCTTGTTGCATTTAACTTCTCCCCTTTCGTTATTTTTGTTCCCTTCTTTTCTTCTCCCTATAAAGCAGATAGGAATAAAGCACAGGGTAAAAAGCAAGAGGGATGACACAAAGAATAAAGTAGACTGCATATTTTTGGTTGATAACGCCCAGGACCGAGATTATACCTGCTATTTTGAAAGCCCTGCTTCCTACCTCGTGGGTTTTATCCCAGATTTCCTCGTCGTGGAACGTCCAGGGGGTCCTTATGCCTATGAAGTGGTTTCTCTCTGCATGTTCCATCATAACGCCAGCATAATAGAAGAGGATACCCATAGCCAGGGGAAAGGTGAGGTTTGGACTAATCTCTATGCCAAGGTTCCAAAGGATCATTTGGATATGCACCATTAAGAGAAAGAGACAGATAAGGAGGACGAAATTATAGTAGTATTTCTGAAATTTGAGGATGTTTTCCTTTAGAGGATCTATGGCGGGGATAAGGAGGAAGAGAAGGGCGAGGAAAGCAAGTAAGCAGGGGATGACGAGGAGAGCGGCGGTTTTCCCCATATAGCCGTTTACTTTCCCCTCAGCATCCCAATGAGATGCCATTTTCTCCGGCATCTGAGGATAAAAATAGTAACTGATAAAAAAGGAAAAAATAACGAGGAAGATAACCCAGATATAAGGTCTACTCATAGTTTAATTTTCCTAAAATTTTTCTTTCTTGACAAGATTTTAAGCTCCTTTTATTCAAGGCCGCTGTGTCCAAAGCCGCCCTCACCCCGCTCCGTTTCGTTTAAATCACCCTCCTCCCATTCCACCTTGACCAGGGGAACGATTACCAACTGGGCAATTCTATCCCCTCTTTTAATTATGAAGTCTTCCTTCCCTATGTTAGCCAATATCACTTTCACCTCGCCCCTATAATCAGCATCTATTGTGCCGGGAGCATTAGGAACGATTATACCTCTGACCGCTAATCCGCTTCTTGCTCTCACTTGTCCCTCATAACCTGGGGGAATGGCTATCCTTATCCCACAGGGAATCACCCTTATCTCCCCCTTTTTCAAAAGGCAAGCAACAGCTGAGCGCAGGTCCATTCCTGAGGAGTGAGGGGTAATATAAGAGGGCAAGGGTATGTCTTTGGCGTAGGGAAGGCGCTCTATCTTTATTTTCATAATGTGGGGGAGGGCGGTATTGCCGCCCTCCCCGAGTAATCAAACTATCTCTACTACTGCTCCCTGCTCCTCCAATTTCTTCTTTACTTGCTCGGCTTCTTCCTTGGAAACTCCTTCCTTGACCTTCTGGGGAACGGATTCAACGAGGTCCTTCGCTTCCTTCAACCCGAGTGCGGTGAGTTCGCGCACTACCTTGATGACCTGGATCTTCTTATCACCTACTTCTTTCAGGATGACATCAAAGGTGGTTTTCTCCTCTTCCTCGGGGGGAGCTTCAGCGATGGCGGTAGCGACGGGAGCGGCAACAGGAGCAGCCGCAACTGCTGGGATGGCGCTGACGCCAAACTCCTCCTGCAGTGCCTTCACCAATTCGTTGAGCTCCAAAACGCTCATCTTTTTAATCGCTTCGATGATTTCCTCTTTGGTCAAATCTATTCACCTCCTTTTGCTCTTCTTATAGCATCTAATGCCCAAACCAAACGGGCGGTGAGGGTCTGTAATGTGTAAATGAAGGATGTTATGGGGGAGGCAATGGCAGCGGTAACCTGGGAAAGGAGAACCTCACGAGAAGGTAGGTTAGCCAGCGCAAGACAAGCTTCACTATCAAATTTCTGACCTTCTATCACGCCTCCCTTTATCCTCACTTGCTCATATTCCCTGAAGAGTCTGGTGAACCCTTGAAGGAAAGAAGGGAAATCCGGAGGCATAAAGACGAGGGTCGTGGGCGTGTTCTGAAAAAGGGAATCCAGTTCAAAATCATCTCCAAAAAGCTTGCGACCTGCTATCCTTACCAAGGTATGCTTTGCCACCTTCATCAGCCCTCCCATTTCCCTTACCCGAGTCCTCAACTGGGTCATCCTGTTTGAATCAATGCCAATATAAGAGGTGAAGAGCACCCCCGAGCTATTACGCCATAGCTCGCAGAGTTCGTCTACTATTTTTTCCTTTTTCTCTCGTGTTATTTGGGGCATAGGGGCAACCTCCTTAATAAAAATTAAAGGTCCCTACCGAAGCACAGTAGAGACCTTTTGATATAGTCGTCCTCATCCGGCCTCGGTAGGCAGGCGCTATTTTTAAGCACCTTTTAGCTTCCCTAAGGAAAGCGACCTACTTTCTTTAGCCAACTAATAATTATTACAAACGGAGAGGCAAAAGTCAAATTACTTTTTCTAAGTTTTGTTGGATGGTGCTTCGTTGAATAATTTTCAACTGAAAACTCGTTAAGGCACCGAGAATCCCTAACTCAACACAGCATTAGAGGGGAGAGTTCCCCATCTTATGTTCTCGTCCATTTTTCAAGACAGAAGTTTGAGGAACTTCCAAATAGCATAACTCAAAGCGGAGAGGGAGAGCCCTCCTGCGAAGAGGGGAACTTGGGAGGAATTGGAAGGCTTTTCCCCTTTTGGGGTTTCCACAGGAGATTGGGTGCTCCTTGCTATTTGGACTTCCTGCTTTTCCTCCTCCCTTTTTTCCCCTTTTCCCTTGGCAAGGACGGTGGGCTTCTCGCCTTTGGCCCAGAAGCCGGTGAAGAAAGTTATCTGCTCTAAGCCGGTGCCATCCGGATTGATGAGGTAGATATTTTCTCTATAAGGCTGCCAATACGTTTCTTGCCTTTCCTCATCTTCTACTTGTGTGCACTCAACCTTAATGAACGCTATTTTCTGGCCGGTAGGAGACCAAATGGGAGAAATAGGGCCGCTATGTAGTTCTTCCTCATAAATAAGCAACTTACCGGAACCATCCACATTGCTTATCCATAGCCCCTTCTCCGGTGTATATACGATTTTAGAACCATCGGGCGAGAAAGAGAGAGTATGATAGGAGTAGGTTCCTGGCTCCGACATCCTCAGGCGCTGGCCGGAGTTTAAATCATAACGCCAGAGTACCTCCAGACTCAAGCCCCCGCCGGGTAAACTATCCCTCTTTAGAAAATATATATAGCTACCAATCCAAGCTATAGGAAACTCATCCTCTGGAGCAGCAAGCAATAATCTTGATTCCTCTCCTTCTTTTGAAAGCAATAATAGGTCATAACCCTCTCCAAAATCCCCGCTAAAAAACCCTCCTACAATCAGATAATTACTATCCGGCGACCACACGGGATTGTAAGCTTCCCGATATGTCAACTGTTTTTGAACGCTACCATCTGGGTTCATCAACCAGATATAAGGAGAGGGTGCCCCCTCATCATATCTTTCATAAGCTATCCATAAACCGTCTGGCGACCAAGAGGGATTGTCCTCGTGGACACTTGGGGTATTGGTAAGATTAACCATTTGCTTTGAGTTTATATCCACTACATAAATATCATAGGGTTCGCCCTCATAGTGCGGATTAGCAGAAAAAACTATTTTTTGCCCGTCAGGAGCCCAGCTTAAGTTCCCTATGTGAGGGTATGGGATGTCTATTCCTTCCTGCGAAGCATAGCCAGAGACGATGACTAACAAAATCGTGCCTAAAATTATACTGGCTATCAAAAATCTATATCTCTTCATCTCTCTTGCCTCCTTTCTAATATAAGTAATGGGTAACAATAAAATGACATACTCCCTTTTCTATGCACCTCGCTATTTCTGAGTGCCCATCACCCCTATAAGGGAGACACTATGTGGCATTACATAGTCTTCATTTTCGTAGTTGGTCAAAGTTACGCACTCTATAAGAACACCAGCATAGAAGCATCCTTCCTCCTTGGTCCAGTTCAAAACCGCCCAATGCTTTGGAGCTGGATCTTGATAGACAGGCTGGTGCAGGATGGGGCTGCCACGGCCGATGCGTGGATCAGCACCTATATACTTTGCTTTAACACCCCTTAAATCACTTGTTATGCAATCCGCCAAGTCTTTATCTCCTCTTTGAACAAAGCGGTAAGAAACCCAATTAGAGGGGTTAGTTGGATGGGGCGGGTCCCCACCAGAGTTACAATGTAGGGATAAAAACACATTCTTAGGACCTTGTGAGGTAAGCTTCCTTACCTCCTTTTGTCTTTCCCTCTTCCATTTATCCACCTTTTTAGTGCGATCTACTTCCACCCATTCATATTCAAATTGGTTATGGAACTTATTATGGAACATCAACCATAAGATGAGAGCGTCGCGAAGCCATCCATTGCTCTCCCTTTCAGCCCATGGATAGCGATCAACCCAATCCTGGACTTCGAAACTCCAATACTTAGAGCCCGGGTTTCCTGAGTCGTCGCCACCATGTCCCGCATCTATCACTACTTTAAACAATGGTCTCTTTTGTTTTTTGTTTCTTTGCAAGGCGGGTTTCCTTCTGTGAGCTTTGTCTGTTTCAGGGTGGTCGTCTATAGCCGAGACGAGGAAGGTATAGGGAAAACCTTCGGGAGCAAGTTCTGTGTTCCATATCTTCTCATTCCATATGGGGTTGGCTGTGTTGGGCAAGTTCGTCACCGTGCCACTTTCTTCTTCGCCTACTTTCTGGATGTTTTTATTAAATACAGTTATCTTTGCCGAATAGGCGCTCTTGCCACTTATATCCTCTAAGAGATAATACATCTTCTCTTGGGGAGGGGGAATAGGAGAGACACCGTCCCAACTTTCACAATCATCTAAGCCACCCACTGTCTCCTCCTTCGTCTGTGTTATCTTCAAGTTCCTGCTACAGCGGAAATCAACATCGTAGGGCGAAGCGCCCACTACTTCTATGTCGTAGAGATATATTCCCCTTGCTGCTAATTTATTAGTGGGGGGAGTTCCCTGGGTTATTTTTCCATTCCATTGATAGGTATGGGTGCCAGGGCAAAGGAGGTTGTTTATTGTCTCCTGTTTTATAAGTTGACCTTCGGAGGAGTAGAGGAAGATGATGGCTGAGCAGTATTTCTTCTGGGCGGAGTTCAACTGGTAGGTGATGGCGGTATTGTGGTGTCCCTCCCCAGGATCGTTAATTAGATACTCCGGCTGGGCCTCAACTGTGAGGTTCTGGAAGTTCACGGTTATGCTTAGGTTGCCATCTACCCTTGAGGGTGGACGAAAGGGACCCCCCATTATCATATAGTGATAATTGACTGATACGAGATAAGGTGTGTTGTGATAGGAGAAGGTGGAGAAGGGGGGATTAAGCGTGCAGACTACCCAAACTTGATAACCTGTGGGGGGAGAGGAGCAAACATTATAAGGAGGTGAACTGTAAGTTGTCGTGCTCAATGGACCATCGGAGTGATAATGCTGGGGCTCGTGGACATTTGTCTGCTCCGTTATGTCAACTGAGTCCACTGTGAATCCCGTTACAGGGGAACTGAAATTGGCGATGATATGGAACTCTACCCCTCCAGCAACTGTTCCGCCTTTGACGCACTGCCACTGTGGGGAGGAAGCGGTTAAGTCGGGACACCAGCGAGCGTGCAAATCCACCGCAATAGGGTCCGCCCAAGAAAAAGAGATGCCCAGTGCCAAGCTCAATAGGAGGCTACAATACTCCCTCACAGAGAGAGAGCCTCTCCAACAACACAGATAGCCACTTCCTTAGCATAATTAATCCCTCCTCTTTATTTTTAACCCACCCAAGAGGGAGGTTATGTAATAAAAAATAATAGCATAATATTTAAAATTGTGCAAGAGTTTTGTGGCGTCGGTTTTGTTGAATAAACCTTTTCGTTAAAAATTATAACTGCCTTACTTCCGTCAACATTTATTTTTTAAATTGTGCTTTGCTGAATAATTTCTACTTGGAGCTCTTTAGCACACTTAGAATCCGACTTTCAAACAGCATTGGATGATATAGTTTAACCTCGCCCCAGCTTGGCAAGTGTTTTCTCTAACCATTCCCTCGCTTC
>CALITO010000041.1 GCA_938041455.1 uncultured bacterium | reverse complement strand
GCGGCGGCCGAAGGCCGCCGCAAAACCCCTCCCCTTCCCCCCTCCCCCAAGCGCTGCGACGGGGGAGGGGGGATAAAGGGGGGTGGGAGCAATTGTTCGCACCATTGGGCGAAAAGCCCCTTTCAGGGGCTTCCGGATAGCCCGTCAGGGCTTTGGTATCTGAGCCTGCCGCTTCAGCGGCGGGCGGAAGAAGTGGGCATCCCTGCCGTCAGGGTAGGTAGTTACCGTTTATCTGCGTTCTATCTATCTCCCGGCGGGCCGTGATAAAGAGGCAGCCGCCTTTTTCGGAAGACGTCTCCTCGTAGAACGGTCGGACGATGCGTTCCGTCAGCCAGAGGTTCGGGCGGGAGGGCCAGACCACCCAGCGGCCGGTCAGTTTCTTTGCCACCAGAGCGGGAAGGCCGAAATAGTGCCCCCACTCCACCGCCGCCAGCGCGCGGGGGGATAGATAGGGGCGCGCGTCCAGCAGTTGCAGGCCGGCCCGCGCCAGCCGCGCCTGCCAGCCCTCCACCCCGTCATAATAATAATGGCGGGAAATGCGGTGAAAGAACTGCCGGTAGAGGTTCCCCAGCGGACGGAGCCCCAGTCGGTCCAGCGCCCGTCCGATAGAGAGGAGGGCCAGGAAATCGGGGCCGGGGACGGAGAAGTAGAACGGCCCGCCGGGGCGCAGGACCCGGGCCACCTCCTGCAACACTGGCCCCACATCGGGGATGTGTTCCAGGACGCAGTTGCTGACGACGGTCCCGAACGCGGCATCCGGAAAGGGCAGATGGCCCCCTTCGGCCCGGAGGAGGAGCCGGTACGCCCTGCGCCGCCGCGCCTCCCGCAGCGGCCGGAGGTCGGGGTCCAGGCCGACGTCGGGCGGGCGCGGGAGGGCCACGGCGCCGAAGTGGCCGTCCCCACAGCCCAGGTCCAGCACCGGCTCCGGGAAAGGCAGAGGGGCATAAAAACGGGCCTCGGTGGCCCGTAACAGCGCCCGAAAGGCGGGCAGGTCTTTCAGGTGAAGCCAGAGCAAGTCCTCAGGAACTCTCGTTCTGGAATTCCTCATCCTGCAGTATCCGTTGAACCTGCTCCCGCAATACGGGGACTTTGTTCTGCACAATGTCCCAAACAATCTCCTCATCCACCCCAAAATACTCGTGTGCAAGAATGTTTCGCAGAGCCACTATTCCAGACCAGCCCACCTCTGGATACCGCTGGCGCAATTCCGCAGGTATATGCCGGGCCGCTTCGCCCACAATTTCCAGATTGCGTACCACAGCGTCAAAGGTACGCTCGTCATCAATGAAATCGTAGAAACTCATCTCCTCCGTATAGCGAAGAATTTTCCCGCAAGCCTCATATATATCTTCCAAATACAGCCGGGGGTCACGAGACACGGATGGCCTCCTTTTCCACGGAAGGCCGCAATCGTGGCTTCAGGGCCCGAGGGGTCACCAGGTCTACCGGTCGTCCGAGAAGCGCTTCCAGGCGAAACTTGAGTTCTATGTACCGGTCAAAGGTGGCGGGCCCATCAAACTCCACCAGAATATCTACGTCACTATCCGGGCGCAAGTCCCCATGAACGGCTGAACCGAAAAGAGCCAGGGACTTCACACCCAATTGCTCCCATTCTGCGCGATGTTCACGGAGTAACCGGAGGATGGCTTCTCGGGAATTGACCATAGTTACCCCACCTCCACCTCCTCCGTCTCGGCCACCATATCCCGCTGGCGGAGAAACTCCCGGGAGCGGGGCTGGGCCCGGGCGCGCTGCAGGGCGTAGAACCCGCCCAGGACCACCAGTGGCAGTCCCACTGCCAGCGGGAGGTAGTAGAGGGGGTCCAGGCGCGGCGCCGCCGAGAAACGGTCCAGGTTGAAGAGGATGAGCGCCAGGGCCAGCCAGACGGTCAGAAAGTTGGGGATGGCGTCGCCGGAGCGGAGGAGGCGCAGGCCCGGCATCCGGCCCCTGGTAAAGGGGTAGAAGAGGTTGCTCCCCATAAAGCCCAGTTGGTCCTCCAGGATGTGTCCGGCGAAGCCCAGGGCGGTGACCAGGCCGGCCCAGAGGGGAGTACGGGTGGCCCCACCCCCACCCAGCCGCTCCACCAGCACGCCCAGCGCGGCGACGCCCAGGCCCAGCAGGACCGCCAGGGTGAGGCTGTGGGACCAGCGGCGATGCCAGTCCAGGAAGTGGACCCGCAGCCGGTCTCCCACCCGCTCAAAGCGGAAGGAGGGCCCGCTGAAGATGTCCACCCGATACTCCTCGTCGTAAGTCTCCACCAGGGGGAAGTCCAGGGGGACGGTCACCTCCCCCACCCCCTCCGGCTCCGAGCCGGAGAAGGGGACCTGCCCGGTGTTGACCACGGGGCCGATGCGGACGGCGACCCGGTTCCGTCGGGGGTCAAAGCGGACGATGTACTGGCGCCAGAGGTCGGCGCCCAGGCGAATCGTGTGGAGCATCACGTTCTGGGACTGGCCCGTCTCGTAGGCCCGCCGCATCGCCCCGACCAGCGCGTCGGCGATCTGGCGCGGGTCGGGGTTGGGGCCGGGGTCTATCTCCAGATCGTACCGTTCAAAGTAGCGGGCGAACTTGAAGTCCAGCGTGTCCGGGAGAATCCCGGCGACGCCGCCCAGGACGGGCAGGAGGGAGCCCTCGGCAGCCTGCCGGACCACTTCGGGGAAGAAGGTCGCCAGCGCGACACCGGTGAGGAAGTGGGTGATGCCTTTCATAGTGCAGGATGCAAGAGTGCAAAAAGGGTAAAGTGACTGTCAGCCCTTCCAGTTCACTCCGCAAACATATCCCGGGCCTTGAACATCAGGACCAGGGCGCCGGAGTCGGAGCGGGAGCGGTGGCGCTCCCCGGCCCGCACGACCAGGGACTCCCCGGCCTGGAGGACGACTGTCGGACCATCGGCGTAGTCTATGGCAATCTCCCCCTCCAGCACCAGGTACATCTCGTCTTTGGGGTGCTGGTGGTAAAGGTATGCTCCTTCCATGCGGGTCAGGTAGGCACAATAATCGTCCACACACCCCAGGATCAGGTGCTGGAACGGCTCTTTGAGACGGGATGCGGTCTGGGAAATGCTCTGTTTGGCTTCCATCGGTCTCCCTTCTTCAGGAGGGGTTACCCTGTGTTGGCTTCCACCTCAGCGATGACCCGGGCAATCGTTTTTCGCAGCGGGGGTAGAAGTTCGCGCACAGTTCGCCAAAGCACCTGCGCATCCACTCCGAAGTACTCGTGGATCAGTTTGTCCCGCATTCCGGTCATCCCTCGCCAGTTCACCTCCGGATAGCGATCCCGCACCTCTTGGGGGATGTGTTTGGCGGCCTCACCAATCATCTCCAGGGCCCGGACAACAGCGAGCAAAGTGCGCTCATCCGCCTCCAGGGCCTCTGCTGAAGAAAACCCCTCCACAAAACGGATGGCCGCATCGGCATAGTACAGAATATCCCGGAGGGAATCCAGGATTTGCCGTTTGCCCTTCATACCGGGATGCACTCCGCCAGAATTTGCTTTCCGATGTGAGGTCTCAGCGCGCTTTTCATGACCAGGTCCACCTTGACACCCAGCATCTGGCTCAGGTGGTCCTCCAGTTCAACAAACTGGAAAAAGTCCGGGGGAGTTTCGTATTCCACCAGAATATCCAGGTCGCTCGCCCCATCCGGTTCGCCCCGTACATAGGAGCCAAAAAGGGCGAGGGAACGAACTCCGTAGCGCGCTTGCAGTTCGGGAAGACGCTCCTGCAGGATACGCCGAATCTGGGCCACGTCCGGTAGACCCGATGCCGTATTTACA
Source organism: uncultured bacterium (assembly GCA_938041455.1). Lineage (GTDB taxonomy): Bacteria > Armatimonadota > JACIXR01 > JACIXR01 > JACIXR01 > JACIXR01. Next base: position 6,867 of record CALITO010000041.1, on the reverse strand, counting down.
GTCATTGAACCACCCCCTATAACTCCACAAAATAGGCCGACGCAGCCCGGTCTATCAGGTCCGGGGAGAGAGTCGGCGGGACGTTCAGGTAGCGGGCAATGTCGCAGAGTTGCTCTACCAGGTCGCGGGGGTGGCAAGCCCGCAATGGGCGCTTCGGCTTGATGTAGTGCTCCTGGAGCAGGTAGGCCAGGCCCCGGTCGTCGTAGGGCACCCCTTTGGCCTGACAGACCCGGCGGAAAATCTCCCGGTACTCGTCAAAGGTGGGGTTTTTGATCTCAATTTTGTGCCGAATGCGGCGCAGGAAGGCCTCGTCCACCAGGTCCTTCGGGGCCAGGTTGGTGGCGAAGACGATGAGCACGTCAAAGGGAACCTCAATCTTCCGCCCCGTGTGCAGGGTCAGGAAGTCCACCCGTTTCTCCAGGGGGACGATCCACCGGTTCAGCAGGTCGCGCGGGCGGACCTGCTGCCGTCCAAAGTCATCAATCAGAAGCATCCCGCCGTTGGCCTTCATCTGGAAGGGGGCCTCGTAGTACTTATTGGTCTCGTCGTAGACCAGGTCCAGCGTCTCCAGCGTCAGTTCGCCGCCGACCATGATCATCGGACGACGAATGGAGACCCACCGGGGGTCCACATTCCGTCCCCCCGCCGGGGCCTCGGCCCGAACGTGGTTGACGTTGTCAAAGACTTTGATGACCTGACCGTCCACCTCCACCGCGTAGGGGATGAAGATGGTCCCGCTCATAATCATTTTGCCGATGGCCTCGGCGATGACGGTCTTGCCGTTGCCCGGGGGACCGAAGAGGAAGATGGATTTGCCGGAGTTGACGGCAGGGCCCAGTTGGGCAAAGGTCTCCTCGCTGATGACCAGGTGGGAAAGGGCCTGGCGCATCGTCCGCTGGTGGACGACGATCTGCCCCAGGGACTGCTGGCGGATGGCATCGCTGTATACATCCAGGGGGATCGGGGCCGGCCCAGCGTAATGGCTCCGGTCCAGCGCCTCGCGGGCCATCAACCGCCCCTTGTCGGAGATGGCGTACTGGTAGGCGGCCTCGGCGAACCCCCCGGCCCCTTTGACCTCGCAGAGTTTCTCCCGCTTGAGAAACTCCAGGACCTGATCCACCACGCCCGCGTAGGGGAGTTTCATCCGCTCCGCCAGTTCGTAGCCGGAGAGGAAACCCTCAAAGTACAGAATTTTCAGGGCCAGGTCTATCAGGAACCCCAGATTCAGCCCCGTCTCCTCCACCGTGCGCGGGGCGCGGGGCAGAAAACCGGTCGGGACCACTTCGCTGGTAGATGTCTGAGCCATCGCACCTCCTGTATTGTTATTCGTAGGGGCAGGGCTTGCCCCTGCCCAAAGGGTTTTAAAACCACATTTGATACTTTCTCCCATCAAGATTGACAAAAGTTTAAGAATGAGTATTTTATATAAGAAATTTATCAAGGAGGCTATCTTAAATGGGTGAAGAGATTAAGAGTGCGCTGGAAATAGCTTTAGAGAAGGCTGAAAAGATAGGTAAGGCTTCTAAAGAAGAATTGGACTTGGAGAGACAAAAGGAAAGGGCTCTCTCTTTAGTAGGAAAATTTTTAAAGGGTGAGAGTCAAAATTTTAAAGAAGAAGTAGAGATTTTTCTTAAGGAATTACCAGAGAAAAATAAAAAAAAATTACTTAAGGTGATTATTGAGGCTCTTTTAAAAAATTTAGTCCTTCCCAGAGAGGAATACCATTTAAAGGAATTAAAGGAGATTTTGAAGGTTTTAAATAGCCTATTAACAAACATTCCCCAAGTTAATAAAATTTTTCAAGAAACAGAAAAAATGTTAACGGAATATTATAAACAAAAATCCGCTATTTATCAGGAATTGGTGAAACGATTTTCAGCCAGTCTTTCTGCTCTTGAGAAGGCATTTTCGGAGCAGGTTGGAGCAGAAGTGAAACTCTCCCCTGAAGCTCATCCACAATTTCAAGAAGAATGGAGAAAAATCAGGGATCACTTAGATGGAGAATATTTGAGACAATTAGAGTATATTAAGGCTCTGATTTTAAAAATTCTTTCCTAAGAAATGTCTTTTAAAGTTCTTCTCTATCCACAAAGCCTTTTCTACCCCCTCAGATTATTAAAGGCACAGCGTTTTTTAGAGGAATGTTTAGTGCTGGAATTATTAGAGACAAAGAGGCGTATAACACAATTTTTTCCTGAACTTATCTCTAAAATTAGGTTTATTAATCTTTTAGAAAATTTAAAAGTAGATAAAAATAAAATAGAAAATTATAGAAAGGAACTTTATGCCTTTGCTTGGGAGATGAAAAATATTGAAAATCTTAAATTATTTCAACTCCATCAGAAGCTCTTTGAAGAAAGTTTCAGTCTAAATTTTATTAAAGAAGTCCCAGAAAATATAATTTTAACTGCTCTTTTAAGATTAATTTTAGCAGAAGATATAGATAACCACCTTCTTGAAGTTGCCTTTGCCTTGAAGAGATTCTCTAAGGATTGGAAAAAACTGGTTAAGGAAAAAATTCTTTTTTCGAATGAAGAGGAAGTAGATTTTAAAGAACTCTCAGAAATAGATAGAGAGGAAATTTGGGATTTAGAAAAAAGGGTTGAGGCTTTAAAAATTATTTTGCCAAATCTTGTTTGGGAAGAAGAGGTGCAAAAGTTTGATACACTGCTTATTAGTGAGGAGAGGGTGGTAGAAGATTTAAAAGAGGAAGTTTCTATTGAAAAAGCTTTCTCCCTATCTAAAGAAGTAAAACTATTTCTTTTTAATGATCCTATAAATAAGTGGTTAGGTTTACCTGTAGGAGAGAGATACCCCATTTTTAGACAAGTTCTTTTGGTTGACTCTGCTATTGAAACTCTCCCCAAAGATGCTTGAAATTTATATTTTTCTATTAATGGGTTGTCTTTTGTTATCTATTCTCTTTTCAGCCAGCGAAGCAAGTATTTTTTCGTTATCCCGTTTGGATATAGCTACTCTGCAGAGTTTAGGTCTCAAGGCAAAACATAATGAAATGCTTAAAAATCCTGAACAATTACTTTTTGCCTTACTGGCAGGAAATGAGTTAGCAGACTATTTTGCAAGTTTTTCCTTTGCCTCTGCCCTCACGCTACTCTTAGAAGAGAATTTTCCAACCTATGCCTTTTTTCTCTTTTCTCTGATAAGTTTTTGGATAGGAGATTTTTTTCCCAAGGTTTTGGGATTTCGCCTGCGCTTAACCTTAGTGATAAAAATTTTACCCTTTACTTATTTTTTCTATAAACTATTATTTCCGGTAAGAGCTTCCCTTTATGTGCTCTATCTAAAAGTTCAAAAACTTTGGCCAGATATTAAAACTCCAAGGGCAATGGAAACCTTTACTCCCACCGAGCAGATCATTCTACATGCCCTTGAACTTGCTTATAAGGAGAAGAAAATTAGTCTTACAGAAAAAGAATTTATTTATGGACTTTTTCTCTCCGAAAAAATTCCCTTGTCAGCCATTATGACACCGCGCTCTGAGATTGTAGCCTATAAAGATCAACCTATTACTATAGAATTGATAGAAAAGTTGAAACGTCTTCCTTATAATAAAATTCCCGTTTATAAAGAGACTTTAGATGAGATAGTGGGGATTTTATACTTAAAGGATATTATAAGAGCTTTTTCCCAGGGAATCCCTTTTTCTTCAAAAAGGTTATCTCATTTTGTAAGACCAGCCTATTTCGTGCCAGAAAATTTTAAAGTTCGTGATTTGCTCTTTGAGTTTCAGAGAAAGCATCTAAAAATAAGTCTGATTGTAGATGAATATGGAGTGCTAAAGGGTTTGGTAACCCTTGAGGATATTTTGGAGGAGCTTTTTGGTGAATTTTCTCAGGAGAAAGAGGAAATAATTCCCCCAATTAAAGAATTGGGTGAAGAACATTATGAAATATCAGGTAAAATACTTTTGGAAGAATTAAGAGAAAAATTAAGTATCCCTTTAGATGAAGACATTATGGAAGATGCAAAGACTTTAAATGGATTTCTTTTGATCCTCTTTAAAGGCATTCCTAAGGAAGGAGAAAAAATTTCTTATCAGGATTGGGAATTCCTAGTCAAAAAGGTAAAAAAAAGAAAAATTCTTTTAGTTGAAGCTTCAAAAAGGCATTATGATTAATGCCCTTGTCTCCTTTATCTTTTTTCTTTCTTTAGAGGCTTTTTTTGCAATGAGTGAGATAGCCTTTATTTCTGCAGAGAGACTTTACATTGAGAGATTAGCTAAAACTAAAAATATGGCTAAAATTTGTCTTAAATTTTGGAATGAACCAGAAAAATTATTCACTACTACTACTTTGGGGTTAACTTTAAGTATTGCCGGAAATGGAATCTTTACTACTTATTTTCTTCTAAAAGAGTTTAGTGGAATAGAAGCCATAATTTTAACCACCCTTCTTCCTATCTTTATGCTAAGTTTTGGGCACATTCTTCCTAAAAGTTTTGGAAAGAAATTTTCTTATCCTGTAGTCCTTTATATAGCTCCAGTAATTTATGTTATTTCTTATATTTTTTATCCTATCTATCTTTTAAACCAGAGGTTAAGTAAGTTTTTTCTAAAGGAAGAGGAAAAAACTCATCCTTACTTTCTGACTAAGTTTAGAGAAGTCTTTACACATCTTATTACCTATGAAGAAGAAATTGATTATAAGGAAAGGGAGCTTATGCATAAAATCTTAGAATTTGGTAAAAAAAGGGTTTCTCAAATAATGGTGCCCTTACCTAAAATCAAAGCCCTCCCTTTTACTGCAAACATTAGGGATGCCTTGAGCTTCAGTAGTATGTATAATTTTTCTTATATTCCACTTTATGAAGAAGAATTGACAAATATAAAATATATAATAAAAGTTCAGGATCTTCTTGGTAAGACCCTATTACAGGAGGAGACTCCCCTCTTGCCCTTTGCAAGGACACCTCTTTATGTTCCTGAAATAATCCCTGCCCACGAAGCTTTGAAGACTTTACAAGAAAAATCACAAGAAGTGGCAATAGTTGTAGATGAATATGGTTTGGCTACAGGCCTTATTACTATTGAAGATTTAATTGAAGAAGTGTTAGGTGAATTTTGGGATGCCTTAGATTATTATGAACCCGAGTTTAAGAAATTAGATAAAAATACCTATTTAGTTAAAGGATTTATTGAAATAGAAAAACTTCAACAGCTTGGCATTTCAATTCCTTCTGGAGAATATGATACCCTTAACGGTTTTATTTATCACCTTTTAAATAGAATTCCCCAAAAGGGAGAGGTAATTAAATATGAAAATATAGAAATCACCATTCAAAAGGCACAGCCTCAAAAAATAGAAGAGGTGCTCATCAGATTAAAAAAATAATTTTTATATTTAAGGTAAAATCACACTGAGAATGTTCCGAAATTGTAGGGCCTTGTCACGCTTGCCCTATGAATTTTGGATAAAAAAGGTAGACGCAGGCTTTAGCCTGCGAAGAATTATGGTAGGGGCCCGTCTTGCTGAGCCCGGAGAATCAATAAATTTGTAGGGGCACCCCTTGCGGGTGCCCAGAATGTAGGGGCACAGCACTGCTGTGCCCAATGAATTAAAACCTGTAAGGGCAGCCCTTGCGGCTGCCCAATTATGGTTTTAAAAACCCTTTTGGGCACGGCGGTGCCGTGCCCCTCCTACCAAAAATTAGGGTATAATACCAAATAACCATGTTTTACATATTTACCATGACAAAATTAAATGGGAAAAGGCAGGAGAACTTCTGTGACCCTGGGTCTTTGAACCCTTTTTGTAGTGTGTTCCCTGCCTCCCAAACCATAATAAGTTGATTGGGTTTTAAAACCCTCGTTACAGTGGAGGATTGGTTGGGAGGTGGATCCTGCCTTTTCTTAAAAAAACATAAAAGGAGGGGTTTGCTATGAGCACACTATTCGTTGGCATTGATGTATCTAAGGACAGTTTCGTTGCCTGCGGCATTGACGCAAATGGTAACACCTTATTCTTTATTACAGGCTCTATGGATATTAATGGTTTTTCTGAATTGGTAAAACTTATCACTTCCCATTCTAATGATCTCTACTCTGCCCTCGTAGGCATGGAAGCCTCAGGGTATTATCATATCGCTCTTTTCTCCTTCCTCATTGACAAATGAATTAATACCGTCGTCCTAAACCCCCTCCTCATCTCAAATTTTGCTAAACTCTCCTTCCGCAAAACCAAAACTGACAAAAAAGACTCCCTCACTATCGCTAAATTCCTCCTCTATCATAAAGATTCCATCGAACAGTTCTCCCTCTCCCAGGAGATTAGAGATATCAGAGATATCGCCAGAGAAAGAGAAACACTTGCCCGTCAAATCGCCTCTATCAAAAATGAAATCAAAAGAATCCTTCAAATCACCTTCCCAGAACTTGAATCCCTCTGTAATATCTTCACCCTCACTATGCTACACTTCCTCAAAGAATTCCCCTCTGCACGCCTTATCAGAACCTCAAACCCTGAAATCGTCGCACAAACCCTTAACCGCTGTGGGCAAGGGAGAAAAATTGCTATTAAGGCTGAAGATATTATAAAAAGTGCTCAGAAATCAGTTGGTCATAGTAGCCTCTCTAAAGAACTTATCTTGCCAAGGAAGATTGTCCAACTCCTCTGCCTTATGGAGCAACTTGAGGAAATAACAAAAATTCTCAATGAACTTTGCCAGTCCATTATAATTGAAGAGATGGAGATTGTCACTTCTGTGAGTGGGATTGGTGAAGTTATGGGAGCTACATTTCTTGCAGAGATAGGGAGTATTGAGAGGTTTCCTTCTTACAGATCGCTTATAGCCTATGCTGGGTTAGATCCAGCAGTGAAGCAATCTGGAAAGTTTAATGGGGAGGGAAAG
>CALITO010000040.1 GCA_938041455.1 uncultured bacterium | reverse complement strand
ATTACCTGCATTGATGAACAATGTCCACCATTGGTTTCCCGTGGGGAAATCTTCACCAGCGGTTTTCTGTTTTATCTCGGTAAGTGGGAGGGGCAGATATCCATAGCCGAGCAATTCACCGCATGTTCCTTGCTTCAAATTAATAGCATCAGGAGGGAAGAGTAGCCAGGGACTAAGCTGGACAAGTCCGTATTTAGAATTACCTTCTCCGGTACCGGGTGTATTGGCCATCGCGAGGAAATCCATTTGCACTGCTCCCACGATGAATTTTGGAAAGATGGTTGGGAAGCGTGTACTTGGGAAAACCATAGGGGAATAGACGCCAACCCACCAGCCAAGTCCTCCCTCAATATCCGAATACATTCCGTCTTCCGGTTGTTTCTCTCGAAGTGGAAACATCCAGGTTCCAAATAGTCCAGATTGAAATTCGGGTCCGGGGTAATCCTTCAGCAAGGGCCAAGCTGCCGAGTAAAAAGAGAAACCAGCATTATAGGAGGGCTCTACTCTCTCGGTCCCGGCAACCATATAGCCACCGATCCATGCTTTGCGGATGTTTCCTGCCCTAATACCTTCTATATTCAAACCTGCACACATCCATAATGCTAAGAGTTGCAATAACTGCTGTCGGCACATTATCACTCACCTCTTGCTAATACAAATAGGTTTATGCTGTCTCTTAATGATATAGCACTCCCACGCCCTTGGGAAAAATGGTAGGACGGGCCACCCGGGTTTCAGAGCGACGAGTCTTGGCTCTCCCCAATAAGGCGGGATGTCCTTACTACCGATTCCCTCAGCGGTAGGTGGAAGCGGAAATATTTAGCAATTTCCCTAAATTACCTTACTCATACTCGTAGTCGTCGTTACAGGTGTGGTCGTAGGGTGTGAGGGGTGGTAGTTTTTCGTGCCACAAATTAACGGGAGAGGTGGTCTGCGAAGGTTTGAGCCATTTCACATGCCCATCGGCAAAAACATAGACTCTCCCACCACTATGGTAGTTATTCTCCTTGTTGAAGTTGTCCACGCAATACGAGGGCTGGGCAGCGACAGTGGAATAGAGCTCCTTGACCATTATGAGTTGACTGGGCCGCTGGAAATCTGCCGTTCTCCTTGGATAGCCTGGCGTGTTCAGGCCACAATACCAACAGCCGCAGAAGGCATCACCAGACATTTGGTAGTCAAGGTCGACGGTGCGTGGTATCCAGCTCGCACCAGGCTGGGTCATTGTTTCCTCATACCACCACAGGTGGGGTATAGAAGGGCAATCATATACCCCCAAGTTTTTGACATAGGGGTAGATCAACATCCTCCAAGTATAAAAATATGTATTTTCGGGACCGGTGCAAGGAGACCCCCAACCAACATGGGCGAAGGGATAGCACTCATCCCAGTCTTGAACATACATCATTATAGCTTGTCCCATCTGCCTCGCATTGGACATACAAACCGCTTTCCGTGCTTGTTCCCTTGCTCGGCTGAACACTGGGAAGAGTATCGCGGCGAGAATAGAGATGATGGCTATCACTACCAACAGTTCTATCAAGGTAAACCCTTTTTTCACCTTCATTATTCTTTCTCCTCCTTTCAGCGAGTTTTCGCCCCTGAAACGCCCACCTTTCAGGAAGAGCCAGGGACAAACCCCTCCTCAATCTCCTGCAGGAGGAGTGGGCACCTCCTGCTTAACTGAATCCCCTCACAGGACATCACCGCCTTTTAAGAGGATGCGAAGCCAACCCTCTTCTCCGAGAATTGGTCTTCAAAAATTTAATATATATTTATTTTTTGGCAAGGGGTAGAAGCCAAAAAGAAAAATTTTGGGGGAATTTTTCATACCTCCCTTAGCGAATCCCTTTAAGAGGAGAATGTTGTTTCCCTTTTCCCCTTATTCAACAAAACCGAAAATTTATGATCTGAGAAACTACACCAAGCCCACCTTCACGAGGTCGACGATATCTATCATACCTAAAACTTTTCCCTCCTCATCCACTACGGGGAGGTCGTCTATGTTTTTCTCCTGCATAATCTTCAAAGCTTCTACGGCGAGTCTTCCTTCCTTTATAGTTATTGGCGTCTCCGTCATTATCTCCTTTGCAGGTTTATTAAGGGTTTTCTCGTCCAGGATGAGGTGGCGTCTTATGTCCCCATCCGTGACGATGCCCACCAACTTTCCCTCTTCATCTACCACGCTTGCTGCCCCGCCCCTCGCTTTGGTTATAGTGAAAAGGACATCTCTCACGAGCGTTTCCTCCTTTACGATAGCGTGGCGCTTTCCCGTGCGCATAACATCCTCCACTTTCAACAGCAATCTTCTTCCCAGCGTGCCCCCCGGATGGAGCTTCGCCAGGTCCTCCCTGGTCAATTTCCTCGCCCTCATAACCGCGATTGCCAGAGCATCCCCCATCGCCATAGTGGCGGTGGTTGAGGAGGTGGGAGCGATACCGAAGGGACAGGCTTCCCTTTCTACTCCCACATCTATAACTATATCACAGGCTTTAGCGATGGTGGATAAGGGATTACCAGTAAAGGTGATTGTCCTTATTCCCAACCGCTTGAAGAAGGGGATTATATTAATCAACTCTTCCGTTTCGCCGTTATAGGAGATGAGGATGACTATATCATCGGAAGATAGGAGTCCGAGCTCGCCATGTATAGCTTCCCCGGGGTGGAGGAAGACAGCGGGGGTGCCGGTTGAGGCGAATGTGCTGGCTATCTTCCTCCCCACTGCTCCCGACTTACCTATTCCCGTTACCACTACTTTTCCTTTACAAGAGAGGATTTCTTCCACCGCTCGGCAAATTGCATCCCCGATTTTTTCCTTAAGGGATAGCACAGCCTCACCCTCTATTTGGAGAACTTCAGCGAGGATTTCTTTGATATCTTTTTTATCGTTCTCCTTCATAGCTCCATTTGGGCTATTCTGGCGCCGTAGCGCTTGCACTCCTCTAATATTCCCTCGGAGGTAGCGCCGACGGAAAGGATTCCCGGCACTATCCTCATCTGATGGATGGCGAGGGCTCTCTCCAAAAAGTACATAGTCTTCTCTCCGTCCTTCTTGGTGCCGGAGGAGACGAAATATCCCCCGATCTTGTTCTTAAATTCTCCCATAAGATCCACTGTTTCATCTATGAGCTTTTTCATTTTCCAGCAGATGTTGCCGAAATAGCAGGGGGAACCGAGGATAACCGCTTGGGCGGTTTTCAATATATCAGGGGAGACATCGTCCACCGGCGAGACGATCACGGAGCCGCCCGCTTCCTCGGCACCCTTACCTATCGCCTGCGCCATTCTCTCGGTATTGCCGGTTTGACTATGATAAACCACGAGTATCTTCATCTTTTAATCCTCCCAAAATAGTTTCCCATATATTATAATGAATACGCAAGGATGTGAGCAATGAGATATGCGATAATATCGGATATCCATAGCAACCTGCCCGCTTTGGAGACGGTCGTCTCCCAATTGAGAAAAGAAGTTGATGCCTTCCTCTGCTTGGGGGATATCGTGGGCTATGGTGCTCAGCCCAACGAGTGCTGTGAACTGATCAAGGAATTGGAGGCGTTCACCATCGCCGGCAACCACGATTGGGGAGCAGTGGGGAAAATCCCTTCCCATCATTTCAATCCCTACGCTGAAGAAGCCCTCCTGTGGACAGGGGAAAAATTGACAAGGGAAAATCGGGAATTTCTCCTCTCTCTACCCAAAATCCAGGAAACCCCCCTTTTCACCTTGGTTCACGGTTCCCTCTCCGACCCCATAGAAGAGTATCTTCTCTTTACCTCTCAAGCCAGAGCCACCTTTTCCCTTCTTAAAACTCCCATCCTCTTCTTCGGGCACACCCATATACCCTCCCTTTTCCTCAAACAGAAAGAGCGGTTATCCGTGTTTGCAAGTGAGTTAAGAGGAGAAGCCACAATTGCTATAGAGGAAGGCTACAGCTATTTGATTAATCCTGGCTCGGTAGGTCAACCAAGGGATAACAATCCGTTAGCTAGCGCTGCGGTTTTTGATAGTGAGAAGCTGGAGGTAAGGATAAAACGATATGAGTATCCCCTTCAGGAGGCTCAAAGGCTGATAATATCCGCTGGCTTACCCCGGATACTTGCGGAGAGGTTAAGTTTCGGTTGGTAATTCCTCCTCTCCCTCCCAATCCTCGCCTCTCTCCATCGCCTCTATCAATTCCTCCATATCCTCTCCCTCTTCTCCCATCTCCTTGCTCATTTTTCTCATAAAAGAAGCGATTGAGCGGGGGTCGTTCTCGTCAATTCCGGCAAAGGAAGCTTCGTCGGCGAGGGATTCGAAAACCTCGTCCTCGTCCCTTAAACGAGCAACCTTTGAAAAGAGTCTTTTGAGGTTCTTCTCCTCCCCGCAGTTCGGGCACTTAAGAGGTCCTGGGTCCGCAACTACTCCCACAAGATAACTGAACCTTCTTCTACAACTCAAGCATAGATATTCATAAATGGGCATTCTCCATCACACCTCCACATAAGGTCTTATCATCTCGAGGAATTCGTCTTCGTTTATCGTCTTTATTCCCAGCTCCAAAGCCTTCTGATACTTAGAGCCGGGATTCTCACCCACTACAACCAAGGTGGTGTTCTTGCTCACGGAGGAGGTGGGAATCCCTCCCAATTTAGCTACTATTTCCTCTGCCTCGCTCCTTTCCATCGAGCGAAGCCCCCCTGTGAACACTATTCTCTGACCCTCTAAAGGTTTTTCGCCCGGCACAACCGCTTCCTCCTCCGCCATCTTCACTCCCGCCTCCCCAAGCTTTCTAATCAGTTCCCTATTATGTGGTTCCCTGAAGAAGCGGTATATGCTCTCTCCTACTACTCTCCCTATGCCGGGTATCTGGGATATCTCTTCAAGGGAGGCATCCATCAACCTATCAAGGGAGCGGAAATGTTGAGCCAAAAGGCGGGCTGTGCTCTCCCCCACATGCCTTATCCCCAGGGCAAAGATGAGCCTATACAACTCGTTGTTTTTTGACTTCTCTATGTTCCCGAGCAGTTTTCTTGCTAGTTTCTCCCCCATCCTCTCCAACTTGAGGAGGTCCCACAGTTTTAGGAAATAGATGTCGGCACTGTCCTTCAGCAAGCCCACATCCACTAACTTATCCACCCATTCCTTACCCAACCCCTCTATGTTCATCGCATCACGGGAGGCAAAGTGGTATATCCTCTCCTTCACCTGGGCTGGGCAGGAGTAATTTATACACCTATAGGCGACTTCATCGGGAAGCCTTACCACCTCCGAGCCACAAACCGGGCACCTATCGGGCATCTGGAACTCCTTCTCCTCGCCCGTCCGCCTGGAGGTGACTACCGCAACTACCTCGGGTATGACCTCTCCCGCCCTCTGCACCACCACCCAATCCTTTATCTTGACTCCCAGACGCCTTATTTCATCCTCATTATGCAGGGTAGCTCTTGAGATAGTTACCCCTCCTACCTCAACAGGAGTTAACACCGCAACAGGCGTGAGTGTGCCCGTCCTCCCCACCTGCACTATTATATCCTCCACCTGCGTTATTCCTTGTTCGGCTGGGAATTTAAAGGCTATCGCCCAGCGAGGGCTACGGGCTAATGTTCCAAGTTCCTCTTGGAGGGATAAGGAATTGACCTTCACGACCGCCCCATCCGTCTCGTAGGGAAGTTCGTGATGCTTTTCCATCCACTCCTTGCAATACTCTATTACTTCTTCTATGCCCTTGCAGAGGCGGAAATAGGGGTTGACTTTGAATCCCCAATCCCTCAATGTCTCCAGGATCTGATATTGGGTCTGGAACTCGTAACCTTCACATCCGCCCACACCATAGCAGAAGATATCCAATTTTCTTTGGGCGGTGATGGAGGAATCCAACTGCCTCACTGAGCCAGCGGCAGCATTGCGGGGATTGGCGAAGAGCGGTTCACCCGCTTCCGCTCTTTGCTTGTTCAAGGCTTCAAAATCCCTCTTGTGCATTATGACCTCTCCCCTCACCTCTATAAAGGAAGGGGGATCAGGGGTGTTTATTCTCAAGGGTATGGAGCGTATTGTCCTCAAGTTAGGGGTTACCTCTTCACCTTCGAAGCCATCTCCCCTGGTGGAGCCGTGAGTGAAGACGCCGTTTTCATAGACCAAGGAGACCGCCAATCCATCCATTTTAAGTTCGGCGCAATACTCCACTCTCTCACTCTCGGGCATACCCAAGAAGCGTTTTATCCGCTTGTCAAACGCTATTAATTCCTCCTCGCTAAAAGCATTTTGGAGGGAGAGCATAGGGACACGATGTCTATAAGTGGGGAAAATCTCCAGAGGTGGTGCACCAACTCTTTGGGTAGGTGAATCGGGTGTGACGAATTGAGGGAATTTCTCCTCCAATTCCAAAAGTTCCCGCATAAGGGCATCATATTCAGCATCCGATATCTCCGGAGAATCAAGCACATAGTAACGCCAGTTATGATATTCTATGAGTTTTCTCAACTCTTCTATCCTCTTCTTGGCTTCCTCTTCCGTCATAAGCCTTCGCCTCCTCTATATTATAAATTTTACATCATCACGGGTTTAGTCAAGAGGAGAGGGGAAAGCTTAGAGTTTCTAACGCCCCCAGTATTAGAGCTTCTGCAAGGGAGCCAAGCTCAGGAGAAGTCTTTTGCTTCCCACCCCGGTGAAGAAAACTGTTACCATTGTATCGTGTTCTATGGGCTCCACTTGGATGACTATCCCCTCGCCAAAGGTAGTATGTTTCACTTTATCACCCACCTTCAAACGAAGTTTTTCTGGAGTTGCCTTTCTTTTAATAATTTCCCCCACCTCGGTTAAGGGAGTGCGAGGGACTGAGGGTCCCACCGATATGACAACCTCTTCAAGCAATTCTTCTGGTATCTCCTCTATAAAGCGAGAGGGACGCCCCCCTCCATAAGCAGACCTGTTCCAGGAACGGGATAGAAAAAGCTTCTCCTTGGTCCTCGTCATCCCCACATAAAGGAGTCTCCTTTCTTCCTCTATCTCCATCTCGCTCAGCAAAGAACGGGAATGAGGTAGAAGTCCTTCCTCTAATCCCACGATGAAGACTATAGGAAATTCCAATCCCTTTGCCGAGTGAAGGGTCATCAATGTCACTGTATCGGGTGTTTCTTGATATGTATCTATATCCGTGAGGAGGGAGATCCTCTCCAAGAGGGCGAGGAGGTCGGCGGAAGGATTCTTATCCTCCAATTCCCTCGCGAAGGTGATGAATTCCTGTAGGTTCTCCTTTCTCGTCTCCCCCTCAAGCGTCCCGTTATCCACATATTTCCAATAGCCCGTTCTATCCAATACTTCCCTAATTAAGCGGGAGGGAGGCTGGGATAAAGCCTCTTCTTTCAACCCCTCGATAATTTCCAAGAATTGTTGAACCCTTCTCAACTGAGTTGAGGCTATGGCTTGCTCCTCCACCAATCTTTTGAGTGCTTGGTAAAGGGAAATCTCCTCTTCCAAGGCGAGGGCTTCCCCCTTTCCTATGGTCACAGGTCCAATCCCCCTTGGGGGAACATCTATTATCCTTCGGAAGGAGAAGCTGTCATCGGGGTTAGCGATTACCCGCAGATAAGCCACTATGTCCTTTATCTCCTTACGCTCAAAGAAACGAAGCCCTCCCACTATCTTATAAGGTATCCCCAGAGACATAAATATTTCCTCAAAAGCCCTTGATTGAGCGTTAATCCTGTAAAGGATTACGAAGTCCCCGTATCGCCTCTTCTCCTTTTCCACCAAATCCCTTATTGTAAGAGCGACAAACCTCGCTTCATCCTGTGGGCTCTCAGCCTCATAGAAGCGTATCTTTTCCCCACCCTTCTTATCTGTCCAAAGTCTCTTGGCCTTTCGCATCTTGTTATTTCTTATTACAGACCAGGCTGCGTCAAGAATTGTCTGAGGGGAGCGGTAGTTTCTTTCCAGTTTTAGAACCTTTGCGTTGGGGAAATCCTTCTCAAACTGAAGGAGGAGGCGGAAATCCGCCCCCCGCCATCCGTAAATGGATTGGTCATCGTCCCCCACAATGGAGATATTGTTGTATTTCTCCCCCAAAATCCTCACCAGTTCATACTGGGCATAATTGACATCCTGGAACTCGTCAACCAGAATATAGCGGAACTTATCCTGCCATTTCTCCCTTACATCCGCTCTTTCCCTAAGAAGCCTCACGCAGTAGAAGAGGAGGTCGTCAAAGTCAAGCGCCTTGCTGAGTTTCTTCTTATCTTCATAAAGCTTATAAACGGTAGCCACTTTCTTCTCCAAAAACCCCGTTGCATTTTGAATGAACTCAAGAACCCCTATGAGGTTCTCTTTCGCCCTCGAGATAACGCTCTGCACGAGCTTCGGCTGGAAATATTCGTCGCTCAAAGAGAGTTGGGAAATTACCTCCTTTATAAGTGTGAGTTGGTCATCCTCGTCAAGTATGACGAAGTTTGGGGCAAGACCTATAGCCTCTCCATCTATCCTCAGTATTCGGGCGCAGGTGGCGTGGAATGTGCCAGCCCACATCTCTTCTGCTGACTCCCCCACTAGGTCTATGATGCGGGTGCGCATCTCCTCCGCTGCCTTGTTCGTGAAGGTAACGGCGAGTATGTTGCGGGGCGATACTCCCTGGCTGATGAGGTAAGCTGCTTTATAGGTAAGAACCTTTGTCTTACCAGAGCCTGCCCCGGCGAATATCACCAAGGGAGCGGAATTAAAAAGCACCGCCTCCCTCTGTTCGGGATTCAATTCCTCCAAAAGTTCTTTAACTTCTCTCATTTCGCTGATAACACCTGGCTCATAAAAGGTATAGTGAAGATTGAGGCGAGGGTTGTCAAGAAAACGATTCCTGTGGCAAGCTCCAAATCAAGTTTGTAATTCTGGGAGAAAACCACCGTCAAAAGAGCGGTAGGCATACAAGCCTGCATAACGAGAATCTGGAAGGGGAGGGAGCTCAAGCCAGCTCTCAAGGCTAAAGCATATATCAAAATCGGTTGAAGGAAAAGTTTCAAAGTAGTGGCTATAACAATGGGTGCCCATCTTCTATTCAGGCTGGTAGGGCGGAGGGATATACCCAGGAAGAGCATAATTAGGGGGACAGTGGCATCTCTTAGTAGTGCCATTGAGTGCCAAAGTGGTCCAAGGAAATGGGGAATTTGTCTATTTATGAGGAGCAAAGCGACCAGACTGGCTATGAATGGGGGGCTCTTTAACAATGTCATTGTCTTGCTTTCCTTTCCCTTCGCATTCCCATAGGAGGAGGCAACCGCAATCCCCAAAGTATTTAGGGGGAGTGCCATGCCGAACTGGTCTATTATGGCGGCCCAAGGAAGCCCCTTTTCGCCGAAAACTCCCAAGATGACCGGATAACCGAGAAAGCCGGTGTTTCCCACCGAGGAAGCTAATATGAAGGTGCCTGCTGATGGCTTGGGCAGTCCAAGAAAGCGGGCTATGAGAAAGCTTATAATCCCGCAAAGGAGGGAGCCGAGAAGGAATAACAAGGGGATAATTATTGCCTCCCATGTTAGTTTGGCGCCCGCCAGGGCGAGGAAGATGAAGCAAGGTAGCGTAACATAAAGAACCGTCCTGCTGAAGACCGCTCCCTCCCTTGGTCCCCAAAAGCCCACTTTTCTCAAAATATAGCCCACGCCCGCCATAAGAAATATGGAAAGGATTATCTCAAAGCAACATGCCACTATCCTTCCCCTGCTCCTTTCTCAACACCTATCATAGGGGTGCTGTTATGCAAGATAGCCTCCCTTACAAAAGCGGCGAACAGGGGATGGGGGGCGGTAGGGCGGGATTGGAATTCGGGATGAAATTGGGTGCCGATGAAGAAGGGATGGACTTCCCGGGGAAGTTCTATTATCTCAACGAGTTTACCATCGGGGGAGAATCCCGATACAACTAACCCTTTTTCCTCTAAAAATTCCCTGTAATCGTTGTTGAATTCGTATCTATGCCTGTGTCTCTCCCAAATCAATTCCTGCCCATAGCACTGGTAAGCGAGAGTTCCCTTGACCAATTTACAAGGATGAGCGCCAAGGCGCATCGTCCCTCCCTTATCTCTTTTCTCCCTTTGTTCAGGGAGAAGGTCTATGACGGGATGGGGTGTATGGGGGTCAAACTCCGAGGAATTGGCTTTCTCCAGACCGCAAACATTCCTCGCAAATTCTATGACAGCGCATTGCATTCCCAAACAGAGACCGAGAAAGGGCACCTTGTTCTCCCTCGCATACTGTATGGCATTTATCTTCCCCTCTATACCCCGCACGCCAAAACCTCCGGCCACAACTATTCCACCAACATCAAATAGAAAATGTCTCGGCTCTTCCTCCTCAAGCACAGAGGACTCCACCCACTCCACTTTTGCCCTTGCCTTGTTAGCTGCTCCCCCGTGCACTAATGCCTCCACTATGCTTATATAGGCATCCTTTAGGTGGGTGTATTTACCCACCAGCGCTATCTTAACCTCCCTTTGGGGAGAGAGAAGGTTTTCCACCATCTCTTCCCACTCCCTCAAATCTGGCTCCACTTGAGGGAGATTTAACCTCTTCAGCACCTCCCTTGCCAACCCCTCCTTCTCAAGGCGCAGGGGAATCTCATAGATCGTTGTGGTATCCAAGCCCGTTATCACCGCTTCCTCGCTCACGCTACAATAAAGGGAAAGCTTACGTTTCATCTCAGGAGTGAGGGGAGTTTTTGACCTACAAACGAGGATGTCTGGCTGAATTCCCATCTCCCTGAGCTTTATAACGCTGTGCTGGGTGGGCTTCGTCTTAACCTCTCCCCAAGGTCCCACATAGGCGATGAGGGTAACATGGATATAAACTACATTTTCCACACCCGCATCCTGTCGCATTTGCCTTATCGCCTCAAGGAAGTGCTGACCCTCTATATCACCAACCGTTCCCCCTATCTCAACGATGACTATATCTGCCCCTGACTCCCTTGCTACCCCCCAAATCCTGGACTTTATCTCATCCGTTATATGGGGTATGACCTGCACACAGGCGCCGAGATAATCCCCCCTCCTCTCCTTCCTTATAACCGCTTCATAAATCCCTCCCGTGGTGAGGTTAGAGGAGCGGGTCATATCCACTCCGGTGAAGCGCTCGTAGTGTCCTAGGTCAAGGTCTGTTTCCGCTCCATCTCTGGTGACGAAAACTTCCCCATGCTGGAAGGGGTTCATCGTGCCGGCGTCAACATTTATGTAGGGGTCTATTTTAAGGAGCGCCACCTTGAAGCCTCGGGCTTTTAATAATCTTCCTAAAGAGGCGCAGGTGATGCCTTTGCCGATGGAGGAAACGACACCTCCCGTCACGAAGACAAATTTAGTTGGCATAAGGAAATTTACCCCCTTTTTAAAAACTTGTGGGATATACTTCTTTTATTATACCGCGAATAGCCCCCTTTAGCAAACAGCGATGTTAAGAGGGCACAGGACAATTGAGTGAGATGCCTATAAATATCCTCTCTCTGTCCCCTAAATCCACTCTCTTCTCTTTCAAGAAGGGGGGATATAATGTTTTGGCTTACCTCTCAAATATGGGTATGCTACTATATAGAAATTGATGAAAGGAGGTGAGACGCTTTAATGCGCTATAATTGGTCCATATCCTTGATGGGTTGGCTGATGCTCATATTGATTCTTTTAACCGCGTTTCCTATGGAGGAGGTTGGTGAATCCCCAAGGGACAAAAGCGTGGATATGCGTGATTATCCCATCGGGTTCATTTCTCACTATCCCCTGATTACTTACAATGACGAAGGGATATCGCAGACAGGCGCGAATGTCTGCATAGTCCGCGCTCCCTGGCCGTTGATAGAAAAAGAAGAGGGCAAATGGGATTTCTCCCTTCTTGACCAGCAATTGGAATGGGCGGACAAGACCGATATAAAACTCATCGTATTGCTGGAGGCCGGACCTGCCCACGCAGCGGGGGTAAGATGGCTTGTTGAGAAGCTCAAAGCACAGGGGGAAACGATGTGTTCTCCTAAAGGAGATATAATAGATGACCCTTGCTATCAATCTCAAACCTACCGCTTTTATCTCTCTCGTTTTATCCGGCAGACAATCTCCTATCTCATTCAACATAAACACGCCAACCGCATTTACGGCTACAACAACGGTTGTGAATGGTGGCACCCTTTGATTTATTCCTATTCCAAGTTAGATAAGGAAGGCTTCAGGGAATGGCTGAAACAGAAATATGGTTCTCTTCAGGAACTGAATTACCAGTGGGGAACAAAATGGGAAAACTGGGAAGCAATAGAACCGCCTGTATTATATCCAGTTGGTGTAGGGCATTGGTCACAAGGCGTATTCTTACCCGAAAGTGCTATCTGTGACCTTGCTTGGTGCACAAATGAGGAAGGCCATCTATCCGTCAAGCCGGGTGAAAAACTGTCCTTCCACCTCGAGTTGGAAACGGAAAATTTAACCGCTGGCGCAGCTTTATTAGAAGTAGCCTGGCTTACAGCCGATGACCCAAGACCATTTAAGATAGAATGGGGTCCTCCCTTCAGGGAGTTCAAAGGAAATGGTGCTATCAATTTCTCTTTAACCGTGCCCCCTGAAGCGAATAGAGCTTGGCTTCTTTTGAAATTACATGGCATCGGTAAGGTGACTTTCAAATCTATAAGAGTGCTCAACGAAGCGGGAGAAAACCTCGTTCTCAATCCCAATTTTGACCCAGCGAAGGGCGGCTGGCAGTTCATTGCTTGGTCTGCTGGCCAAAATGAGCGGGTATCTCATTTATGGCAGGAAACAGGGAAAGCGAGCATTACCTATCAGCCTGATATCCATTTGGAAGGCAATCCTCAGTATCCGCTCGCAGTGGTTGACGACTGGTTCAACTATCGTTTTGAGAGTTTCGCTAAATTCATAGATTGGATGGCTAGCGAATGTCGCTCCGCAGACCCCTCCCGTCCAGTTATCAGTTATCTCACATTCTCCTTCGCCAATCCATTTGAATGGGATTATATGCAAGATGTGGCAATAGCCCTTGATTATTTCGCAGTGAATGCTCACAACCAGCAGATAATAGGAATGCAGATAAACTCCGCAGAGGGCGATTTTGACTCCCTCACCTGTGCTATTGACTTAGTAAGACAATTTGGCAAACCAGTCTGGGCTATAGACCTCTTGGACTTCACAAAGGGAATTTATTTGGGCGAAGCGGGGTTGACTCGCACCTCCCTTTCCGTCCTTCAACATATGGGCTCTAATAGCGGAATCCAGTATTATTGCTGGTATGGAACCCCTGATTACAATTACGCGGAGCTGGGTGGGGAAACGCTGAAGCGTATGATTAGCCGGGTCAAAAATGTCGCTGAGTTATTAAGGGGATACGAACCCGTTTGTGAAGTTGCCCTCCTCCAACCTCGGATGCCTTTATACCCCTTCCTTCCCCAACCACCCAATGACTGGGCTGACTTTATGGGCTGGTATAAGTTTCTCGTGCGGGCAGGTATTTGTCCCGATGTATATACATTCCACTCTCTAAAATCCGCAGACCTTTCCCGTTATAAAGTTCTCATTGTGCCCGATTGCGCCTATATACCAAGGGAAGCATTGGAAACTCTTAGGAAAGCTGCGCGCTTAGGCGTGAAGTTGATAGGTTCAGGAAGATTCGGGCTCTACGATATGGGGGGACGGCCGATATCCAAAGGGGCTTTGCCCTCTCTTACCTATTGCTTCAAAGAACCTATAGGGAAGCGGATACTGGGAGAAACCCATCGGTTAAGGGATAAGGGAAATACCCCACCCCGCCTCATCTGCAAAGACATCTTTCCCAATTTAGACCTGCCCGAAATAGAAGAGGTGCTCAATACCTTGGAAAAAGCAGGCGTGACAGTGTTAACACAACCAACTAACGCTACCAAGGGCGTGACTTTGATACCTTTCAAAAAGAATGAACGATTGCTCGTATTTTTACTCCCTCAATCCGATTGGCAGGGGAGAATACCCATTATGGGTAAACTCCACAATGTGGAAGCGCTTGGCAGTTTGATAGAGTTCAAAAAGGAGAAGAAGCAAAGCGGAACGAGGTGACCAAACTTAGGAGGGGTTCCTTTTTATCGTATCGTAGACTTAGAAGGTGGGGGATAGTATAATGGAAGTGATGAAACTCCCTTCTTCCCAAGAGATGAGAGAGATAGACAGGAGGGCGAGGGAGGAGTTCGCCCTCCCCACCCTCCTTCTTATGGAGAACGCTGGGGAAAGGGTAGCGGAGGTAGCATTGGAGATGTTAAGGGGTGAAAAAGTGGTCATTGTGGCGGGGAAGGGAAACAACGGAGGCGATGGAATAGCCTCAGCGAGACATCTCTTCAACTCGGGATTGGATGTCAAAGTGTTGCTGTTGGGGAAAAAGGAGGACATAAGTGGAGATGCCCGGGTGAACTTGGAGATAGCGGAGAAAATGGGGATAGAAATAGTGGAATTACCAAGCAATCCGCTAAACTATTTGAGGGAAGCGGACCTCGTAATAGACGCAATATTCGGGACGGGCTTGAAAGGGGAGGTATCCTCTCCCTTTAAGGAAGCCATTGAGGCGATAAACGCTTCAGGAAAACCCGTTCTCTCCGTTGATATACCCTCGGGAATTGGTGACAACGGCGAGGTGCTGGGCGTGGCGGTGAAAGCTGATAAGACCGTCACCCTTGCCCTTCCAAAACGAGGTATAATCCTTTATCCAGGTGCTTCCTATGCGGGAGAAATCATCGTAGCGGATATAGGAATTCCCCACCAACTCCTTTCCACCCCCTCCCTTACCCTCATCACACCCTCGCTTCTCAAGGAGATACTCCCTCAAAGACCACCTGATGCCCACAAGGGAACCTTCGGACACCTCTTTGTCCTCGCCGGCTCTTTGGGCTTCACGGGCGCCGCTGCGATGTGTTGCGAAGGTGCCCTAAGGGTTGGCACAGGATTGGTTACGCTCGGCATTCCCGCCTCCTTGAATGACATAATGGAGGTAAAACTGACGGAGGCTATGACTTTCCCTTTACCTGAGACGGAGGAGCACACGGTTTCGTCTCAAGCGTTGCCCCTCCTTAGGGATAAACTTCAAAGGTGTAGCGCCCTCGCCATCGGTCCCGGCTTATCAACTAATCCTAACACTTGCCAGTTAGTAAGAACCCTGCTGGAGGAGGTGGAGATACCCGCCGTTATAGATGCTGATGCCCTGAATTGCCTTGCTGGAAGCAGGTTCAATTTCTCGGGAAAGCAGTTCATTCTCACTCCCCATCCGGGGGAGATGGCTCGTCTTGTAGGTGAGGAAGTGCAAGTAATACAGGCTGATAGGGTAGGTTGGGCTATGAGAATGGCTCAGGAGACAAAATGCGTTGTTGTGCTAAAGGGGGCGAGGACGGTTGTCGCTGGCCCTGAAGGGGATTGCTTCGTCAACCCCACGGGGAACGCGGGAATGGCGAGTGGGGGAATGGGGGATATTCTCACGGGGATGATCGGGGGCTTTTTGGCTCAGAGAATTCCCCCCCTCAATTCCGCACTTTTAGGAGTCTTCCTCCACGGTCTATGTGGTGATTTAGCTCGGGAAGAAATGGGTGAGGAAGCGATGGTCGCAGGGGATCTACCCCGCTTCTTCCCCCGAGCTTTCGATATAATACGCTCCTATAGGAGGCGAAGGAAGAGATGCGGAAAATTATTGGATTGGTTATCCCCCTAATTTCCCTTCTCGCCCTCCCCAGAGAGGTTACCCTCCACCTTCCCAAAGAGGGGAAGTTCGTCCTTTTCCTTAGGGATGGTGGGGAAAATGTCTATACAGTTGAGGGAAAGGATGTCGTCGTGGATGTCCCCGAGGGGGAATTTAAATTGGCTATATGCGATGAAGAGAATAGGGGAGCTGAGAAGTCCCTCGGAGGGCAAGAGAGTTCCTTGTCCTTTTCTGAGAGCGATTTCTCCCTCATATACAAGGTGGGCATCAACCTCACCGATTCCCGGGGCACTCCCATAGATTATGCGGTGGTAACCCTGAGGGACCCCTTGGGAAATAAGCATACTTATATAGTGAGGGAGGAGGACAAGGGCGCTTGCTTCTTCTACTTTCTTCCCCAGGGGAAAGCTTTCCTTGAAGCGAGGAGGGGCGATCTTGGGGTAAGTCAGGACTTGGAACTTGCCCCGAAAACTGAACCCCTCCTATTCAACCTCTCATTTGCTTCCCTTACCCTGCCTCCTAAGGAGAAGCCTCCAGCGGAAAAAACTATGGAGAAACCCGAGGAAAAACCAGTTCCTAAAGGCGCCATCAACCCTTTCCTGAGCGCTTTCCTTTCCCTTCTTATTATCTTAATAATCCTTTACATAGTTTATCTTCTCCTCAAGCGAAAAGGGATAGACATAGTAGCGATGATTAGACAACAGAGGGCTCAAGCACCATCCGCTCCACCTCCTTCCCCCGTCCCTACCTCTCCTGATATCTGTCCCTACTGTGGACAGAGGAAGGACCCCCTAACGGGAGCCTGTGCCTGCACACCCACAACTGTGCCTTCTCCAGGCGTCTCACCTGTTGGACCCGCCGGGCAAGTGAGATTGGTTGGGCTGGAGGGGGCACTTCTGGGCAGCGTTTTCCCTATCGAAAAGGAAGTTACCATTGGAAGAGGTGAGGATAGGGATATAGTGGTGCCCGATAACGCTGTTTCCCGAAGGCATTGTAGGATAACCTTGGAAGAGGATGGCTACTATATAGTGGATGAGGGCTCGACAAATGGGACCTTTGTGGGTGGGGTGAGGATAACGAGAGAAAAGTTGAAGAACGGGGATATAATCCAGATAGGGGAAAGTAAAATGAGATTCGAGATGTAAAATTTAAGAGGGGGGAAACTATGAAGAGGACGATTGTCTTCTTGATTTTTGGTGCAGTGGGAGGATTCATCGGTTGGGTGGTCTTGGAGCCCACACCCCTTACCCATATCAGGGAAAAGACACTCGTAGAGCTTTACGGGAATGACGCCATTTTCGGTGCGGTAATGGGGTTTTTCATAGGGGGAGCTATGGGAGTTGCCCTCGCCTTTTGGCAAGAGGGAAGATTTTTACATTTCGCCTTTTGGGGGAGTTGTGTAGGTATATTAGGGGGAGCAGGAGGATTGGTTATAGGGGAAAGAGTGTTCCAAATGTTAATTCCCTCAGGAGAGGATTTTTACTCCCTGTTACCTACGCTTCAACTAGTGGTGGCGAGAAGCATAGGATGGTTAGCAGTGGGTGGGGTGGTGGGATGCTCAATGGGGCTCTTAACTCGCTCAAGGTGGAGGGCAAAGAAGGGCGCCATAGGGGGAGCAATAGGGGGTTTCATCGGAGGTTTATTATTTGATTTCCTTCCCTTTATATTTTATACAGATGCCTTAAGCAGGATGGTCGCTTTGACATCAATTGGGGGACTGGTGGGCTTCACCAGCGCCTTAGTGGAGGAGTTTACAAAGAGAGCCTGGCTAAAGGTCTTAACGGGGCGTAAAGAAGGGAGGGAATATATCGTGGATAAGGACGAGTTCTATATAGGAAGGGACGAACTCTGCGATTTAGGGCTCTTCGGAGATAGGACCGTTCTCCCTAAACATGCCCTCCTAATCCGAAGGAATGGTGCCTATGAGATAAGGGATTTGGGTGGTGGAGTGATATTAAATGGACAAACTGTCTCTTCAGCAATATTAAGGGATGGGGATAGATTACAAATAGGGGGTTATACCCTTCTCTTCCAAATGAAGGAGAAGGTGCAAAGGAGGGATGTCGCAGTTCCCCTTCCTCAGCCCCCTACGCCAGCCGATATCTGCCCCTATTGTGGGCAGAGGAAGGATCCCCTAACAGGGGCCTGCGCCTGCACACCCCTGCCAACTCCTCCCGCGGAAGCACAGCCCAGCCCCCCTCAAAGGGCACCGGTAGCACCTTCCAAGCCCGCTATCCCATCCGCAACCAGGATGCCGAGATTGGTAGTCATCAAAGGACCCTTAGAGGGTGAGGTTTTCCCCCTAACCAAGGAGGAGTTCACAATCGGAAGAACTGATGATAGAGACCTCGTTATATTGGATAGGGCGGTATCCCGCAAGCACTGCAAGATAGTTTTGGAAGAGGATGGCTATTACATAGTTGATGAAGGTTCAACAAATGGCACATTCGTAGGAGGGATGCGAATAGCAAGAGAGAAGTTGAAGAGCGGAGATATAATTCAGATTGGGGAAAGCAGGATAAGATTTGAGATATAAGGAGGAGAGAGAATTGAAGAGAGAGGAGCTTCCAGATGTTTTCTCGCTTTATAAACGCTACATTAACCCTTATTTAGCGGATCTTTTGCGATTCGCCGGATGCGATAGGGTGGAATGGGAAGCTGAGGGCTGTATCATCAAGGACAGCGAAGGGAAAGAGTATATAGACTGCCTTGGGGGATACGGCGTATTTTCCCTGGGGCATCGTCATCCCAAAGTGGTGAAGGCGGTGGAGGAACAATTACACAGGATGCCCTTATCCTCCAAGATTTTCCTCAACTCACCCCAGGCTAAGCTGGCGGAGAGGCTCGCCCAGCTTGCGCCGGGGGACTTGCAATATGTTTTCTTCTCCAACAGTGGGGCCGAGGCCGTGGAAGCAAGCTTGAAATTTGCCAGAATGTTCACGGGGAGAAAGAAATTCGTATCAGCACTCGGCTCATTTCACGGAAAGACCTTTGGTTCGCTTTCCGTTTCCGGAAGAGATATATATAAGAAGCCTTTTGAACCGTTACTTGGGCATTGCGAGCAGGTGCCATTCGGTGATGGGGAAGCTTTGGAAAAAGCGGTAGACGATTCCACCGCTGCGGTGATATTAGAACCGATACAGGGGGAGGGGGGAGTAAATGTCCCTCCTGAGGATTATCTGAGGAGGGCAAGGGCGATTTGCGATGAGAGGGGAGCGCTTCTTATTCTGGACGAAGTCCAGACGGGATTGGGGCGTTGTGGGAGGATTTTTGCTTGCCAGTTATGGGATGTTGTTCCCGACATCCTTTGTCTTGCAAAAGCCCTCGGTGGTGGGATTATGCCCATAGGTGCGACGATAGCCCGCCCGAAAATCTGGACCATATTTCAGGAGAATCCCCTCATCCACTCCTCTACATTCGGAGGCAATCCCCTCGCCTGCTCAGCAGCTCTTGCCACACTTGATGTCCTTGAGGAAGAGAAGCTCCCCGAGAGAGCCGAGGAATTGGGGAATTATCTCCTCGCTGAATTACAAATCCTGAAAGAAAAGCATGCTAATTTGATCAAAGATGTAAGGGGAAAAGGTTTGCTTTTGGGTATTGAATTCTGGGAGGAGGATGTAGGGCTCTTGGTTGTCTCTTTTTTAATACAAAGGGGAGTGCTTGTAGCCTATGCCCTTAATAATCCAAAGGTTATACGATTGGAACCTCCTCTTATAATAAGCAAGGAGCTCCTCGCCCGTGTTGTAGAGATTTTAGAAAGTGCTCTTAAAGATGTAGAGGCAGTGTTGCCAACCTAAGAAAGGGGCTTCGTTGTTGTCCCTATTTTTAGCCTAACGGGAATGCGTTTATTGAGGGGAGGTTTCCTTTCCCCCTTTATCAGTGTGAGGAGGGCAATTGCTGCGACGAGACCTAACCGGGAAAAGGGAGGAATTATCGCTGTTGGTTGTAGTTCCATCCAGCTTGAAGGATACTCCTGCAGGGTTATAAGGGAGATGTCATCCGGCACAGCCAGCCCCTTCTCCCTTATAGCCCTTATCGCACCCACACCCATAAGCCCCGTGGAAGCAAAGATAGCTGTTGGTCTATCTTTTCTCCCCAATATTTCAAGTGTAGCTTTATACCCCTCTTCTACCGTTGCCTCTCTAAGAAATACATTTCTCTCCTGGTAGGGTAAGTCATTGTCTGAAAGTGCCCTTTTATATCCTTGGAATCGCTCCTCACCGTAACTGTAATAAATGGGGCCACCGAGAAAAGCGATGCTTTTATGCCCTATTTTTGCCAGATAATCCACAGCCTTATAGCCAACGGAGAAGTTATCTATATCTATACAACTCATTTTCTTCGCTTCCTTATAATTACCTATGAGGATAACGGGCAAATCGCTCGCTTCAAGTTCCTTGATCCTTTTGTCATCCTGACGGATGGGACCTGCCACTATAACCCCGTCAGCCTCTCCTTTGTGTAACTTTCTTCCGAACGGCTTATCCTCGCTAACCTCCAAGGGTGGAATCAAAAGGAGCCTCAGCCCGCTCCCCGCTATCTTGCTACCAACCCCGAAGAGAATCTGGGAATAGGGTATATCGGAAAAGAGATTGGACACAGGTTGGAGGAAGAGGATGGCTATTGTCTCTGCCCTTCTTCTGGCGAGGCTTTGGGCAGCTCGGTTAGGTAAGTAACCCAACTCCTTTATAGCTGCCCAAATCCTCTCCTTTGTTTGTTCCCTAAGAGGAACAGGCACATTGTTTATCACAAAGGATACGGCGGTCACTGATACCCCCGCCTTCTTAGCCACATCCTTAATGGTGGGCATTTTGCTCTAACCTCCTTATCTGGGCTTCTACTCTATTTAGTCTATCTACGGTGGGTGGATGTGTGCTGAAGAAGACTGCCAATTTTGAAGGCTTGCCCTTTTCGTCCTTCACAAGTTTTTGGAAGAACCTCACCGCCCCCTGAGGGTCATAGCCGGCTTTATAGGCGAGTTCCACTCCCCATCTATCCGCTTCAAACTCGTTATCCCTTCCGTAACCCAGGAACATCAGGTCCCGAGCGAGGGATAGCATCCTCGACCACCTTTCACTTCTGCTTATGATGGCTATGATGATATCCGTCTTCAGCATTCTCTCTATCATCCTCGCTGCGTGCCTAGCCACGATATGCCCTGCCTCGTGCCCCAAAACGAACGCTAAGGCCTCTTTATCAAAACCTATATAATCAACCAACCCCTTATTGACGAATATGAAGCCCCCGGGCGCCGCCATAGCATTCACATCCTCTGTCTTCAGCACCGTAAAGCTATACTGCACATCCTTGCGAGGAGCCACTTCTGCGATCTTCTTCCCTACCTCCTGGACGAGGTCAGTATATTTTGGCTCCTGAAGGACACCGTAGCGTTCTTCCACCTCAGCTGCTACCTCCTTGCCCAATTCAACTTCCTGCTCCGTGCTCAGGGAAAGGACGCTCTTCCCCCCCACTTTCCCAAAGAGCAGAAAGAGGACAAGGAGCCCAGCGAGGATATCCTTTGTTTCAATTGCCAAGAAAAACATCATTTCTCCTCTCCTTTGTAGATATATTTCCAAATTTGTTGAATGCTTTTGCCCATATTATCTATCTTCTTGTTGAGTTCGTCCCAAAGGGTGGTGCTCCCCTCCTCCTTCATTCTATCCAATGCCCTTTCTATACACTTTCTCGCTTCCTCTTTGTCTCCCTTATCAAGCGCCTTCAGAGCGTCGCGGAGTTCCTTTTTGATGAGGAGATTGGTTATACCCGGCTGTGATACCGCTATCTTTCTTTCCAAGCTCTTCGTCCTCTCGTAGGCGAGTATGGAGAGCATTAAGGCGGCGATTAACAAAAGACCAGAAATTAATCTGAGCATCGGAACTTCACGCTTTGTCCTTTAAAATTATAAGAGAATAGGGGAAATATGCAAGTTGAATGGAGACGAATATTGCATTTAACCTATTGATTTGACATTTTACGTTTTATATATAAAATAAAATATGAGGTTTTGAATCCCAATGGCTTCTGCCTGGAGTGGTCCTATAGAGAAGATAGATGACTACCGTTGGCTCATACCCAGAAGATACAAACCCGGTATGAGGACCGATGGTTTGATTTTCGCTCGGGAGAAGATGCTGGCGAAGATTAAGGAGGATATGGCTCCCGAGCAAGTGGCCAATGTTGCCTTTCTTCCCGGCATCGTCGGCTATTCAATGGCTATGCCCGACATCCATTGGGGCTACGGTTTCCCTATAGGGGGTGTTGCTGCCTTTGATATTAGGGAGGGTGTTATCTCGCCCGGTGGCGTTGGCTATGATATAAATTGTGGGGTCCGTATACTCCGCACTAATCTCACATTAGAGGAGATCAAACCCTACCTTCCTTCCCTTTTGGACGAGATATTCCACAATGTTCCTTCTGGTGTTGGCTCGGAAGGTAAGCTTCGCCTGAGCAATGAGGAACTCAGGCAGGTTATGATTCAGGGAGCGAGGTGGGCGGTTAGGAAGGGATATGGGGGGGAGAAGGATTTGGAACACACGGAGGAGAACGGAGAGATGGAGGGAGCTGACCCCCAGAAGGTAAGCCCGCGAGCTATGGAGAGGGGAAGAAGCCAATTGGGGACACTCGGCTCCGGCAACCATTTCTTAGAAATCCAAGCGGTGAGCGAAATATACGATAGGAAATCCGCCCAGGTAATGGGGATAGATAAAGAGGGACAGATAACGGTTATGATACATACCGGTTCACGAGGTTTTGGGCATCAAATCTGCGATGAGTATGTGAAAAAACTTCTCCAGAGCGCCCAACACTACAATATCCACCTCCCTGATAGGCAACTCGCCTGTGCCCCCTTCTCCTCTCCAGAGGGGAAGGCTTACTTCTCCGCTATGGTTTGCGCAGCGAACTATGCTTGGGCGAATAGGCAGATAATCACCCACTGGGTGAGGGAAGCCTTTGAGAAAGTGTTCAAGAAATCCGCCGAGGAATTGGGGTTGGAACTGATATATGATGTAGCCCACAACATAGCCAAGGTGGAGGAGCACACAATAAATGGCAAGAAATTGAAGGTTGTTGTCCATAGGAAAGGAGCCACAAGGGCTTTCGCGCCGGAGCATCCCTTAATTCCCAGGGATTATAGGGAGATAGGGCAGCCGGTGATAGTCCCGGGGGATATGGGGAGGGCATCCTACCTCCTCGTGGGAACGGAGAGGGCAATGGAGGAGACTTTTGGCTCTACCTGTCATGGAGCGGGCAGGTTAATGAGCAGAGCGCAAGCATCACGCAGTGTGCGGGGGCAAGAGGTGAAGCGAAGGATGGAGGAGCAGGGCATTTTGGTGAAAGCGGCAAGCTTTGCTACCTTGACAGAGGAGATCCCCGAGGCCTATAAAGATGTAAGCGAAGTAGTAGCGACCTGCGATGGAGCGGGGATATCTAAGAAGGTGGCGAAGCTCCGTCCACTCGCAGTAATCAAAGGGTAAGTCCTATAACTAACCCTTATGCAGAAGGCAAATTCCTACAAAGGAGGCGTTTTATAATGTCTGAGAAGTGGGTTTACTTATTTGAAGAGGGCAATGCCCAGATGCGCGATTTATTGGGCGGGAAGGGCGCCAATCTCGCCGAGATGACGAATATCGGTCTGCCCGTTCCCCCTGGCTTCACCATCACTACGAGGGCATGTGTCTATTATATGGAGAAGGGTGGATTCCCCACGGGTATGTGGGAACAAACGCTGGAAGCTCTGGGGAAGGTGGAGGAACGCATGGGAAAGAAACTGGGAGACCCCAAGAACCCGCTCCTCGTTTCCGTCCGCTCGGGCGCCAAGTTCTCTATGCCGGGGATGATGGATACCGTCCTTAACCTCGGCCTCAATGACGAATCCATCAAGGGGTTGATTGAACAGACGAACAATCCCCGCTTCGCCTGGGACGCCTACAGGCGCTTCGTTATGATGTTTGGCAACATCGTCTTGGGCATAGAGAGACGCAAATTTGAAGATCTGATGGATAAGATGAAGGAGGAGAAGGGTGTAACCCAGGATATAGAACTCACCGCGGAGGACCTTGAGAAATTAACCCAACAATATAAGGAGCTCGTCAAAGGGGAAAAGGGTTTTGACTTTCCCCAGGAACCTCTTGAGCAATTGAGGATGGCTATTGAGGCGGTGTTCAAATCCTGGAATAACCCCCGAGCCATCGCTTATAGAGAAAAGGAGAAGATTCCCCACAACTTGGGCACGGCGGTTAATGTTCAATCTATGGTTTTCGGTAATATGGGAGAGGACTCGGGCACGGGGGTGGCTTTCACAAGGGATGTGGCCACGGGCGAGAAGAGGATCTATGGGGAGTTCCTCTTCAACGCTCAAGGAGAAGATGTTGTGGCGGGAATCCGCACCCCTTTAAAGATAGAGGACTTGGAAGAAAGGATGCCGGAAATACACGACCAGTTCGTCCGCATCTGCGAGATACTGGAGAATCACTACCGGGATGTTATGGATATAGAGTTCACAATTGAGAGGGGAAAGCTTTATATCCTGCAGTGCCGTGTGGGTAAGAGGACGGCGCAGGCAGCTATCAAAATAGCGGTGGATATGGCGAAGGAAGGACTTATCTCAAAAGAGGAGGCGGTTATGAGGGTGGACCCTGCAGACTTAGACCAACTCCTACATCGTCAGATAGACCCCAGGGCAGAGGTAAAGGTTTTGGCTAAAGGTGTAGCCGCCTCGCCGGGCGCAGCAGTAGGGAAAGTGGTGTTTGAAGCCCATAAGGCGGCAGAGTGGGGGAAAAACGGGGAGAAGGTGATCCTTGTGAGGCCCGAAACCAATCCTGATGACATAGTGGGGATGCTCGCTTCTCAGGGGATCCTTACTGCGAGGGGAGGAATGACTTCTCATGCCGCGGTCGTGGCGAGAGGTTTCGGCATACCAGCGGTTGTTGGTTGTGAGGCTATACGCATAGACGAGGAAAGGAATCTCTTCAGCGTCAACGAGTCGGTAGTTAAAGAGGGGGATGTCATCACCATAGATGGTTCAACTGGCAGGGTGATATTAGGTGAAGCGCCCCTCATCGAGCCCCGCCTCACCGATGAGGTGAGAGAACTTCTATCCTGGGCTGATAGCTTCCGCAAGCTGGGAGTGAGAGCAAACGCCGATACTCCCGCCGATGCTCAGAAAGCGTTTGACTTCGGTGCTGAGGGCGTGGGTCTTTGTAGAACAGAGCATATGTTCTTCGGTGAGGAAAGGGTGCCTTATGTGCAGAAGATGATACTTGCCGAAACTACAGAGGAAAGGGAAGAAGCTTTGGAGAAGCTCCTCCCCTTCCAGAGGGAGGATTTCATAGGCATCTTCAAGGCTATGCAGGGTAAGCCTGTAGTAATAAGGCTCATTGACCCACCCCTCCACGAGTTCCTACCTCGCTACGAGATGCTTTTGGAGGAGGTCCTCACTCTCCGCCTCAGCGATCCCGACTCGCCTCAGTTGGCGGAAAAAGAGAGACTCCTCCAGAGGGTCAACCAACTGAGGGAACTCAACCCCATGCTTGGCTTACGAGGTTGCAGGTTGGGCATCCTCTACCCCGAGATAGTGAAAATGCAGGTTAGGGCAATATTCGAAGCTGCTGCTCGTCTGGCTAAGCAAAATTTCCCCGTCCATCCCGAGGTTATGATTCCCCTTGTTGGTCATGTGAACGAGTTGAGATATCTCCGTTCCATCCTTGAAGAGGTGGCTAAGGAGGTGCTTGAGCGGGAGGGAGTGGATATAGAGTATCATTTCGGCACGATGATAGAAGTGCCCCGAGCTGCTCTAACTTCAGATGAGATAGCTAAGGAGGCGGACTTCTACTCCTTCGGCACGAACGACCTAACTCAGACCGTCTTCGGTTTCTCCCGTGATGATGCGGAAGGTAAGTTCATCGCTCCCTATCTGGACAAGGGGATACTACCCCACAATCCCTTTGAGGTCTTGGACAGGGAAGGTGTGGGTAAACTTATGAAGATGTGCGTGGACGATGCCAGGAAGGTCAATCCAAATATAGTCATAGGCATCTGCGGAGAACATGGAGGGGAACCGGAATCTGTGAAGCTCTGCCACGAGATAGGGCTTGACTATGTTTCCTGCTCCCCTATGAGGGTACCGATAGCGAGGTTGGCCGCTGCTCAGGCTAACCTGAAGACGGAGGTGTTTGAAGACAAATAATTGGTTTCTTTGGTGGGGAGGACCTCAGTCCTCCCCACCAAAGACATTAGGGAGGACAATTCTAATGAGAAGGGAAGTCGTTTTAACCCCCCAAGGCTATAAAAAATTGAAGGAGGAACTGGATTACCTTAAATCAGTGCGGAGGAATGAAATAAGGGACCGCTTGAAGGAATCGCTGGATTTCGGCGAAGTAGGAGAAAATCCCGAATATGAAGCTTTAAAAAGGGAGCAGGCAATGGTAGAGGGTAGGATAGAAGAACTGGAGACAATCCTCGGTTTTGCCCGTGTGCTTGACGAGGAAAGCATAAATACGGAGAGCGTTGATATAGGCTCAAAGGTCACCCTCTTAGACCTTGACACACAGCAGATAATTCAGTTCACAATAGTTGACCCTATTGAAGCTGACCCCCGTCGAGGGTATCTCTCCTTAGAATCCCCCGTGGGTGCTGCCCTTCTCAATAAGAAGAGGGGAGACGAAACGGTGGTGAAAGTTCCCGCTGGTACACGCAGGCTAAAAATCCTGGATATCTCCAAATAAACCAATGGCTGGAGAAAGCCTCGTCCAGCACCGCATCCAAAAGCTTTTGGAACTTCAAAGAAGGGGTATTAATCCCTTTGCTGAGGAGAAATTTCCCCGCACCCACCTCGCTCAGGAGATAAAGGATAATTTCCCCTCTTTGGAGGGGAATAACTGCAAGGTGGCGGGCAGAGTCCTCGCTATAAGAAGCCACGGCAGGAGCACCTTTCTTGACCTCCAAGATTCCTCAGGGAAAATCCAGATTCTCCTCAGACAAGACAAAGTAGGGGAAGAGCGTTATGCTCTTCTGGAATTCCTTGATATAGGTGATATCCTCGGCATTAACGGGGAGGTTATAAAGACCAAGACAGGGGAAATAACTGTTGAGGCGAACGATTTCCTCTTCCTCGCTAAGGCGCTACAACCTTTCCCTGAGAAGTGGCATGGTTTAAGAGAACCAGAACTCAGATACCGCTTCCGCTACTTGGATCTCATCGTCAACGAGAGGACAAAAGATATCTTCTATAAAAGGGCGAGAATCCTTCAAGGGATAAGGGATTTCCTTACTCAGAGAGGTTATGTTGAAGTGGATACCCCGATGATGCAGACCATCCCCGGTGGAGCGTCAGCTCACCCCTTCATAACTCATCATAACGCCCTTGATATGGACCTCTATCTTCGGATAGCTCCTGAACTTTATCTGAAGAGGCTATTGGTGGGAGGAATGGAGAAAATATTCGAGCTCGGCAGATGCTTTCGCAACGAGGGAATTTCCACTCGTCATAATCCCGAGTTTACCCTCTTGGAGGTATATCTTGCTTATGGCGATCTGGAGGATATAAAGAGATTAACGGAGGATATGCTCTATCATCTTGCAACTGCAATTCTTGGAAGCGAGGAGATAGAGTATCGGGGGCAAAAGATCTCCCTTAAACCACCCTTTCGGTGCCTCTCCCTTTATGAGGTGCTAAAGAAGGAGACGGGAACGGATTGGGAAAAGATTGAAGATGTGGAGGAAGCGAGAAGGCTGGCGAAGTCGCTGGGGGTTGAGGGGGACACTGTTAGGACAAGAGGGGAAGTGCTTTTAAAAGTGCTTGAAAAAATAGTGGAGCCGAGGCTAATTCAGCCCATATTCGTGGAGGATTTCCCCGTTGAGGTTTCGCCTTTAGCCAAGCGGAGGAGGGAAAACCCTTACCTGACCCGCCGATTTGAGCTTTTCATCGGAGGAGAGGAAATAGCAAACGCCTTCTCCGAGCTTAACGACCCCTTCGACCAGAGGGAGAGGTTTAAGGAGCAGATGAGGAGGTGGGAGGAAGGGGATGAGGAGGCGCAGAGGATGGACGAGGATTTCCTCCTCGCCCTTGAATATGGGATGCCACCGGCGGGGGGACTGGGGATAGGAATTGACAGGTTGGTTATGCTCTTTACTGATTCCCCCTCCATCAGAGAAGTAATCCTCTTCCCCCTCCTCCGTCCAAAGGAAGAGGAATAGATATCTTTTGACTCTTTACAAAAGGGGGTCTTACTTAAAAATGAAGAAGATAAGAGTGACTGTCTGGAACGAAGGTAGGCATGAGAAGCTGGATAAGAGAGTTGCTGAGATTTACCCCGATGGTATCCATGGGGCAATAGCTAACCACCTGCGAAAATCTGCCGATATGGAGGTGCGCACTGCTACCCTTGATGAGCCCGACCACGGGTTAACTGAGGAAGTCATCAGCAACACCGATGTCCTCATCTGGTGGGGTCATATGGCGCATCACGAGGTAAGAGACGATATCGTCGAACGGATTTACAATAGGGTGCTAAACGGTATGGGCTTAATCGTCCTCCACTCTGGACATTTCTCTAAGATATTCCGAAAGCTGATGGGGACCTCCTGCGACCTAAAATGGCGGGAGATAGGAGAGAAGGAAAGGATATGGGTGGTTGAACCTGGCCATCCCATCGCCGAGGGATTAAACGAATATATAGAGCTCGAGCATACTGAGATGTATGGGGAAAGGTTCGACATCCCTGCTCCCGATGAATTGGTGTTCATAAGTTGGTTCGCTGGAGGGGAGGTCTTCCGCAGCGGTTGCTGCTTTTATAGGGGGAAGGGGAAAATTTTCTATTTCCGTCCGGGACATGAGACATATCCTATCTTTCACCATCCCGAGATATTAAAGGTGATAGAGAACGCGGTGCGCTGGGCAGCATCTACGGAGGGACCAACTCCTCGATTTGGCAACCGCCCTCCTTTGGAGAAGATGTAGCCGTTAGAGAATTACTTCCCCAAACGTCCTTTTCTTTTTTCTATTTCCTTCGCTATCTTAGCCCTTACCTTTTCCAAAAGGGCAGGGTCCTTTGTGAAGTGGGTCATATCTGTAACCACCTCGTCTATTGCTTTCTCCACTGCTTCCCTGCCCACCATTTTCTCTAGCAAGGTGAGATACTCGTAGTCTTCAAAGCCATTCCTTATCATTTCCAGCCTTAGGGAGGCAATAGGTCCGTCGACCCCTATCTTCTTCCCTGGGTAGAGCAGTGAACCATCACCATAGAGATCGGGGTTTATACCCTTAACCGTTGCCATATCCTCCCAGGGGTCAGTGGTTCCGAGCCAATAGTTAACGCCCCAATAAAGAAGCCCATCCACCCGATACTTCTTCTGCTGCCACATCAGGATGCGATGGTCAATAGCGTCCATCGTGATGTGAAAATTCGCATAAGGAGAACCGGGCCCACAGCAAACATACCACCAAGAGGATTCCCCCCTCTCCTTCTTGGCTAACTGTTTTTGGGGGTCAAAATAACTGCTCACCGCACACCATATATTGATTATGCCATCTAACGCTTCGTAAGCGGTCTCCTCACTGAAATCGGGACCCCGGTAGAAGGGGGAAACAATACGCAAATTCGGGTCTATGCTCTTTATTTTCTCCACCCTTCTCTTTAGCTCCTCATAATGCTCCTTGGTGACGGGCTCATCAAGAGGATAGAAGTACGCCTTGTCCAACCATCCTTTCTTACGAGCATATTCCACTCTCTTCCTCATTTCTTCCACATCGTCGCTGTAGGGTATGAGGAAGGTCGTCACACGAGGATCGTTTAGATATCTATCCGCTTCGGGAGATAATATGTCCACCGGCATGGAATAGGGACTGATGCGGTGCTCCACCAGAAGCCAATAATACTTTTCATACATAGCTTTCGCCTCAGGACTCCCTGGTTGGACTACCTCAAACTTACTAATTGAATCTTCCCACAACCCAAAGGCTGTTTCGCTTGAAGGCTTGTCAGGCAAAACGAAATCCCATACTTCTAAGGATATCGGAACTTCTATCCTCCTCTTATCCTCCAAACTTATCTCTATGTTCCCAGTATATCTTCCTGCTATTGCTTCTTTTGGCACATATACAGTTACCAAGAGGGGTTGATTCTCCCCAGGTTGTATCTCAAAGGGGCGGAAGGGGGGTAGGGGGTCAGGATAAAACTTGTTTTCATGTCTTACTAACACATAACCAACTAAGCGGATTTGGATATTTTCCGCTCCGATTGTGCTACCTCTTGGTCCTTTTAGAGGATATGCCTTGACATTTGTTATCCTGAGGGGTTTCTCTTCCGCTCGTAAAACTATCTGCCCTGATTCATATTCGTTGCGAGCGCAGTGCAGTATCAGTCGGGAACGCCCAATTTTGGGCTCGCTATCCTTGAAGACCTTCAATGTAGCGGGCTCGGTCCAAACGAGCAAATCCTCACCGAAAGTGCCCCCAACTACTCCTAATGCTAAAAGAATTATCAACATTGTTAAAACCTCCCTTCTCCGAAGAGTGGATAAATACCACTTACTGGGGATATGCCGATGACCTGTTCACCAAACCAATTTATCTTATAGGGTTTGTGGTTAATAAATTCAAATGTTTCATACCGTTCAGGAGCAAAGGTTACCAGAAATTCAGTCTTTGTGGAACTATTTGGTAGGAGAAGATATTCACTAAACCGCTTGCCTTCTATCTCTACACCGTTCGCTCTTGCCCTAAGGGAGCTGGGAACTATACACCTTGGTATTCGCACCAATAGGTTCGTTGGCTTTTTAGGATGGATTACGAGCTTTCCCTCTTTGGGCAAGAAGCTTTCGACCTTTGCTAACTCGTTCTCCCAGCTAAATAGAAGGTTAACCTGAATACCAAGGGGGGTTTGGGTGATGATATGTTGGGTGAACCTGCAAATTGCTTGGACTGCCCCTTGGGTTATATCAATGGTATTGATGGGGGAATCAGGCGCTTGGAGATGAGCGCTGGGTGTAGGGAACCCAAATCCCCCTATTATTCTCCCCTTCATATTTCTCTCAAAATCGCCCTTGGGGCTTGGATTCTCCTTTATGAAATCGTTCTCTAAGACCTGGCTGGGAAGGAGAGCAGAGCGCATAAATATCTCCGCTTGAGAATAATATCTTGTGTCCTTTTCTTTCGCTAAGAGAAGCTGAATTTGGACGAGGTCGCCTATCTGGTTGACCTCACCTTGATCTGATTCCGTCCAAGCTATCTCTTTACACCAGCCATAACTACTGTAGAATTCCCTTAATCCTACCTCATAGACCTTCCACACCTTTTCTGTTAGTTCCTCGTCCTTCATCACCAGGGCGTATTCCAATATGCCACTGAGGGATGAGGTTATGGAGTGGATATGGTTTCCCGCAAAGTCTGTCAGTAAACCCTCTTTAGTGAACGAGCGTTCCATAACATTTCGGGCGTATTTATCGGCTAACTCTAAAGCCAAAGGGTCGCCAGTAACTTTGTAATACCATACCAGCGGACCAACAAGGCGTCCAGCTGTGGTTGTCTGTACATCACCTATACCCTGGAATACCCCCTCACGCCCTATCTTCTTTACCAGTTCAAGGGAAAGCATTCCTTTTTCGTCGGTTATACTAGCAAGTGTGCGCAGCATTTTATCGGCAAAATCCTTTGCTTTTTGGTTGTTTCTCCTTTTGATCAGCCAGGTTAAGCCTTCCAATCCTTCCCTCATATTGTGAAATTCGACACCGCGCTTTCCCGTCTCAGGGTGATAGAAGGAAGGAAGTGAATCCTCGTTGTCGTAGCACTGGAGAAGATACCGTGTATATATCTCCTCAGCGTGCTCTGGAACAGGGCGGCCAACAACTTCCTCCGTAAAGAAGAGAGCGTCTATAGCTCTTCCCGTGACATGGGGAATACCTATCTCTATAGCGTGCCCCGCAAAAGCGGTTCCGTCATCCCTACGGGCAATGTAAAAATAGGGTTCATCGTCCCTGTCTTTGTCTATCATTCCCGATAGATATTGGGTGGCAAGTTCCAGTCTTTTAATTAGATCTGGGGAATACCAGGGTAGTTTCTCCATGGGCATTACCTCAGGAGGGGTCAATATGAGAAAGCACCAGCTTTTTCCCTCACCCTTTCCTCGAACATTCTTGAAAGTTGGGCCCTTTCATCTATCAAAATATTCAATATTCTATTAACCTTCTCGCTCCCCAGTCTTTGATAGGGGGAAAAGGCAAGGCAATCTCCCCTTCTTATCGCTGATAAGATGTCGTAAATACCTTCTCCCTTACTGCAGACAATCGTCCTTGAAGAGGAGGAAAAATCTCCCATTGTTCCGGCAACGAACGGCTTTCCCTTCCACCTGCTTCCCACCCGCCCCATAAGCCAGGCGTCAAAAGGGAGCCCCCGAAGGCTCTCGTCCTTTCCTCCTAATATAGCTATACCTCCTGCCTGATGTATAGAAGAAAGAAGGTCCCTTATCTCCTGCTCCGGGTCAACCCTCTCAATAGTTCCAAGGCTCACTATATTTCCTTTTGAGAAGGAGAAAGTTTCTCCTGGGAGGATGGTCAATTTCCAACTTTTCTCAGCGGAGAGCCAGAGGGCGTCCTTTGCTCCCTCTCTTGTCCCCTTATCCGCTATTCCAAGAAAATCGCAAAGTCCCCCCATTGCGGAGAGACAAAGCTGGAGAGGGGACAGCTCGCCGGATGAAAACGCTGTGAAGGATTGCACATCACCTACCAGCATCTTCCTATCCTTTATATAATCTATCAAATCTCCCAGAACCTCCACCGCAAGACGGGTTCCCTCGGGCTCCTTGCCTACCAGAATCAACAAGTTCTTCCCCCAAAGGTAGCGGGAGAGGATGTAAGCGGTTCGTTCGGGGGCGGGCAGTTTAAAACCGCTTATCAATTGATGGAGGGCGGTGGAGCCCACTATCACCACATCCTTATAGCGGTTCACCTCCTCCAACCTCGCCATTTTACCCCCAACCTTATCCCTCAGTGCTTGGGCAAGGAGAAGGGATTCCCTATCATCCTTCGCAGCGAAGAAGCAAGCAGTGGAGAAATTAAAACCTATAGCATTACCCACATCCTCAACGAATATGTCGGGCTGTAAGGGGGGAAGGAGGCTATCAATCTTTGAAATGGGCTTACCTGAGAGGGCGGAATTCAAGAGGAAAAGACAAGCCTCTCTGCTCAATGCCTCAAAGAGCCAAAGATTATTTCCTTGGAGGGTTATTAGCCGAGCCCCACCCTGCGGAGACACTACTATCAATCCCTGCCAGTCGGCACCTCCTATCTTTTCTGAGGAGATGAAAGAGTCCCCCAGATCCCCAAGAAGAGAATCCATTTGGAGGGAAAGAACCGCCGGGTTCTGATGGGTCCAAAGCGCGGCGCTGGCTATCGGCAGATTAGCATAAAGCAAACTCAGTCGTTCATAGGAACCGCCTTCCTGCCATCTTTCCCAATTCCAAACATAGGTTAGCTCTTTGGATGCGGGCAACTTAAGGGTGGGAAAAGGTTGAAGGGCAGGGGATTGGAACTCTCTCCTTATAAGAGCCGAGCTCCCTTTTAACATCGCCACATCTTCCCTACTATTCCAAAGGAAAGCCTTCGCCAAGACACAAGCATCAGGGTCGGCTTGGGCTGTTTC
Source organism: uncultured bacterium (assembly GCA_938041455.1). Classification (GTDB taxonomy): domain Bacteria; phylum Armatimonadota; class JACIXR01; order JACIXR01; family JACIXR01; genus JACIXR01. The sequence continues at coordinate 4,094 of CALITO010000040.1, read as the reverse complement.
CTTTATCTTTTTGTGAATAAGTTCCAGAAGGGGGGATGCTCGTGATTGCCAAGCGTTCCCTTGTAAGACGATAACCGCATCCCGCCAGTTCTTGGGAGGTTGAATTTGGGCAATAGACTGTGCCATATTGTTGAGTTCTTCTTGAAGCGAGTTAGCGAGCCTTTGGGCGTCGTATTTATTTATAGTTAAAGTAGCGCTCGGCGTTATTTCCATTCCCTCTATGGTCAACTCTGCCTCAGCTATGTATGAACCCTCTGGTTTTCCCCTCGCATCCCAACGAATGGTGAAGGGAGAAAAGCCCGCCGGTTTCTCCAACTGTTCTTCTTTCTCCAAAAGCGTTTCCTCGCCTCTCTTCAAAGTAAATCTAAACTTCCCTTTGAAATCACTATTGAACATAAGCCAGGGCACGATATCTACATCCTCATCGCTGACATAGAGGGGGGAAGGAGCGAAGAAGAAGGCGATTTGCAGGGTGGCGATGGGTTGGGTGGAAACCCTTACATCGCCGAATTGGGAAGTATCTCTGACTATCCCCATTCCCTCTTTCCAATCCTTTACCGGTGCCCAGGAGAGGTAGCCACGGTAGCTACCCATATCAGTGTCATATAAGACTGCGTTGAACTTCAAAGATAGTTCCTTTACTACTTCTTCTGACGCGGTTGCTGGAGGAGTTATTTCGAGGAGGCTCCAAGGGATAGCGATCTCTACTTGGTAGGAGGCGTTGGTTGATTTCATAGCGTAAGGGAAAGACACTTCAAGGGGAACGCCATTTTTGAAAGCGAAGAGCTTATTTTGTAGGGCGGAGCAAGTTATCTCCAAGTCAGGAGCGAGACATAGTTGGAGGCTTTCCTGCCAAGGCTCACCTTTCTGGGCGAGGAAATCATCCCATACCTCGCTTGCGATATATAGATTGCCCTTGTCCCAGCACATCCAAATCTTAGCCTCTGCATCCTGCGGTCCCCGCCACAGGGTCTCGGGAATATCGCTATGGGGAAGGAAGATGAACATCTTATCCTGATACTCGGATAGATCTCCATCTATGGTAGGCGGAGTTTCAAGGGACAAAGCACCATATTGGGTTTGGCAGAAAGCCCAACTTATAAAAAACAAAAGCAATAAGAAATTTCTCATAAAAGTAGACCCCCTAATTGGTTTTACCTGTAATTATATTTTTACCCTGAGTGATTGTAAATTTTAAAATGGTTTTGTTGAATAGTTCGAGACAGGATTTATAATGTTGGAAGAAGTGGAGGTGAAAGGTATGAAGAAGTGGTTATGGAATTTGGTCTTCGCTTGGGCGATTGTTATGAACTCATCGTCTATCAAATGCGGAGTGGTATCCACAGATGCGGTTTGGGTCTGGTGGGAAGGGGAGGAAACCGTGGCAACCAATTTCCCTCCCCCTCAGCAAAATTTCTTTGCACCTGCTAACCCGGATGAAGCCTCCGTTCTTTCCAATGGGCAATGGCTGGGCATCACCGGCGATTATGGTGGGGAGACTAAATTTGCTGAATACATCGTTAAGGTTCCTCGAACTTCCGATTATCATTTTTATATCCGCAAGTTTTGGAAGCACGGTCCATTCCGCTGGCGCTTCGACGATGGAGAATGGCATTATATAGGTAGGGATATATCCCTTCTTGATGAGGAGCAATTAAGGCTCTTCGTAGTTGCCAACTGGATTTACGCTGGGCGAGTCCACCTCACCGCTGGGGAGCATAGATTTAGGCTTGAATTAACCGCTAAGGAAGGAGCAGCTTGCTTTGACTGCTTCCTTTTAATATCTCGGTTTTGGATGCCTATGGGTAAGCTTAAACCGAACCAAGCCCCTCCGCCAATGGAGGAGCCTCAATGGTTTGCCTTCACCCCTTCCTTGGATGACTTCAAGTCATCGCCCATAGACCTCCGCCCCCTCAATGAGAAGTTCGCCGGGGAAAAGGGATTTATCAGAGTGAAAAATGGTTCCTTTATCCACAGTAAGACTGGAGAAGTGATACGGTTTTGGGGAGTGAACGCTGGACCAGATATAGTGAGGTTGCCTCAGCCACATGTGGACTATCTTGCCCGCTTCCTCGCTAAATACGGCGTTAATTTGGTAAGGGTACACGGTCCCATCTGGAAGGAGGATAACTTCCGTGAGGTGGATAAGGATTACCTGGATAAGCTCTGCTACTTCATTTATTCGATGAAGCGAGAGGGTATCTATACCGAAATTTCCCTTTATTTTCCCCTCTGGCTTCGCCTAAGCGAGGGCGACGGCTTCCTCGGCTACAAGGGGCAGAATCCATTCGCCCTCCTCTTTTTCAATCCCGAGTTCCAGGAGATCTACCGTGGGTGGCTGAGGGAACTCCTTACAACTATCAACCCCTATACTAAGGTCACCCTCAAGGATGAACCGGCTCTTGCACTCTTTGAGTTAATCAACGAGGATTCCCTTCTTTTTTGGACCTTCAATTACGATAGCATTCCCACTCCTCAGATGGCTATTCTTGAACATGAATTCTACCAGTGGGTGGAGGAGAAATACGGCTCTTTGGATAAGGCTATGGACGCTTGGGGAGGGAGGAGGCACGAACGAGATAACCCCGCCGAGAAACGATTGGGGTTCCTCCATCTTTGGAACATCTTTAACGAAAGGGATCAGAGGTCTCAGGATACCGCCACTTTCCTTGCCCTTCGCCAGAGAAGGTTCTTTGAAGAAACGGTTCGCTTTCTCAAAGAAGAAATAGGTTATAAGGGGCTTGTCATCTGCTCCAATTGGATTACTGCTGATGAGGTGCGTCTTGGTCCCCTTGATAAATGGAGCAATACAGTGGGGGAGGTTATGGATAGGCATGGTTATTTCGGGGGACCCCACGAAGGGGAAGGAGCAGGTTGGTCCATAAGGGTTGGACATCGCTACGACGACCAATGCGCCCTCCTCATACCCAAGGACAAGAATTTTTCCCTCCCCTTAATGGACATAACCTACGACGGTAAACCCTCCATAATTAGCGAGGTGAATTGGACTCCTCCCAACCGTTTCCGAGCAGATTTCCCTCTTCTTTTTTCCTTCTATACCAGCCTTCAAGGAGGTGATGGCGTCTTATTCTTCGCTCTAAGTGGTCCTTTTTGGGCTCGTTCTCTCACGAAATTCGCCCTACAGACCCCCACGGTATTTGGTCAGTTCCCCGCAGCTGCCCTCGTCTACCGCAAGGGCTTACTTAAGACCGCTCCCACGGTTGTGGAGGTAAACTTAAAACTCTCCGACCTTTTCGCCTTAAAAGGTGCTCCCGTCCGCTCTCCCATTAACCTGGACGAACTTCGGAAGAAGGATATACCTCAAGACCGCCTCGTTGCTTTTGAAAAAATTGATGCCATAGATCCCTTAGCGTTTCTCGTGGGCCGAGTGACAATGAATTTCACCCAAAATAAGTCCTCCATTTCAATGGCGAACCTGGCGAATTTCATCGACCGAAACGCAGGCACCGTCAAAAGTGCTACGGAGGAGCTCCTCTGGGATTGCCAAAGGGGTTTGGTTATAGTCAACAGTCCCAAGGTGCAAGGAGTATTTGGATTCCTAAGCAAGGCTGGAAAGGTCAAATTGGAAGATGTTACCATTGAAAGCCCTATGGAATATGGCGCCATACTTCTACTTTCACTGGACGATCGCCCCATCAGCACTTCCCGCAAGCTTCTGCTCCAGGTTATGTCGGAAGAGCAGAACAGGGGTTGGTCTGCCCCAGGCGAGGGTGTGCGAGAAATTAAGAGCATCGGCACCCCCCCAATTATGGTGAAGCGCTTCTCCGGAAGCATCCAACTCCATCGTCCAGATGCCTCTCGTCTCAGCGTTACCCTGCTGGACGAGAATGGGTATCCCCTTGAAGAAATTAAAGGAGTAGCTCCTCTCGCCCTCCGCCATAGCACCCTATATTACATCATCTCCCCCTCGGGGAAACTCTGAAGGATTTCTATCAGTTTTGTTGAATAATTCAAAGAACGTTCAACTTCCACCTTGAAGGGATGACGAAGTTTGTAGAAATATAGCATTTAGAAATTTTTAGAAGGAGATTCTCAAGTTAAATGGCTAATAAAAGATGGTTTCTTTTCACTTT
>CALITO010000039.1 GCA_938041455.1 uncultured bacterium | reverse complement strand
TCCCAACAAGATAACAATACCTTTGATGAGCGTTTACAACAAGGGTTTGTGCCTTGCCCTCCTTTGGGACCCCTATCAAAAATGGGATGGAGAAAATGATAGACCCTCAGCGGTTTTCGCCTCCCCCGACTGGTTTGAGGGGCGTAATTCCCACTTGATGGGCTTATTCTTGCCTTCCGTTCCCCGCTGGGTGAAGGAGAACGAGAGGATAGCCTCCACGCCTTATCAGTTAACCAAGGGGAAAAATTTGAAGCTTCGGACTTATATATATGCCACTGGTTCAGCTCGGGATGCCCTTTTCGCTATGGATAAGTGGTTCGCCCTCTTCGGGGTCCCCACTCCGATGCCCATTCCCAGAGGTAACTATCTTAAGGAAATAGAATTCAGTATGAATGCCTACCTTCACTCTCTGTGGATACCGGAGGAGGAGCAATGGTGGACGAGCAAGGGAGGGGGACCTCTTCTCTCCTCTAAAGGGCGCCCTCCTTCCTTCCTTTACGACCTTTATCAGGGGTATGTGCTTTCCCCCTCAAAAGATATAAAAGCCCGTTGTAAAGAGATAATAGATAAGATGAGGAGTAAATACAATATGCAGATAGCGGGGGATGACCTCGGCTTCACATTGGAGAAGCCGTCATACTTTTTGAAAGGTTTAGCAATGCAGGCGATAAACCTGCTCAACCAGCAGTGGGAAGACGGTTCATGGCGATTTTACGCTAATAAATTGGGAACTGGCGTCTTTGAGGGCTACGATTACCGCCTTTTGGGACCTCACAACGCCGTGGAAGTCGGGACCTGCGCTTTTAACAGCTGGCAAATCCTCCGCTATGCTCGTATGACAGGGGATAATAAATTGGCAAAAGCTGGTTTGAAGGCTCTGAAGTTTATGGAGCGCTTCAAGGTTCCTCGCGCAGCACAGGTATGGGAAGTGCCCGTGCATACACCCGATGTTCTCGCCGCTTCCGACGCAGTTGACGCTTATCTCGAGGGATATAGAGCAACGGGAAATAAAGCCTATCTGGAAGAAGCCAAGAAGTGGGCAAGGCGAGGGCTCCCCTTCATTTATATGTGGAACGAGGAGAAGTTCCCCTTTATGCGTTATGCTTCCATCCCTGTTTTCGGAGCAAGCTTATACGAAGCTTCCTGGTTTGGCAGAGCGGTGCAATGGAACGGCTTGCGATATGCCTATGCCTTACTTAAACTCTGGGATTACGACCAATCATTCCCTTGGAAGACGGTAGCTGAAGGGATAACTCGCAGTGCTATGTATCAACAAGATGAGGAGGGAGAAAACATAGCCCTATGGCCAGATAGTATAGGAGCTATTAATGGAGATAAAGCCGGTTGGGTCTTCTCCCCGATGATGATTCTCAAATGCGTTTACAAGCTCCTGGATAGGGATAGCGAGCCACAAACGCTCAAGGTAGGGGAATTTCGACTTAATTACCGGGGTAAGGTGAAGGATATAAGTTTTAGGGAAGGGGTGCTCTCCCTTGAGATAAAACTCCCCTTTGGGGAACCCGGTTCAATCGTTGTTGGAGGTGTAGATAAACCGAGGAGGATACTTGTAGAGGATAAAGAGGCGAAGTTCGATTACGATGGGAATATGGGTATTTTGGAGGTTGAAATACCTGCAAGCGATAGGTGGCAGAAGGTGGAGATACAAGGTGTTGAAGTGAAGCGAGTGAGCGTAATTCCGGAGATCAAGAGGAGTATTGACTTTCACTTTGAGAAATCAGACGAGGGATGGATAGCCCAGCACGATATAGATGATTTAGAAGTTAAGGAGGGTTGCTTACAAGGGATAGCGAGGGGAGGCGACCCTTATATGGTAAGGCTGGGGATGGATGTGGCTGGAGATACATGTTCAAGGCTTAGGATAAAGATGAAAACCACGGGAGGTAATAGTGCCCAGTTCTACTGGACGACGGAGGATTCGCCAGATTTCGCCGAGGACAAGGTAGCAGTATTTACCATAATCTCCGATGGCAACTTTCATGAATACTTGGTGGAGGTGGGGAATCACCCCCTATGGAGGGGCAAGCGGATAACCGCCATTCGCTTAGACCCCACCAACGATGCCCCCAACTCCTTCTTCGCTGTGGATTATATAAGGGGGGAATAAACCTTAAAATTGAGAACATTTGAGTTGACTTTTCCTGTTGAGTGGGTATAATAGATATGGTAGGAGAGGATTTGCCTTTTAATTATGGTTGCGTTATAATAGTATAGTGCGTTAAAGTTTCTTGACAAAAGGGAAAAGGCGTTTATATTAAATAATAGAATGGACCCTTAGCTCAGCTGGTTAGAGCGCACCCCTGATAAGGGTGAGGTCTCTGGTTCGAATCCAGGAGGGTCCACCAACTGGGGACGTAGCTCAGTTGGGAGAGCGTCTGCTTTGCACGCAGAAGGTCGGCGGTTCAAATCCGCCCGTCTCCACCAGAGGGAATGAATTTGTTGCATTTTGAAAATTGCATAGGGTAAAGGGATTTGTCCTTGGCATCAAGTTACAAAGGGCATACGGAGGATGCCTTGGGGCAAGAAGCCGATGAAGGACGCGGCAGGCAGCGAAATGCTCCGGGGAGGTGCGAGCAACCGTTGATCCGGAGGTCTCCGAATGGGGAAACCCGGCGCAGGGGAACCTGCGTCACCGCCCGTATGGGCGGGGGGAACCGGGCGAACTGAAACATCTTAGTAGCCCGAGGAAAAGAAAGCAAAAGCGATTCCCTAAGTAGCGGCGAGCGAACGGGGAAGAGCCCAAACTCAGCGGGTGTCAAAGGCTGTGGCCGTTGCCCGCTGAGGGTTGTAGGCATTCGCTTTCCTGCTTCCACAGGAGCAGGGGGAAGTTACAAAGGACTCGTCTAGCTGAAGTGTCCTGGAAAGGCACACCATAGAGGGTGATAGTCCCGTAGGCGAAAGGCGGGTCCCTTCCCGGCGAATAGCCTGAGTACCCCGGGACACGTGAAACCCTGGGGGAAGCAGGGAGGACCACCTCCCAAGGCTAAATACTTCTTGCCACCGATAGCGCATAGTACCGTGAGGGAAAGGTGAAAAGAACCCCGCAAGGGGAGTGAAATAGAACCTGAATCCGTATGCCTACAAGCAGTAGGAGCCCTACGGTCCCCTTTTATAGGGGGCAAGGGGTGACTGCGTGCCTTTTGCAGAATGAGCCGGGGAGTTGCTTGGTGTCGCTCAGGCTAAGCGCCTGAGGCGTGGAGCCGTAGCGAAAGCGAGTCCGAATAGGGCGTATGGAAGCGTAAGCTTCCAGGGTGGCACTAAGCAGACCCGAAACCGGGCGAGCTACCCATGCCCAGGGTGAAAGAGGGGTAAAGCCCTCTGGAGGCCCGAACGGGTTAGGGGTGAAAACCTATCCGATGAGGTGTGGGTAGTGTGGGTGAAATGCCAATCGAGCCCGGAGATAGCTGGTTCTCTCCGAAATGCATTTAAGTGCAGCCTCACGGTTGAGTTTCGGAGGTAGAGCACTGGATGAGCTAGGGGGCTTACCAGCCTACCAAACTCAACCAAACTCCGAATGCCGAAACTCGCACCGTGGGAGTGGGTCTACGGGGGACAAGCTCCGTAGGCGAGAGGGGAACAACCCAGACCGCCAGCTAAGGTCCCTAAGTCCAGGCTAAGTGGTAAAGGAGGTGGAATGGCGGGGACAGCCAGGAGGTTGGCTTAGAAGCAGCCATCCTTTAAAGAGTGCGTAACAGCTCACTGAGCGAGCCATTCCGCGCCGAAAATTCACGGGGCTCAAGCCTGGCACCGAAGCTGCGGGAAGTGCTGAACGGCACTTCGGTAGGAGAGCGTTCCCTGTGCTGCGAAGGTTCAGCGTAAGCGGGACTGGAGCGCAGGGAAGTGAGAATCCCGGCATGAGTAGCGAAAAGAGGAGTGGAAATCTCCTCCGCCGAAAGCCTAAGGGTTCTCAGGGAAGGCTCGTCCACCTGAGGTTAGGCGGTCCTAAGCCGAGGCCGAAAGGCGTAGGTAATGGGTAGCCGGTTGATATTCCGGCCCTTCCCTCCTGGCGTTACGAGCGAAGGGGTGACGAAGGGTGGAGGGCTGTCACGCAGTTGGTTTTGCGTGTTCGCCTGTAGGCAAGGCGGGATAGGAAAATCCGTCTCGCGCGGCTGAAAAGCCGAACTTGCTGGCAGGTGAGGAGCAGCGGGGAAACCCAATGCGAACCAGCCTGAAGCTCTTCCAAGAAAAACCTCTAAGCCAGTCAAGAGGGAAACCGTACCCCAAACCGACACAGGTAGGCAGGCAGAGGATGCCAAGGCGCGCGGGATAACCCTCGCTAAGGAACTCGGCAAATTGGCCCCGTAACTTCGGGAAAAGGGGTGCCTTTGGTGGTGGATGACTGAAACGTCATCCGCTACTGGGGGCCGCAGCGACAAGGCCCAGGGAACTGTTTATCAAAAACACAGGTCCTCGCTTAACCCGAAAGGGGATGTATGAGGGCTGACGCCTGCCCAGTGCCAGAAGGTTAAGGGTAGAGGTTAGGAGGGGTTTCCCTTCCGAGGCTTCTACCTTAAGCCCTGGTAAACGGCGGCCGTAACCCTAACGGTCCTATGGTAGCGAAATTCCTTGCCGGGTAAGTTCCGGCCCGCATGAAAGGCGTAATCACCTGGGCACTGTCTCAGCGAGGGACCCGGCGAAATTGTGATATCCGTGAAGACGCGGATTACCTGCGGTAGGACGGAAAGACCCCGTGGAGCTTTACTGCAGCCTGGCGTTGGATTTTGAGATACTATGTAGAGAATAGGTGGGAGCCTTCGGGCGCCAGTGGAATACCACCCTTAGTATCCCGAAATCCTAACCGAGGCCTATCCGGCAACGGGACAGCGCTTGGTGGGCAGTTTGACTGGGGCGGTTGCCTCCTAAAAGGTAACGGAGGCGTCCAAAGGTCCCCTCAGCACGGTCGGAAATCGTGTGTAGAGTATAAGGGCATAAGGGGGCCTGACTGCGAGGCTCATAAGCCGAGCAGAGGCGAAAGCCGGGCCTAGTGATCCTCTGGTGGCGCGTGGAAGCGCCAGGGCTCATCAGATAAAAGCTACCCCGGGGATAACAGGCTGATCTCCCCCAAGAGTCCACATCGACGGGGAGGATTGGCACCTCGATGTCGGCTCATCGCATCCTGGGGCCGAAGAAGGTCCCAAGGGTTGGGCTGTTCGCCCATTAAAGCGGTACGTGAGCTGGGTTCAGACCGTCGTGAGACAGGTCGGTCCCTATCCTCCGCAGGCGCAGGAGACTTGAGGGGAGCCCTCCCTAGTACGAGAGGACCGGGAGGGACGGACCAATGGTGCACCAGTTGTCTCGCCAGGGGCAAACGCTGGGTAGCTATGTCCGGAAGGGATAACCGCTGAAGGCATCTAAGCGGGAAGCCCTCCCCAAGATAAGGTCTCCCACTGGGTCAACCAGGTAAGACCGCGGCCAGAACAGCCGCTTGATAGGCCAGAGGTGTAAGGCGGGTAACCGCTTCAGCCGACTGGTACTAATCGGTCGAGGACTTGGTGCCAAGATGAACAACCCTTCCCTATGCAATTCTCAAAATGCAACCGTTGCCCCGAGACCCCGTTCTCGGGGCTTTTTTATTTTATTAATTAATGTTTCTGCTTGCTCTCCCCCGATAATTTCCTTAAAATTCTTACCAGATACATAGGAGGTGTTTTGATATATGAAGATATCCCGTAGGGAGTTCCTCGCCAAGCTCGGGAAATTGGGTCTCGCAATTTTGGGAATGAAGGAGATATTGAGAGAAGGTCTGAGCGCCCCTCCCACTTATCCTCATCTAGTAGTCGTAAAGGGGCGAGATATGGAGATGATGCTGGAAAAAGCCCTAGGAGAGTTAGGTGGTATCCAGCGATTTGTGAAAAAGGGTTCCACAGTGGTCCTCAAGCCCAACGCCGCCTTCGCCCAACCCCCTGAGGTAGGTGCTAATGCCCATCCCGAGGTCGTGCAGGCTATGATAAGGCTTTGTAAAAAGGCAGGAGCAAAGAAGATAATACTTGCTGAGCATTTCCTTGCCTCCCCTAATGTTGCTCTAAAGGTCAACAAATTGGGAGAAGTCGCCGAGAAGGAAAAGGTTAAATGGATTTTCTTAGAAGATCCGAAGCTTTACAGAAGGGTTAGCATTCCTAAAGGCAAAGTTCTCAAGGAAGATGATGTTGCCCAATGCGTGCTTGATGCCGATGTTTTCATAAATATGCCCGTAGCGAAGGTCCACGGCGGTTCAATCCTGACATTGGGAATGAAGAATCTTATGGGAATCACCTGGGATAGGGGCTATTGGCACAGAACAGACTTACACCGTTGTATTGCCGATTACTCCACCCGTGTTAAGCCCCATCTTGTAGTCCTTGATGCTATCACGCTTATGCTCACTAACGGTCCGGGAGGGCCCGGAGAATTGAAGCATTTGAATACACTCGTGGTGGGCACCGACCCCGTTGCTGTAGATTCTTATGGCGCCTACCTATTTGGTAAAGATGGCAAGGACATTCCTCACATAAGATATGCTTGGGAATATGGCCTCGGCGAGATAGATTTAAAGAAGATGAGGATTAGAAATCTCGCCGTGTGAAGAACAGGAGTGCGTTTCCTCCGTCGCTTTCTCCAACTTAGCTCGTTAGGGGTTTTTCTCTACATCCTTTATCGCACAAGTTTTACGAAGGGGATAGAAATCCCTGCGCTTTTCCTCCGTTCGGACCCTCTTAATCTCCTCGCCAATCTCGCCGCCCGCTCGGTTCCCATAATTCTCTTCCCAGCGGTAATCCTCCTCATACTCACACTCCTTTTCGGTAGGTTTTTCTGCGGCTGGATATGCCCATTGGGAACCCTTCTCGATATCTTCAGGAGGATAGCGGAGTGGTTTAGACTCACCAGGATAGTAAGCCTCAAGCCTCCCCTCTGGCCCAAATACTTCATTTTAACTGTGGCAGTCGTCCTCGCTATATTCGGCACAAGCATCAGTTATGTCTTCCTCTTTGACCCATTCAGCATATCTACAATCTTCTGGGGGTGGTTGGTGTTTTCCCCTCTTGAAAAGAAGGGCATCGTTTGGGCAGGCTTTGCTACTGTTCCCCTTATCCTTTTGGAGATTTTGGCAGTGAGGTTTTGGTGTAAGAGCATCTGCTCACTTGGTGCCCTTCTCGGTGTTTTTTCCCGCTTCCCCCTGATAAGACGAAAGGTTAGCAATGCTTGTATAGATTGCGGAAAATGCAAGAATATTTGCCACCTCTCCGCTGTTCCTGATGACCCCCGCTCGACAAGGACAACAGAGTGTTCTGTTTGCTTGGATTGCGTAAAGCCTTGCCCTGTGAAAGCCATATCTTTCGGTAAAGAGGGAAAGAAGGAAGCTGTTTGGCAAAGCAGAAGGGCTTTCCTTGCTTCCTTAGGTTTGGGGATAATCGGCGGACTTATTCTGAGGAGGACGAGATATCAAGCTCCCACCTTAATAAGACCTCCCGGAGCAGGAAAGGAGGAGGAGTTCCTCGAACTATGTGTCAGTTGTGGGGAATGCATAAGGGCTTGTCCTACCGGGGGGCTTCGCCCCTCCCTACTTGAAGCTGGTTTAGAGGGATTGGGAACGCCCAGACTCGTCCCTCGCATAGGTCCTTGCATCCAATACTGCAATCTATGTAGTCAGGTCTGCCCAACGGGGGCAATAAGACCATTTGATGTTGAGGATAAAGCAAATATGAAGATAGGGTTGGCAAAGGTGGATTACCGCCGTTGTATAGCCTACGCCGAGGGCAAGGATTGCCTCGTCTGTCAGGAAAACTGTCCCTATTTGGCGGTAAAACCCGCACCCGGACCTAAAAAAGCCATGATTCCCCAAGTTGATCCAGATGCTTGCACCGGTTGTGGGAACTGTGAGAAAAACTGCCCCGCTGAAGGGGCAGCTGCTATAAGAGTATTTAGGAGGGATTAAAAGTGGAAAAAATATGGGCTTATCTTGTGCATCTCGGTTTTAATATGTGGTTGGATTGGGAACATCCCCAATATAAGGGGAGCGATGTCGTCTCCACCGATTACTTGCGTTGCGAAAAGGAAGCTTGGGATAAGTTGATGGAAGAGATAGAAAAGAGTGGGGTAAATATGGTGATTATAGATATAGGAGAAGGGATTAGGTATCGAAGCCACCCAGAAATCGCTATCAATGGCTCCTGGGAAGTAGATACATTGAGGCAAGAAATCCAAAAGATGAGGAATAAGGGATTGGAAGTTATTCCCAAACTCAACTTTTCCACCACCCACGATAACTGGCTTGGTAGATACGGGAGATGCGTTTCTACAGAGGAGTATTACAAAGTATGTAGGGACTTAATAGAAGAGGTTATGGAGATATTTGATAAACCCCGTTTCTTTCACCTTGGTATGGACGAGGAAACCTATGAGCATCAAAGAGATATGCTTTATGTTGTGGTTCGGCAGTATGATTTGTGGTGGAAAGACCTTCTCTTTCTCGTTGAGGAGGTGGAGAAGAGGGGAGGAAGGGCTTGGATTTGGTCGGACCATCTTTGGAGGCACAAGGAGGAGTTCTTCCAAAGGATGCCGAGGTCAGTTATCCAGAGCAACTGGTATTATGGGAGGGATTTCAACCCCTCCATAGGTTATGTTAGGGCATATGTTGAACTCGCTGAGAGAGGCTATGACCAGATTCCTACAGGGAGTAATTGGGATGTGGAGGAGAACTTCCCCTTAACAGTAGAATTTTGTAAGAAACACATCCCCGATGAGCACCTTTTAGGTTTCCTCCAGACCTCTTGGCGACCCACTACTATGAAATGGTTACCCACCCATCTAAAAGCCCTTGAAGCAGTTAGAAAAGGGAGGGAAATCTACGGGTAAGAAAATATTTTTATATTTGAGGTGGTGGAAATAAAGGAGAAAAATGTTTAGAATTTAGATTAAATGAGGATAATTATTCACCAAATAGGGAAATTGAATCATCCCGATGTCCTTTCCCACATCCAAAGGGAACTTGAGAGAATAATCTCTCTTCCTTGTTTTGTAGACGAAGAGGTGCTCCCCCTGATCCCAGAGGCAAAAGCAGGAGAAAGATATAATGCCTCCATAATATTGCACAATCTACCTGTGAAAGGGGATAGGGAGCGGGTTCTCGGTATATGTGATGTAGACCTTTTTGTGCCGGGTTTCAATTTCGTCTTTGGCGAGGCACAGTTTATGGGTCCTCGTGCCTTAGTGAGCCTTTTCAGACTCTATCCCCAATTTTGGGGGGAACCTCCGAACGATACCATCCTTTTAGAGCGAGCAGTTAAGGAAGCGACCCACGAGATAGGGCACACTCTGGGTTTACGCCACTGCCCGAATAAGCGCTGCGTGATGCATTTTTCCAATTCCATATGGGACACGGATATAAAAAGTGCCCTTTTTTGTCCTTCCTGTGAAGCCCAACTGAAGAAGAACCTCTTGCGAGAGGGTTAACTTCCTGTAAAATTTATAGAGATGCCGGACAAGATAAAAGAGCTAAAGATAAAGGCTACCCAGTTGAGAATAGACATCATCAAAATGCTTTCTGCCGCCGGTTCGGGGCATTCCGGTGGTTCCCTTTCCGCTGCGGATATTGTAGCCTGCCTATATTTCTCTGTTATGAGACATAATCCCCAAAACCCCCGGTGGGAAGAGAGGGATAGATTCGTGCTAAGCAAAGGACATGCCTGTCCTGTTCTTTACGCCGCTCTTGCTGAGGCAGGGTATTTCCCTAAGGAAGAACTTCTCACCCTCCGCAAACTTAACAGTATCCTCCAAGGACATCCCGATATGAACAAGACGCCGGGGGTAGAGTTCTCCAGCGGTTCTCTCGGGCAGGGCTTTGCTGCTGCCTTCGGGATGGCTTTGGGTTATAAATTGGATAATAAGCCGGGGCGCATATTCGTGATGCTGGGAGATGGCGAATGCCAGGAAGGAATAGTTTGGGAGACAGCAATGGGGGCAAGCCACTACAAGTTGGATAATTTGACCGCTATTTTGGACTACAATAACTTACAGATAGACGGTAAGGTCTCGGAGATAATGGAAATCGCTCCCATCGTTGATAAGTTCCGTGCCTTTGGTTGGACAGTCTATGAAATAGATGGACACAATATAGAAGAGATACTCTGGGCACTATCTACCGAAAGAATAGTTGCGGGCAAGCCCACTATGATAATTGCCCGCACAGTGAAGGGAAAGGGTGTTTCCTTTATGGAGAACCAGGTTGATTGGCATGGCAAAGCCCCTACCCCCCAGGAAGCGGAACTTGCGCTTAAAGAACTTTATGAAGAATTAGAAAGGTTAAAGGAAGATGGCTGAACAAGCGGTTAAGTCCACGAGAAGAGCTTACGGGGAGGCTCTTTTGGAGCTGGGCGAGCGCGAGGAGAGGGTCGTGGTTCTGGACGCCGACCTTTCCAAATCAACCTATACTAACCTTTTCGCCAAGAGATTTCCCCATCGTTTCTTCAATATGGGCATCTCGGAGTGTAAGATGATTTGCTGTGCTGCGGGTCTTGCTACAACGGGGAAGATACCCTTCGCTTCCTCTTTTGCCGTATTTGCTGCGGGCAGAGCATGGGAGATGGTTCGTCTTTCCATAGGATATACAAATCTAAATGTTAAAATAGCGGCCTCCCACGCTGGCATCTCGGTAGGCGAAGATGGACCGACCCACCACTGTGCTGAGGACATCGCCCTTATGAGAGTGATACCCAATATGAGCGTGCTCGTTCCCGCAGATGCAATAGAAACGAGAAAAATGGTTTTCGCTGCCGCAGAATGGGAGGGACCTATCTATATAAGACTAGGGCGCCCTGATATACCTATACTCTTCGACGATTCTTACCGCTTCCAAATCGGCAAAGCCTATGTTATAAAAGAAGGAAAGGATGTCTCAATATTCGCCTGTGGACTTATGGTCTGGCAGGCTATTGAGGCCCTTGAGCTTCTGGAAAAAGAAGGCATAGATGCGGAACTGGTTAATGTATCCACTGTGAAACCACTGGACGAGGAGACAATCCTACGCTCCCTCTCCAAAACCGGCTGCGCTGTCTCAGTGGAAGAGCACAACATCATCGGTGGGTTAGGCTCTGCTATTGCCGAACTCATAGGGGAGAAATTGCCCGCCCCTTTGGAGAGAGTGGGCATAAGAGACCGCTTCGCTGAATCCGCAAACTGGAAAGAACTCCTTAAGAAATATAACCTCTCACCCCAGGATATAAGGGATTCAGCTATAAGGGCTTTGAGAAGAAAGGTGGAAAAGAGATGATCAGAGGGGTGAGAAAGGAAGAAAGGGAGAATCTACTATCCCTTTTGAAATCCGCTTTCCCCTCAACAGAGATAGAATGGTTTACCCCCTATTATGATGGCGACCCTTACTATAAACTTGAATACACAAGGGTGTGGGAGGAGAACGGCGTGCTTGTCAGCACCGTCCAGATAGTGAAGAAAATCCTCCGTATAGAGGACCAAACGATTCTCCTCGGGGGAATAGCGAATGTGGGCACTCATCCTGACCACAGGGAGAAAGGTTATGCAACCAACCTGCTGAGAGATTCCCTAAAACTTATGTATGAGGAGGGTTTCCACCTATCCCTTCTTTTCACGGGCATTCAGCCTTTCTACGAGAGGCTGGGCTGGAGGGAAGTTCCCTTCCCTTTTATCCATATTCCCTCTTTGCCTGAGGATATACTACCTCAGCCTAAGATAAGGAATGACAGCGATGAGGATATTCCTCAAATAGTGAGAATTTATAACGAGTTCAACGACAAGAGGAATCTCTCCGTTGTTAGAGATGAGGCATATATGAGGGGATGGATTTGGAAATGGCGCCATAATCAAGAGGTATTGGTTTATGAGGTGGACTCCCGAATAATCGGCTACATCCGCTTTAGCGTAGAGCGAGCTGGGAACCCCTTCTGGGTGAACGAGTTCGGTTGTCTTAAGGGAGAAGAAAGCTGTTTTTTGCCCCTGCTACAAGAAGCCGTGAGACGAGCGAGGGAGAGGGGAGCCACCTCTTGCATAATTCATCTCCCCTTTGAGGATTTCATCCTTGACGGTGTGAAAAGGACATTGGGAAAATCACAAGTGCAATATGGCAAGGGAGCAATGTGGCGGATAATAAACCTGCCTGCCCTTTTCTCGGCTATAGCGCCCGTTTTATCTCGCCGTTCCAAGGGGGTCAAGGGCGTTTTCCCCCTGGATATTGAGGGACATCAAATTACCCTCTGTGTGAATGATGGGGAAATAATTGTAAAGGATTCTCTCTTAAGCTCTATTCCTCCCCTCAAAATATCCCAAAAGATGTTCGTAAACTTGCTCGCTGGATTTGAGGACGAGGAAGCAGTTTCTCTTCCCCCTCCTTTTACCAGCCTTTTCCCACCTGTGAAACCGGCGTTCTATTCCTTTGACGCTTTTTAGAGATGGTAAACAAAGAGCGTCTTAGAGAAACGATCCTCAAGCTGCTCTCGATAAACAGCCAAAGCCGAAAGGAGAGGAAAATAGCGGAGTTCCTCAGGGGAAAATTGGAATCCTGGGGTTTTGAAGTTTGGGAAGATTCAGCGGGTTCCTCCGTGCAGGGGGAGGTTGGAAATATAATCGGGAGGAGAGACGGCCTCGGTCTTCCCATACTCTTCAATGCCCATATGGATACAATAGCTTCCACCGCAGGTATGAAAATAAAGATAGAGGAAGAGATTATAAGTCAAGAAGGAGCGAGCATTTTGGGAGGTGATGACAAGGCAGGGATAGCTGCTATCTTGGAAGCGGTAGAAACTTTGATGGAGGAGGGTGAAACGCTTCCACCCCTTGAAATAGTCTTCACAATCTGTGAGGAGACGGGATTAGAGGGAGCGAAGGCATTAGATGTTTCCCGACTTAACGCGAAAGCCGGTTTCGTTTTGGATGGAGGGGAACCCCAAATAGCGATAATCTCCGCTCCCTCTCATGAACAGCTTACATTTTTTGTGAGGGGAAAGTCGGCTCACGCGGGTGTGCATCCCGAGTTGGGAATAAACGCCATTCAATTAGCCTCAAAAGCTATAGCCAAGATGAAGTTGGGAAGGATAGACGAGGAGACAACGGCTAACATCGGGGTCATAAAGGGAGGAAAAGCTCGCAACATAGTTCCGGATTATGTCGAGGTGTTAGGTGAGGCGAGGAGCAGAAGCGAAGGGAAACTGCGGAAGCAGGTTGAACATATGCTTTCTTGTTTTGAGGATATAAGAAAAGAGGGGGGCGATTTTATCTACAGAATAGAGAGGGAATACAATATGTTCTGCCTAACTTTGGATTCCTTACCTGTTCGCTTACTTCTTTCTGCGGGAGAGAAGTTAGGGTTATCCCTGTCCCTTAAGGATGGAGGGGGAGGGTCCGATGCTAATATTTTTAACGAGAAGGGGATCCCCAGCCTTATAATGGGCGCCGGCGCCCATATGCCCCACTCGCCGGAGGAAAAAATATATTTGAAAGAACTGGAACTCTCTGCCCTTCTCCTTTATCAAATAGCCAGAGAAGCATTAACGATCAGGGTAAGATGATAAATTTAAAAAGAGGTGCTCTACTTTTTGGGTTCTTAAACTTTGTTTTCCTGCCCCTCTCGTCATTCTCTTTCCCTCAACTACAACAGTGGAAACTTTTCTATGCTGAGCCAAGGAAAACTTACTGGCAAGATGAGAAAATCACCCTGGGACTTTATTTCCCTAAGGATGCGCAGGGAACATTAACGCTTTTAGCGAAACAGAGGGAGGCGAGTCCCACCGCTCTCCTTTTGAGGGAGTGGATAAACGCGAAGGCAGGGGAAACTTTGCTTTGGGAATTACCGCCCTATACTATGAGCAGCGGTTCTTATCTACTGGTCGCCAAGCTCAATGAGGAGGAAATAGCTTCTCAGGAGCTCCTCCTCATTTCGCCTATCCCAATCACTCACTTTCTGATCGGTTCCACTGCTTCTCCTGAGGTAAACGCCGCTATAGGAGCTACCTGGGCTCCCTTAGATCTTTACAACTATGCAAAATTAGATGGGGAAGGCAATTTTCTTCCCGATCCCTTAACTCCTTCCCTTTTTGAGCAGGGAGTTGAAAGGTTGATTGCCAACGGGCTAAAGGGCTTCGTCTGGCAGGGATTGTGGAGTGGTTATGTGCTTCACCAGCCATTTGAAGCAGGGGCTTCCTTCCTTGACCCTCAAATAGAGAACATCGCTATGCAAAGGGCGGAGTTAGGCGCCCAACAAGCCCGCCGATTCCTATCCACCATCGCTTCCCTTGGAGCTATGGACGAGCCCGGCCTTAACTATGGTGTGGTAAAAGAGGGACCCTATGCTGGGCAAATTCTTTCCCTCTTCCCCGATGCTTTCCTCCGCTTAGCTTATGAGAAACTAACTAATCGCCCTCTCCCCTCAGACCCCCGGGATTTATCCCCTCAAGATTGGCTCTCTTGGATGCGTTGGCGCGCCAATATAATGGGCAATTTTTTTAACAAGGCTAAACTCCATATTAAAAAGATATCGCCTAAGCTTCCCTGGGGGCAGGATATCTACGCTGCCTTCGCTATAAACGATGGAACAAATCCCTTCGCTCAAAGGCTCAATGATGTGCCCACAACCCATTCCTTTATGTTCTGGCGAGGTGTGGCTGAACAATCCTGGAGCTTCGCCTTGGAACGAGTGGGAGTAAGGGATAAGCGATTCCATTTTGCCTCTAATACCCTATATTTCACTCCCAATAATCCCGATGAGGAATTACTCGCCGAAATGGTGACGAACTATGCGGTGATGGATGGCGTGGGAATGCTTTGGCATCTCAACTTTCAGGATGCGCAAAATCTCAAGTCCTCTATCGAGAGGTTGAGACGCTTGGGCGATTTCATACTTTCCACCTTACCCGCCCGCCATCCCATCGGCGTCCTCTATTCCTTCACGGAAGCGGTTATGCGTCTTAAAGAGGCTGGTGAAGTCCCCAATGAGGAAATTTATCGCATACCCCGTGATTATGCCTACGAGTGCTTCGCACTCTATCACGCGCTTCGGCGAGCAGGCTTCACAGCGGATATAGTTCACGAATGGGAAATAGAAGAGAGTGGATTGAAGGGGAGGAAAGTCCTCTGGCTTGTGGGAATAAAGCACCCCCTTCCTAAAATGGTTATAAAAGGCCTAGAGGAGTTCGTCAAGGAGGGGGGCAAGCTTTTCGCTGACGGGGGGACGAAGTGGTTGCCTCCCAATATACAAGTTAGGAAGACGACTTTAGACATGGCACTTTATCCCCAGAAGATAGCTCAGTGGGAGAAAAGGGGGCAGGATTTATGGCTAAAGGGGGAATGGAATGAGGCGAGCAAATTTTGGCGTCAGGAGTTGAGCGATGAGCTACTCGACGAATATGGTAACTTATTAAGGGCTTTCCTCTCCTCTGCAATGGGAGACAAAGAAATGGAGATAAGAGGGAAAGGAATTATTCCGGGCAAATGGACAGGTGGAGAGGGAAGGTTTTATCTCCTTTTAAACGACCTCCAAAACCCCCCTCGCCTTATAGAAAGAGAAATAGAGGGTAAAAAAGTTGAACTTTACCCCGCTTCTGATTGGGGGGAAGCCAAAGATGTAGCGGTGATTTTGAACAACTTAGGGAAGGACGAGGCATTATACATTTTGGAAGGCAGAGATTGGACTAAGACGAGAAAGCTATATGTGGAGAAAGGCAAGCCCATCTTGCTTAATTTCCAACCCACGGAGATGAAAGTAATCGCCGTCCTTCCAAACCCTGTGGAAAAACTCGAATTGAAGGTAGCGCTGGACAAGAGAGATAGTTGGGCTATAAACATTCAAGTAACTTGCAAGGGGAAGAACGATCGCCGGATTTTAGTCCCCCTCCCCTTAGAGGTGGTTATAAATAGCCCCTCCGGCGAGAAGCTCTTGCTCCACCGTGCCACCGACTCAAAAGGGATATATAGGGAAACCATTCCCCTTCCTGTTTTAAACATCCCTACGGAGCAATATAGTATAAGGGTAAAAGAACTGTTTAGCGGCAAAGACGGGGAAGAGAGGGTAAGTATTCCCCCCGCTCCGCCTCTAAAACTTCGTCCTCTTCCGGATGTGCTTATATATGATGAGGGAGCCATTCGTTCCCTTCTTAACTCTGGTAAGGTGCTTGTGGTTGTTATCGGGGAAAAGGCGAGCAAGGAGGAAGGGAAAATGGCTGAGGAACTTGCAAAGAAATTGATAAAGAAAGGGATTCCAGTCGTTGTTAGAGAAGAAAGGACCGTGTGGCGCAAAGGGAGATATCCCAAGGTTTTCACCGCAGCGGAGAGGAGGGGAGATAAATGGTTTGATTTAGAAATAGAGGAAAGGGAAAAGAGGCAGAGACCTTGGGAGAAACTGCGTGTTTGGGCGGGGGAAAATGGCTACCCCCCTACTTTGCCCGATGCTTTTGAGGTGAAGGATGACCTTATCCTTGTGGGGACTGACAGCTCGAGCATCCTAATTCAGGCGCTTCAAAGGGCGAGTATACTGTATCGTGTTGCCAATGGATATTTTCCCGGCAAGGGACGAGGTGTTTTAGAATACGCCTGGTCGCCCTTTGCCTTAGGGAAAGATGTGATCTTAGTTACGGGAAGTGACGCTAAGGGGGTGGAGAGAGCTACTCAGCGCCTTCTTTCCTTAGTTGAATAAAGGCTGATTTTATTGAATAATTAAGTAAGGGATTGCGATGAAAGGAGGGAAAGAAGTTGAAATGGCAATTTGGAGTGGTAGCCCTTCTCGCTATTGCCCTCGCCTATCCTCAGAGAGGGAGGTTCCTATTTCCCGAGGATGCCGAGGCGATCATAGATGTTAAGCGGGACTTAGGGGCGAAGGGCGACGGGCTCGCGGATGATACTGAGGCGCTTCAGAAGGGCATAGACCTCAGTTGCGGAATCGGCACCAATAGGACCAAAATCCTCTACCTTCCCAATGGCGTCTATAGGATAACAAAAACACTGGTGGTAAGATCGGGGATCGGTCCATGGATCTATGGGGAATCCCGGGACGGGGTCATCATCAAATTGGATAAGGGCACGAATTGCGAGGCAGTTCTCCGCACCCATCCCCGCGCGGAGGACCCCGGTTCTGCCGATTGGTTTATGCGCACCATTTACAATCTCACCATAGATGTAGGAGAGAACCCCCAAACCGATGGCGTTCGCTTCTTCTCCAACAATACCGGGCTGATAAAGAATTTGAGGGTTCGGGGACACGGCAGGGTGGGCATAAACAGTTCCTGGATGGAGCTCAACGGGCCCAATATGATACAGGATACAGTTGTTGAGGGCTTTGAAATAGGCGTCTCTGCCGGAGGGCAGGGAGGTCCTGCCCTCTGGGGGCAGACCCTCTCACGGGTGACCATTCGCAATTGCAGTAGAATAGGCTTGGAGGTGCGTTCGAACTGCGTCGCTGCCGAGGACCTGCGAATAGAGAATGTTCCCCTTCCTGTCATTTGTGATCTGCCCGAGGGCACGGATTGGTTCTGGTGGGGAGGAGTATTGAGCATAGTGGGAGGGGAGATCAAGGGGAACAATCCCCAGGGACCGGCTATCCTCAATCGCAGCGTCCTCTATGTGCGGGATTTAAAGACCAAGGGCTATGCTATGGCTATAAAGAGCGAAACGCCAAACGGAGATGTAAGGGCTAACTATGTGGAGGAGTATCTCTCCCACGGGGCGAAGAAACTATTCGAGGAGGCTCCATCTCATACTATTAAACTCCCCATCAAGCGAGAGCCCGAGGTTCCCTGGGAAAGGGATAAGAAGAAATGGGTTTGTGCCAACGATTTCGGCGCCCAGCCAGGCGATAATAAGGACGATACAGAGGCAATCCAAAGGGCGATAGATTGGGCAGTTAGGGAAGGGAAAACAGTGATTTACCTGCGGGGTGTAGGGGGGCCTGATCCCAATTGGTATACATTAGAGGGAGAGGTGAGGATCTATGGGAGCGTGCGTTATATCATCGGCTGCGGGTTCGGACGCATTATAGCGGGTCCAAATGGGAAGTTCATCATAGATGATCAATCCGCCCCGGTAGTAAAATTCGAGAACATCCAGGCTTTCGGGGGGACACCAGCGGTTGTAGAGAATCGCTCGAAAAACAAGGTGCTGGTCCTGGAGAGCTGCGATTTGAAGGTCCTGGGAACGGGGAAAGGGGATATATTTATGACCAATTGCCCATCCCATGTGGAGTTGCGCAGTAAGGAGCAGAGCCTTTGGGCAAGGCAATTGAACCCAGAGGGGGGAGGAAATGAGATGGGCTTGGTGCGCAATGAAGGGGGCAACCTGTGGATCTTGGGGATGAAGTGTGAGGGAGATAGCCTTTACCTCCGCACTGCCAACGGGGGCAAGACCGAATTATTTGGGGCGTTTCTCTACACCCCGGGCGTCAAGCCGGATTTCCCCCTGCCTTTGTTCGATATAGATAACGCCAAGATGTGTATCATGGGAGTGAGGGAAATCTCTTTCGGTAATACCTACCCCACCAAGATGAGGGAAAAGCGAGGCGAGGAGGTTCGCCTCTACCAATTGAAGCCCGGGGAGCACGGCTGGATAGGCTGGGCACTCTATAGCGGTTGGTGAGTAGGATAGAAGTAAAGAAAGCATATATTAAAATTAATTTTATATTGAATTTGAGTTAATATTTTCTTAAAACAAAGAGCGAGGGAAGAGGAAGGGAGGTCTTACCCAGATTAGATTTTGGAGAAGAATTTTAGCCTCCCTTTTGGTTACTGCTCTCCCAATGTTCGGCGTGGAGAGGGGTGGTGGAGGAGCAACCTCCTCCATAACTTTTGAGAAAACATTCGGAGGCGCTGATGATGAGGATGGGAGATACATTATAGTGGGAGCCACAGAGTCCTTTGGTAAGGGAGAGTTGGATGTTTATCTAATAAAGACGGATGATAGGGAAAATAAATACGGCGGCTCAAGATAGAAAGGATTAACTTCCTCAAAAGCGAAAGGGATTAAAATGCTTGTGGTCGGCATAGACGAAAACGGATTTGGACCTAAACTGGGTCCTTTAGTCGTCACTGCTACTCTCGTGGATATCGGGGACCCTGAAAAACTCCTAAATAGCAGTTTGAAGGAAAGCAAGAAAATTTGCGCCTCCGGCAAGATGAAAATATGCGAGATGATAGCCCTCTCTTTTTACAAATCTCTTTACGATTGTATCCCCTTCACCTCCTCGGAGTTATTATCCAATATACTCCTCACCCAAAAAGATGAATGTCCCTCCCCCTTAACCCCTTGTGTGCCTGACTTCGTGCTTCCCTGCTGGACGGACACCTCCAACTTATTAGACATTGAAATCGCAGGGAAGTATTTACAAGAAATAAATGCTCACCTCCTGGAGATAAAGAGCATAGCCCTCTGCCCGGGTAGGTTCAACCAGAAGCTACAATTTACTTCCAGTAAATCCCATTTGGATTATTTGCTGTTCGAAGATTTAATCCTCTATTTCAAGGAGAATTACAGGGAAGAGGAGATTTTATTCCTTTGCGGGCGGATTGGCGGAACAAAAGACTACTCCCCATTCTTCAATCGCTTTTCCCTTGTTCCCCAGCCTGATAAGGAAGAGGAAACCCGCTATGCTTTCCCTGAGGGAGGAGAGGCAAGATTTATAACCAAGGGGGACGATAAATATTTCCCCATAACGCTTTCCTCAATAGTGGGCAAATATATCAGGGAGCTCTTCGTTGAACAAATGAACCGATTTTTCCGCTCTCATATTCCCGACCTCCCCTACTGTAGCGGATATATAAATGCTACAACAGAGCTATTCATAGAAAAGACAGCCAACTTAAGGAATAAGCTCGGCATCCCCCACCACTGCTTCCTACGGGAAAAGTGATTCTTTTGCCTGTGTAGATATGCACTCTCTGGAGCGTTTTTGAGACGCTGGTCGATATTTTGGCGTTTGTTCCCTATGTCTTGCTTACTGCGTTTAACAACCGTATAATTAAAACAAAAAGGATGTCCACATTTCACCAGGAGGTAAACCAATGGTAGATGCCCATATTTTCGTAGGTAGTTTGAACCCTTACCTTAATGCAACACCAGAAGCAATTTGCCGGGAAATGGAGAAGCATAATATCACGAAAGGTATTCTCACCCACTTCACAGGGCACTTCTATAATTTTCTGGAAGGAAACTATCTACTTCGTCAGATATTTGATAACTCTCCTCAATTCCTGGGTTATCTCTCCGTGAATCCTCACTATGTTCAGCACTCCATAGGGGATATGCGGAAATATCTCCCCAACGACAGATTTGTTGCCCTTCATTTTTCTCCCACTTATTGGGGTATGGACTGGGAGGAAGAACCTGTTAAGGGACTACTAAACGCTTACAGGCGCTTCGCTAAGCCCCTTGTCTGTTCCTTTTCTCTTCCCCAATTTTCTGTTGCGGAAAGGTTGGCTAAGGAATTCGCCACGATGCAGTTTCTTATCCTTAACTTGAAAAGCGAAGAATGGGATGAGGCAATAAAGTTGGGGAAGAATTGCCCGAACATCTTGCTGGAAGTTAGCCCTTACCTCTTACCCCAAGACATTAAGAAAGCATGCGAGCTTTTAGGAGCACATCGCTTGATTATGGGGAGCGATTATCCCTATTTCCCCTTCTCTGTTATCCTTCACTTGATAGAGGCGAGCGGTATTTCCCGAGGGGATATTTCTCTCATTACCTCAGGAAACGCAAGGAAATACTTTCGTATAGGGGAGGAACAATGATAGCGAAGAAGCTACTTCCTGTCCCTATAGAGGAGGAGATGAAGAGCTCCTATCTTGATTACGCGATGAGCGTAATCGTTTCCCGCGCTTTGCCCGATGTTAGGGATGGTCTGAAGCCCGTGCATAGGCGCATCCTCTGGACTATGTATGAGGAAAATGTCTTTCCAGATAGAGCCCATAAGAAATCTGCCTGGATAGTGGGGCAGGTAATGGGGAGATACCATCCCCACGGCGATGCTCCCATTTACGAGGCGCTCGTGCGCCTCGCCCAGGACTTTGAAACTCGCTACCCCCTTGTGGACGGACACGGAAATTTCGGCTCAATAGATGGTGATAGTCCAGCGGCAATGCGCTACACCGAGGTTAGACTTTCTCCCATCTCCACCGAGATGCTCGCCGATATTGAGAAGGAAACGGTGGAATGGCTACCCAACTACGATGGTTCTCTGCGGGAACCATCTGTCCTCCCTACAAAGATTCCTCACCTCATACTTAACGGTTCAGCTGGTATAGCGGTGGGGATGGCTACATCCATTCCCCCCCATAATATCAACGAGGTTATAGACGCCCTCCTCCTTCTTATAGATAAGCCCCGAGCAGGGATAAGCGAACTGCTCAATGTTCTAAAAGGTCCCGATTTCCCCACTGGCGGCATCGTCTTCGCTTCACAAGCTAAGCTCAGAGATATATATAGGAAGGGAAAGGGGCAATTGCAGGTTCAGGCAGTCACCCATTTTGAGGAGCTCGGTGGGGGTAAAACAGCGATAGTTGTGACAGAGATACCTTACCAAGTGAATAAGGCGAAGTTGATAGAGCAGATAGCAGATTTGGTTAAGGCAAGGAAGGTGGAAGGCATAGCAGATTTGAGGGATGAATCGGACAAGGAAGGTTTGCGGGTGGTCATAGAACTCAAGAGGGATGCTCAGCCCAAGAAGATCCTGAATTATCTCTTGAAGCACACAACTTTGAGGACGACATTTGGGGTCAATATGCTTGCCCTTGTTGATGGAACACCTCGTCTACTCGGGATAAGCGAGGTCCTTACCCATTTCATCCAGCACCGCAAGGATGTCGTCCTCAGAAGAAGCCAATATGAGCTTAATAAAGCGAAGGCAAGGGCTCATATACTTGAAGGGCTGTTGAAAGCTCTTGACCATATAGATAGGGTGATAAGGATTATAAGGAGTTCCTCCTCACCAGCGGAGGCAAAGAAAGGGCTTATGGATTTCCTCAAAATAACCGAGGAGCAGGCACAGGCTATCTTGGATATGCGCCTGAGCCAACTAACTCGCCTTGAAAGGAGCCAACTGGAAGAGGAACTCCGCGCCCTCAGGGAGAGAATAAAATACCTCCAGGGGATAATAGAGTCGCCGAAGAAACTTACAGAAGTGGTGAAAGGGGAACTGCAGGAGATAAAGGAGAAGTTTGGAGATGCAAGGAGGACGAAAATCCTCCACGAGGAGCCGAGAGAGCTAACGGAGGAGGACCTCATCCCTGAGGAGGAGACAGTGGTTGTCCTCACCAGGGACGGCTATATTAAGAAAGTGCCCCTCTCCGCCTTCCAAGGAAGAGCTAAGAAGGAACTCTCCCTCACTACCAAGGAGGAGGATTCCATAGCTCATCTATTTACCGCTTCAAGCCATTCCTCCCTCCTATTTGTGACGGATAAGGGGAACTGCTATGGATTGCGCACTTACGAGATCCCCCAGACCTCCCGTCAATCGGCAGGAACCGCCTTAAATAACCTTGTTCACCTCCAAGAAAACGAGAAGATAAGATGCGCTATCCCCCTTATCTCGGGTAATCGGAATGGCTTCCTCTTTCTTGTAACCGCTAAGGGAACGGTGAAGAGATTGGAACTAAAGGAAGTGAACGGGGGAAGGAAAGGCGTGCAAATAATGAAGCTATCTCCTGAGGACGAGCTCCGCTTTGCTCTCCTAACCGATGGCAATCAGCACATCCTCCTTTTAACTAAGAAGGGGATGGGGATAAGGTTCAACGAGGAGGAAGTTCGTCCTATGGGGAGGATGGCTGGAGGAGTTAAGGGTATATCGCTATCCGGGGATGACGAGGTAGTATCCGCAGATTTCGTAATACCGAAGTCCCTTATTCTGCTCGCCACGGAAAATGGCTATCTAAAGAAATTCCCCGAGGACGAGATAAAGCCCCAAAATAGAGGGGGTAAGGGAATGATTGTTTGGAAGACGACGAAGAAAACCGGCGATGTCTCAGCGGGAATGATAGTGAAAGAGAAGGACAAATTTCTCCTAAGCACAGCCAAGGGAAACATACACCATTTCAAGGTAAAGGATATAAAGATGGGAAAACGAACAACGCAGGGGATACCCCTCGTCAAGCTTACCAGTGATGACAAGGTTGTGTCGCTCGGCAAGATAATAAGTGGACAGAAGGATGCCCAGATATAGGACTATTCGCCATACCGCCGATAAAGCGATCGACGCTTGGGGAAGAAGCCTGCCCGAGCTATTTGAGAACTCAGCCTATGGAACTTTTTCCCTCATAGCGGATATAAATAGACTGAAGCCCGAGATAAAAAAGGAGGTCAAACTGCCAAATAATAAGGACATCCCCCTTATGCTCGTCGAGTGGCTAAGCGAGTTGCTTTACATATTTGATACGGAGAAAATTTTGTTCTGTAGATTCAAGGTTAATTCTTTGGATGAAAGGGGGATAGACTCTGTTTGTGAAGGGGTAAAGGTGCGTCCCGACCTCCCCTGGCGGGGCTCCTATGTTAAGGCGGTCACCTATCACAACTTGAAGGTGGAACGAACAGAAAAAGGCTATAGGGCAAAGATATTCTTTGATGTTTAGTTATTTCTACGGCATATTTTGGAGTTTTTTTTAAAAGTATACCCTTAGGGTTATCCTCCCCCGCTTCGGTGGTATGTAGATACATTCTCTTTTTAGGTCGAAATCCTTGTGCTCATTGCCATCTATAATCACCCGCTTTATTCTCTTAGCCCGAGGATGGCGGATTCGTAGGACAAACCTATCGGGTAAATTGCCGACTGTAAATTCTATCTCCGCTTCTATATATCCCTTGCTTAGGGAAGAGTGTATTTTGTAGCTTACATTCCCGAAGTAACTAGGCGCGTTCAACACGGCGACTTTTTTCCCATCTTCAAGCCAATATCTCGGCACAAAGGGAGCAAGCCAAAGTTCCCTTCCCCTTTCCACCAGAAACATATTGCGGGTCTGCACGAGGAACCAGCCCGTCTCGTGGGTCTTATTCCAAGCGCCCATATTATGGAAATGCTCCCAGAAAGAGAGGTTCTCGGTGTTGAGAAGGGAAGGAATAGCGTTGAAGTAGGAGCGTATGAAGGGCTTGACCTCGTCCTGCTGGGCATATATTTCCACTATCCTTGTATAATAAGGTTGAAGTTTGGAGAAACCACCCAAATTAAACCAATCCTTACGGTTTTCCTCCTCCGGATATTCTCCCATACCACTATATAGGAACCAATAATCCTCCATATGTTCGACTATCCACTCTGCGTCTTTGCTATTCGCTTCCAAAACACCACAGGGAATTAGATAGTGTGCTCCTATCTCCACATCACCTGCCCAGGAGCGATTTCCATCCTCACCAGGATACATATCCCCCACCTTACCAAAGCAGTAAAGTATCCCCGGATAAGCTGGCACCCAGTTCCCATTGGATAATTCAAGCACCGGCATCCTCGCTTGATTCCAACGATAGGCTCGCATAATATCCCCCTTGAATTCTTCGGCATCCTTTAGGAATCTCTCCGCTTCGGGATAATCAATATCTTTCAGCACCTCTCCCATCTCGGCTAAGCCAGCATAGTAATGTGCTTGATTGAAGAAACGATAAGCGAAGCGGTTCCAATCAGCAGCTACACCCGGGGGCATTAATCCCCACTCCGGCATCCTTTCCCCACTTATATCAAGTTCCTTGGTTTTCTCCCTTTGACGGATAAGCCAATCACATAAATTGGCAACTTGCGACGCTACGGATTTCAACCATTCTCCATCCTTGAACAACTTATAATAACGGGCCAATGTCCACAGATGCCAACCTGTGCCAACTAAGGTGTAACCTGTTGTTAAATATCCCTTCTCGTTATATCTGCTGATGAAGAACTCTAACCCCCTCCTAGCGAATTCCCGATGCCCAAAGAGGCTCATACCATAAATTATTGAGTGAGCCTCGCTTTCCAAAGGACCATAGGACATAGAGGCTATCCAGGGAGCTACCCGTTTCCCCTCTTCTTCGTTTCTCGCAGCTATAAGACAGTGCACCTGGGAAGCCCTTATCACATTCGCTAAAAGTTCCTCGGGAATATCGATCTTGGTAGCGGAGGACAAAACACTTTCCCAATATCTTTTTGTCTTAGCGAGGAGGAGATTTACCTGTTCGCCCAGACATAGACCCTTAACCTCCTCTTTTTCCATTTCCCACCCGGGAATATAGAGGACCGCTCTGCTTATCCTCCCCTTGGGTAAGTTCCAAACAATTTCCAGTTGATTATCTTTTATATTTTCTCCTTCGCCAATCTCAACGAAAGCAAGGATTCGCTCTTCATAAGAAATAAGGATGCCACCGGTTGTTTTTTCCAGTTTAGCAGGAATCCCCTTTTCTCCATCCGCCCAGAAGATCAGATTTATCTCCCCTTTTTCCAATCCAGTTCCCTTGTTAAACGCTTCTATTACCGCTACGAACAAAGGCTTCCGATTAAGCCAATAGGGAGGGTTCTTTGAGGCTTTGTCCTCTTCGTCAAATGGAACAACGAAACTTCTTTGTCTATAAATTATGTAGTTCTCCTCTACAGCCGTTACAGGGATAGGGAACCAACCACCGTCAAGAAACCTTCTCAGATTTGTATTTTTACCCGAGGCAAATTTAGCCTTTACCTCAAAGCTTCCGTATCTTACTCCACCTTCTCGGGGAACGACGAATTTGTGATTATCGCAGGCGAGTGAGAGCATGGTGGGACCGTTATCCTGCACTGTTTTGTGAACCTTTGCCATAGCTTGGCTAAAGGTTTGGTCAGGCATCTCCCTCACTCTTTCCAAAACCGTCTTCTTCCCCCTTGTTTTCTCCTTATATTCAGCAAGGTTAATTTTAGGCGGATAGGTTGAGGCAAAGACGCCAAATTCACCCACATATACCCCTTCTCTCCCCAATATATCTTCAACCGCTATAGCAAAGGAAAAATCGGGAAGTTCGATGCGTAGGATTGTTCTATCCCCTTTGCAAGGCGTAGGACGAGAATATCTCAATTTAAGGTGAAGTTTATCCCCCAAATCCCACTCCTTCCTGTAGACCGCCTTCCCATCTTCCAATATCTCCCCGTTGTAAATCTCGACTGTTCCCTTACCGTCCCTAAGCGGTTTTTCTAACTCCAGAAGGATCTCCCCCTCATCCCAAATAGAGTTGGTGAAAGCCGATATATTTTTAATGAAAATGGATTTGGATGTTGGGGGGAAAATCCATCGCACCTTTTCCGTCCCATAGAGAGCCAATTGAGCTTGGCTTTGCCAGTTTATCGCAAATGTTAAGCGATTACCTTCACTTTTGACATCCGCTAATAAAGGGACCCAACTACCCTGCCAGTGCGATTCTCCCTGCCAGCACTGGACTTGAATTTCCTCCGGTTCAGGAATGTGGCTCTCTTCAGTAAATTCCAATTGGAGCGTTGTCAATCGTCTTCTCTCAAACCAGACAAGCCCAATACAACTTTTCCCATCACCCACTTTAGGGGGGATATATCCCTTGGATGATGGGGCGATTTCCTTCTCTAAGAAGATATCCTCGGGAAGGAACTCTTCTATCCTACTACCTCTACAGCCCTCTGCCCTTTCGGGGTCAGAGAATACGACACGAGCAAAAGTGGCGATGTTCACCTTTCTTTCCCTCCTTTCCCTTTTTGCCGATGGGTCTGGAATGAGGCGAGCATTTGCCCAGTTGGCACAATCGCATATTATCCCATCCCCCGCATCTTTAACAACAAGCCGTAGTTCCTTAGCTCCTTTGAGGGGAACCCTTACAACACGAGGAGGAGCCAGTTCCCCAATAATTCCGCTATCAAAGCGTTTCTCGCCGTCAACAAAAATTTGGAATACAACACTCGCCACATTCTGCCCACCCTGCCATTGCACTCCTATCTCCGTCTCAAAGGCGAGATATTCACCGTCTAGGGCAATCACAATCTCTCCGTTTGCGTGATGTCCTAAACCTTTCTCATATTTCTTATCCTTAATCTGAAGGGGAAGAGGAATTTGCCAAGGAGCGTGGGCGGAGACATCTATCCCCAACTCCCCCCAACCTTGAGAAAAGGAAATTACCCGCTCCAGGTGGTCGCTGAGGAATTCCGCTTGTTCGGAGAGATTCTCCCCCTCTGCGTAGCAGGAAGTAATGGGTAGAAGAACGAAACAAAGTAACACAATAATATACACCTCGTTGTTCATATTTATCACAAAGCATTATAACAGCGAGGCAATGTTTTCGGAATTTTAATGTTTTACCCCAAGTGGAGATGTGGCTATAATTTACTATGAGAGGAGGAAGGCTATGTCTAAGCAATGGCTATTTCTTATGCTTATCGCTTTGTCCTTTTATTGTCTTGCCGATGTTCCTCGTCTAACACTTAAGAGAGCCAATACACAGGCCTGGATAGATGGCGAGCTGGACGAACCCTGCTGGAGCACTGCCGAAAAAATCCAGCTCTCTTACCTCCTTGGGCAACCTACACCTCCATCGCAAAGGACGGATGTTCTCCTAACCTATGACGATTCCCACATCTATATCGCGTTCATCTGCTATGAGGAAAAGATGGACAAAATCGTTGCCCGCCAAAAACAAAGGGACAAAGATGTTTGGCGGGATGACTGCCTTGAGGTATTCCTTGCTCCCAATCCCCCTACCTACTTCCACTTCATCCTTAACACCTTGGGCATACAGCAAGACGAGGTAAATAAAGACGCCAAATGGAACGGGGAATGGCGAGCAAAGGTCAAAAAATTTCCCGACAGATGGCAGGCAGAGATAGCCATCCCCTTCTCTTCCTTGCCTTTCAACAAGGAAACACCCTCGGAGTGGCGGGCGAATTTCTGTAGGAACGAGACGCCTTATGGGGAGCTTTCCTCTTGGACTCAACTTGAGAGGAGCTTCCACGAACCTACTAATTTCGGGATAATCGCTTTCTCTTCTCCTCCCCCTTTCGCCGATATCGCTGAGGAACAGATAAAAGAAGCAAAAGAGAAATGGCAAGTCTATCTGAAGGACATCCTAAAGGAAGTTAGGGGTAAGCGAGAGGAAATAGCACAGAAAATCCGAGAGGAGGTAGAGCAAGCCTTAGGGGATTTGGAAAAGGGAACAATTGACCCTCGCTATTTCAATCCCGCATATATTGAGCTCTTGGTTGAGAAGTTTAAATTAGGGGAAGGGGAAAACTCTCCTTACCTGGTCTGCTGGGAGAGCACGCTGAACAAGATTCGGAAAGATAAACCCTACTCCGGGAAATCAGTAACCGAGATTACGATTTATTGCGCTCGTAACGAGCGAAGGGCTACCCAGCTCGTTATTTCCCCTCTTCGAAAGGGTTTGAAAAATGTCCAGGTAAGTTGGGGCAAATTTAAGGGAAAAGGGGGAGAGATAGGGAGTGAAAATATAAGCCTCAACTTGGTGGGCTATGTGGAGGTTAAAGAACCCACCAAGGACGCGGAGCCAGGGATCTATCCCGACCCACTCCTCCCCTACTCTCCCTTTGATGTTCCTTTAGAGAGTATCCAACCCCTCTGGCTCACAATTTATGTGCCTCCCTCCGCTAAAGGGGGTTGGTATGAAGGATGGTTAGAAATAAAGCCATCAAATGCTCCTTCTAAG
The DNA here is from genome assembly GCA_938041455.1 of uncultured bacterium. Classification (GTDB taxonomy): domain Bacteria; phylum Armatimonadota; class JACIXR01; order JACIXR01; family JACIXR01; genus JACIXR01. Next base: position 5,733 of record CALITO010000039.1, on the reverse strand, counting down.
AGAATAAAAATCCGCCTTTATGCCTTCAATTTCTCTCTGCCTACAAGGTCGACTTTAAAGACCTGTTTTCTTCTGAACACTAGTTATTTACCAAAGTATCACAGAGTTTTGAGCGGGAGTTGGGGCTGGTTTGAATCTCCACCCGTTCGTTGGGATTCCGATGCCCTCTCCTTGAGTGAGGATGCTGAGCAGGGCAGATATGCCCTCCAGGCTCCTCCAACCGACCTCCGCTGGAACAACATTCTCTCTCCTTTCCAGGGGACCTGTGATGAGAACACCTATATCTCCTTCGCTTATAAATCCAATGACGAGGGGGTTACTTTCGCCCTTTTCGGCACACCTGTGGGTAATAAGTTCTTTACTCCCAAGGAACAGGTGAAGGGAAAATGGCAAAAGGCATCCGTTAAATTGGTTGACTGCGGTGTCCCGGTAGGAAGTTCCTTCACAATCCAGTTCGTCCACGATTTTGAAGGAGGTAGTCATAGCTTCTTGATAGACGAGGTGGAGGTTTATAGAGAGAAGAACGGAGAAAGAAATGTCCTTTATAAGGAAGATTTTGAGAACTTCTCAAGGGAAAAGTTCTCCGATTTAGTAAGGAAGTATCGCCTTAATATGTTGGAGCATAGGGTGAGCGATTGCAATATCGTCGCCCCTCACATAGAGGTAAGGGAGGGAAAGGTAGAAATGGATTGGGGTGACTTCGATAGGGAGATAGGATTTTATGTGGATAGGGGACTAAATGGCTTCAACATCAACTGGTTGAGAATTCCCAGCGGCTGGGGTGAGGTAGGAAAGTTAGACCCCCAGCAGGTTGAGATAAGTGCCGAGATAATAAGGCAGACGGAAAGACATCTATCCGAGAAAGGATGGCTCAAGTTAGGCTATATCTATACCATAGACGAGCCAAGCAAAGAGCATTTCCCTACCATTAGGGAAATCTTCTCCTTCGTTAAGGAGAACGGTCCCCATCTCCGCAGGCTTTTGACCTTCGGCTATGGAGCTACCCGCCCCTGGATGCCAGGAGAAAAGGGACTCCCCGCCTACTCGGAAATAGCGGACTATGTGGACATACTCGTCCCCCATTCCGATTGCTTTGACTATCCCTACCTCAAATTGCTCAAAGAAAAGAACAAAGACAAGGAGATATGGATGTATGTCTGCATATCCGCTCAGAAGCCCTACCCCAATATCTGGGCAATAGATTATCCAGGCATAGACCATCGCATCCTCTTTTGGCAATGTAGGAAGTTCGATGTGGAGGGATTTCTCTATTGGTGCGTGAATTATTGGGAGAAGAACCCTTGGCAAGATACCCAGACCTATCCCGGTGGGAACGGCGATGGTTCGCTCCTCTATCCCGGAGAGGAAGGACCAGTTAGCTCCATTCGTTGGGAGATAATTAGGGAAGGAATTCAAGATTACGATTATTTGTCCCTTCTCGAGGCAAAGGTAGGAAAAGAGAAGGCTAAGAGATGGCTGGATGGAATAGTAGAAAACCTAACCCAGTATACTCAAGACCCTCAGAGGTTGGAACAAAGGAGGATCGAAATAGGAAAAATATTGGAAGCATATTATGTAAACCCCACCAAATAGTCAGAGGGAATCTTTTTCCTATGACAGGGACGCTGGGGAGATTTATAATTGTTTTAAGTTGGAAATAGGAAAACTCCTCCTTCTTTGCTTCCTTTCAGCGTTTATTCCTATTATAAGTGGTGGAGGGGTCTCCCTCCATCCAACTCTCAGTTTCTACCTTCCTCAAGTTCTCGTTTTCCTCACCCTCTTTTACCTCGCTTTCAAAGAAAAACTTTTCTCCTCCTTTCTCTATTATCCCCTCATAGCCTTTGCCTTTTTCTCCTTTCTCTCTATTATCTGGTCGGTTGATAAATATGCCTCGCTTGACGAGTCCCTCCGTATACTCGCCTGTCTTTCCATCTTCCCTCTCGCCCTTTCCCTCAGGAGAGAGCAGACAAAGTGGGTGCTCTTATCCCTCGTCTTTTCCGCAGGCTTCATTGCCTTTTACGGGATAGTTGAATACCTTCGCACCTGGCTGGTAACCGGCGACCCCACCTGGCGCATTTTTTCCACATTCGTTAACCCTAATATCTTAGCGGGCTTCCTCGCCACTTCAATTATCCCAACATTTGCCCTTTTTCTCCTCTCCCAAAAAGGCGATGTAATCCTGGGATTTCTCTTATTTGCCCAGATAATCGCCCTATTCCTCACTGGCTCAAGGGGAGGTTTCCTCGCCCTCGCAGGTGCTTTCCTGTTTTTTCTCATAGTCATTGCGAGGTTGAAAATGTTAATTCCCCTCCTCAAAAAGGGCATCCCTTTGCTTCTCATCGCTTTCGTCCTCGCTTACTTTGGAGGATTTATCAGACCGCTTGGCAGAAGAGTTGCGGGTGGAGGAACAGTTGAGGAAGTGCAATCCTCTGCTTTCCGCGTCCTTCTCTGGCGCTCCACCTATATGATGATTAGGGCAAGACCGTGGGGTTGGGGAGGAGGAACTTTTGAACTCGTCTATCCTCGCTATGCAGTAGGTGGTTTCAGCCGAACTACTCACAACTCCTATCTCCAATTCGCAAGCGAGATGGGAATTCAAGGACTTTTAGCCCTCCTCATCTTCCTTTTTCTCCTCGCCTTTCACATACATAAGCGCCATTCCACCCTTCCTCCAAGCAACGCTTTCCTACTGGGCTCCTGCCTGGCTGGAGGCTTAGCCTCCGCCCTACATTCCCTTGTTGATTACGATTGGCAGATTACTGCTAATTTCTTCGCTCTTTTCCTTTTAGGAGGGGTATCAGCCTCACTATTGGAATTGAAAGGGAGAAAACTCGACAAAGGGGTCGCTGTGTTCCCTTTTGTTGCTCTTCTTTTATCTTTGGATTTGGCCATCTCCGATTATTATCTTCAGACAGCTAAGCGAGCGATAGATGAGGATCCCTGGCGAGCGAGGGAATGTCTCAAACTTTCCCTCCGCTTCGTTCCTTTTAGAGGAGAAACTAAGGGGTATCTGGGAATGCTCACTCTGAAAAACGACCAAAAGAGAGCTCTTGCTCTCCTTAAGGAAGCTGTTCGCCTTCGCCCCTACCCTCCTAATCTCTATCAGTTGGGCAAGGTCTATCTATCCTTAGGGGAGGAAAAGGAAGCGGAGAGGTGGTTCAGGAAGACCTTGGAGGTCGATCCCCATTCCCTTCCTGCCCTACTCGCCTTGGGCAAGCTTTTGTTGGGGGAGAAAAGGACCAAGGAAGCGGAGGCTATTTTCCGCAGTATATTGGAGATAGAGAAAAGCAGTTACGAGCTTTCCAAACCGATAGCCTTCTTTAAGGAACCCGCCTATCCCATAGCTAAATTGGAACTCGCCAAGATGATGAAAGAGGTAAATCGTGAAGAAACGAGGAAACTGCTGGAGGAGGCCGAGAGGCAATGCAGGGAATACCTTTCCACATATGGACAATGGAGAGAAGTGATGAAGAGATTCACTTATGTAAGCGAGGAAGAGATGAGGAAACATCTTGAAGAGATAAAGGAATTGCTGAGAAACCTTTAGAATGGGAAAATTTCAAAAGGGCTTTCTTATTTTATTATTTTTAACTCTTTCCTTCGGCAGGGAGGCGAAGATGATGGAAATCCGCACGGTAGATTGCCCACCTATGAGAGGGGACAATCCTTTTTACATAGGCAATCGTCCACCCCTTCTTCCCAATCCCCTTCTTAAACTTCCCATCGGTTCAATTGAGCCGAGAGGCTGGCTTAGGCACCAACTTCTACTTATGGCAAATGGACTTTGTGGTCGCCTATACGAGGTAAGCCCCTGGTGCAAATTCGAGGGTAGTGCCTGGGCTAGCCCGAAGGGTGAAGGAGAGAGGGGCTGGGAGGAGCTTCCCTATTGGCTCAAAGGTTTCATATCCTTGGGCTATACCCTCAAGGACGACAGGATAATAAAGGAGGCAAGGAAGTGGGTTGAGGCTGTTCTTTCCAGTCAAGAAGACGATGGCTACTTCGGTCCAAGGGAGAATAAGAGGAACAACGACCTCTGGCCAAATATGATAATGCTCTATGTCCTCCGCACCTTTTATGAGGCAGAAGGTGAGGGGAGGGTTCTATCCTTCGTAAGCAAGTATTTCCGCTGGCAACACAATCAATCTCCCGAGAAACTCCTCCCAGGAAGCTGGCAGAAATGGAGGGGTGGAGACCAGCTTGACAGCATCTACTGGCTGTATAATCGCACGGGTGAGAATTGGCTCTTAGATTTGGGCAGAATAACACACGAGCGAACCGCTGATTGGACGAGTGGCATCCCTTCCTGGCACGGTGTCAATATCTGCCAGGGCTTCCGCGAACCAGCCCAGTTCTATCAACAAGCCAAGGACCCCCGCTATTTGGAGGCAATGGAGAGGAATTATCGGACAGTTATGGAGATCTACGGACAGGTGCCGGGAGGGATGTTTGGTGCAGACGAGAACTGCCGACCCGGCTATACCGATCCCCGCCAGGCAGCTGAGACTTGCTCTATGGTAGAATTTATGTTTTCTAACGAGATACTCCTTTCCATAACCGGCAATCCCATCTATGCTGACCGCTGTGAGGAGATAGCCTTTAACTCTCTTCCACCTGCCTTCACCCCTGATATGAAAGCCCTCCACTATCTTACCGCTCCAAATATGATTCAATTGGACAGCAAGGACCATTCCCCCTTGATACAAAATGGCGGGGAAATGCTCTCCTATAACCCCTATTCCTATCGCTGTTGCCAGCATAACCATTCCCATGGATGGCCCTATTTCTCTGAACATCTCTGGATGGCAACGAGAGATAAGGGAGTGGCTGGTGTCCTCTACGCTCCCTCCAAATTAAAGGCGAAAGTAGGAGATGGGACAGAGGTTCAGATAGTTGAGGAGACCGATTACCCCTTTGATGAGAGGATAAAGTTCACCATCCTAACCCCCAATGATGTCCGCTTTCCCCTTTATCTAAGGATTCCCGGCTGGTGTAATAAACCCCTTTTGCTATTTAATGGTAAGGAGATGAAAGTTGAGGCAAAGCCTCGTTCCTATTTATTAATAGAGAAGGTTTGGCAAAACGGAGACAGGGTAGAGCTGGTTTTGCCTATGGAGATAAAGGTGAGGGTTTGGGAGAAGAACCACAATGCGATATCAGTTGATAGGGGACCTCTGACCTATTCCCTTAGGATAGAGGAAAAGTGGGTGCGCTACGGGGGAACGGATGAATGGCCAGCCTATGAGGTTTATCCCCTCACCCCTTGGAACTACGCCCTTTTGATCGACCTGGAGAATCCCCAAAGTTGCTTCAAGGTTATGAAGAAGGAAGGAGCTCTACCTTATCAGCCTTTCAGTTTGGAGGGGGCACCGATAGAGATAATCGCTAAGGGAAGGATTTTGCCAGACTGGCGCGAGGAAAGGGGGATGGTGGGATTATTGCCCGATAGCCCTGTGCGCTCGGATATGCCTTTGGAGGAGATAAGGCTCATCCCAATGGGCTGTGCCCGCCTCCGCATCTCCGCCTTCCCAATGTTAGCTGAATAGAGCCTCAGTTCTATATCTTGAAGCAGATACTTTAAAAAACCGATAGAAATGGTTTTGTTGAATAAAGGGAAAAGGAAAACAACATTCTCCTCCTCAGCGGTTTCCTCCCTTTCCTTTGGAATAAATAGCTTTAGGAAAAGTGAAAAGAAACCATCTTTTATTAGCCATTTAACTTGAGAATCTCCTTCTA
>CALITO010000038.1 GCA_938041455.1 uncultured bacterium | reverse complement strand
TACGATAAGTTCAGAAATACCGAGTTAGAAAAATTCTTCGCCAAAGCCTCCCATTACGACCTCGTCCTCACCACCTCCCTTTGGAACTATGGCGACTCTCAGGATATGAAAGGTCACATATCCGATTGGCGAGCCTACCTTGCGGGAGGGGGTATAATCATCCTAACCGATATGGCTTATCCCCCTATGTGCGATTGGCTATCCTCCCTTGACCCCCAGCTTTATATCCAGTATGGCGAGGCATCCCTGGATTTAGGGAATGATGCCCAATTGGACCTTTCTCATCCTTCTTCCTTCCTTAGAGTTCCCAATAGTGTAGGCGCTTTCCCCTATTGGGCTCATTTCCCCCGCTGGGGAAGCGGGTATTATGTTTGGGCGAGGACGAAAGGAGGCACGGCGCTCGGGCTTTATGCCTCCCTGGGGAAGGGAATACTCATCGTAACCACTGGCTTTGGTTTCTCCTCCCAAATTTTGGAGAATCTCTACACCAATGCTCTTATGCTTAAAAGTAGCATAGATATCTGCTGGCGAAAGGCTCCCCAGGTTATGCCTCCCGGTGCTTTTGAAGGAGAGATACTTATCAGAAATTTGGGGGATGAGGAAGTGAGGCTAAAATTGGGGTTTTTGCTAAAGGATGGGGATAGAACGCTAACCCAAACAGATATCCAGGAGCTTTTCCTCAATCCTAAAGAAGAAAAATCCATTCCGGTCTCATTCCCCTGCGAGAAACGAGGAAGCTTTCTCCTCATAACCCAGTATAAGACGGAAAAAATGGAGCAATTTCAGGAGGTCTTCCACAACCTCAAAGTCCCGCCCCTTGTTGAGTTGAACCTAAACCGGACAATTTTCGCTCGTTCTGATAGGATAGGGTGAGTTGCCAGATAGCTGTTTTGGATAAATCCTTCCGAGTTCTCTGGAGTCGTCAATTTGAAGCAAGGGGAGAGGATGTTTTGAGCCTGCCACTACGTTCCTTTCCCCCGGGCAATTATCGCTTAAGGGTGATCGCTGAGGCAAGGGGTGAAAGATCTTCCCAGGAGTTGGGTTTTAAAATCAGTGAGGAGGAGAAACCAGCTGTCGCAACCCAGGTAGGTAAGAAGGGTGAAATGCTTATCAATGGCAAGCCCTTCTTTCCCCTTGGCACTTATCACATAGATGCTGAGGATTTACCCCGGGCAAAGGAGATGGGTTTCAACTGCGTAACTTCCCCAATCTATGGGGGTGAGCAAAGGGAGCTCAGTCCTGCCCAACTTCTCTGGCACGATTCCGCTCAAAAGGTAGGGCTATGGGTGATAAGCGAGCTCAGCGAATATATAAGGGGAGGAAGGCGTAACTTCGAAGGGGCGAAGGAGATAATTTCCCAACTTCGACTTCATCCCGCAACGATTGCCCACTATGTGATAGATGAGCCCCAGGGTTGGGGAATCAGCAAGGAGTTAGTTAAAGGGTTTTGCGATTTGGTTAAAGATGTGGACCCTGAACATATAACATTCATCTGCGAGGTGCCGGGAGCCGTTGAGGTATATGGGGGCATAGGGGATGTGACGGGAACTGACCCCTACCCCATAGGAGCTGAGACGCCTAAGAGCTTGGCTTGGATGGGGGAGGCAGTGAAGAGAGCGGTGAAGGTGAGCGGGGGTAAGCCAGTTTGGGTGGTGATTCAAGCTCATCGCCAACCGCCGGCTAACTCCCAAAATCGCTATCCCACTCCAGAGGAGCTTCGCTGTATGAGCTATCTCGCCCTAAATCAGGGAGCGAAAGGGGTCCTTTTCTATGCCTGGGGCGACTGGGAAAGTGGCTTCAAGTTCAATCCACAACTAATGGCATATTTTCCCCACCTGCTAAAAGAGTTGAAGGAAATAGGGGAGGAATATTTGTTAGGGGAGGTGAGGAGGGTCTCTTCTCAATCGCTTGAACCTTCTTTTTTGGATGTCGTGGTAATAACTTATAAGGGGAAGCGCAAGTTGGTAGCGATAAATCCCACAAGCCAGCAGGTAGAAGGCAGGATAAGGATAGGAGATGAAGCGAAGTGGCTTTACTTTGATAGAGCTGCTGGTGGTGATAGCGATTATCGCCATCTTAGCAGCTATCTTGTTCCCCGTGTTTTCAAGAGCGAGGGAGCAAGCGCGTAAAGCAGCTTGTATGTCCAATGCGAAGCAGATAGGGCTGGCGCTGATGATGTATGTGCAAGATTGGGATGAGACATACCCGATGAATAGGATTGGCTGGGGACGCCCTTGCTGGGCTCCCCAGGATGTGCCCCATATGACTTGGCGAACTATGATACAACCTTATCTCAAGAACTGGCAGATATTTAATTGTCCCTCCCAGTCTGATATCCGCGGTGAGGAAAACGGAGGCTGGGGCGGCTGCCCACCGACCACGACGCCTCCCACCCCTCCCAACATAGCACTTGAGTATAACTACAATGGTTCCTCCTTCTGCGGCGCACCAAAGCGTATGCCAGAACTAAAGCGTCCCGCTGACCTAATAATCGTCCACGAGCCCCATATAGCTTGTCCCGATGCTGGGACATGGTGCAACTGGTGCTTTAGGAAGGAGAGCTGTTGGCATAGCGAGGGAAAGGTGTTCATCTTCGCTGATGGTCATGTTAAGTGGCTGAAGCCTCAGCAGACGACATCGCCGATAAATATGTGGAACCAGGATTGGGGTCCTTGCACACCTTACGATCTCACTTGTAACGACAACTACGAGCTGCCCTAAAGAATTGGGCGGGGCGGGTTTAACCCGCCCCGCCCAAAACCCTCGAACTCTTTACCTCTGAACCCTAGCCTCGCTATAAGGGGAATTAATTATATATACCCACCAATTGGCGAGCTTTCCATCAGCTCCCTTCCCTTGTGCGTGAGGGAGATGTTTGAGCCACCACTTGTGGTGAAGCCTTATATCGCCATTACCCCACTCAGAGCAGTTAACCAATCGCTTTTTGCCAGTTAGCTTGGGATAAGTTAGCCAATCGTCGCAGGTGCTCCAAACGAACTTCTTATTCTCCCAATCGTAATCCTTTTCACTATTGGGGGCGTAATGAACATTTCCACAGCCTGCCTTGCCCGGCGCCACTTTGTCGTAGAGGGTGAACCTGTTCCAATTATGCGTTTCCCTCGGCTCCCAACTCCCATATATATGGGTCATTATTGATTCCACCCTATGCCCGAAATCCTCCAGCATCTCACCAACGCCTCTTTCATAATTAAATCCCATTATTATGAAAGGCTTTGAACAGGGGATATCGTCGAGGGGAGGGGAATTGCACCAATAAGCTCCCTTGCCAGCCATTAAGCTTTCCCAGTAACCCATATAGGGAGCGCCCCAAAGCCAAACTTCCTCTATCTCCCCCTTTTCCACCCTTTCCACCTTTTATATTGAACTTCTCTATTATGTATTTGTAATCTACTCCGTCGGGCTTGTGCCATTCGGATTTTCCCGCGAGGCAATCCAGATATTTCTTCTCGCTGTAGCGGAACCCGTCAATTTTTGGGGGAAATTCGTCCACATCTATCCATTGCACTACCCTATAGCGGGCATATCCCCAACTACATTCCTCCAAGTCCTTTATATATTCCTTCGTCAATTTGCGCGGGTCGTTCCACTTGCCAACTCTGTGAAGGCGCTCGTTCCCCTTGCTCTTTATAATTGGGTCGAAATTTATAACTAATACCCTCTTTACCACCCACTTACTGGTGGAGGGAGCAAGCAAGGAAGGCAGAACAATAAAGAGGGGAAGGCAGCGCACTATCTCACCTCAGAGGTTTAGGGGATACTTTCCCAACTCATGTATTGCCTGATAGAAGGCGAGCACATTTTCCAGGGGTGTGGAAGGGACTATCTCCGAGGAGGAACCAATGAAGAAACCACCGCCTTGTCCCGCTACTTTCAGCGCCCATCTGACCTTATCCCTTATTTCCTCGGGTGTTCCCAGAGGTAGGAGCTGGCTACAATCTATTCCTCCCACTAATATGAGCTTGTCTCCCCATCTTCTCTTCAATAGTTCCAAGTCCATACCAGCCAGCTGTTCAAGAGGGTTTAAGCCATCCACACCAGCCCAGATGAGGTCATCCACTATCTCCATCAGGTTGCCGTCGGAGTGAAATATTACTTTAATTCCTACTCGCTTCAACGGTTCGGTTATATATTTGAGGCGGGGTATCCAATTCTTCCTGAGCCAGCGAGGGGAATACATTGTCCTTCCCTTAAAAGCGATGTCATCCCAGATAAATGCGAGAGGGCAGAGTCTGCTCTCCGCCATAGCTTCCGCATATCTCCTTCCCGCTTCCATATGCTCATTTAAAATCCTGTTTATCTCCTCTGGAGCATCGTAAATTGCGTAGGTGAAGAGTTCAAACCCTATATTATGGCGGGCTGCGTCCAAGCCGACCCCGCAGCCGGGAACGAACATCACCTTGGGTGCGAATGCTTCCGCCCACCTCCTCATCTCGGGAACCCAATTGTCCATAACTTCCTCCTTGGAAGGAACAGGGCAATGATAATTCCTTATGTCCTCAATCTTTTTGAAGGGTCTCTCAGCCAGCCATACAGTCTGCCCTTCAACGGCGTAACCATAATCCCCTGCTTTAGAGGTCTTCCCTTGGTCTTCTTCGCCGGGAGGATATGCGATACCCCTACAGAGGTCTATGCCCAACCCCTGATAGACTTTCACGGAAGCGAGGAGGCGGTCCTTAATCCCTGGGGCAAAATACTCGTAGACCGCTCTGTTATCTATAAGGTCCCATATGGGGATCCTGTCTCCTTCCTCGTGGTTGGCGGACCTCATAATCCTCTCGTAGACAATTCCATCCAGTATCTTCTCGGCATAGAACTTGGGCACAAAACTACCTCCTTTCAAAAGAATAATTGCTGAAGGAGATTTGATAACTCTAAAATCTTTGCCCTGTCTTCCTCGTTTTGCGCGCATTTGTAGAGGGCTTCCGTCAAAATGGTGAGCCCGACGCTGTTTATCGCTGACTTCACTGCAGAAAGTTGGGTTATTATCTCGGAGTAATCCCTGCCCTCTTTTATCATCTTCTGTATCCCCCTTATCTGCCCCTCTATTATTCTCAAAGAGGAGAGTATTTTCTTTTCCATTTTCTATCTACCTCCCAATATATCCAGAAACATCACTTCCAAGGCAAGTCGCTGGTTCACATTTGAACCTGGCTGGAGCAATCTATAAGTCCTTTGCAAGGTGTTCAAAGCGGAGTGGAGGAAAGTCAAACTATAATTTTTATAAATCTTCTTAAGTTTTTCTCTTTCATCGTAATTGAGGAGCAAACCCTCTTTCCCTGAAAGGCGGAGCAGTAGGAGGTCGCGGAAGAAGGAGGAAGCGAAGAGGAGGCATTGTTGAATTTTGTCCCTCTCTTCACCTCCCTCGAGCCGACTTGCTATTCGGGAAAATTCTTGGGCCGCTTGGAGGGCGTAATCGGGATTGATGGGCATATTGGCGAGCCAATTGAGGAGTTCTTCCCTCGTTTTCCTTATTTTCTCATCCCTTGCGATATTAATTGCATAGCCCGGGCGCCCTTCCGAAAGGGAGGCGAGGGAGTAAGCTAATTCTTTCCCGAGATTGTAACGCTCTTCCAGAAAACGGGCGATAAGTTCTTTTCTAACAGGGGGGAAATGGAGTATTTGACAGCGGGAGGCGATGGTAGGAGGGACATCCCCAATATTGGGGGCGAGGAGGATGAAGAGGCAGTGCTGGGGAGGTTCCTCCAATATTTTCAGGAGGGCATCCGCTGCCTCCCTGGTTAGGGTTTCCCCTCTCTCTATTATGTAGACCTTCCACCTACCCCAAGCTGAGGATGTGTAGGCGGATTGGCGCACCTGCCTTATCTCCTCTATACCCAGTTCCCTTTTATCAAGGGGAAGGGAAACCAATTGGACATCGGGATGGTAGCCCCCCTCTATCGCTTTACAGGACCGACAGACATCGCAGGGTTCATATTCAGGAGAAGGGTTCTCGCAGTTCAAGAGCTTGGCGAAGTTAAGGGCACAAGTCGTTTTGCCCACCCCCCTTGGTCCCAGGAAAAGGTAAGAATGAAGAGGCGTTGCTTCTTTCTTAATATATGATTTGAGAATTGCAACTGCTTTCTCCTGTCCTACTATGTCTCTCAAAGCCATTTTCAGAAGCGGAGGAACTGCTCTACTTCCACTACGAAAACTATTGCCCCGCCTACTCGCACCTTCATAGGGGTAGGGAAGGGGAAAGGTCCCGCCTCACTGAGGGGAAGGGGACGAGGGCTGACGAGCTGTTCTCTGCTCTTACAATTCTTCTCCACAAGGGAGAGCACGCTGTCCAATTCCTCATCCTCAACACCTATTAATAGGGTAGTGTTGCCTTCCCTTAATAATCCGCCTGTGGAGGCCACTTCTGTAAAGCGGTATCCGGCAGCCAAAAGTTCCTGGCTGAGGCGAGCCTTATCCCTGCTATGAACAACCGTTATGAGAAGTTTCATCACACCACCTCCTGATGAATTCCTCCACTACCTCCTCTATCCTTTCCCTTACCTCCTCCACACTTCCTCTCCCATCGATCACCCTGACTTTATCGGGGTAAAGGGAAGCAATTTTCAGATAGCCTTCTCGCACCCTTTTATGGAACTCTGGGGACTCCTTTTCAAAGGGTGTGAGAGTGGAGAGGCGTCTCCGTCCTTCCTCTGGTGGGATATCTATGTAGAGGGTTAAATGAGGGGAGAGGGATTGGCGGGCGAAATCGTCCATCATCTCCAGAAGGGAGATGTCCAATCCCCTCCCAAAGCCTTGATAGGCGAGGGAGGAGAGGGAGAAACGGTCCGAGATGACTATTATTCCCTTTTCCAGGGCAGGCTTTATCACCTCCTCAACATGCTGGGCACGGGCGGCGAGGAAAAGGAAGAACTCCGCCCTCGAGTTGAGGGGATGGAGAGAAGGATCCAAGAGCAAATCCCTTATCCTCTCTCCCAGAGGAGTGCCCCCTGGTTCCCTGGTAAGAATTGTAGGAAAGCGGGAAGCAAGAGAGTGGTAAAGGAGCTGGGCCTGGGTTGTCTTGCCTGCTCCCTCACCACCCTCTATGGCTATAAAAAGACCTTTTAAAACAGCTTCCTTCTTCATTATCACTAAACATTTTAACACATTTGCAGAGAAAAATCACTGGAAGGAGGTCATTTATCCTTCTTTTTCTCTACATTCCTTGCAGATCCCATAAAATTGTATGGAGTGATTGGTTATTTGGAAGTTGTATTTCTCTGATAAGGGGGCTTCTACCTTGTTTAAGAATTCCCGTTCCTTCTCCCCGAACTCCCCACAATCTATCACCTTCCCACAGCGGATGCATAGCAAATGATGATGATGCTCCTTAGCTGCTGGTCCCTGGACAAGCTCATACCTCGCCTTCCCCTCTCCGAAATCCAACTTGTGAATGAGTCCCATATTAACAAGAAGGGCAAGTGTGCGATATACGGTGGCTAACCCCACTTGAGGATATAACTGCTTTACTAAGAAGAATATCTCCTCAGCACTGGGATGCGCCGGCACCTTAGAAAGTATCTGGAGAATAGCTTCCCGAGGTCCGGTTAGCCTAAAACCGCCTTCCCTCAGTCTGGAGCGCCACCAGCAGGGTGGTGCCATTGCTCTTCTTCGTCGCATCTAATCACCTCTATTGAAAGCGATCTTAAAGGTAAACCTCAAGAAATGGGCAAATTCCCCCTGGTAGTCATCGCCTCCCTCCTGCTTTTCTATCTATAAAAGTTTACCTTCCAAGGAGGAAAAATGTCAAGAGAAATTCCCATTATCTTCCTATCTCCCCCCAGAGCACTTTCTTTTTCCGAGCAGAATGCCGAGGCACGGAAAATTTATGGAATTGAAATATTCGCACCTGGCACCTATCGGGGCATCGCTTTTAGGGATGAGGATGTTAAAGAGATAGCGGAGAACTTCCCCAAACTAAAGGAAAAAGCGGGGTTGGATGTCCCCCTAAAAGTTGACCATAGAGATGAAGCGGAGGCGATAATAGGGTGGATCTCCCAGCTGTATATAAAGGAAGGGAAGCTCTATGCTGACGCGGAGATAACGGAGCCAGTTGCCTATGAGAAAATAGTCAGGGGCACTTGGAAAAAGGTATCCTGCGAGATTTACCTTGATTTTACCGATGAGGAGGGGAAAAGCTGGGGCAAGGCATTAAGAGCGGTGGCAATAGTAGCCCATCCCCAAGTTAAAAAGATCAGGGGATTGGAGGTGGCTCGTTTTTTCGAGAAAATCTTGAATGGAAAGGAGGTGATGATGATGGCGCTCAAGGACGCGATAGCTGGGGCTTTTGGATGGCTTTCCGAGAGGTTCAAAAGGCTCCAAGAGGAGGCAGGAAAAATCGTTGAGCTCGGTGCTGTCCGCCATAGCCTTGAATACCAACTTGTTGAGGATATCCCTTGGGACGCGGATGCCGCGCAGGAGCGGTTGGCGAAGTGGGCTTCTTCGGATGGCTCGGGTGAGAAAGAGGCGATCGATTGGTCAAGGTATAGGGAAGGCTTCGCTTGGTATGATCCAGAGAATGGGGGTAATTTCTATGCTTATAAGTTGCCCCATCACGACATCGTCAATGGGAGGTTTAGTTGTGTCTGGCGAGGTGTTGTGGCGGCTATGGCGGCGCTTAAAGGGGCAAGAGGTGGAGTTGACATCCCAGAAGAGGATAGGGAGGCGGTCTACAACCACCTCGCCCGCCACTATGAGGAATTTGAGAGGGAGGCACCGGAGCTTTCGGAAAAAGTTAAGGAAGGAGATGACGAAGTTATGGCTATTGAGCTTGGGGAAAAGCTCAAGAAACTGGAGGAGGAGAATGCCCAACTCAAAGCACAGTTGGAGGAATTAAGGGGTGAATTGGAGAAGAAGAGGCTGGCGGAAAGAGAAAAACGGGTTTGGGCAATCCTCAATAGTGCTATTGAGAAGGGCAAACTTCTACCTGCGGAGAAGGATAAGTGGGCGGAGTATCTCCTCTCCCTCGATGATGAGGATATGGAGAAGGCGATAGCTCTTTTAGAGGCACGCCCACCGCTTGACCTCTTCGAGGGGAAGGCGAAGAGCGTTTCCCCAGAAGAGGCAGATAGGATGATGGAGGAGGAACTCGCCCAAAGGATGGCGAGTTATCTCTCCCCCAAAAGAGAAACTAAATAGGAGGTGACTGATTAATGCCAGTGGCAAGGTTTTTGGCAAGTGAACACGGAACCGAGGCGAGAGTGCCCATAACCATAGCTTCTGGAAGCGGAAATCTTTCCGCTGGGACGGTTTTGGGCAAAATAACCGCCACGGGCAAATACGGTCCCTACGACGACTCTGCCACAGATGGCAGGCAGACAGCCGTTGGCATCCTCGGAGAGGATGTTGACGCCTCAAGCGGTGATGTGGGCACATTTATGTATGTCCACTGCATCGTCTACGCGGCGCGCCTTGTGGGGCTGGATGCCAACGGCAAAGCTGACCTCAAGGGGCAGATTATCTTCCTCTAATAATGGAAGGAGGTGATAACTAGATGGCTATCGTCACGATACAGGATTACCCCCAGTTGCGTCCCCAAGTGCTCCAGAAGGTAGTGGAGGCTATCCCCAAGCCACGCTTTGTGGGAGGGGAGCTACTTCCTGACGAACCCGACTTCACAGATAGCTTCACTTGGGAAGTTTTGGATAGGGGCAGGCAGAGGGCAGGTCTTGTCCCAAGGGATGCGGAAAGCAAGATTTACCCCTTCGTCCCCCAGGCGGTTAGGACCGCACCTGCCGCGTTCATCAGGGCTAAAATGGCGCTTACGGAAAGTATATTGGAGTATCTCCGCTACCCTGGGACATATTCCGCCGCCGCGGAAAAGCAGGTAGCAGAGGCTGTTGCCCGTCTTACCCGCCAAGTTGACATTGAGAAGGAATGGCTGATTATGAAGGCGCTCACCGCTGGGGCAATCTCATACACAGAGACGGGAGGCTACTCCTTCTCGGTTGATTATGAAGTTCCCGCGGGGAATAAGCCCACAGCATCGCCACTTTGGAGCAACACATCCACCGCAGATATAGTGGGCAACATCTTGGCTTGGGGCAACATAATCAGGGCGAATGGAGGCACCCGCCTAGTTGGGCTATGTAATTCCTCTGTGTTCGCCTATATGCTACAAAACGCCGCTATTCGCCAGCTACTTCAAGGCAACATAGTCAATCCCGCCGACCCCACCCTCTACGCGCAGATCCTTGGGTTGGAGAAATTATATGTCTACGATGCGGTCTATACTGACCTTGATGGCTCAACCACAGCGAAGTTCGTCCCCGACGCCAAATTCATCCTATTCGCCCTCGGCGAAGCTGGAGATAACTTCGGCGGGTTTAGGCAGGCACCATCCCTTTATAACAATCATAAGCCCGGTAGATTCGTCTACACCTATGAGGAGAACGACCCCGCTACAATTTGGGTAGTGGTAGGCGAATACGGACTGCCCGTTATCTACCATCCCAACTGGCTTGTGATAGCTACCGTTGCCTAATAAATAAGGTAGGGCTTGCCTGAAAAAGGGGGCTTGATAAAAAAGAGGCAAGAAGCTTCTTGCCCTCCCCTGGGTGCACCTCCTCTGGGAGGGGAGGTTTTCGGGACACCTCCTTTGCCTCCCCTCCCAAGAGGGGGAAAAGAGGCGAGATGATGGTTCGCTTTCTTAAAGATTTTGAGTTTACGAAATGGAGGAAAGCGAAAAGGGGAGAAGTTTGGGATGTCTCCCCGGAGATGGCTTTCTTCCTTGAGGAACTTGATATCGCTGAACCTTATGTCTTAAACAAGGAGGCTGATATAAGTGAAAGTGAGGTTTAAAAAGGATTACACATTAGGTAGGCACGAGATAAAGCAGGGCACAGTTTTAGAAGTCCCCCCTGCCCTGCGCGATATCCTCTTGGAGGAGGGTATCTGTGAGGAAGTCAAAGAGAAAGAGGGCAAAGAGGGTTAGATGGGAAAGCACTCTCTCCTATTCCCCAAAGGAGAGGTATTTTTCCACCTCCAGCTTGCCCCAAATAACATCTTATGGAGGTGAAGAGAATGAAGGTTCGCCTCAAAGCTACCCTAACGATAGGGGCGAATAACTACGCAGAGGGCTCGGAGATAGAGTTGACTGATGAGCAAGCGAAAGAGTTGATAAAATTCGGTTTAGCCGAACCGATAGAGGAGAAAAAGGAGGTTAAGAAGAAGTAATTGGCTTGGATAATCGCAGATGACATAAAGCCCTTTATCCACGACTGGGATAGCTATGGCTTCACCACCTCCCAGGTGGATGGAGCGATAAAGAACGCGGAGGCGAGGATAAAGGATAGGCTCGCCCCCTACTTCTCCCTTCCACAAGATACAGATCCTGCCCCAGAGGGACTAAAGACCCTCATAGCTCAATATTCCGCTTATCTTTTAATGAGAGGCAGGCGAGTAGCTTTAACAGAGGCGGAGGAAGCTTGGGTTAAGGAGTTGGGAGATGAGGTGGAGAAGATGCTCGGCAAGCTCGCGAAGGGCGAGCTCACCATAAGGGGGATGACGAGGCGCAACATCGAAGGAGGGGAAAGCCCTGCTCAACTTCATAATCTCGCTGACCCCCTTGCTTCTCCTTTTCGCCGAGGGGGAAAACCCGTTTAACGAGGTTTATTAGCGTCTGCGCCTCTTTTTAACCCTCTCTCCTCCCTCTTCCTCGTAGTAATAATAATAGTAATAGTAATAGTAATAATAGTAGCCGTATCTTGCTCTGCGGACATCCATTTCATTTAATACGGCCCCAAGGATATTGGCTTTAGCCATCTCCAACATCCTCTTTGCCTGATTGAAGGCGCCTCTGCTTGTGGAGTTATAGCGAGCCACTATAATGGTGCCATCGCAAATTGAGGAAAGGATGGGCGCATCCGCCAAACCCATAACCAGGGGTGAATCCAAAATTATTATGTCAAACCTTTGTTTGAGTTCTTCCAATATCTCCCTCATTCGTTCCGATTCCAGTAGTTCAGCGGGGTTAGGGGGGATGGGACCACAAGTTATGGCGCTTAGGTTATCTATCCCCGTTTCTCTTATAACACTATCTATATCCATATCTTTCACTAAAACATTTGTCAGTCCGATGTCCCTATCTAACCCGAAGATATCGTGAACCCTGGGACGGCGGAGGTCACTGTCCAGAATCAGGGTTCTTTGACCCGCCTGGGCGAAGGCTATCCCCAAGTTCGCTGCCAATGTGCTCTTACCTTCTGAGGGTTCGGGGGAAGTTACAAGGATTGTTTTTAACGGTTTACCGAGGCTGGCGAACTTCAGACTTGAACGGAGGCTGCGGAAAGCCTCTGAGGCGTGGGAGCGATGGCTTGCTCCTACAACCAAGGGAGAGGAGGTGTCCTCAAAGCGGGGTATGATGGCAAGCAAGGGCGTTCTGCACCTTCGCTCTACATCGAGGGGTGATTTTATCGCATCGTCAAGATACTCTGCCAAGGTCGCTCCACCTATGCCAAGGGCGATGGCAAGCAGAAATCCCAGCAAATAATTTAGGCTCTTTCGGGGATAGATAGGGAACCTCGGCAAAGTGGCCATCTCTTCCGTTGTCACATTACCGAAAGCGGTTGCCTCGGCTATTCTCGCTTCTTGAAGGCGTTGTTGAAGGGTGGTATAGAGGTTTTCCGTTACCTGAACTTCCCTTTGTAGATCAGCCAACTTCCTCTCCTTTTCTGGCAACCGTGAGACTTCTCGCTCTATTTGGGATATGAACCCTCTCAGGGCGTCCCTCCGAGCTTCAGCCTTTAGGAGTTCTACCTGAGCCATTAACAAGCTATCTCTTAAGGGATTGGGCTGCATATTCTCCTGAAGGGTAGTCTTCTGGGCTTCTGTATCTATGCGTCCCTTTATCTCCTCTATTTGCTTCTTAACCGCTAATACCTCCGGATGATTATCGGCATACCTTTGTTGGAGCCCTAACAGCTTCACCTCTAAATCCACAAGCTGTTGGCGTAAAGCGACGAGGGTGGGACTCTCTCCCACAGTCCAACCTGCCACCCTTGTTTCCCCTTGCGTCCTTAACTGCTCCTTCATATACTCCACACTTGCCCTGTATGTGCTTATCGATGCTTGAGCCTGTTCTAATTCGCTCTCTAATTGGGTAAGCCTCTGAACCATTTGCTTTACATCTTCTCCCAGAGAAAGGATGCCTTCCCTTTCCTTAAATTCTCGCAGTTTCTCCTCCGCTTCCGAGAGCCTTTGATAAAGCCCTTTTATTCCTCTATCCTTATTCCCATATAATTGCTCCTCTATGAACTTGCGAGTAATAACCGCCTCTTTTCTTCCTTCCTCTTGATTCTTTTGAACCAAAGCGTGGGCTAGCCCATTGGCCATCCACATAGCTTCCTCGGGGGATGTGCTGTTCGCCCTTATAAGTATTATCTCGCTGTTTTTGGGTATCTCTAACCTTATATCGCCTTTTCGAATTTTATCTTCCATCTCCTCCACCGTTATGGAGAGCGCTCCCCTATTTTGCTCTCCTATATAACTCACCGCTTCCTCAAGATAGGGACGGCTGGTAGCTATCTGCAGATATGTATCAAGGGAACCATAAGCGAAGGGCGTAAAGGGCAAAAATAGCCCCTCAACCCCATAGGAACCACCTCTGGGCAGGGCTTTTACCCTCACTTTGGCAGTTGCTTGATATACCTTATCCCTCGTAAGAGTGTAGCCCACAACCAGCACCAGGGTAACCCCGAAAATCAAAAGCATAATAGGTAACCGCCTAAATATTATCTCTATATAATCTCGTAGGTCTAACACTTCTTCCCTTTCTTCCAATTCTGCTACCTCCTTCTTATTTAACCGTTCATCTTTTAACCTCGGTTATTAAAAACATACTTGCTACTTTAATTTAGGTTAACCTCCTCTACCCCTTTCTCTACGAACTTCACAGGGAGAACTCTCAAGCCTATCTCCTCCAATTTCTCCTTTAGTCTCTCGCTTTTATTCTCTCTCATAAGAAATAGAAGACATCCTCCTCCTCCTGCTCCCATTGCCTTACCCCCTATTGCTCCCTCTTTCTTTGCTAAGGAGAAGATGTCTTCTATCTGGGCATCACTTATACCTGGCGCCAATCTTTTTTGCCTCTCCCAATTCTCTTCCATAAGCTCCCCTATACCCTCTATATCCTCCCTGATGAACATTTCCTTTAAAATATAAACGATTTCCCTCATCTCGTCAAGTAGCCTCATTATGTTTTTATTTCCTTTATATCTATTCATAACCTCGCCTACAATTCCTCCCGAGAGGCGGGAGCGTCCCGTATAACAGAGCACTAGCCTCTTTTCCAATTGTTCTATAAACTCCTGCCTTATTTTTAGTCTTTCCCATTTAACCTCGCTGGTGAATTCCATAAAGAGGAAACCGCCCACGGCGGAAGCATACTGGTCCTGTCTCCCTCCCCAAATCCCCAACTCTTCTCTTTCAAGAAGGTATGCCATCTCCGCAATCTCTTCCGGCTTCATCTTTCCTCCCCTAAGTTTGTCAAGGGCAAAAAGGAGACAAACAGAGGTGGCTGCTGAGGCGCCCAAGCCCGCCCCGGAGGGAGCCTCACACCAAGCCTTTACCTCGCCCCCCAAATCCATACCCATCCTCTTCAATCCCGCCTTAAGCAAGTCAAGGTTCCCTCCATACTCCATCTCTCTGATGGTCTTTGCCTCTTCGCTCGTCTCGTAATCAAGGGAAACGAGTTTAAGGTTACCCCCTCTTTTCAACTCAAGAGATATGTGGGAGTAAAGCCCGAGGGTGGCATTTACTACCGCTCCTCCCCTTTCCTTACAATATGGCTCAACATCGGTGAAGCCACCGGCAAAGTCTACTCTCACTGGTGCCTTACAAACGAACCTCTTCCTCATCTCTTTGACTTATTTTATACTTTTTAATAAGGAAGGTGAACCGATTTGAGGAATTTAGCTTTTCTAAGCATTTTGTTTATTAGTCTCCTCGCTTGCAAGGGGGAGGAGGTGGTCGCTACCGTAGAGGGTGTAAAAATTAGCAGAGAGGAATTTTTGAATACCTTGAAAAAATGGGCTGGGGAACCGATATTAAGAGAGATGATCGATAATATCTTGGTGGAGAGAGAAGCGGAAAAGGAGGGGATAAGCGTGACAGGGGAGGAGGTCCAGATGAGGGTAGAGCTCTTCCGCCGCCTTAACACCCCTCCGGGCGTAGATTTCCAACAGGACCTCCTAAATAATGGAACGACGCTCGCCCGTCTTACCAATGCTTTTCGCCTCGGTGCCCTTCTGGACAAACTCGTAGCAAGGAGGGATAACATCTCGGTGAGCGATGAGGAGATCCAAAACGAGTTTAAAAAGGTTTCCAAGGAGCGCCATATAAGATGCATCATGTTGAAGAACGAAGAGGAAGCTCTTGCTTTGTATCAGAGGCTCACCGAAGGTTCCTTCTCCTTCCAGGAGCTTGCGGAGAGGTATTCACAAGAACCTCAAAGTAAGGAGAGGGGAGGAGATTTGGGCTGGATAAGAAGGGGGACATTACCTCCCTATTTTGAGGAGGTCATCTTTAATTTGAA
Organism: uncultured bacterium; assembly: GCA_938041455.1. Taxonomy (GTDB): domain Bacteria; phylum Armatimonadota; class JACIXR01; order JACIXR01; family JACIXR01; genus JACIXR01. The sequence goes on along the minus strand of CALITO010000038.1, from coordinate 10,170 downwards.
AGTAGGGAAGGTTTCAGACCCGATATGGACGAGATACGGATTCTATTTCTTCAAGGTGGAGGGAGAAAGAACTGCTGCTCTCACTCCCCAAATTAAAGAGGAATTAAGGCAGAGCATATTGTCGGCTAAGGTTGGTTTAAGAAGATTTCAACTACTTGACGAACTGCGCAGGAAGGCGAAAGTGGAAATTCTTTATGATGGTGGTTGAGCAGGGGTAGCTCCTGCTCCATACCATACCGCTTTCCATAGCCCTCCCTCTTTACGGAACTGAAGGGAAAAGCGCAGTGTTTGCTTGCCGAGGGGAGTGTTTATGTCCACCTCCGCTAACACGGTGGCGGTATCCGCTTTCGCTTCCATCTTCTCTGTCCTCACATCCACTATTTCCAGTTTATAGCGAGAAAATTCTTCCTCAAATGCTTCCCCACTGGTTGCGTTGCGGCACTCGCTCGTCAGCAAGTTATACATCTCCCTGTAGTTAGCCTCTCTCCAATAATTGAACCAGTAAGATGCCACCTTCTCTGGCAGGGGAACAAGGGAGAGAAAAAGGCTTCTCTCCGCGGTAGTAGAGAGAGGTTCGTAACCCGGGGCATTGACGACTATTTCCCCTTCCAGTTTAGGGGCTTTCAATTTGAAACTCCCGTTCTCATCGGATGTTGTGCTGTATATCCCCATGGTAATGGTAGCGCCCCCTACAGGTGTTCCCTTCAGCGCGTCCTTCACTGTCCCCTCTATTGTAACACCTCTCATAAGGAAAATTAAAATGGCCAACCCCACGATAATCGCTATCACTGCTGTGAGCATCCACCAAGGGATATCCTTTCCTTCCCTTTGCTGGGCTTCATTTACTCCCACATCCGGTCTCCTCCTTTCTATGAAGCTAGCTTAAAGAGCTTCTGCTGTAGTCAATTGGAGAGCCCTGTCTATCTCTCTTTCCAAAAACTTGGGTAGTCCGGGCATTTTAAGGGAGAGGAAACCCCTGGTTATTATGGAAATTGCCTCATCCCTTTTCACGCCTCTTGCCATGAGATACTCCACCGCTTCCTCCGCTATTGGTCCTATCGCCGCCTCATGAGAGAGGTCGCTTAGTGGCGCCTTTTCAGCAACCAACTCGGGAATAGCCTCTATTAGTGCTTTGGGAGACAGCAATATGCCTCTGCAGTCAAGGTGCCCTTTTGTTTCGTTCGCCCTGCCAACTAATTGCCCCCTCATATAAAGTTTAGATTCGTCGCTCCCTATGCTTCTTGCTATGGACTCGCCTCTTGTATGGGGAGCTTCAAGTATTATCCTGCTCCCCATATCTATGAGTGATTTCCCCCGTCCGTAAATTATGGAATTGAAGGTAACTCTTGCACCTTCCCCCCGCAATATGGCGGTGGGATATGCCTGAAGCGACTTCACGGGACGAAGAAGTATGTAATTGCTAACGAAGGTAGCTCCTTCCTCTAAGACCACCACCGTGCGGGGGCGAACCTCGAACTCCTCACCCCAGTTATGTATCATTGTGAAGATGAGAGTGGCGCCCCGCTTGACATAAAACTCGGAGATACCGATATGGATACCGCTTCTAACCTTCGGACTTATTGTGCAGCCGGTGAGGACATTCAATTCTCCCCCTTCTTCCACAATCACAACATTATGGACGCTCTGCATTGCTCTATCCTCGCTGATGAAAAGGCAAGCTTGAACCGGTGTCTCTATCCTCTCCCCCGGCAGAGCTCTAAGGAAGTATCCGTGAGTTTGGAGGAGTTGAGCGGTAGCGGTATACTTGTCCGTATCTACAGGTATTGCCTTCCACCAATAGTCCACCATCCAATCGTATTTCCTCAAAGCTTCCTCACTGCTCATCATTTCCAATTTACCCTTGTAGAACTCCTGCATCTTCTTATAAATGGGCGCACGGTCCAACTGGAAATATGTGCCAGCCCGCCTCTCTTCCCTTGTCTCAATCCCTACCTCCAATGCTCTACTCACCACTTCTTCGCCCAATTCCTCTAAAGAATCCACTGCCTCCCTTTCAGGAGGTAGGAAAAAGGCGCTCAAATCCAAATCGGGACCATAAGGAGCCTGCTTAAATTGCGCTTCTTTTGCTTTTTTGTTTAACTCTTCTATAAGCCTCTGGACCTGGCGCATTCCAAACATCCCTCGTATCCATGTTCTCTGATCTGCTTGAACAAATCTCTCGGATTTCCTCCACAAACGATCACTCCTTCTATCATCACATGTCCGTAATCTGCATTCACATAATCAAGGATGTGCCCCGTATGAGTTATTATCAGACCAGCCTTCTTCTCCTCCAGCACCTTTGTCTTCCCAAGGAGAAGGTTTATCGCTTCTCCTATTATGGCGATGTTATCAAGGTCCACTCCGGATTCAGGCTCATCTATGAGGGCGAGGCGAGGTGCCTGAAGAAGGAGTTGTAATAACTCCGCCTTTTTCATCTCCCCTCCAGAAAAGCCGTAATTCAAGTCCCTATCCAGAAGTTCTTCACATCCAAGTTGTTTAGCCATCACTTCAAGGGTATGTTCACCGTTGGTGATATGCCCTCCTATCTGACGCAGGGTAATACCCCGAATAACGGGTGCCTTTTGGAAAGCAATGCCCAAACCTAACTTAGCTCGTTCATCTGGAGGCATATCGTTTATCTCCTGCCCATACCATAAGATTCTCCCCTTAACCACTTTGTATTTACCAAGCCCCATTATCGCTCTTAAAAGCGTGGTTTTCCCCGAGCCGTTAGGACCCATTAGGATGTGCGCCTCGCCTTCTCCAATAGATAGATTAACCCTTTTGAGCACTAATTTGCCGTCTATTTCCACTGCCAAATCCTCTACAACAAGCATAGCCGAAATACAAAAAGCCCCCTTTCTTGGGAAGAAAATTTCTATTAATATTATAGCCAATTCCCATCTTAAGTCAAATAAAGATATTTTAGTGTTGGAGGAAACTTATGCTTGCGATATAATTGAAATACACTAACGAAGGAGATGATGATAATTGTTAAAAGTTGGTATAGTGGGTTTAAGAAGGGGATATTCCTATTTCCAGGTTTTCAGTCATCTGCCTGATACGAAAATCAGCGCGGTATGCGACCCCGATGAGGGGCTACTGCGTCATTATGCTGACCAGTTAAGGGATGTGAAGACCTATGGGAATTTTGAGGAGTTTATTCAAGACGATTTTGATATAGCGGTTATCTGTTCACCTCTACCTTTCCACTATGAGCAATCTGTGGTTGCCTTGGAGGCGGGGAAAAACGTCCTTTGTGAGGTTACCGCGGCGACGAGTATAGAGGAATGTGAGAGTTTGATAAGGACAGTGGAAAAGACGAAGAGAAAGTATATGCTCGCGGAGAACTACAACTATATGCCATTCGTCGAAACTTGGCGAAGTATAATCAGGGCGGGAGAAATCGGGAAAATCATCTATGCGGAAGGGGAATATGTCCACGATTGTCGGTCTTTGATGAGGGACGCTGAAGGCAACTTAACCTGGAGAGCCTCGCTCACCCCCATTATGTATTGCACCCACAACTTAGGCCCTCTTCTTTATCTTATGGAAGATGCTTGCGTTTCCGCAATTGGTTTAAGCACAGGCGTCAATGTTGCACCGGAGCTCGGAGCAGAGGATATGAATGTGGCTATATTTGAGACAGAGAAGGGAGCAGTTATAAAGTTCCTCGCTGGTTTCTCCATCGCCAAAGAGCCGATGCACCTGTTCTTCTCTATATATGGCACCAAGGGATTCCTGGAAACAGACCGCTACAACTATTCAACTCATACCTATCTTTACACGGAATGCATCCCCAACTTGCAGGGTTTTATTTCCCTTACTACTCCCTTAACCCATCCTAATGCACCCCGGGAAGCCCTCTTGGGAGGACATGGGACAACCGAATACTTCCTCGCCCGGGATTTCCTGAGAAGCATCATTGATGATACTAAACCACCTATAGATGTATACGAGGCTGTGAAATACACTATTCCGGGCATCTGTGCTGCTATATCCCTGAGGGAAGGAGGGAAGAAAATTGAGATTCCCAAGCTTTGGTAAGCTCTTCCTTTGCTTAATGTTCTCTTTGAGCATTTGTTTACCAAAGGAAAAGAACCTCCTTTATGGGGTGAATGTGGTGTGGGGCATTTCAGGAAGCAGTTGGGGGGCGGATTTTCGCTTTAGGGTGCCAACTCTCATCAGCTATATGAAGGCGGGAGGCGTTACCTCTACAAGGCTTGGTATCTCCTGGGCTGATGTGGAGAGGGAGAAAGGAGTAAGGGATTGGGCATATACAGATAAGTTCGTTGACTTGATGGTCAAAAATGGCTTTGAGATAATCTGCTGTTTCTGCACCACACCAGAGTGGGCTTCGGAAGTAAGCGAAGAGGAGAAAGCGATCTTTCATCAAAGGGGATGGAGCAACCTAATAGGGGTTATGGCGCCCAAGGAGAAGTATTACCAGATACTGGAGGATTTCGCTGAGGAGACGGCGAGGCGGTATAGGGATAAGATAAAATATTATGAGTTCTGGAACGAGCCTGATGGAATGGGGATGCCCTTCATAGTGTATGATGAGCAAGGTAAGGCAAAGGATATAAGGTTGGGGGGTGACCCCAAGGTTTACACAGAACTTTTAAAACGAGTTTATAGGGGGCTGAAGCGTGGTAATCCAGATTGCCTCGTTTCGGTTGGCGGTTTGGAAAGCAAAACATCTTTTCTCAAGGGCATATATGAAAACGGTGGCAAAGATTATTTTGATGCGGTTGCCATCCATCCTTACTCAGGGGAAGGGATAAACACGGGCTGGATAGAGGAGATAAGGGAGCTTATGGTAAAGATGGGAGACGCAAAGAAGCCGATATGGATAACGGAATGGGGGTGGGCTACCAATGATCTGGAGAAACAGGCTTATCTTCTCAAGCGAAGTTTTGAAGAGATAAGGAAGCGACCGTTCATCAAAGTAGCGACCTTTCACACGCTTAACGACTGGCGGGGCAACGAGGCTGACCCAACGAGCCTCATCCCGATGGGGCTTTTGACCCATGACCTTCGCCCCAAGCCTGCCTACTGGCAATTCAAACGACTTGCCCACGGCTGGGAATAAACCGATTTATAAGAGTTAAAACACCGAGAAAATCTATTGCCAAAATCCCTGGTTTGGTATAAAACTATGGAGAATTTAAAAACTTCCAGGAAAGGAGAGATTGTGGATGTCCAAGCCAAGGATAGCGTTACAACTTTACTCTGTGCGTGACGATTGCCAAAGAGAATGGGAGAAGACCCTTGAGGCTGTAGCCAGGATGGGCTATGAAGGGGTGGAACTTGCTGGCTACTACGATAGGTCCGCCGAGGAATGGAAGAAGAAGTTGGATAGCCTCGGCCTGAAGGTTGCGGGAGCTCATGTTGGCTTAGATTCACTTTTGGGCGAGGAATTTGAAAAGACAGTGGAGTTCCACAAGATTTTGGGCAACGAAAACCTCATCGTCCCTTGGGTACCACCCGAGAGGTTCAGCACTAAAGAAGCTTGTATTGAGACAGCCAAATTGTTCAATGAACTGGCAGAGAAACTGGAAGAGGAAGGGATGAGGACTGGCTACCACAACCATTCCGCCGAGTTTCAACGCATTAATGGCGAGATGATATGGGATATCTTCTTCAAGGCTACCTCTCCGAAGGTGATTATGCAACTCGACACGGGCAACGCGATGCACGGTGGCGTTAGTGCTGATGAGGTTTTGGAATTTATAAGAAAATATCCCGGTAAGGCGATAACCGTCCACCTTAAGGAGTTCTCGGCTACAAACGATAAGGCGGTCCTCGGTGAAGGGGATATGAAGTGGAAGGAATTCCTCGCCCTATGTGAGAGCATCGGGGGAACGGAGTGGTATATCATTGAGCAGGAGAGCTACGCCTACCCACCATTGAAATGCGTTGAACTCTGTATAGAGAACCTCAAAAAGATAATGGGGATATAAGGATATGGCCGAGGAGAAAGTTAAGGTCGGTATAATCGGCGTAGGGCAGATAGGCAAGGTCCACATAGAGAATTACAAGCGTATACCGGATGTGGAAATAGTCGCTGTTGCCGATATCAATGAGGCGGAGGCGAGGAGGGTTTCCCAGGTTTATGGAATTCCCCATTATTATACCGATTTTCGTGAGCTCCTCAAGCGAGAGGAGATAGTAGCGGTTGACATCTGTCTTCACAACAACCTGCATATGCCCGTCACTGTAGAAGCTCTCCAAGCGGGGAAGCATGTTTATTGTGAGAAACCTATGGCAGGTTCCTATAGGGATGCGGAGTATATGTGGCAGACGGCGAGGGAAACGGGCAAGATGCTCAGCATTCAGCTCGCTACCCTCTTTTCCTCAGAGACCAAGGTGGCGAAGATACTCATAGATGAAGGAAAACTGGGCAGAATCTACTTCGCCCGCTCCACCGGCTTCCGCAGAAGGGGGCGTCCCTATGTGGATGGATACGGCACTTATTATTTTGTGAAAAAGGAGTATGCCGGTGGTGGCGCCCTCTATGATACTGGTGTTTATAACATCGCCAACATCCTCTATCTCACTGGGAATCCCCAGGTGGAGCGTATATCGGGGAAGGTGTTCCAGGAGACCCCAATGGATGAGAAGAGGAAAGAGATAAGCGGATATAATGTTGAGGAGCTCGCCGTAGGGTTGGTCAAGTGCAAAGATGGACTGACCATAGATATAATAGAGGCTTGGGCTATCCACCTTGACGATTTCGAGAGTTCCTTCCTTGTGGGAAGTTTAGGAGGGATAAGGCTTAATCCATTCGGTTTCTTTACCAGTGAGGGCGACCTGACTTTCAATTGCGTCGTTGATTTGAAGGAAGCTGAATGGCGCTGGCATACGATAAGGGAGAATGCCGACGCTTACGATAGCCCTCAACAGCACTGGGTCGCCGCTCTTAAGGGCAGGATTCCCCTCCTCCCCACCGCTGAACTCGCACTGAATACTATGCTCATCTCAGAGGGGATCTACCTCTCCGACAAGTTGGGAAGGGAGGTCACCGCAGAGGAAGTGCGGGAACTCTCCCAATCTACGGCAGTAAAGGTATAGGGAGGTGATGAAGGGATGCCGAACATCGTTGTCGATGGGCCACCTATAAAAGATTTAGACAAGAAGCGGAAACTCGTGGAGAAGATGACCGAGGCAGCGGTGGAAGCCTATGGATTGCCCGCTCAGGCAATTGTTGTAATTATTAAGGAAAACCTTCCTGAGAATGTCGGGGTAGGAGGTAAGTTGATTATAGATAGAGGATGAGAAAGTAAATGGAATATCAAGCTCTTTATAGAAAGTGGCGTCCTCAAAAATTTGAGGAAGTCATAGGTCAAAGGCATATCACGCAGACATTACAGAACGCTGTAAGAAGTCAAAATATTGCCCACGCTTACCTTTTCTGTGGTCCGAGGGGAAGTGGTAAAACCACCATAGCCCGTCTCCTCGCTAAGGCGCTTAATTGCGAGAGGGGTCCCACTCCTGAGCCTTGTAATGAATGTTCTATGTGCGAAGCGATAGGGGAGGGGCGGGCAATGGACATCATAGAGATGGACGCTGCCTCCAGCACAAGTGTTGAAGATGTGAGAGAGTTAAGGGAGAGCGTGAGGCTTGCTCCCGCGCAGGCAAAATACAAGTTCTATATAATAGACGAGGTTCATCGTCTTTCCCGTTCCGCCTTTGACGCTCTCCTGAAAACCCTGGAAGAACCGCCACCCAAGGTTATCTTCGTCCTCGCTACAACCGAGCCAAATAAGGTGCCCCCAACAATTGCTTCCCGTTGCCAGCGGTTTGATTTTCGCAGGGGGAGCGAGAAGGAAATAAAACAATACCTTCAGAGAGTCTGCGAGGGAGAGAAGATAGAGATAGAGGAAACCGCTCTCGACCTTCTCGCCTCCCAAGCGGAGGGAAGCTGGCGGGATGCACTTTCACTCTTGGAACAGGTATGGGCTTACTCAACGGGGAAGATAACCGCGGAGACAGTGGGGGAGGTCTTGGGAATAGTGGAGGAAAAGGTGCTCTCCCACTTCCTAAGGGCTGTTGCGAAGGGGGATGTTAAAGAGGGGATAAAGATTATAGAGGGAATCCTTGATGGTGGGAAAGACCCAAGGGAGTTCCTGAGGGGATTGAACAATAGGCTGAGGAACATCTTGCTACTCAAGATGGGCGGGATGGAGTTATTGGAGATGGAGGAGGAGAAGAAGGGAGCATTGGCGGAGGAGGCGGGCTATTTCTCTCCCGAAACGCTTCTCCAGATGATGGAGGCTATTTTCTCCCAGGAGAACCTTTTGAGACTTTCCCCTTCTCCCCGCTTACCCTTAGAAATGCTCTTCGCTCGCTTGCTCCAAATAGTGGGCAACTTGAAGGAAGCAGAGATAGAAGAAGCGGAGGCTCTTGAGGAGGTGAGGGTTGGGGTGGGAGCGGAGGAACAAGGGGTGGAAACTCCTCCCGCTAAAACGGAGATAGAGGTAGTCCTTGAAAAATGGCCAGAAGTAATGAGAAGACTGCATATGAGGGAGGGGGCGAGCAACCTCTGGGCAGTATTCAACCAGGGAGTGAAGCCAGTAGCGGTGGATGATAATTATCTCACCCTTGGTTTCCCCCAATCACTGGAATTCGCTTGCAAAAGATTTGAGAAAGACGAGAGTAAGCACAAGGTCTTGCTTTCCATTTTACAGAGCCTTTTCCCAGGGGCATCTTGGAAGTTAAAGACAACTTTGATAGAGGAAGAAGGAAGGAAAGTGGAGGAAGTAGAGGAGGCGAAGGAAAAGAAGGAGGAGAAGGAGGAAATAAAGAAATTCCTCAGCATTTTCCCTGAGGCGGAGCCCTTGGATTGACCGAGAAATTCCCTTTCAATTATAATCTTTTTAAAAGGTTTTCACCCCCATAAATGGAGGCGATGTTGGTTGAAGGATATGTTCAAATCCCTTGGCCCCTTGAGCGGGGCTTTCGCCAAGCAATACAAGAAGATGATGGAGGAACTGCAGAAAGTGGAGGAACAATTAGCCGAGGAGAGAATAGAGGCGAGTGCTGGGGGAGGGATGGTTAAGGCGGTAGCATCTGGGAAGGGAGAATTATTGGAGATAACAATTTCCCCCGAGGTCGTCGACCCCAACGATGTGGAAATGCTACAGGATTTAGTGCTTGCTGCGGTTAGGGAAGCCTTGGAAGAAGCGGAGAAGAGAAGGGCGGAGGTCCTTTCCCAATTCGCGGGAGGGATTCTGCCCATTTTTTGAAGTATGGGAAGCAAGAGTTTTGATAACTTAGTTGGAGCCCTTGCGAAGTTGCCGGGAATCGGCCCAAAGACCGCTACTCGCCTCGCCCTCCACATTATCAAAATGCCCCAGGACGAGGTTAAGGAGCTGGCGAGGGCGATAATCTCCGCTAAAGAGAGCATTAAAAACTGTAAAATCTGCGGTAATTACTCCGATGAGGAAGTCTGCGATATCTGTTCAAATCCCCAAAGGGATAGGGAAATGATCTGCGTCGTAGCGGACGCACGGGATATTATGGCGATAGAAAGCACCAGGGAATATAAAGGAATATACCATGTCCTGGGAGGGGTCCTCTCACCAATAGATGGAATCGGTCCGGAGCAATTGAGGATAAAGGAACTCCTGAATAGATTGGAAGGGGTAAAGGAAATAATACTTGCTTTGAACCCAACGGTGGAGGGGGAAGCTACCACGCTTTACCTCGCTAACTTAATAAAACCTTTGGGTGTTAAGGTGACGAGGATAGCGCCGGGAATTCCTGTTGGGGGTGAGCTTGACTATGCTGACCCTGCCACATTGATAAAATCCCTTGAGGGGCGAAGGGAACTCTGACAAGAAGGGGCGAGTAAAAGGAAGTATCCCCGGACCAAGGCGTCAAGTCCTCATAGAGACGAACCCTATCGTCGTTTTTCCACCAAAAGAGGGGGGCGAATTTGTTCGCCCCCCGCCCCAGTTTTTAAGATAAGAACTTCAGAAACTTCCAAAGAGCATAACTTAAAGCGGAGAGGGAGAGCCCTCCCCCTATAGCACCCTGCGTTTTCTCCTTCTTCTCATCTACCTTTTTTAAATAAATCGTCCTCTCCTTGGGAACATATTTAACTGAGTAGCCCCCTATCTTTGCTACAGCCTCCAAAGATAGATAAACTTTTCCTCCCTCCTT
>CALITO010000037.1 GCA_938041455.1 uncultured bacterium | reverse complement strand
GAAGGTGGAGAAGGGGGGATTGAGCGTGCAGACTACCCAAACTTGATAACCTGTGGGGGGAGAGGAGCAAACATCATAGGGGGGTGAACTGTAAGTCGTCGTGCTCAATGGACCATCGGAGTGATAATGCTGGGGCTCGTGGACATTTGTCTGCTCCATTATGTCAACCGAGTCCACGGTGAATCCCGTTACGGGGGAACTGAAATTGGCGATAATATGGAACTCTACCCCTCCAGCAACTGTTCCGCCTTTGACGCACTGCCACTCTGGGGGAGAAGCGGTTAAGTCGGGACACCAGCGAGCGTGCAAATCCACCGCAATGGGGTCCGCCCAGGAGAGGGAGACCCCCAGTGCCAAGCTCAATAGGAGGCTACAATACTCCCTCCAAGAGAGAGCCTCTCCAACAACACCGATAACCACTTCCTTAGCATATTAATCCCTCCTCTTTGTTTTTAACCCACCCAAGAAGGGAAGGTTTGTAATTATAATAATAACATAATATTTAAAATTGTGCAAGTATTTTTGTAGCATTGGTTTTGTTGAATAAACATTTTCGTTTAAAAATTATAACTGCCTTACTTCCGTCAACATTTATTTTTTAAATTTTGCTTTGCTGAATAATTTCTACTTGGAGCTCTTTAGCGCACTCAGAACCTATTATTCAACATAGCAAAATCTTCCCCTTTACTTCCTGAGCTTTATCTCGATCGTCTTTATCTCATAGGGAGATAGTTCAAGAGTCAACCGATTGCTTTGGAAAGGAAGCTGTTTGATTCTTTCCTCCAAGAGATTTGTTTCATAAGCGGAAGCAAGGGGAGTGGGAAATGTGATAGTTGTCCTTCCTCCTCTACCATTGAACTCAACGAGGCGAATTACGAGGGAATTAGAGTCTTCAGCAAGCTTTACCGCTGTAGCTATAGCCTCTCCTTCAACCTTGAGAAATCCCCATTCGGGTGGCAAGTTCCCCCGATGAGGAGAAGTTTGAATAACAAGCAAAGGATTATTGAATTCCCACCCCCTTTTGAGCACTTCTCCCTTAATCCAATCCCCCTGGTGGGGGTAGATAGCGTAGGCAGCTTTATGAATACCTATATCCGCCTGAGGGTCGGGATCAACAGGACCTCTTAGGAGGCTCAGGCGAATCGTTCCATTCTTCACATCGTAGCCGTATTTGCAATCGTTGAGAATGGCAACTCCATAGCCCTCATTAGTAGAATCTATATTGGCGAAGGTAAGTGCCGGCACCTCATGCCCTCCATCGGGAGGGGGAGTGAAGGTGCCAGAGGGTAGCTTTCTTCCATCAGAAGGGCGCTCTATAACTGCGTAGGGTATCTCAAAAAAAGCACGAGTTTGGGATAAAGTAGTGGGGAAAACAACCTTAAGAAGGCGATGTCGCTCTTTCCAATCAGCATTAAAGAAAACATCTATGCGAGGTATATCGTTATAGAACCTTATCTCCCTGTCAAAGGAGGAATTCCCGTAGCGATGGCGGATGTAGAAAGAAGTGAAGAGGGGTCCGTCTTTCCTCACAACATATTCGGCATCTTCTAAAGACCACTTACTACCGTCCAAGCGAATAGTCCAAGCAGACATTTCCCTCGGTCCCTCTCCCAAAACCTGAAGGACATTGGCTGGAGCGGAGAAGATTTCTTTATCCGCCCTCTTATCATATAAGCTGACAATGTTTCCCGATTTAGGGTCTACCTCTATAATGAAGAACCGATTCTCCGCTCTAAAGCCCGATGCTGGGGTAAAGGTAAAAGGCGTTGCCTCTCTGACAAAGAAGAGTTTGTAGCCCCAGCCAGGGACACCCTCGGCAAGAAAAGCTATCTTGAAGAGTTCTCCCCTCGGAGTTGAACGGATTTCCAAAACCTGGCTTTTTGCCCTATTCCCTCGCCAATCGTAAATCTCCACATTTTCTGTCCCCTGAGGAAGGAGGAATTCTCCGGCTACTATATCGTTCCTATTCCAAGAAAGGGGGTTGAAAACGAGGATCGGAATACCCTCTCCCTTTGTTGAGATATGAGTAGCTATATAGTTCAGGGTAGAGGAAATAGTTTTATGAGCGAAGCCAAAGAGTTGGTTGTATTGCTCCTGGGCATCATCGTAGACGGGGTGAATGGAGGAGCCGGGTAGGATATCATGGAATTGATTAAAGAGGAGAATATACCAGTTATTTTCTATATCCTTCTTTGGATAAGTCTTTCCGAGGAAATATGCTATGAGAGAAAATAACTCCGTGTTCAGCATAGCGTATTCAGCCTTGCGATTGTTGTATTTCGTCTTAGCTTGGGATGTATAACAACCTTCAAATTCAAAGTTGAGTTCTTCCTTGACTACTGGTATATTCTTTCCTTCTCCTTCTGCCTGCTTATAGAAGGTTTGAGGGGTCGCGAAAACCGCTTTTGGGGTAAGGAGCTCCTTGGAGCGCTCCATTATCTCCTGAACATCCTGCAATGTTGCTCCCCCGCCATGGTCGCCCGGTCCTATGAGATACATATTACAATTCAAGTCATATCTTTCCTTCATCTCGTTTAATCCACCCCAGCCTGTGCGGACTAAAACTCGTGAACCATCGATTCCTTCCCACCAATAAAGTGGTCCCCGAGAGCAGCGGTAGTGGAAGTAGTAATCTATACCCGATTTCTTCATTATTTGGGGAAGTTGCCAAGAGTGCCCAAATGTATCGGGGCTCCAACCCACTTTCACATCAACGCCTAAGGCGGAGCGTAGATATCTTTTCCCATAAAAGAACTGCCTCACTAGCGCCTCCCCACTTGGCATATTCAAATCCGATTCCACCCACATCCCTCCCACTACTCCCCACCTTCCCTCCTTCACCCTTTGCTTTATCCTCCCGAATATATGGGGGAATTTCTCCTCCATCCAAAGATAGTATTGGGCAGCGCTTTGGCTAAATGTGTAAGTGGGGACCTTATCCATTATATCCAAAGCCTGAGTAAAAGTAAATCTGCAAACATAAACCGTTTCAGGCCAGCGCCACAGCCAGGCTGCATCTATATGAGATTGGGGAATGATGTAATCAGCAAATTTCTTGAGGAGTCCATCCGCTTCTTTCAAAATCTCGTTCACCTTGTGAAGAGATTGTTGGAACGCAGGGATGTTGCCCTCTTCCAAAGCCCTTTCATCTATCGTTTCTAAGGCGGAGTTATATATCGCATCGTAGCGGTAGGCGTTCTCCCGGTCCAATTTCTTGGCATCCTGCACTCGCTGAAGAGCGGAAAGCAAACTTTCCAGATACCTCTGCTGTTCGGTTTGTAAATAGGCGAACATCAATTGTCCTGGCCCGCCCTGGTTGATAGCCCTTATTACCACGAGCATTTGTTCCCCGGGCTTCGCCCTATCAGTCAACTTCGCCAGCCCATCAGCCCAACGAAATCTCTGAACAAGTCTCCCATTCACATAAATCTCGCCCTCATCATCAATGCCCACCCTCAGATATAAAGGTCGTCCCTCAACCGGAAAACCATCCAAAGAGGAGGGGATAATCAAGACCTTCCTAAACCAACCGTGGCTGTTGGGAACATTCCAAGTGAAGCCGACATCCGCATCTTGCCAGTCGGAATCATCATAATCTATCTCACTGAGAAAACCCACACCGAGAAGTTTGAGCGCCTTTCTATCGGGAGTGAGGATGAGGGGAGATTTCCTCGGTCCACCCCAAACTCCCCAATCATCCACTCTTAGGGTTATCAAATTTTCATCTCCGTATTTCACATAGCGAGATATATCCGTGTAGGTAACGCTCTCGTGAACGCTACCCTCCTCTCTACTTCCCCAATGTCCAACTTTCTCCCCGTTGACAAATAGGTCGTATTCATCATCCACACCGCCAAAAATGATATAAAGAGGTTGTCCCGCCCATCCCCCAGGGATGAGAACTTCCTTCCTATACCAGGCAATTCCGTCATAATCTGGGAAACCCTGCTGCTCCCAAGGTCTTCCGCAATCTATAATCGTCCACTGAGAATCGTTATAGGAAGGCGCGAACCAACGCTCCCTTAACCCTACATCTTGAGGGTCTGTTGCAAACTTCCACTCTTTGGCAATGTCCAGCGTCTCGCAGCCAGCCAAGGGAGCTGAAGAGGGGTCTCCAAGGATAAATTTCCAACCCCCCAAGGGGTAAGAAGCCCTTTCTCTCAACCTATCTACCTTGTCCTGCTGAGCAAAGAGCAAGGAAGACAGAAACAAGAGAAGAACAATAAGTTTTCTCATATCAGGCCCGTCTCCTTTCTTTATATACTTGACCGCCATACTCAACGAATGTCTCCGCCATGGCTTGTATCTTCTCCCAAGAGTGCCCTACCGCCTGAGGAGAAGCATACCACATCCCTATAAATCCACCGTTAAATCTGCCAAAATTATCTATTAATTTCTTCGCATAATTTCTAACATCCTCAACGCTACCTCTGACCATTGTATTCTGAATATCCACTGGACACCAAAAGCAAAGCCTCCCTCCAAACCTTGAGCTCAAATTCTCCACTCCCATATTCTCCTGCTGGTCCATTTGTATCACATTCAAATGAGCATCTATTAACCCCTCCAAAATATCTATTATATAACCACAACTATGAAGAAAAGTTAGTAATCCTTTGCTTCTTGCGAAACTGTATACCTTCTTATATTTGGGCTGCCAGACTTGCATCCATATCTCGGGTTTGACCATTAGACGATTTTGCAAACCCCAATCATCAGCAGAGATTACCCCATCTACTCCAATCTGGGCAAATCTTTCTATAGCGATCATGCTTATCTCGCAGAGTTTGTCCAAAAGTCTTTCAAGTTCTTCCGGATGAAGATAAGGGTCGGTCCAGGCAGATTCGTGCCCTCTTAAGTATTCCAATCTGTGAATTAAGCTAAGGGGTATGTCAGCGATGACGAATTTCTCCCCTTCGTTTTCCTCTATTATCCTCTTGGCTCTCTCATATCTCTCCTTTTTCTCGAAGTTAGGAAATTTGTAACTGGATAGTTTGGAGTAATCAGCCAAAGGATGATAGATAACCTGTCCCATAGTTACGCTATCACTAGGCAATCTTCCCCAGATACACCCCCACTCGTCTTCCCATTTTGTTTCGGTTTTAATGCTGGGCTGCCATGATGGGTCGGGGTCATACCCTACCCAAAGAAAGTCACTCCCCCAAGGGTGAGGCAAATGGTAAGGCACCCTATCAGGTCCTTGGAAAAGAACCGCTCTTTTTACTCTCTCTCGTGATGTCATCTTGAGCATTAATTATAAGTAGTATTGCGAATTTTGTTGAATAAATTTAATAATCACCTTATACTTATTTGGATCAAGATTATAGTGAAAGGGGGAATTTTGCGAATGTTTGTAATGCTCTTGGTGTTCTTCTTCATTTTTACTTTAACGACGCAGGGAAGTTTCGCTTACTTCCTTCCTCCAGATGTAGAGAAAAAGGAAATCTATCACCCTACCTGGATAGACTTCGACAAAAACGGCAAGATGGACCCCTATGAGAACCCAAAACTTCCCCTGGAAAAGCGGGTTGAAGACCTGCTCCGCCGAATGACTATGGAGGAAAAAATTCAGCAATTGCAGTCCGGTGGCGACATACCGGTTGGCAATCTTTCCTGTGTCACGCGGGGATTTCCGCCCAAGGAGGGAGCAATAAGAAGCAATCAATATCAAAGGCGCGCCATAGAGGAAACGAGGCTCGGCATCCCAGTTATCATCCACGATGAAGCCCTTCACGGCTGTGTAGCTCAGGGCTGCACCAGCTTCCCCCAAGCGATAGGCTTGGCCGCTACCTGGGACCCCGAGCTAATGTATAGAGTAGCGAAAATAATAGGAAAAGAAACAAGGGCAAGAGGGATTCATCAAGTTCTTTCTCCTGTTGTCAACATAGCGAGGGATGTAAGGGCAGGAAGGACAGAAGAAACATATGGGGAAGACCCCTACCTCACAGGAGTTATGGGTGCCGCTTTCTCTAAGGCTTTGAGGGAAGAGGGTGTGATAGCTACACCCAAACATTATGCTGCTAACTTCGTGGGGGATGGAGGAAGAGATAGCAACGAAATCCATTTCTCCGAACGCATCCTCCGAGAGATTTACTTCCCCGGTTTCCATTCCTGCTTCAAAGCAGGGGCTCTATCAGTTATGTCGGCTTACAATTCCTTAGACGGTGTCCCTTGCACGAGCAACAAGTGGTTGCTTAACGAGGTGCTGAAATGGGAATGGGGGTTTTCGGGCTTCGTTGTATCAGATTATGGCTCTTCTGCGGGCGTCTTCCACTCCCATCGGGTAGCATCGACTTTGGAAGAAACCGCCAAATTGTGTCTTGAGGGCGGGCTTGATGTAGAATTGCCGGGTGTATACATTTATGGAAGTCCCTTGACAAAAGCAATACAAGAAGGGAAAATTTCCCAGAAAACGCTTGATGAAGCTGTTAGGAGGGTTTTGAGAGCTAAGTTCCTCATCGGGTTGTTCGACAGACCTTATGCTGACCCCGAAGAAGCAGAAAATGTCTGTGGTTCTATGGATAATGCCCAGGTAGCTCTGGAATCAGCAAGGAAAGCGATCGTCCTTTTGAAGAACGATGGCAACCTCCTTCCCCTGGACAGAAACAAGATAAAGAAGATAGCAGTTCTTGGACCTTGTGCCGACGAGCTAAGGCTCGGAGGCTATAGCGGGCAACCTCCCAGAGGAGTTACTCCCCTCGACGGGATAAAGAACATCGTGAATCCAGGAACGGAGGTTATTTTCCGGCGAGGTTGCAATATAGAGATGGGGAAAGTTTACTTCAACGCCATTCCCTCAAGGTATCTACGAACACCAGAGGGAGAAGAAGGTTTAAAGGGAGAGTACTTCTCCAATAGGAACTTCCAAAGTCCACCGGCTCTCGTTAGAGTGGATAAGGGTGTTAATTTTGACTGGGGGACTGGCGCCCCTGACCCGAGTTTACCATCTGATAATTTCTCCGTGAGGTGGAGAGGGAGACTTATCCCCCCCGAGACGAGAACTTATGAAATTTACGCTCGCACCGATGACGGCGTTAGGTTGTGGATAGACGGTAAATTGTTAATAGATAGCTGGCATGATAGAGCAGTAAGCACTAATACCGTAAGGGTAAGATTAGAAGCAGGCAGAGAATATGAGATTGAGATGCAGTTCTATGAACACGGTGGATTCGCAGTAGCACAATTAGGTTGGGATTATGGCGGGCGGGAACTCCCAGGAGGAATCTATGAAGCCGCTGAGGCCGCTAGGAACGCAGATGTAGCGGTTGTCTTCGTCGGGATAGTGGAAGGTGAAGGGCAAGACAGAGCTCGTATAGATCTGCCCGGCTTCCAAGAGGAACTTATAAGCGAGGTTGTGAATACTGGAACCCCCACTATTGTTGTCATAATCGCTGGGAGCGCGGTAACCGGCGACTGGATAGATCGCGTTCCCGCCATCCTTATGGCTTGGTATCCAGGACAAGAGGGAGGCACCGCAATAGCGGAAACCCTCTTCGGATTAAATAACCCCGGAGGAAAACTACCCATAACCTGGCCAAGATATGTGGGTCAGCTTCCTCTCTACTATAACTTCAAGCCAACTGGAAGAGGCTATGACTATGTAGATATGTCGGGACAACCTCTCTTTCCCTTTGGACACGGGTTAAGTTACACAAACTTTGAATACAGCAACCTCAAAATAAATGCGAACGAGAACACCGCAGATGTGGAAATAAGCTTTGATTTGCGCAATGTTGGTGAGAGGACGGGCGAGGAAGTAGTTCAACTCTATATCCACGATGTTATAGCTTCCCTAGCGAGACCTTTAAAAGAACTCAAGAGATTCAAGCGGGTGACACTCGCCCCGGGAGAGAGCACTACCATAACATTTCGTCTTGCTCCCGATGACCTCGCCTTCTTAGATATAAATATGCGAAAAGTTGTTGAACCAGGGGAATTCGAGGTTATGATTGGGAGTTCCTCCGCCGATATAAGGCTATTTGGAAGGTTCAATATCCAGCAGATAATAAGAACCTCTTTTGATTGCTCCTTGTTATCTCCTAAAAAGACCAAGGTAAAGCTCGGAGAGCTTGTGGGGATTTCCCTTCTTGTGAGAAACAGGGGCATTATCTCAGACCTCTGCCCAGTTTCGCTCTATCTTAATGGGAAACTTGTGGAGGACCATAAACTGGACCTTGCTCCAGGGGAAAGGAGGACGGTTGACTTCCAAGTGGAAATTCCCAAAGTGGGAAAATACGAGATAGAGGTGGGCATTCCTGGGCAGATGCAGAAAACCATAGTGGAGATAACCGATTGAAAAAGGTATTAGCAGGAGCAATCGGCAACTGCATACATATAGCCGGGACGGTTAGATTTCTCCGCCTCGCGGAGGAGATGGGTTATGAAACAATATTCCTTGGGCCTGCGGTTCCCGTTGAAGATTTCGTGGGAGCGATAGAGAAATATAAACCGGACATAGTGGGCGTGAGCTATAGGCTCACGCCCACAGTAGCAGAGGAACTTCTCAAAAAATTCAAGGAGCTTCTCGAGAAGAGGGGTTTAAAAGAAAAGAGGGTTTTCCTTTTCGGTGGAACGCCTCCCGTCTGCCAAGTAGCTGATAAGATAGGGCTTTTTACAAAAACATTCACCGGCTTGGAGCCACAAGAGGAGGTTATTGCCTTTCTTCGAGGAGAGAGATTAAAGGAAAAAGAAGAGGATTTCGGCAACACGCTTTTGGATAGAATACGAAAGAAACATCCTTATCCCCTCCTCCGCCACCATCTGGGACTTCCATCGCTTGAGGAAACGATAGAGGCAGCTCGCCAGGTCGCCTCCGCAAAAGTCTGCGATGTCATCTCTATAGCTCCTGACCAAAACGCCCAGGAACACTTCTTCCGCCCCGAGGAGATGGATCCCACTCTTTCGGGAGCTGGAGGAGTGCCAATTCGCTCCTCTGAGGACTTGAGAACTCTCTATGAGGTGACCCGTTGCGGAAACTTCCCCCTTTTAAGGATATACTCAGGCACAAGAGACCTCATCAAGTGGGGAGAGATGGCACGGGACACGATAAAGAACGCCTGGGCAGCAATACCCATTTTCTGGTACAGCCTCTTGGATGGGCGCTCGAAAAGACCGCTTTTGGAGGCTATAAAAGAAAATCAGGAGGCGATAAGATGGCACGCCCAGCGGGGCATTCCCGTGGAGATAAATGACCCCCATCAATGGGGATTGAGGGATGCCCACGATGCTTTGGAAGTAGCGGATGCCTTCCTCTGTGCCTACAACGCAAAGAAGTTAGGAGTTACCCATTATGTAGCTCAATATATGCTCAATACCCCACCCCATATTTTTGGTTCAATGGACCTCGCAAAGACTCTAGCAAAGATAGAGCTGGTGGAATCGCTTCAAGATGATAAATTCACCACTTTCCGCCAAGTGAGAACGGGGCTTCTTTCCCTTTCTCCAGACCCCTACATAGCTAAAGGACAACTCGCCTCCTCCATCACACTTGCCCTCGCTCTAAGACCTCATATAATCCACATTGTTGGATACTGCGAGGGAGACCACGCCGCTGGAGCGGAGGAAATAATAGAATCGTGCAAGATAGCGAGAGGGATAATAGGGAATTATCTTTTCGGGCTCCCCGATATGGCAAAGGACCCCATAGTAGACGAAAGGAAAAGGCAACTGGTTCAGGAAGCTAAGTTGATAATAGAGATGATAAAGTTATTGGGAGGAGGCAGTGAGGAGGCATTGACAAATCCTGAGATATTGGCTCAGGCAGTGAAAGTTGGCATCCTTGATGCCCCCCATCTCAAAGGCAATCCCGAGGCAGCTGGGATAGTGGAAACGAGGGTGATTAGCGGTGCGGTTTACGCCGTTCATCCCAGGACAAAGGAACCGTTAACGGAACGAGATAGACTCCTCCTACTTATGGAGGGGGAACGCCTTCCGAAGGCAATCGCCAAGCAAGCAAAGGAGCTACTGGGAGCTTTCCCTCTACCGATAACGAAATCCCAGCTTAAAAAAGAGGAAAGATAGGCAAAACTACTATATTTCCCCTTCCAAAGCCAATCTCCTTATCTCCCGCACGGTAAGACCAGCCAGACCGAGCTTTTCCACAGTTCGCCCCTCCGCCCAGAAATCTCGCTTCAGAATTATGTTAGCAAGTCGGATTATTGATTCTATAGTATCAGTTGCCATCTCCAACATCTTTCCTAAAGAAGCTATGGGAACCAAGCTCATCGGAACATCCTCGGTTATATAGCGGTGTTCCACCGTAGGTGGGGCTTTTATCCCATAATATCCCCGGTTGTTATGAATAGCCTCAAAAAGGGAGGAACCAACCGCATCGTAAGCTATATACAACCACTCTCTTGCAGGCATCGCTCTTATCCCCAATCCTTCCATAACCCTGCATCTTTCCTCGTCTATCCTCTCCAGGATGCTCGCAACCGCTGGGGTAACTCCCTCTATATAGAACTCGAAATCTCCATGAGTGGATTCTATACGGGAAGCATTGAGAACCGTTATAGCGGGGTGGAAAACAGCCCCGATATTATTGAGACTTGTCAAGAAGATGTTCGCTTCAGGAACGAATTGAGGGAACGCTACTCGGAGAGCTTTAACCACCTCTATCGTTCTGTAAGCGGGTATGGCTGCCACAGGAATACTATTTTTGACCCGGAATATACGAACCTGTGCGGGATTGATACTACGAGAAGCGAAGATGAAGGTTTGTGCCTCGGCAACAATAACATCGGCTTTAACCTCTTTCTCCTTCAATAATTGGAAAACCTCTAAAGCTCCGAATGTTCTCCCTGGGTTCAAGACGATTATCTGCCCATCCTTAAGATGGGGTGCTATCTGCTCCGCTATGAAACGATGCCCATTAGCCGGCACAACGACAAGAAGGATGTCGCTTCTCTCCACAACTTCACCAGCATCTGTTGTTACAACATCCAACTCCCCAAATCCTCTCAGGTCAGGATGCATCTCTGACCCCACCACCTCTATACCTCCCATAAGCTTTATCGGCTGAATGCGGGGCTCACTGCGGTTATATAGGTGCACTTTAAAGCCCTTTATAGCTAAATAACCAGCCATAGCCTGCCCACCATTCCCAGCGCCAAAGACTCCAAATACCGGCCTTCCTAGTTCATCGGGCATATCTATTTACACCTCGCTATCTTTTTCTTACTTTAAGGGGAGCATCATCATCGCCAGAGTTAAATCTCCCCGTGAGCGCTCTAATACCCCTCTTATCATATCAACGGTTCTCCGTAGATTTCCCGTTATGGCATCAGGATAAAGAAGAGAGGAGAGAAAATAATATACTTCCTCCATCAGGTTGAGCAATCCCTCGCAATTCCTCAATTCTCCTTGCCTTATACAATCCAAAAGCATCCTCCTAACCTCGCCCATAGCCTCGCCCATACCATTGAGATAGGTGGTATAGAGAACGCCCAATTCTTCAAAACGGGGAAAAGCTTCTCCCTTCTTTATTGATAGGACAATGTTTGCCTCTACTAACTCCTTTTCCGCATCCTGGACAAAGCCTGCGAAACGCAGGTCGGGGTGCCCTTCTAATAGGGCAAGCAAATCTCTATGCCGGCTTCTCGCCTCCTTCAAGAGCCGCTCCGCTTCCTCCCTTTCCCCCTTGTGCAATGCCCTTATGGAAAAAGCGGAATTCCTCGTTATCTCCCTGCACAACACCAGTGCTTCTTCCCTCACCTTATCCTTCTCATCGAAAAAGACTCTCGCTTCCCTGAGCAACTGCTGGAATTCTTCCCTCATTTTATGACCTCCTTCAAATAATTATTTTATCATAAATAACTCCTGAAGAAAACGTCTACTTTAAGTATTTGGGGTATAGAGTTCTGTTAAATCAAAAAAATCATTTTATTAAAAAATTTTTGACACAAAAATTGATTAAAATAGTTGCAAAAATAGAAAGGAGATTCTGGAGTGAAAAAGTTTTATTTATTTGGCTTGCTCTTCTGCATGCTTTCTCTTCTTGCTCAGGAAAGCGAGTTGCCCGAGATAAGCGTTCAAGTGGAAGTGGAGGCTGAAAAGGTAGAAGAGGTAAAGAGAGAAAGTATAACCCCCGAAAAAACCCAGAAGATGGTAGGGGTTCAAAACATTTCCGATGTCCTGAACCGACTCCCTGGCACAGAAGGTATATATGGTTGCGTAATGGCTTCTCCCCGTCTCAGCATAAGGAGCTATTCTTTCGCTTTGCGTCAGGTATTAGTTGAAGGAATAAATGTGAACCCCATAGCCACCTGCGTTTTAGACCGTGTTCCCTTGACATCCATTGAAAAAGTAGATATTTTCAAAGCTCCTTTACCACCCCAATTTATGGGAAGCCTTTCAGGAGTCGTGACAGTCTTTCTAAAAAACGGTCTGGATTACCCCGGAGCCTTCTTCCGTAATGCTTTTGGTTCTTACAATACCCAAATCTACGAGCTTTCAGTGGGTGGAGGAGATGAGAACAAAAATTATTTTGTAGCATTCAACCGGACAGTAGGAAATGAATGGCGGGAGAAAATGAGAACCGATCTCTCGGACCTTTCCCTCAAATTGATAGCCGAGCGGGAAAGGGAGAAATGGACCCTGGTTGGAACACTGCTCCAGGGCGAGCAGGCAGGTTTTAAACCCTCGGGTCCCAATCCAGCTGATAGATGGGGACAAAGATGGCCAGCTATGCAAAGAGGTGGATTGTCCTTAACCTACATACGGGAGTTGGAAAATGGTTCCAACCTCCAATTCCGCATTGCTCCCGTGGCTTTTCGCTCGGAATTACTTTTTTCTTTGTGGGACCCTAATAAAGGGCAAGTAGTTCCTATGATAATAATGCTCCACTATAATCTACTGCGTTCAGAGCTTCAGTTTAACTTCCTCCCTTCTTCCAACACATCTAACTCCTTAGGGATATGGTGGCAGGGCGATTGGCGCCGGGCAACAAAGCCAGCTGAGGAACCACTTATCGGTGAGTGGAAAAACAGGGATATGCAGAGAAAAGGGATATTCTTCCAAAGCACCTTAAGTTTTAGGGATACCAAAAGCTTGTTTTGGGGGCTCGGGTACGAAGAGGCTTCACCTGGGGGGAAAGCTTTCCTTCCCTTTCTCTCCTATAATTGGCGTTCCCCCAAAACGCAGGATAGTTTCAGAATTTCCCTTGGGCAAAACAAGTTCTTCCCCATCCTTGAACAGCTTTTCGGAGGGGGCTGTTTCATCGGTAATCCCAACTTAAAGCCCACCATTGCTAACAGCTTCCAGCTGGATTGGGAGAAAGCCCTACCTAATGGGCAATTCACCGCTTCTATATTCTATACCAGAGCAAAGGATGTTATAGGAAACGATAAGGATGCAAGATATTGTAACATTGGAAAAGTCAGAGAACGAGGGCTAGAGCTCGCATTTGAGAGGCAATTTGAAAATGTCTCCTTATGGTCAAATTACACCTATTTGGATGCCTGGGATTTTGACCACAACCGCCCTTTCGTTCCCACTTACCGCACTGCTGAACCAAAGCATACCTTAAAAATTGGAGCAACATTAAATGGCAAAAATGGCTTCTCTTATACCGCTGAGCTTTTCTACTGGGGAAGAAAGGCAACGGACGCTGAAGATACTCCGGAGTGGTGGTATGGAGCAGAAGGCGGACCCCAACAAGTGATGGTGCCTAAGAGCATTCCCCCCGCTACTATTTTTAATCTAAAAATTTCCAAACAATTGGCAAAGGGGCGCAATATAAGCCTTTCAATACAAAACATTTTTGATAAAGATTGGGAAGAAGTAGTTTTTTATCCTCAGGCGGGAAGATGGATATCATTGGAGTTCTCTTATCAATTCTAAGGAGGTATGTTTATGAAGCGTTCCTTAATTATTATATGGATATCTTTCCTCTGTATTCTAACGGGTTTCCTTTTGGGAGTTGGGATAAAACCCAATATCAAAATTACCTACCTCCCCCCCATTTGCAGCGACCCCTATATCCCTACCTCTACGGAATGGAAATCCCTCCACCTCACCGCAGAATACAATAACGAACAAGGCTTAACCGATAAATTCATCCAAACTCACTTCTCCTGTTATCCTTACCCACAATGGTTTCAGGTAATTTTGGACCTCAAATGCCAACCTACCTGGGACCATTATCTTGGCAACGGTGCTTTTGATATTGGCAAGGAGGAAGTCAAATCCGCCCTAATGGATGCGGTTAAAACTATTATGAAGCTTATCCAGGGTCCGATGCCTAATGTAACTGAGGATGTAGTGAGAATGGACATATTCATAAGAGGCTTCCCCCTTGCCATCTATCAAAAGGGGAATCTAACTTTTGGGGAAGGGATAAGATTTAAAGAATAAGCACCGCCTCTGTTCCCCTCCAGTCACTAACTCTTATCCTCCTCTTCCCTTGAGGAAGGGAAAAATTGACCTCTTTTTCCTCCCCAGGTAGAAGGGAGAAATAATCGTTGGAGAAAAGCGGCTGGGAAGAAAGACCTTCCACCTCTACTTTTATAAAGAAGGCGATATGGGGAGAAACATTGCGAATGAATAGGTGAATATCTTGGCCTTTTCTCTCACCTCTTATCCTCAACTTGCTTGTTTTAAGATTATCCAAGCCCCTCAATTCCTGTTTCATCCTTCCTACTCCCTCGCTATGCCCACTTAAATAGGTGAGGAGGCGGGTGATGAATATATCACTGTTTTCCCATATCCTTAGATTGCCCGACCACCCACCCCTCAATCCCGATGTATAGGCGAGGCAATGCCCCTTACCATACACGGACTCCACCAAAAGTGGTGCTCCATTGCTCAAACCTAACAATATGCGTGCATCAGGTTTCGCTCTTTCCTCGTTATATCCATTTATCCTAAGGTCTTTAAAAGATAACCCTTTTAAAATCGTATGCTCTCGCTCCTTGACAAGGATTTCCCAATCTCCTTTTTCCCTAAGAGAGTCCTCATTCATAGTTAGGGGAGAGAGCTCCTCCAGGAGTGTATCTTTTAACCCACCTTCCGCATAAGCGAACCACCCGCCATCCAACAAAAGTCCTTTCCCTTCCCTCACCAGTTTGGCTATCTCCTCTATTCGCTCTCTTTTTAACTTCTCCCCTATTCCCTGACTCTCCCCTATGACGAAACAATCATATCCACCTAAGGGGGGAAGAGCATCTGCAGAGGCTATATCCAATTTTATTCCCCATGGGCTTATTTTTTCCCCTATTGCCCTCCACTCTTCCGCTTCTCTCCCCATTGACGATAATATCACCAGAACTTTTATTGGTTGAGACAAGTTTCCCACACTCGCTATGGGAACGGGATAAACCTTATCCACTATCAATCGCTTGTCTTTCATAACTTTCACTATAAGGAAAATAACCCCCTCTTCATAATCCCGAGGAACCTGGTAGGAGAAATCCCAAAGTTTTTCAGCCTGCTGGGGTAGGAAAATATGTTCTTTATTCAACCGTTTGAGGAGCCTATTAGCCGAAGCTATGAGGAAAACCACTGCCCTTTCTTCTGCCTTTTGCGTGAGATTGATAGCGTAGACTCGGATGTTTATTCGCTCGCCGGGAGAAAGTTGCGTTTTGTCATAATCAATCGCCAGATTAATCGGCTGGCTGGCGCTCTTAAACCAGTAGAAAGAAGGCTTGGGATTTCCATACCAATCCACCATACTCCAAGAAATGTTGGGCCAAGGGTCGTTGAACTGCCAGATGAGGCATCCGGAGTTAGCCCATATATTTTTCAGACAGGAATCCAAATTAAATTGGTAAGCTATCGCCTGAAGAAGTTGGGCTTTCTTAAGGAAATCTTCCAAATCCTTTATCGGACCGCAACTCCGAGCGTAGGCTTCTATCTTGTCCACATTAGCGTGATGATAACTCCACTCCCCTGAAGGAGGAAATAGTGCTTTAGGGGAAATGAATTTCACCAAATCCTCCTTTATTGGCGGCGATTGAAGCCCTGCCTCGCTACGGAAAACACAGAATTGACGATAATTGATATAAGGGGCAGAACCGTGCCAAACGCTCCAATCGTGAACATCTCCTCCATAGGGGGAAGCTCTGTGGAAGGGGCGAGTGCCATCCAAGGTCTGGCAGAGCAGGTAAAGCGCATCTACAAGGGGTTTATTGCTTTGGTTATCGGGGTCGAACTCGTTCCCCCCACACCATAGGACCAAGGAAGGATGGTTGCGAAGCCGAAGAATACCGTCCCTCGCATTTTGGAGGAAAGCTTCTTTGGGAAGCTGGGGATAATCTGCACAAGCAAGGGGAAATTCCTGCCAAAGCATTATCCCATATTTATCACACATTTCATATAAGATATCCTCTTCAATTATTCCTCCTCCCCAAATCCTTAATATATTTATTCCCGCTAACTGGGCTAACTTTATAAACCTTTTATATTTTTCAGGTGATAAATCGAATAGAGAATCGATCGGGACCCAATTCGCCCCTTTACAATAGATCCTTATCCCGTTTACTTTTGGTATCCAACCATAAAGTTCTGAGGAGCCTGGATTCCCCTCCCATTCCAGTTTCCTCGCTCCCCAGGTAAAAGAGAGGCTATGGGAAAGTAATTTACCGATATAAAAAGACAGAGAGACCTCGTAAAGGTTCTGTTGACCATAGCCAATGGGATACCAAAGACGAGGATTGGGTAAAGAGAAACGGAGGCTCAATTCCCCCTCCCCTTCGTCTATTTTCGCTTCCCTTTCCAATTTAAACTCTTCTCGGAAGTTCTGGCCCTTGAGAGTGACGATGATTTTGCCTCTCCCCCGAAATTTGGAATCGTAATTTAGAGATAGGGCGAGAAGGGCGCTTTTCCCCTGCAATTTCTCCAGTTTCAAGAAGGGATATTTCAGTAAAACATCCCTGCTCGTAATTATCTCCAGGGGGCGCCATATACCCAGGGGGATTATGCGAGGAGCGAAGTCCCAGCCATAGGACATCTGGCAGGCTATTGCCCTCGTCCTTTCTCGCTCGGGCTCAATTCTTATCATCAATCTATTTCCTCCATTCCTCAATATCTCTGTTATCTCCCACAGAGGCTGAGCAAACATCCCCTCAACCTTACCAAGTAACCTCCCGTTCAGATAAACCTCTCCCCGAGGGGTAAGCCCTCCCAGTTTAAGAAAATACCTATTAGTCTTTTTCTTTTTAAACTGGAATTCCTTCTCATATGTCCAGACCTTGTTCTCGATCCATTGGGAATCCTCATTCCAGGTGGCGAAGTAAGGGTCGGGGATTAACTTATTCTTAAAAAGCGCCATCTTAACGGTAGAGGGTACCCAAGCATTAGTCGTGATCTCTCCATCTTCACTTCTAAGCGCCCAATTCCCACCAAGGACGAGGGCATAAAGGGAAAATTCCGATGAAATTAGGAAAATTAAGAAGATGAAGCGCGATAACCTAAGTCCAACCCCACTAACCCTTATAGTCCATTACCTCCTCAAGTGTTTGGCAAATTGCCTCTATATTTTCCAAGGGCACATCCGGCTCACATTCCGCCTCTAACATCAAACCTCCTTCAGGCATAAACAAGGTCTCCACCGCCTCCCAAATGTGCCTTTTTATCTCCTCGGGAGTGGCAAAGGGAAAGAGCTGACGGTCCAAATCTAAATTAATGGTAACCCTCCCCTTACAGGTTCTCTCTATTCCTTCCAAAGTATTGGCACGAATTTGGATATTTATTATGTGGATGCCTGCTTCTATAAGGTCATCCATTATCTCCAATATATGCCCATCGCTGTGGAGATACACATAAGCCCCTGCTTCCCTCACCATTCCGAACATCTTTTTATAGCAGGGGGTAAAGTATCTTCTAAAGTGGCGAGGGCTAATCGGGAGGCTCTTCTGAGTTCCCAGGTCATCCCCGAAATTTATGATATCCGCCCCTATTTCTATCCACTTCCTTATGAATCGTAAGTTATGCTCCAACACCATATCTATGAGCCTTTGAAGACGTGGCTCCCCAGTGGCGATGTCTATCATAAAGTTCTCAAATCCCCTCAGGTAATAAATCCTCATATACATAGCCCCATGAGGTAGACCACCCCAAGCCAGGTTCCCTTCTGCCTTTATCCGGGCGAAATGCTCCCTCATTTTCTCCCAATCGGGAGCGGGGCCCCTATCCCATTGCACCAAAGGGTCGGGAACCTTATAAGTTCCCAGCGCATCCCAATCCTCCAAGGGATGCTCCACCACTATCCCCTCCATCCCCTCTTCTATATTCTCCCAAACACACCCCCAAGAATCTGTAAACCTCCCCTTTTTATAACCGGGGTCATAAACCGCATCATAATCAATACTTCCCTTCTTAAAGTTAGGGAAAAGACGGGGATAGCGAAGCAATATCTCTTCTAAGGCTTCTCTATATTTCCGCCATGTTGCAGGTAGGATCCCTACCGAGCAAGGAATCCACTCCGGATAGCGGAAATCAACCACTTTAAGAAAGTTCTCCGCTTCCCTTGTCCAATTTCTCGGCTCCATAGCCAAAGCGAATCACCTACCTTATTTTGAAAGTCTTTATTTCAAATTGATGGACATCGAAGACGAGTGTATCTCCGTAAATATTCACCCCTACAATCGGCCGCTCCAAAAGGTCGCACTCCACTGCTTCCTTTATATCCCTCGTTAGCTTAATCTCCGCCCTTGTTGCCTGTCCCAAGGGTTCATAAGAGCGAATAACTAAGGAATCGTCCTCCTCCGCTCGCTTCACCGCTCCTATAACCACTCCCTTGGCACGGATAAAGGAGAACTCCTCTGGTAATTGGCCTCCATGTGAAGCTTCCCTATGAGCAACGAGGGGAACATTGAGGTCGTAAGCCCATTCAACTGTAGCCTTCAATCCCGCAGTGTGGGGGAAAAGCGAATAAGTGAAAAGATGCTCACCTTGGTCCGCCTCCGGGTCAGGACGATCAGGAGCCCTCAAAAGGCTAAGCCTCATAACATTGCTCCTTATATCATAACCATATTTGCAATCGTTCATCAGGCTAACTCCGTATCCGCTATCCGAGAGATCAGCCCACTTGTGCCCGCTCACCTCAAATCTCGCCCATTCCCAACTGGTGTTAATGTGGGTGGGTCTTTGCAGGTTACCGTAGGCAATGTTGTAAGTAGCATAGCGAGCCCTCACATTCACAGGGAAGGCAACCTTCAGCAGTTTATGCTTCTCGTGCCAATCAACATAGGTGATGAAATCTATGCGAGGAATATCCTTGTAGATTGTCAAATCCTGAACCATTCTGGAATCACCGAACTGCCATTCAAGGCGGAGAACACCCCTTAACGGCCCCCTTTCTAAGACCTCTTTCTTTGCTTTCCCAATTCTCCAAAACTTCGCTTCGTAATCCCTCTCTACCTCCCAAGCATCGCCCAAATCCTGGAATAGGAAGAATTCGTTACCCCGGCCAGCTAAAACCTCCCTCTCATTAACCTTATCCCGGAGGCGGGTTATCCTTCCTTCATCATCCACCTCTATGCTGAACATCTCGTTCTCCAGGTGGTCCTCTTCCACTATCAACCCCCCTTCCTCGGGTGTTCCCTCAACTATTTGATACACCTTATAGCCCATTGAGGGCACATCGGCCATAAATAGGAGTTTCCCCCCGCTTCTCTGACAGTCGGCGTTAACCTTAAGTCCCTCCGGCAGGTCCAACTCCACAAGCGATTTTCTATCCCAGGAGAGGGTGTTGAAAACTATTACCGCCTCTTTGCCTTCCCCTTTCGTTGTTATCCTTTGACTCAACATTTTTAAGGAATCGTTCTTTATCTTTTCACCTATGGAGAATATTTCTTCATAATCCCTCCGGCTATCCACATAGACCTCGCCTATGGAGCTTCCCGGCAGGATATCGTGGAACTGGTTTAGAAGGACGAGCTTCCAAGCTCTATCAAATTTTTCCTTGGGATAATGTCCAGCGAAAAAGGCGAGGAACTCCGCGTCCCTCATAAGGAACTCCGCCTTCCTATTCCATCTTTTGTTGCGAGCTTGGGTCGTCAGAGTCCCCCTGTGCCTCTCGAGGTAGAGTTCATCATCCCAAACGGGTAGGTCTTTTCTGCCACCTATCAGTGCGAAGAAATCCTTAGCAGTGGAGAACTTGCAAGTGGGAAGCCCTGGCAATTTGGCGAAGCGTATCCCCTTCTCTATCTGCTCCCTCGTCGGTCCACCCCCACCGTCTCCATAGCCATAGAGATAGGCAATGTGAGGAACAGGACCGCCTGCTTGAAGATATTGCCAAGCTTCCCTCAGCTCCCTTATATTGATGTCCTGGTTCAACGCCCGAGGGAAGAATGTCTCGATCGTTGTTCCATCTATTCCTTTCCAGAGGAAATGGGTATAGGGAAAGCGGTTGGTATCGTTCCAACCTATCTTTATGGTCATAAAGTAATCGATGCCTGCTTTCTTAAGGATTTGAGGAAGAGCAGCAGAAAAGCCGAAGACATCGGGAAGCCATTCTATCTTCGTCTCTATGCCGAATTCTTGCATAAAGAAGCGTTTACCATAGAGAAGCTGGCGGACAAAGGATTCCCCCGAAGGAATATTACAATCTGGTTCAAGCCACATACCTCCCACCGGTTCCCATCTGCCTTCCCTGACCATCTCCTTTATCCTCTCGTAGACCTCAGGGTATTGTTCCTTAGCGAACTCATAGGCCTGAGGTTCGCTCTGCACATATTTGAACTCAGGGAACTCCCTCATAAGGTTGATTATAGTTGAGAAGGTGCGTCCACACTTACGAACGGTTTCCTTTAAAGGCCAAAGCCAGGCGATATCTATATGGGATTGTCCAAGAAGGTGGATTTCTCCACCGGGTTTGGGCAGGTCTATGTTCTCCCAAAGCACTTCCCTTGCTCTTTTAAGAGAATCTTCCCTTAGAGATTTTTCCATAGCGGATAGAAGCGCCCCCCTTAAAAGGGGATCCATCTCGTGCTCCGCTATCTCGAGGAAGGTGAGGAGATCGAAGTAATATTCGTAACTATCTCTGTCAAGAACGACGAGGAAGGAACGTTGAAGGGCTAGAGGACTGCCCAAGCGACCGGGGCGAGGTGGGGGGTTAAAAGCTTCTATTTCTATCTCCACCTCCGAAAGCCTGGGCAGGGGGACGATCCTGCGATTGGCATCTAAGCCCTGGTAAGCCTTCCCATTCAATCTAACCAGCGCCTCTCCGCCCAGGACGAGGTCCAAAGCTAAATCGTCTTTTTCAGGGAGTTGGAGCCGCGTCCTCAGGAACACCGTCTCTCCTGGATTGCCCCATACATCTCCCATCTTTATCATCTTCTCCCCCGAAAATTGGTACTTCCCAGGTGCCTCATAGTAGGCAACCTTCGCCTCCCACG
The DNA here is from genome assembly GCA_938041455.1 of uncultured bacterium. Classification (GTDB taxonomy): domain Bacteria; phylum Armatimonadota; class JACIXR01; order JACIXR01; family JACIXR01; genus JACIXR01. The sequence continues at coordinate 41,792 of CALITO010000037.1, read as the reverse complement.
GCTCCACAGTTCTTAGAATTAAGAATGGCTGAAGACTTCTGAGCCTTTCCCTTACGGTCTCAAAACGAATCATTTATGGACCTCCTCTGTAGAAGATTTCTCTTTAAATTTTACTATTTATCTATTTTCGCTTGAAACGATTTTTTAAGTCTAACCTAATGTCGTTTCCCTTTTCCCTTTATTCAATAAAACCTAACTTCACTTTCGTTGCCTCTTTATCTAAGAAAGATTATAATGTTTTTGATATGGAAGAACTGCTGGAATGGCTTATTGAAGAGGCAAACAACAAAGGTTGTTCCTTTGTCGAGGCTCGTTATGTTAGGAAGCTAACTTCTTCCATAAGGGTGCAGGACGGCAGAATTGAAGAGCTATCTCAAAGGGAATCCGCTGGTATAGGAATAAGGGTCATCGCTAATGGGGGATGGGGTTTTTCCGCCAGCGCTTCCCTCGATAAGAAGTCGCTTTCTGCCTGCCTGAAAGAAGCCATAGCCTCCGCTGTAGCTTTGGGTAGCAAAGCGAGGGAAAAAGCAGAGGTTAAAGAGATGGAGGGATTGGAGGATAGAAAGGAACTTCGGTGTAAAATTTCCCCTCAAGATGTTTCCTCTGAGGATAAGGCGCAGATGGTATTGGAGTGGGAGAGAGAAGCAAAGGGAGTAGACCCCCAACGCCTTAGCAATACCCTCGCATCGCTTAACGATGTCACTCGGGAAGAGATGGTCTATAATAGTTGGGGGGTAAAAGTAGAAAGCAAACTTGTCCACACACTTGCCAATGTTTTCGTGTCTGCTTCAGAAGGCGAGGTTAGGCAGAGCGCTTTTGAAAGAAGAGGTGGAACGGGGGGCTACGAATTAGTGGAGAACATCGATCCCGAGGAATTTTCCCTGAAAGCAGCTAAAAAGGCCCTTGAACTCCTTTCCGCCTCTCCGCCACCCGCAGGTACTTTTCCAGCAATCCTTGACCCCGAGGTAGTAGGGCTATTCGTTCATGAAGCACTGGGGCATAATGCGGAAGCAGACGCAGTGTGGTCAGGACACTCTATAATAAAGGGGAAAAAGGGACAAGAAATAGCTGCTCCTTCTGTTACGATCGTGGATGATGCTACTATTGAAGGAGCCTTCGGTTTCTATTTCTACGATTCAGAGGGGACTCCTAGCAAGAGAAATGTGATAATCGAGGACGGCATACTTTTGGATTATCTTTACAATTTGGAAACCGCGATGAAGATGGAAGCTATGCCCACGGGCAACGCCCGAGCCGAGGGCTATGAAGTCCCTCCTGTCGTAAGAATGAGCAATACCTTTATGGCTCCCGGAAACTGGACATTTGAGGAAATGCTCGCGGAAATAAAAGAAGGGGTTTATCTAAAAGGGGGAAGATGGGGATATGTTTATCCCGAGCGAGGACAGTTCACTTTTAATGTCCAGGAGGCTTGGCTCGTGAGGGATGGAGAACTAAAAGAACATCTAAGGGATGTATCTATGTCTGGTATGACCCTGGAAACACTGAAGAAAATAAAAGGGGTTTCAAAGGATTTCAAACTCGCCTCCCCTGGCTACTGCGGGAAAAGTGGACAGACCGCTTTCGTGGATAACGGCGGCCCCTATGTCCTCGTGGAGGAGATAACAGTAGGAGGAAGAAGGTAAGTATGGAAAAAGATTTGTTATCTTTAGCGCTTAAAGCGGTAGAGAAATTGAGGGGGAGAATAGAGCAGGCGGATGTGTTCGTGGAAAGAAGAAAAGAGATAAACATCGGTTGGGAGAAATCGTCCCTTAAACAAGTGAGCGTGGGATACGATGAAGGGATTTCGGCGCGAGCTTTTCACAAAGGCGGAAGGGGATTTGCCTCCGCCTCCCCCCTCAGCGAAGAAAACATTAATAAAGTGGTGGAAGCAGCTATTTCCCTGGCCCGAGCAGCTCAACCCGACCCTCATTTTAAATCCCTTCCCTCCCCTGAGGAAGGAAGGAAGGTAAAAGGCTTGTATGATGAGAAAGTGGCAGATTTATCCCCCCAGGATTTAGCTATTTGGGGAGAAGAGATAATAGAAGGGGCTAAGCAGGTGGATGAAAATGCTATAGTATCGGGTGGTATATCCGCTTATAGCATGGATTATGCCTTAGCAAATACAGAGAGGATAGGAATAGAGGATAGAAGGACGGGACTCTATGCTTATGTAATGGTTGTGTTAAGCAAAAGTGGTGAGGTAGCTTCCTTTTTCGATTTTGATGAAGCTCGGAGGTTGAAGGATTTCCAACCCCTTGATATAGGGGAAAAAGCTTGTTTGCAGGCCAGGGAGTTTTTTGGAGCGAGACAAGCCCCAACCGGTTCCTATCCCGTGGTGTTCTCCTATCTTGGCTCTGGAAGCATTCTGCAAGCAGTTGCTTCAGCAGCGGCTGCCGAGGAGGTGCAAAGAAAAAGGTCTTACCTTGCGGATAAGAAGGGACAGAAAATCGCTTGGGAGGGTTTGAGTGTGTTGGATTTGCCCCTTATAGAAGGGGGTATGTCCTCATCAAGTTACGATGGGGAAGGCGTTCCCCACAAAGAACTTACCTTCATAGAAGATGGCGTATTGAAGACATATTTCCACAATTCCTATACCGCGGGAAAGGGAAACGAGGAGAACACGGGACACGCGGTTCGTGGCTCTTATCGTGGGGGCGTAGGGATTGCTCCTACCAACCTCCAGATAAAATTAGGAGACTGGACTTTGGAGGAAATGATAGAGGATATGAAATACGGCATTCTTATTCTTTCAACATCTATCCAGCCCAATCCTGTGAGTGGAGATGTATCTGGTCCCATAGACTTCGGCTTTATGGTGGAGAAGGGAGAAAAAACATATCCTCTAAAGAACACGATGCTCGGTTTCAATATGATTGAATTGTTAGAAAATATAGATGCTATTTCCCGAGATTTTAGGGAGGAGCCGGGAGTGAAAATGCCCGCTTTGAGAGTGAAAAATTTGAGGATAGGAGGTGGTCGTTGATGGAGAAGATGATAATAGAAGGGGGTAGACGATTAGAGGGAAAGGTGAGGGTGAGCGGAAGTAAAAACTCCGCCTTGTCAACTTTGGTAGCTTCCCTTCTCATAAGGGGTAAGACTACCTTCTTCAATATTCCCCGCATAGGCGATGTGTGGACGATGCTGGAGATGCTGAGGGCGTTGGGAGTGAAGGCCAATTTTAGAGGGGAAGCGGTGGAGATAGACGCCACCCAAATAGATAATTGCGAGGCTCCCTATGAATTAGTTAAGAAGATGAGGGCTTCTTTTAATGTCTTAGGTCCCGTGCTGGCTCGTTGTGGGAGGGCAAGGATTCCCCTACCGGGAGGTTGTGATATAGGAACCCGTCCTGTAGATTTCCACTTGAAAGGGCTTCAAGCTATGGGAGCAGAAATAAGGATGGAACACGGTTATGTGGAAGCCTATGCGGATTCCCTGGAGGGAGCAGAGATATATCTTGATTTCCCTAGCGTTGGTGCTACCTGCCATCTCGCAACAACAGCTGTGTCAGCTAAGGGAATAACATATATCCACAATGCTGCCGAGGAACCCGAGATTCACGATCTATTTAATTTCCTCAACCAAGCTGGCGCTCATATCCAATATGTAGACTCCCGGGTAATAGAAATAAAAGGCAGTGAAAGGCTTGGGGAAATTACTTATAGAGTAATGCCAGACAGGATGGAAGCGGGAACATTTATGATAGCAGCAGCAGCTACCGAAGGCGATGTAATAGTAGAGGGAATAAACCCTCAGTATTTGAAACCGGTGATAGAAAAATTAAGGGAAACAGGTTGCGAGGTTATAGAGATGGAGGATGCCGTGCGTGTGATTGGTAAAAGACCAATTAAACCAGTTAATATCGTCACTATGCCCCATCCTGGTTTCCCCACCGATATGCAGCAACCCTTTACCGCTCTCCTATCCATAGCGGAAGGAACCTCTATGGTGACGGAGACCGTTTACGATAGTCGCTTCAAATATTTAAGCGAACTAGCGAGAATGGGGGCAGATGTCAAAGTGGAGGGACGGACAGCTATCATAAGGGGTGTGAAGGAACTTACTGGTGCACCTGTCACGATAACGGACCTAAGGGCAGGAGCGGCACTGATTATAGCTGGTTTGATAGCTAAAGGGAGAAGCGAACTGAGCGGATTAGAAAACCTTGATAGAGGATACGAGGATCTGGAGAGCAAGTTGACATCTTTGGGCGCCTCCGTAAGAAGGATAAGAGAAGAAAGCAAGGAATGTGTGCTCTGACACCTGAACTGGGCATAGATTTAGGCACCTATAGCACCATAGTTTATTCCAAAGGGAAGGGAATAATTTTAAGGGAACCCTCGGTGGTGGCTAAGAATATGCTCACGGGGGAAGTGCTCGCCATTGGGGAAGAAGCATATATAATGCTTGGACGAACTCCTGATAATATAACTGCAGGACGTCCCCTCGTGGGGGGAGTTATAGGCGATTACACCACCACCGAGCAAATGCTTCGCATTCTCCTCAAACGGCTCATTAGATATCGTTCCCTATTCAAGCCACGAGTGGTGATAAGTGTGCATACAGGTGCCACAGGGGTGGAGAGAAGAGCGGTAATAGATGCTTGTAAAGAAGCAGGGGCTGGAGAGGTCTACCCTGTGGATGAGATAATAGCTGCCGCTCTGGGAGCGGGTTTACCTATAGATACTCCAACCGGAAACATGGTGGTAGACATTGGGGGAGGAACTACCAGCATGGGTGTTGTTTCTCTTTGGGGCATAGTAGTGCGTGCTTCCATCCGCCAGGCGGGTATAGATATGGATGAGGCGATAGCGAGGTATCTTCGGAGGAAAAGCAACCTTATGATAGGAGAACGAACCGCTGAGGAGATAAAGATAAAGATAGGTTCTTTGGAAAAATACGAGAACGACCCCCCTTCTTTGGAGGTAAGAGGGCGCGATTTGCTGACGGGATTACCTCAAACTGTGCGGGTGAATGCCCACGAGATAAGGGAAGCACTCCTGGAGGTTGTTCAGGTAATAGAAGAGAAGGTCAAGGAGGTATTAGAGCGCACACCACCCGAGCTATCGGCGGATATAGCAGAGAAAGGTATAGTTCTTACGGGAGGTGGTTCTCTCCTACGGGGACTGGACTCCTATTTAAGTCAGTCATTGGGTATTCCCTTCAAGCTGGTGGAGGATCCGATTTCCAGTGTCGCAGTGGGCACGGGCAGAATACTTGAGAACTTGAAGGAATTTCGCAGGAAGGGATACATCAGCCCGGGATGAAATCTATTATAATATAGTTAGGTGAGATATGTTATGAAAAAGGCTATAATTGTTGGCTGCGGTAGAGTTGGCTCTATGGTAGCGCAGTCTCTCTCCCAAGGAGGATGGGATGTAGCGGTCATAGATAAAGATCCCGACGCCTTCCGTCGCCTTCCCGAGGACTTCCCCGGTAAGAGGATAGCGGGTATAGGGATAGATATGGAAGCGCTAAGGTCGGCTGGAATCGAGGAAGCGGATGTGGTTCTCGCCCTCACTAATGGGGACAACACCAATGCGATGGTAGCCCAAATGGCAAGGGATATATTCAAAGTGCCTTTCGTTTTAGCAAGGATAAACGACCCCCTTAGAGCAGATACCTATCTGGAACTCGGTATACCCACTGTTTGTCAAACGACCATCATCTCAAACATCATCTTGGACAAACTACCAAAGGGGGAGTATTAATATGTATGTGATAATAGTTGGCGGAGGGAAGGTAGGTCTTAACCTTGCTAAGGAATTGCTGAGGGATGGGCACGAAGTCCTCCTAATAGAGAAGAACAAGAATCGCTGGGCGATGTTGGAACGCGATTTAGGCGAGGTGGTATTCTTAGGGGATGGATGCGAGATGCGCACCTTACAGGAAGTCGGTTGCTCTCGTGCGGATGTAGTGGTGGCGGTAACGGGACACGACGAAGATAACCTTACCATTTGCCAACTGGCGAAAAGAAAATTCAATGTCCCCCGCACCATAGCCCGCGTCAATATGCCCCAGAACGAATATGTCCTTAAGGCACTCGGGGTTGACGATACAATTTGCGGCACCCGCATCATCTATGACCTTATAAAGCAAGAAATAGAAGTGGACCAGGTTCATCATCTCGCTACCTTTAAAGAAGGGGGCTTGGATATTGTGGAGATAACCGTTAGCGAAGGTTCTCCCGTGGTGGGAAAAAGCGTCAAGGACATAAACCTTCCTCCTCGTTGCCTTTTCCTTTCCCTCGTTAGGGGAAACGAGTTCATCGTTCCCACGGGAGACACGATGCTGGAAAGTGGGGACACAATAATCAGCCTAATTGACCGCCAAGAAGTAGGGAGATTAAGGGAGCTACTTGCCCCAAGAGGAGGTAAGTAATAATGGGATTGGTCACCCTTACGGAGCTACTCAAAGACGCTGAGGACAGGGGTTATGCAGTGGGGGGATTTGTCCTGGTGAACTTAGAGTGGCTTCAGGCTGTAGCGGAAGCAGCTCAGAACAAACTTTCTCCTCTTTGCCTTTGTGTGGCTCAAGTGCATTTTGATTTCGTGGATATGGAAGCACTCGCTCCCGCTATCCATCAGGCAAGTAAGAAACTTTCCGTCCCTGTTGCCGTCCACTTAGACCACGGTAAGACCCTTGAGGCGATAATGAGGGCGATAAAATGTGGCTTCACCTCTGTTATGTTTGATGGCTCAGATCTACCTTTTGAGGAAAACGTGGAGATGACGAAGAGAATAGTGGATTTCGCTCATTCCGTGGGGGTGTCTGTAGAAGCAGAATTAGGAGCTGTGGGAGGAGGATACGGTGGGACAGAAGGTGGAGAAGCACCTCCACCAGAGCTTCTTACCGACCCTCTTCAGGCAGCGGAATTCGTGAGAAGGACAAATTGCGATGCCCTCGCAGTGGCAATCGGCACCGTCCACGGTAAATACAGAGGAAAACCTAAGCTGGATTTCGAACGCCTCAAAAGAATTAGAGAACTCACCAATGTTCCTCTTGTCCTCCATGGCGGTTCAGGAATACCACCTGAGGATGTTAAAAAAGCTGTGGAACTGGGGGTAAGAAAGATAAATATTTACTATGATATGGAAAGGTCAGCCACAGAAAAAATTAAGGAGTTAATAAACAGGGATGGAAACAGGGTAGCATACCCCGATATTATGTCTGCCTGTAAGCAAGGTGTAAAAGAGGCTGTAGAGTATTATATGGATATCTTCAACTCCTCAGGCAAATGCTCCACTCCCAATATTTTGTGCAAGAATTGTCAAGCCTGTGCCCACGCTGAGAGGACCAAGGATGTTCTTCCTCTCAGCGATGAAGAACTTGCCCGGCGAATTGCTCAGGCAGTGGCAGAAGCTCTTAAGGGAGGGATGTTCGGTGCTTAGGTTAGTCCAGGTAGGAGCAGGAGGATTCGGTTGGTCTTGGACAGATATCGTATTACAAAATCCCAATGTCAAGCTCACTGCTCTGGTAGATATAAATGGAGAAATATTGAATAGGGCATTAAAGGAAAGAGGGCTTCCTCAGGATATGGGTTTCACATATCTCGCGGAGGCTATAGAGAAAAAAACCAGTGATGCAGTTCTCCTGGTCACTCCTCCTTCTACCCACAGGGAATTAGCCGAGGTAGCCCTTGAGGCTGGTTTAGATGTTCTCTGTGAGAAGCCATTAGCAGATAACATAGCAGATGCCAAAGCGATGGCAGAATTAGCAGAGAGAAAAGGCAAGATATTGATGGTGAGCCAAAATTACCGCTTTAGCAAGTCAGCAAGGACCCTTAGAAAGGTAGTAGAAGAACTTGAGGGATTAAGTTATGTGGAGGTATCATTTCACACGGCGCCCCATTTTGGGGGCTTTAGAGAGAAGATGCCGTATCCATTGCTTATAGATATGGCGATTCATCATTTTGACCTACTGCGCTTTTTGACTGCTTCTGATCCTAAACGCATCTCCGCTTTTTCCTGGCGTCCTTCCTGGTCTTGGTTTGAGGGCGACCCTTGCCTTATGGCATTTATAGAGATGGAGAAGGACATCCGAGCGAGCTATTTCGGTTCGTGGGTCAGCGGTGGGGTGGAAACACCATGGGATGGTGTATGGCGGATTCAAGGTTATGAAACTGCCATTATCTGGAACGAGAATGGCATTTTCAAGGCTAAGGAAGGGAATTTAAGTCCTGTGGAACTGCTCCCATTACCCACAGAGGGGAGAGATTTAGTGCTGGAAGAATTCCGCAGAGCTGTGGAGCGGAGAGATCAGCCCGAGTGTAACGCTAGAGATAATTTAAAAAGCCTGGCAATGGTGTTTGTCGCCCTCCATTCCATCCAAACCGAAAAAACCGTAGATGTAAAGGAGCTGCTTTGAAAATGGAGGTCCTTCAACTCCACAAGTGGGATGTAAGTAAGGAAGAAGCACTTGAGATACAAAGAATGCTAGTCAAGAGGTTGAAGCTTTCCCCTGATTTCGATGTGGATGAAATAAGATTGGTGGCAGGCATAGATGTATCCTTCTTGGGAGAGCAATCGCTCGCTGCCATAGTGGTAACGAGTTTTCCCGAACTGGACATCGTGGAGCAGGAGGTCGCCACAGTTAAGATCAACTTCCCTTATATTCCCGGATTGCTGGCATTCAGGGAAGCACCCTCTATAATAGAATGTGCTAAGAGAATAAAAAGTGAACCCGATATTTTATTAGTAGATGGGCAGGGGATAGCTCATCCGCGGCGATTCGGCATAGCCTGCCATATAGGCTTGCTTTTGGACAAACCTTCCATAGGCTGTGCTAAATCCTGGCTTTTAGGGGAAAAACAGGGCTACCCTCCTCTACCACCCATCCCTAATGAACAAGGAGGAGTGGCTTATTTAAGTGATGGTAAGGATGTCGTCGCTATTGCATTGAGGAGTGCCGAGGGAAAACCGCCCATATTCATCTCCCCTGGGCATAGGATAGACCTTGAAACTGCTCTGAAAATAATAAAGGGAACCATAAAGGATGGACAACGCCTTCCCGCTCCTCTCCTTTTTGCCCATAACTTGGCCACGGAAAGAAAAAGAGGAGGGCAGAAAAGACTTTTCATTTAATTTATTAATAAGAAAGGAGGTATCAAAAATATGAGGAGAAAGATAGCTTTTGGCGGGATAATCTTTATTTTGGGCTTAGTTGTTTTGTGTCTCGCCCAAAGGAGCGAAGATAATAAGGGGAACCTTGCTTCTTTAAAGGTGGGAGAAAGCATCAGCCTACCACAGCCCCGTTTGAAAGGGGAGATGTCCCTTGAGGAGGCTATAGCTAAAAGGCGATCGGTCAGATCCTTTACCGGCACTCCCCTTTCCTTAGAGGAAATTTCCCAACTCCTTTGGGCCGCCCAGGGAATAACGGAAGCGGGTGAAGGATTACGCGCGGCCCCATCAGCTGGCGCTACCTACCCATACGAGGTTTACATCGTTAACAAAGAAGGTGTGTTCCATTACATTCCTCAGGGGCATAGGTTGGAGAAAATAAAGCAAGGAGATGTAATAGATGAACTCGCTGCCGCGGCATTCGGTCAGATGTGGATTAGGGATGCAGGGGTTGTCTTCGTCCTCTCCGCCATATACGAGCGCACAGCAAGATATGGTGAGAGGGCGAAAATGTTCGTCCACATTGAAGCAGGACACATAGCCCAGAACCTTCACCTTCAGGCAGTTGCTCTTAAACTTGGCTCTGTACCAGTTGGCTCCTTCGACCCCGAAAGGGTTAAGGAAATAACCGGTATACCTGAGGGCGAGGTAGTTTATCTTATCCCTGTAGGGCATCCCCGCTAAGTTAACCACCGACTTTATCAGAGACCAGAGGGGAAACTCGCCCCCCTATATCCGAACACTGCCTTTACAGATTATGGCTGTTCCAGGATATGGGTTAAAAGCTTTAGAGGTGGAGAACCTTGTTAAAAGCCGGGGGAAAATGGTGGTTTTAGATAATGTAAATCTTTCCCTGGAGGTGGGCGAATTTATGGGAATCCTCGGACCAGCGGGAGCAGGGAAAAGCACCCTCTTGAACATTCTCTCTACACTGGAAAAACCGGATGGAGGAAAGTTCAAACTGCTGGGTGTAGAGCCCCGAGGGAGGGAGCGTTCCGTATTACGAAGAATGGGCATTTGGCTGAGTGAAGATGTTCTCATCCCTCCTTTCACCGTTTGGCAGAACCTCTGGTTTTCTTCCCTTTTCCTCGGTATACCCTTTCACCTGAGAAGAAGACGGATAAGTAAATACCTCAACGCGGCGGGAATTTGGGAACTGAGAGGAAGAACGGTGAGTTCTCTTTCCCTTAAGGAAAAGGGATTGGTTAATGCCGTGAGGGTAATCCTCAACGAACCTTCTCTTCTCTTATTGGACGAGCCGGAGTCGAAATTAGACGCTGAGGGGATGGACTTTTTCTGGCAGCAAATTTCCCACTTGCGAGCTGAGCACAATACGGCGATTTTATGGGCAAGCACAAGAGGAGAATGGTTTGAAGGAGCCGATAGAGTAGCAATTATGAAGCGAGGCAGAATAATAGCTTGCGATACACCCTTGCATTTGAAAAGGACGATCTCGGGGAAATTACCCGAACTCCAGACCGCTTTTCCTCAATCCGTAACCTTAGAAGAGGTATTTCTGTCCCTCATTGGTGGGGGAAATGGTTAACTTGGAAGTCCTCTTTTTGGTCTTCTGGATGGAACTATCTTGGGCGATAAAGATGAGGCTATATCTCGCCTATTTAGCCATCCCCTTCCTCTTCCATCTTTTATCCTCCACAGTTCAATCTGCCAGTGCAACACCCTCCTCCCTCTATTTTCTCCCCAGTGCAATAGCTCTGGCCTTCCTTTTCACATCTTTCCTCATCATCTTCGGCTTTGTCCAAAAAGGAAAAAGCTTTTGGAATTTGTGTAAACTCTCCGGTTCACCCCCCCTCTATATCTTCCTCGGCGAGCTCTCCTTTACCTCCCTCGTGACCATTATCCAAGCTATCCTCTTTTTCCTTCTCGTCTATATTTTCTCAAGGATAGGTAGTTTAGCCAGCTTCCCTCTCCTTCTTATTACTTCTTTTCTCTTTACCTTTCTTTATACCCTTTTTTTCCTCCTGCTTTCGCTTCCCTTGAAATTCAAACCACTTGACTTCCTTTATGTTTCCTCTGGCTTTCTTCTATTGTCCCTTTTTCTCTCCAATATTTTCCTTCCGGTTTATTCTCTTCCTCCTCTTGTTCGCTACCTCGTTCTTCTCAACCCTCTCACCTATGGTGTAGAGGGATTCAACTGGGCACTGGGGGCAAGAAGTTCCCTTTCTTTCTTTTCCCCCGGGCTTTTCTTCGGGCTATACCTAACCCTTTCCATTCTCTGCCTTTACTCATTGACAAGGAGTAGCACAAAAGATTAAAAGTTCGAACCTGTTTGCTCCTTTTTCTAAAATATGTATAATGGGAACAAAAATTGAAGGAGGTATAAGGATTTGAAGTTGAGGAGCATCCTAATAACCGGTGGGGCGGGGTTCATAGGGACAAATTTCCTCCGCTATATACTGGGAAGGGAAAAAGAAATCCTCGTCCTTGTTGTTGATAATCTCTCCACAGGGAGATTGGAGAACCTCGCTCCTTTCATCAACTCCCCCAATGTGAGGTTCTTCTATGCCGACCTCACGAGGGACGAAAAACTTCTGGAGTTCCTCTTCCAAAGATATTTACCGGAGGTCGTCGTTCACTTTGCCGCTGAGGCGCATGTTGATGAAAGCATCTTCAATCCTCTGATCGCTTCAGCCAATTTCCTTATGACGAACCTACTTTTAGAAAAGGCGAGACAATACAAGGTATCAAAGTTCATCCAGGTCTCAACGGACGAAGTCTACGGTCCTATCTTTGAGGGCTTTGCTGATGAAAGCCATCCCCTCAATCCCTCCAGTCCTTACTCTGCCTCAAAGGCGGGATGTGACCTCCTCTGCCTCGCCTACTTCAAAACCTACGGTGTCCCAGCGATAATCACGAGGAGCACGAACAACTATGGTCCCTATCTCGATGTTCGTAGGCTTATATCTCGCCACATCACTAATGCACTTTTGGACTTTCCCCTCCCTCTCTGGGACGGTGGAGGGCAAGCAAGGGATTGGCTTTTCGTTGAGGACCATTGCTCAGCGCTTCACCTTCTCATAGAAAAGGGGGAACCCGGGGAGATTTATAATATCTCCGCTGGGAATCTCCTCACCAATTTTGAGGTAGCAGAAACGATTTTGAGATTGATTCCAGAGTCCAAAAGCAGGATTATCTTTAGGGGCTCGCGCCCCGCCCATGATATCCGCTATGCGTTAGATTCGTCTAAAATAAAGCAATTAGGGTGGGAGCCAAAAGTCTCCTTTGAGGAAGGACTTAGGTTGACCGTGGAATGGTTCAGAGAAAACTATGACTGGTGGCGGGTAATAAAGGAGAAAGTAGAGAAAGAATTATACAGTAAATTGGGAAGGTAGTTCCCTTAATCCTTAATTATCATTGTTCCCAGTCCCTTGTCGGTGAAAATCTCCATAAGGAGAGAATGGGGAATCCTACCATCTATAATATGAGCACTTTTCGCTCCCTTTGTGAGTGCTATCTTACAAGCCTCCAACTTTGGCTTCATACCTCCGCTTACTTTCCCCATTATCCCCTCCAGTTCCCCGAGCTTTATCAAAGATAATAGACTTTCTTCCTTGTCTTCTTCTTCCAGAACACCGGGCACATCGCTCAAGATGAGCAGTTTCTCTGCCCCAATCGTCCCCGCAATATGCCCCGCAGCGGTATCCGCATTAACATTAAGCCCCCTACCCTCCTCATCCATCGCAATTGAGGAAATAACAGGGATATAAGATTCCTCCATAAGGACATCCAATATATGAGGATTGACCCTCTCTATTTCTCCTACCTCCCCCCACCCTTCCTTTCTTCTCGCAATGAGAAACCCCCCGTCCTTGCCCGATATACCCACCGCTTTCCCCCCTAATTTCCATAGTCTTGCTACCAAATCCTTATTTGTTTTCCCGGCCAAAACCATTTCCACTATTGCCAGGGACTCCTCATCTGTAATTCTTCTTCCCTCAAGGAAGACAGGCTCCTTGCCCAATTTCCTCATCCATTGGTTTATCTCTATCCCCCCTCCATGCACCAAAACGACCTTCACCCCAACAAGATGAAGCAGGAGTATATCCCTCAGGACCTCGTCCCTCATAACAGGGTCCTCCATAGCTGAACCGCCATACTTTATCACCATCTTCTTTCCCCAAAAGCGCCTTATATAAGGGAGCGCCTCCATTAAAACTTCCGCCCTTCGCTTCAAATCCTCCATTTTCTCCCTCCTTTTTATGTTGTGTATTCAGCGTTTAGCCGAACATACTCATAGGAAAGGTCACAAGTATAAACAACTGCTGCGCCCTCTCCCATTCCCAGGTTTATGTTTACCTCTATTTCCCTATTAGCAAGGTAGCCCTTTAACTCTTCGTAGGGAAAATCAATCAGCGTTCCCTTACTCACCACTTTGAACCCGCCGAGGTGAACATCTATTTTCCCCGGTTCTATTGGACAGGGGGAGTTGCCGAGGGCACAAAGGATACGTCCCACATTGGGGTCCTCACCGAATAAGGCGGTCTTAACAAGGGGTGATATGGCTACTCTCCTCCCTACTTCCCTTGCCGTATCTCGGGAAGGTGCTCCCATTACTTTAATCCTTATCAACTTGGTAGCGCCTTCCCCATCCTTTGCTATCATTTCGCTGAGCTCAAGGCAAACTTCTCCAAGGACTTTTCTAAAAGCCTCCCCCACTTCTATCCCACTTTCCCCGTTTGCCAGAAGGAAGACCGAATCGTTAGTTGAAGTATCGCCATCTATGGTGAGGCAATGAAAAGACGAATCCACTGCTTCCTTTAAATATTTCTTCAAAAGCTCACCTGGTGCTTTCGCATCGGTTAAGATGAAGACGAGCATCGTTGCCAGGTTGGGATGAATCATTCCTGCTCCTTTCGCTATACCCAATATATTAACCTTCCCCTTAGCCGAAGAGAGTTCTCGCTCAACGATTTTAGGAGACCTATCCGTCGTCATAATAGCCCTGGCAAATAGGGAGAAGGCATCAGGGGAAAGCTTGGCTATCGCCTTCCCTATTCCTTCTTTGATCTTCTCCATAGGAAGGGCTTTACCTATAACACCAGTTGAGGCGACCAATACCTCATCCTCTCCCAGCCCCAAATTTTCCCCCAACATCCGGCACATTTCCTCCGCGTCCCTTATCCCCTTTTCTCCTGTTCCCGCGTTTGCGATGCCCGAATTAACGATGATAGCTCTCACCTTGTTTTGGACTTTACTCTGGGACACCAAGACGGGTCCCGCTTTGAAGGCATTAGTAGTGAACATTCCCGCCCATTCGGCGGGCGTTGGAGAGAAGATGATACCCAGGTCAAGTTCTTCTTTTTTTATACCGCAGTTAACCCCGGCGAATAAAAAACCCTTAGGAGGCATAGCAAGAATATTATATATAATAAGGATTTACTCATCCAAAATTTAAATCCTCAAGAGTTTGGGTTTTAAACCACTCATAGGTCTTCCGCAAACCTTCCTCTAAGTCAACCAAGGGTTGCCACCCCAAAATATTTCTTGCTTTCTCTATATTGAGCACACGTCGAGGAATACTGTCAATCTCTCTATTGGGGAGGTATTCTACCTTTAGTTCTGCATAGGGGTTAACGAGAGAAACGATCTTCTCTGCCAATTGATTGATGGAGGTTTCTTTGCCAGTAGCTATGTTGAACACTTCTCCCACCACGGAGGGTAAAAGCGCTGCTCTTAAAGTAGCTTCCACTACATCGTCTACATATACGAAATCCCTCGTCTGTTTACCGTTACCGTAAATTCGCAAGGGTTCTCCTTTAATTGCCCAAAGGAAGAACTTGCTGATTACTCCTGAGTAGGGATTCTGAGGCGACTGTTTCGGACCGTATACATTGGAGTAGCGTAGAATGGTTATAGGGACACCGAATAACTTGTGAAATGCTAAAGAGTATGCTTCCCCGGCGTATTTGCCAGCAGGATAAATACTCGTAAAACTGGGAGGGGTATCCTCAGAAATTGGAAAACGCTGTGCAAAACCGTAAACCGATACGGACGAGGTGTAAAGGAACCTCTTTATATGTAAGTCCTTACAGAGTTCAAGTAGGTTGACCGTGCCTCTTACATTTGTTTCTTCTTCTAAAAGAGGGAAAGACACCGCCGCTATGATGTTAACGGTAGCAAGGTGAAATACATAGTCAACGCCTTTAAGTGCTTCTCTCATAATTTCTCTGGAGCTAACCGAACCCTCGATTAACTCTATTTTCCCCCTTACCTCTTCCAAATTTTCCGCACTACCGCTAAAGAAATTATCTACTACCCTTACCTTCGCTCCTTCTTTAAGCAAAGCTGTTACGAGGTTTGAACCTATGAAGCCAGCTCCTCCGGTAACAAGAGCAGTGCTACCTGCGAATCGCATTTCTCTAACCTCCTGTCTTTTTTATTACCGCAAAGATAGTTTCTAACATTAGCCTTAGGTTCAACCACAAAGTGTAGTTTTTGATATATTCCAAGTCCATCCTGACCATTTCGTCAAAGGGCACAGTTCCTCTTGCTCTCACCTGATAGAGACCGGTTATACCGGGTTTAACCATCTGTCTCTGCCAATGCCAATCTTTGAAATATTCGCTTTCGTAATCCAGCAAAGGACGAGGACCTACTGTATCTATGTCTCCTTTTAATACGTTGAAAAATTGAGGGAGTTCATCAAGACTTAATTTTCTCAACCATCGTCCTACCCTTGTTATACGGGGGTCATCCTTTATACGATATTTCAAGGGTTTATCAGACGATGTTATTGCCTGCGCCACGAACCGTTGGTGGACGGATTGATCACATCTATAGAACATAGAGCGGAATTTGTAGAGGGTGAAGGGTTTACCATTTCTTCCTAATCGCTTTTGTTTAAAAATGACCGGGCCGGGGCTATCAAAAAGGATCAGGATTGCTAAAAACGCCATTAAAGGAGTAATAAGAACGAGGATGCAAAGCGAAATGAGTAAATTAACCAATCTGCTCCCCTTTTCTCGGATACAATATCTCTTCAAATACCAACTTTGTAAAACCGGCTTATTTACTTGAATTTCCATAAGCGGTGCCTAGTATTTCTCTGATAATCTTCTCTTTTAGGTCGAAATTACGAAATACCGAGTATTCTTTCTTTTTTTCTAATTTTACTTTAGAGAAGTCGCGGGGGCTCGAGATTATAGTTATATAACCCTTATCCGCGAAATACAAGTCCACCGCCCTGAGATTTCTTAGAAGAGTATAAGCAGGAGTGCCCAGCATCGCCGCCTCGGCTGCCATCGTCCCTCCTGCTGTTACTACTATGTCGGCGTAATACATCAGATTCAAACCATCAACAGCCTCTGTAGGAATCCAAAGGTTGGGATACCTATATTGCCAGCCCATAAGTCTATCCCTTTGTTGAATGGTGCGAGGGAGAATAATAACGAACGTTTCCGGATGAGACAAGAGGAATCTGGCAAACTCGTAGAAGAGAGGATTGTCAACCCTGTCGTGGAGAGCCAAGAAATCGGGGGGGCGTAGGATACATAGAACTTTGTCCATAGGCAGATTTAACCTCCGAGGAAATTCAGGGTCCGGTTCAAAATCGGTTATGTATATTTCTTCCTTAACACCCTCAAATTTGGCGATTTTGCGAGGACAAGCTCCATACCAGCGAAGCTTCTCATCGGGAAAAGGTAAGGGCACAAGAACTTTAGTGGCCAATCTAAACACAAGGTGATTGGCTATCTGCCGTTCAGTGTCTTGTATAGTAACAAAAGGAATGCGAAGAACATAAGCAACAAGTGCTTGGTCAGGGGAATTATGACTTACTGCTACATCTATATCTAAATCCCGGACGATGGCTAAGAGCTTAAGTGACCTTGTCATAAGAGCAACAACCTTCTTGTAATAGCTCCTTCCTCCGTGCTTTCCCACCACTATATGAGGAATTCCACTTCGCTCTGCTAATTGCCGGGTCTGGGCATAATCTCGAACCGTTACGGCGATAGAATGTCCCCTTTCCCGCAAAGATTTTATTATTCCTCTGAAAAGAAATACATGAGCCGAATTAGCTAAATCAAACCATATTCGCATCTGAGGAAATACCTCTCTTTGGTTTTATTAAATAAACATTTTATTTAAAATTGTAAACCGCCTTACCTCCTTTCGTCAACATTTATTTTTTGAGAAACCGACATCAAATATAATGTGCGCTCTCGCGGTTTCGCATCCTAATTTATCCGAGGGAGTCTTACCACGAGGAACTTCTGAGCCCTTCTTTCACTACCTCACAAATGAATCTTATATCCTCTTCGCTGAGTTCAGGATACATAGGAAGAGAGAGGACCGCTTCGGCAGCTTTCTCTGCCCTTGGGAAATCCCCTTCCTTATACTTCAAGCCCCTATAAAGAGATATCAGGTGGAGAGGGATGGGATAATAAACCACCGTCTCTATACCTTTCTCTCTAAGATAGCTTTGTAATCGCTCTCTTTCTTCTGTGGCTATCACATAGGAGTAATAGATATGTTTACACCCCGGCTTCTCTACAGGCAAACGGATTGGAGCATTTCTCAGTAGTTCGTTATATAGGAGGGCTTTTTCCCTCCTTTTCTCGTTCCACTCGTCTATATACTTCAGTTTCACACGAAGGATAGCAGCCTGTAGGGCATCCAATCTGCTTTTATATCCATCTGCTATATATTCTCTATATTTGCTCTTCGCCCCGTGAACCCGAAGAGCTCTCGCTTTCTCCGCTACTTCCTGGTCTTCGGTCACAATCAAACCTCCGTCCCCATAGCAGCCGAGATTTTTCGTGGGAAAGAAAGAAAAGCATCCCACATCCCCGATTGAGCCTACTTTCTTGCCATTATATTCCGCCCCGAAAGCCTGAGCACAATCCTCCACTACCTTTAAGTTATGAGTCTTTGCTATCTCCATTATTTTGTCCATATCCGCGGGGTGCCCATAAAGATGGACGACGAGTATAGCCTTGGTTTTCCTCGTTATCTTCTTCTCTATTTCCTCGGGGTCGAGATTGTAGGTATCTTCGAGTATATCTGCGAAGACGACCCTCGCCCCTCTTCTCCTTATCGCCTCCGTAGTAGCAATAAAAGTGAAGGGAGTAGTTATGACTTCATCTCCTTCGCCTATTCCTAAGGCGTCAAGGGCGAGGAGAATCGCATCTGTGCCTGAAGCTACCCCTACACTAAACTTTGTCCCTAGGTATTCGCTCGCCAATCTCTCGAATTCCTCAACTTCTGGCCCCAAAATGAAACGCCCGCTCTCCAAAACCCTGTTTATCGCAGCGTCTATCTCGTCCTTTATTGAGTGATACTGAGCGACTAAATCCACCAGCGGTATCTTCTTCATTCGGTTTCCCTCCTACTTTTGGAATTTCTTAAATTCTGCCTGGTTTTCCACCCATTCCTCCGGAGGAACTTCTCTTTTCTCCCTTGCTGGAACACCCATAACCAATTTATAAGGAGGAACATCCTTTGTAACGATCGAACCAGCCGCAACGAATGCTTCCCTCCCTATTCTCACATTAGGGAGTAAAATGGCGTTAGCCCCTACCCTTGCACCATATTCAATATAAGCTCCTCCCTTGTGTTTGAACCTTTCCTCCGTTCTTCCCATAAAATTGTCGTTTGTTGTGACGACGCAGGGAGCTATGAATACATAATCCTCTATTGTGGTGAGAGCACATATATAAGCAAGGGATTGAAGCTTCACATAATTCCCTATCTTCACATCGTTATCTATCACAACACCTCTACCCACGATTACGAAATCACCTATGTGGCAATTTTCCCTCACTGAGGCGAGGTCAGCAATCATGGTCCTTTCCCCGATGGTGGTTCCAGCATATATGATAGCCGATGTTCCAATGATACAATAGGGAGCTATTTGGGTAGGAGGAAACTGCCCCTTTATCTTGACAGTGGAAGTGGGAGCAGGGCTGGGTTGCTTACCAATTATTGTATTATCTCCAATTTGGGTATGGTGTCCAATGAAACAGCCCGGGTAAATTACCACATTATTCCCTATCTGCACCTCGTCCTCTATCACAACATCTTCTTTTATTATCACATTCTCACCTAACAACACCCCTTGTCCTATTTTCGCTTTCTCACTGATCCATCTCATTAGGGAAACCTCCTTTTTAAATATTAATTAAGGGCTAAAAAGATATTTTTTGCCCGGTTTGGAGCGATTTTTGAGCAGCTTCTAATACACTTAAAACCCTTAACACCTTTTCTCCTCCGCTCCTTGGCTCCTTCCTTGTTTTTATACAACGGATGAACTCTTCACATTCCGCTTTCAATGGTTCAGTGGGAGGGAGATAAGGAGCCCAGATGTTTCCATAGCGAGGGGTAAATGTTGGTAGGAAGGAGGCTATATCTATATCTATGGAATGCTCGTATACTTTCAACTTTTCGAAAGCTTCCATATCGTCAAAAAGAAGCATTTTCTTCTCCCCCACAAGTAGAGTTTTTCTAATCTTATGAGGCGCCAACCAACTCACTTGGATATCACCAACTAAGCCAGAAGGGAAATCTATGTGGAGGAGCACTGTGTCCTCTATCTTATCCTGGAGAAAGCACCCCCCATGGGCACATACATGGGAAGGCATTTCCTCGCAAAGGAAGAGGAGCACGGAGATATCGTGGGGAGCAAGGGACCAAAGGACATTCTCGTCACTGCGCACTCTTCCAAGGCCGAGGCGTTGGGCGAAAAAGTAGTGGAGCTTCCCCAGTTCTCCACTCCCCAATATTTCCTTCATCTTCAGCACCGCCGGATGGTATAGCAAAAGATGCCCAACCATCAGAATTCTCCCCTTTTCCCTTGCTAATTTCACAAGCTCTTCCCCTTCTTTAAGAGAAAGAGCCAAAGGCTTTTCCACAAAGACATCCTTGCCCCCCTGGAGCATTTTCTTAGCCAGTTCATAGTGTGTATTTGCAGGGGTCACTATGAAGACACCCTGAACATCCGGATCGCTCAAAAGCACATCTGCATTTTCCCCCACGATTATTTGAGGGTAACGAGCTTGTGCTTTCCTCCGATTTTCCTCCTTAACATCAATTATGTAGGAGAGCTTCACCCCTAGAAGCTCACTGAGGGAACGTGCTATATTGGGCCCCCAGTAGCCGAATCCTATAAGTGCGACTTGAACCATATACCAATCCTAAACCTCCTATAGCTATTTCTTAAAAGTATAATATAACGGAAAAGCGACATCAAATTACATCAACCAAATATTCTCAGCTGGGTTTAACTTTAGTAGTGGTAAAGATGCTCAAGGCATAGAACATCCAAGCTTCACCCCAACGGATAAAAGGGACCTTTATTGTATAGGCGGGAAATTTGCGATAATAGAAAAAACCTCTTTCTTTGTCGAACATATTCTCCAAAGCCCAGTTTGCTATTTGCTCAGCTTTTTCAAGATCACCCATCCAGGTGTGGGTTATTATGCCTTGTGCGCAACAATGGATGTCCATAGGGAAAAGCTTGTTGTGATAATAGCGAGGAGCCCCTGAAGTAAGGAAAAAGGTTGTGGTATAATAGTGGAAGCCTTTATGAAGAGCCTCTTCATAACCTCTCTCCCCAGTATAACGAATGAATTCTTTTAAGGCTACTATGTTGAACCCGGTGTGATAATTATCAATATAGAGTAGGTCTTTATTTCCTATGCCATAGAACCAAGAACCGTCGGGATTTTGTTGGGAGAGAGTGAATTCGACTGCCTTCCTTGCCCAATTTAATAGCTCGGCTTCTCCTGTAAGGGACCAAACCCTGGCAAGAAAAACAGATATCCAAAGATTCACATTATGGACCCAGACCCTGTCCAAAGGGGTATAACTAAAACAAACTCCCTTGGGAGTTTCTAAACGATTTAGATCTTTCAAAATGAACTCGCAAATACCCTTCACGGTAGCGTTATAGGGACCTCTTCCCTCTAACTCTTGTAAATCCAGAAGTGCTTGTCCGGCGAAAGTAGTACAAATAGCATTAGGGATTCCTAAGGGGGCATAAAGGGCTCTGGATTGCCAGGGGAAATTATAGCCCCAGGAAGGACCACTGAAACTTTCTATTTTCGTGCCTTCTAAAAGTCTCGCAAGAAACCTTGCTCTGGAGAGATACTTCTTTCCCTTAAAATGCCTGGCCAATCTACAATAAGATGAAACGAAAAGGGCAAGTGCTTTGGGGTTGAACCCCTTTTTTATTAACAGAAGGGGACGAAGGTTGAAAGGTAAATTTCTAACCATGTAGCTCCAGGCGAGGCGGAAAAGACGCTTGCGCTTTAGGGGGAGCATCCCAAAAATGGGACTGTTCAACCCATCATAGGGGTCATACCCCTTCCATAATTCTCTCTCGCAATACCGCTCCAGCTTATCCAACGCCTGCTTATATACCGACATCTCCATTACATCGTTATATCTCTATATCCAAGGGTTTACCTGCGAGTATGGATTCTTCTATTTTAAGGGTAGTAAGCGTCGTAGCCACTATCTCCTCAAAAGGAATGGGCATTTCGCCCCCCCTCTTGACAGCCTCTATAAATCTTCTCACTTCCTCTTTATGTCCTTTATCCTGAGAGAGTTGTTTTCTTCGCCTCCTTTTCCCACCTTTGACGATTATTAGCTCTCGGAAATCATCAACTACATAGACTGCTCCCCCTCCAAAGACTTCTATCCTTTCTTTAGGAAAAGAATCATCACCCAAACCACTATAAATTATGGAAGCAATGGATTCGTTTTGGAACCTTATGTTGGCGGTGAGGTTATCGTTGGGCGGTATCCCGTTCCCCCTCGCCGAGTAGGCGAATACCTGTAGAGGCTTGCTTCGTGTAAGGAATATAAGTGTATCAACAAAGTGACAGACCTCCGCCTGAATCCTGCCCCCTCCCTGCTCTTTGTCCAATACCCAGTGGTCGGAAGGGAGTGGACCTGCGTTAACACGATATGCTATCACGAGAGGGAAATCGTGTTCAGTGATGCTTTGATAAAGTTCCCTTATATAGAGTGAAAAGCGTCTATTGAACCCCACCATAACTCTACCCTCGTGTTCTTCCACTGTATTTATTACCTCCTCGAGTTCTTCATAAGTGAGGGCAAGTGGTTTCTCAACAAACACCGCTTTGCCTGCTCTCACTGCATCTGCTGTAGCTCGAGCGTGGAGATTATTGCGGGTGGCTATAAATACGCAATCTATATCCGGGTCATTGATTATGTCCTGATAATCG
The DNA here is from genome assembly GCA_938041455.1 of uncultured bacterium. Lineage (GTDB taxonomy): Bacteria > Armatimonadota > JACIXR01 > JACIXR01 > JACIXR01 > JACIXR01. The sequence goes on along the minus strand of CALITO010000037.1, from coordinate 19,465 downwards.
GTCGTGCAATATTCAAAACCAAAACGTTCACCTATCCTTTGAGCATTTGCACCTGTTCCTGTGGCTATGCCTCTCAGCACAACCCCTTCCATCCTTTGGACATTGGGCAAGAGGTGGGCTTGGGCGAAGCTACCAGCACCGATGAATCCAACGCGTATTTCCTGCTTAACTCCTTTCTCCTTGTGCTTGACGGTAAGAGGGATTTTTCTTTCCGGCTTCAAGAGCTCAGTAGGATATTGGAGCACAACACCAATGCTGAATTCCTTTTTTTTACCCAAAACCACATCATATGCTTCCTTGGCTTTATCCAGGGGGAAAATATGAGTAATTAGGGGTTCCAAGTTCAATTTACCCAAGCTTAAAAGCCGGACGAACTCTTCCATATTACGACGCTCCGTCCAGGGAACATAACCTATTGGATAATCTATGCCCTTCTCCTCATAGTTGGGGTCATATCTCCCCGGCCCGTAGGAACGAGACATCCTTATTTCCAGTTCTTTGTTGGAGTAAGCCATATAAGGGAAAGTAGTGCCAACCCTCCCCACCAATACAACTCTCCCCCTATCCCTAATGATATCGGGCACAATCCGCATAGGTTCGCTGGACCTGGTAGAAGCGGTTATGATGACCGCATCTACTCCTCGTCCATCTGTAAATTCTCTTACCAATCTCTCTATTTCTCCTTTATCCCACACTATCCCTTTATCCATACCGCATTTTGAAGCGAGTTCAACCACTCTTTCTCGCAAATCCACCCCTATAACTCTGCATCCACCAGCTTTGAGCAACTGGACAAGCAATTGTCCAATTAATCCTAATCCGATAACCATTACATTATCCCCTAACCCCACCTCAGCTTGGTGGATACCTTGAAGAGCTATGGCACCCAATGTAGTAAAGGCTGCGTAAAGAAGGTTTACATTGTCTGGGACCTTGATGCAGAGGTTGCGGGGCACGAATATTATTTCGGCGTGCATAGCATAGCCTCCCCCACCACAGGCTACTTTATCGCCCACCTGAAACTCCTCAGCATCGCTACCTACCGCTATCACCGTTCCCGCACTTGAATAACCCATAGGTCTATAAGCTTCTAACTGTGCTCTTATCCGCGCTAATGTAGTGCGAAGTCCTTCCTTAGCAAGAGTATCTAGAACCTTCTTAACCACCTCTGGCCGTTCCCTTACTTTCCCTATAAGACTCTTTTGTCCTAAACTAACGCTTTGTCTCTCAGTGCCAGCGCTTATAACGGAGAAAGCATTTTGCACAAGAACTCCTCCCCTTTGAAGGCGAGGAGCAGGCACTTCTACTATCCTTATTTCCCCCGTTTTAATGTCTTGGAGAACCTGTCTCATATTAGTTCTCTCCTTTCTTTTTGCTTAACATTTGTATAACCCCGGTTAAAAAAGAGCGGGGTCAAAGCGGTGATAACAGCTATGTGGGTGACCATAAGGGAAGGATGGTGGAATAGATTATTTGTAAAACTATGAAGGATTTCTCCCATCCACCCACTCATAACTGCCGCGGATAGAAGTTCGGTTTTAGTTTCCCTACTGAAACGCCTTGCTCGTAATATGAACCTGGTAATGGCTATCACCGCCCACAGCAATATCAAACTTGCTGGTATGCCAAGCTCCGCGCCGATGAAAATAAAGGAATTGTGAGGTCTTACCGTGGTTTCTCCGAAAGGAGTGAGCGAGTATCGGGGGTCAGTTTCCATTATAGGAACGGAATTATCCACCCCCACTCCCCACAAAGGGTAATCTGCTATCATTTTCAATCCTGCCCAGGCGGGCGCTAACCGTGCTTCTATTCTTGCCCCAAGGAAACGTCCCGCGACGAGATTAGGTATCTCGGGTATTATGGATACCATAACGAAATACCCTATCGCTAAGACAACGAGGACTTGGAACATTATTTTCAATTTTCCTCTACCACTCATCACACCTAAAACTAAAAAGGCAAAAACACAGGCAACAATAGATGCCCGGGTAAATGTCAAAACCAAAGCCACAAGTTGGAGAATAGCGCTGGTCAACCACAACATCTTTTGTTTGGTTGTTTTAGCCGAGACAAAAAAGGACAGCGCCAACGGTAAAGTAACGACGAAATAAGCTCCCGTTAAATTGCCAGTGCTAAATGTTCCATGTAAGCGGCGGCTGAGAGCCAAACCCGGCGCCAGTGGGTAGGGTAAATTTTGAACACCTAAGTGTAAACCTCCAGCGATTATCTCTAGGTTGAACATCATGGCAGTTATCCCGAGTAAGGCTTCAAAAGCGCTGGTTAGTGTAATAGCCTTGAGTAGGACCTCCGAGCGCTCGAAATTTTTGAGCGCGGCACCGGTTAAGAGACAAGCAAGTGCTATAATTACAGGTCTACCGCTACCCTTTGCCAAGGCAACTAAGAAGTCGGGCAAATTATCCTGGGTTGCTAAAGCTCCTAAAGCGGCCCACGCCGCGAGGCAGAGGTAGGGTAATGCCAAAGGCAAAACCGTCTTGAGTCGCTCTTTCTGGAATGGGATAGATAGCAACAACAAAGGTAACCCTGCTAAGAAAAACAAATCCTGCAAGGCTGCTCCTCTTAGGAAACCTATGGGGTAATAAGGGACGAGCGGTTGCAAGCATATCAACATTACCAGTAGCGCAAACCCACTCTGTAACCCTACGCTTACAGCTACCATAAGATAAATAATAAAGAAAATCAATGGCCAAGAACGCTCACTCCACGCCCCAAGTAGCGAGGATACCAATAAGAGGACTCCTATAAACAACCCGATAGCAAGTTTATATTCTCTATAAGCAGTGTATTCTCTAGCGCTCTTCACAGTATTTCACTGAATTTCCTTAATAAATTGCTTGTTTATAAGTTTAAGGACTTCCAATAGGTAAGTCAACCAATACAAGGAATTTAAGACTGCCACCGAAAATATGCCCCATATTTTACCTCGGCTTCCGGAAGATTTTAGTCAGTTTTCTTTGTAAAAGGTCAATTTCGGGATACCTTACCACATAGCCGACGATAAGGTATAAAAGAGAGCTACCACCCCCAAGGATGCACAAAAACATCAGGTTCTTGGATAAACTGAAAGGATTACCAACCCAGATAAGGGAGCGAAGGATATATATGATTCCAGCTTGAGCAAAACACATAACGAGCCCCTTTACGAAAGAGGGGAGAATTCCCTCCTCTCCTAATTCAGGAAGCTTGTGGTAAAGGACTTTCCAAAGTATAAGGAAACCTACACTTATAGATATAGAGGTTGCCAGAGGAAGCCCGCGGTAACCAATGAACTTAGGAAGGATAAAGAGAAGGTATATGTCTATTGCAATTTGCAGGAATCCTATCTTTAAAGGTGTTATCGTATCTTTAAGAGAATAGAATGCCCGCGTAGCAATAATCCAAGCGGTCATAGCGGGAATACCCAACGCGAAAAGGGATAATATAGCAGAAGTGACCATCGTATCCTCCGAAGTGAATGCACCTCTTTCAAACATTACTCTCACCAAAGGTTGCGAGAGGGTTGTGAAAATAACCGTTACTGGAAAAGATACGAGCCAAGTGGCTCGCAGGCTACGCAGTGTTTCTCGGACTAAAGCGTTTCTATCTAAGCTCACTGCTTGTGAAGACATAAAGGGGAAAACTGCTACGCCGATTGAACCGGCTATCATGCTTAAGGGAATGCCCATTAACCGATAAGCATAATTGAGGGCAGAAACAATACCTTCTCCTATACCAGATGCAATTGCACGAGCAATGAGCATATCTATATAGCTAAGACTACTCCCAATGACAATGGGTAGAATTAGGATGAAAAATCGTTTGACAAGGGGAGTAAAGAAATTGAAAGCCAAAAGGGGGTTGAAACCGAAATAGAGCGCAACGGGTAAAACAATAATACAGTAGGTGAAGTATCCGAGGTTAAAGCCGAGAATTAAACTTTCCGAAGGATGTTGATGGGCAAGAAGAACGATTATAAGAACCACTGGAGCATTAAGGACAGCTGCTCCAATAGCGGGGGTTAGAAAATGTTTTTGTGCCTGGAGATAGGAGGTGAAAAAGCCCATAAGCCCTTGGAAAAAAAGGCTGGGGAGTAGAAATACCAAGAACTTGCGAGTGAGAAGTAGTTGTTCTCCTTTGAAACCCGGGGCGATAAGCTCCGCTAATGGCATAGATGTCAGGATTATGAGAAGGGAAACCAGAAGTAGATAAAAAACTACCCCCCAAAAGACTGCACTAGCAAATTCCTCAGCCGATTTCTCTCTATGTTGTTTCTCACTCAAGTAGAAAGGAATGAAAGCAAGAGGAAAAGCGTTTGTTATCAAACCTGCTCCCAAGATGGGTATAACTTGGGCAAGGAAAAAAGCATCTGTAAGTGCTGTTGCGCCCAGATACTTGGCTATCGCCATCTCCCGGGCATAGCCCAAGACCTTGCTCAAAAAACTACAAAACATAATGAGCACAGATGCTTGGAAAAAGGTCTGCTTTAATATAATACTCCTTAGAGAAGAAGAATTCCTCTCCCCTTTAGTCCTTTGAGAAGCCATTTTTAATCAAGAAAATTATAAAAATTTTTAAAGCTTATTCAATCTTTGTATTTTGAGGACAGAGTTTGTCAATATCATCTTTCGTCCTTTCCCCGACTTCACTATACGCCTATTTGTGAAAATTTATCACCACTTGGTCACCTCGGCGAAGGGGGAAAAAGGAAAGGGAAAAGCGGAAAACTGCTTCCCCTACCCTCACCTCCTCTATCCCCCGCTCAATGTAATCCTCCACTTCCCCAATTAAAAGGGAATAATTCTTCCTCGATAAACGCATAAATTCCCTGCTTCCCCGCTCTGTATAGGCGATAACTCTCGCCTGCCTTTCCCCGGGGGTTATCTCCACTTTGTAGGCACCAAGCTGGGCAGAGGTCTCCAATATCAAGGGCAACAAGCGGAATGCCCCTCTTTCTGATTTGAAAGCCATAGGTTTTCCTTTCCTCTTTCTAATCTATTCTATAGAATATCAAAAAATAACCCATAAGGAGCAAGCAAAAGTGGAAATATATTTGATAGGGAACGCCCACATAGACCCCGTTTGGCTCTGGCGCTGGCCTGAGGGTATGCAGGTGGTGAGGGCTACCTGTAAAGCGGTTTTGGATCTTATGGAACGCTATCCCCACTTCAAATTCTCCTTTTCCTCTGCTATCTTCTATAAGTGGCTCCTGGAAAACGAACCGGAGATGTTTGAGAGAATCAAGAGGTATGTCCAGGAAGGACGCTGGGAAATCGTCGGTGGATGGATAGTGGAACCTGATTGCAATATTCCCTGCGGTGAATCCTTTGTCAGGCATTCCCTTTATGGACAACTCTTCTTTAAGAGGACTTTCGGCAAAATGGCAAAGGTGGGCTACAACCCGGATTCCTTCGGGCATAACGCCTCTTTGCCTCAAATACTGGTTAAATCGGGGATGCAGTTCTATGTGTTTATGCGCCCTGCACCCCAGGAAAAAGAGCTCCCTTCCCACATTTTCCGCTGGCGAAGTAGGGATGGTTCCTCAGTGATTGCCTACCGCATTCCCTTTTCCTACGCCACCAGAACGGACGATTTAAAACCCTATGTTGAACGCTTTTTGAAGGAGTTAGAGGATAAATTGGAGAGGGCAATGTTTTTCTATGGCGAGGGAGATCACGGAGGAGGTCCTACCGAGGAAAACATAAAAAGCCTGGAAAAGATGGGAAAGGAAATTACCCACCATCGTTTCCTTTTCGCCACAACAGAGGAGTTCTTTCAAAAAGTAAAAACCCAGGAATACCCCTTAATAGAAGATGAACTTCAGCACCATGCAAGAGGTTGTTATACATCTTGTAGCGTGATAAAAACCCTTAACAGAAGGGTTGAGAACGCTCTCCTCGGGGGAGAGAAGCTTGCCACTTTATCTTATATTCTCACACAGAAGCCCTATCCAAAGGACGAATTCCGGAAAGCTTGGGAGAACCTTTTATTCTGCCAATTCCACGACATACTCGCGGGCTCAAGCATTCCTCCCGCCTATGAGGATGCTAAAAACAGCTTGGCAAGCTCCCTCTACACAGCCGATAAGTTCGCCCATTATGCTATGCAGAGCATAGCGAGGAAGACAAAGGTGGAGGGGCAATCGGTCGTGGTCTTTAATGTCTCCTCCTGGCGGCGGATAGAGGGGATTGAAGTGGAGCTTTCGGGATGGAATGCGAATTCCCTTAAGGTTATCTCACCCTGGGGAGAGAGCCAAGAGGCGCAGGAGATACAATCCTTCAGCCTGACAGGGATGCGTCGCTTCTTGTTTCTTGCCGAAGTTCCCCCTCTTGGTTATGCAGTATATGAACTCCTTCCCTCTGAGGCAGAATACCATCCTTCCCCAAAAATGGAAAACGAGATACTATGTGTTGAATTCGATGGAGAGGGCTATATTTCCCTTTTCAAAGATAAGTTGAACAATGTTGAGCCTTTGAAGTATCCTGCCCTTGTGCCCTTAGTAATGGATGACCCTGGGGACGCTTGGGGACATAATGTGGATTGCTTCCGCAACATCCTTGGTAGATTCCAAGCAGTGGAGCATAAGTGGATTGAAACAGGACCTATAAGGTGGAAATTTAGGATAAAAAGCAGATATGGAGATAGCACTTTATGGCAGGATTTCGTCCTTTATAAGGGGCTTCCCTTCCTTGATGTCCAAGTTAAGCTTCTTTGGAACGAGAAGCATAAGATGTTAAAGATATCACTTCCTACAACTTGGGAGGATTCCCAGGCTACTTTCTCCATTCCCTACGGGTTTATAGTAAGGGAGCAAACGGGCGAAGAGGAACCTCTCTCCCAATGGATGAACATAGATAGGAAAGACGGGAGTTATGGGGTAGCCTTTATCAACGACTCAAAATATGGCGGAGATGTCTATGGAGGGGAGATGCGCCTCAGCGTAATCCGAAGCCCTGTCTACGCCCATCATATTCCCCGCCAGTTAGAAAAAGAGAGGGAATATCTTTATATGGACCAGGGCCTCCATTACTTCTCCTATCGTATCTACCCTCACAAGGGAGATTGGAAAGAAGGGAAAGTCGTTCATAAAGCGGAAGAGTTCAATTCCCCTCTTTATTATATGATAGAACATCCCCATGAAGGTGACCTGCCAAATCGTCTTTCTCTTTTAGAAATTTTGCCTTCTAATGTGATATTATCGGCTCTTAAATTAGCAGAAGAGGAAGAGGCAATCATATTTCGCCTCTGGGAAGCGGAAGGGAAGGAAACTTCCGCAAGTCTCAAATTGGGTTTCCCATCTAGCGAATGGGAAGGGACGTTTGCTCCATCTGAAATAAAGACATTAAAACTATGCTTGCCTTCCCTGCAATGGGAGGAGACCAACTTATTGGAGGTGTGAACTTTTATGGAGATTAAGAAGGCGAGGCAGGAAAGAGCCACGAAGCTAACCCTTTTCGTGGGGGGTGAACCGGTTAGCCACTTATGGGTGATAGATTACAAGATGCGTATAGGTTCCTCGATTGTAAGGATGGGGGGCATAGCGGGTGTTTGGACGGAGGAAAAACACCGGCTCAAAGGATATGCCAGCAGAGTATTAAATTATTCTTTGGAGTTTATGAGAGAAGAGGGCTACGATGTCTCTCTCCTTTTCGGTATACCCAACTTTTATCATCGTTTTGGCTACGCCACGGTGCTTCCTTACTACACTGCCCAGTTGGAAACAGAGCATTTGCCCTCCTTTCAATCCCGCTTCAAAGCGGAACCTTTCGGGCCAAAATTCAGGGGACCTCTACTTCATATCTATAACCACAACAACGCCACGAGAACTGGTACACTTGTGCGTTCCCCTCAGGAGTGGGAAACCTTCACCCACGGGAGCGGTTGGTCATCTAAAGCCATTGCCTATGTAATCCTGGATGGCGAGGAGGTGGTAGGTTATATAGTTGCTGATGAGAAGGACAAACCCTTCGTCATCATAGAGGTGGGATATAATGAGCCTTCTTCCGAGCTCTTTTCCTCCCTCCTTACTCAAATCAAGTTTTTTGCAGAGGAAAGAAACAGCCCTATCATCCATCTCTCGCTTCCCCCGGATGACCCCTTTATGGAGTTCTGCCAGCGCTACGACCTCAAGTTGACCATAGAATTTCCCTTTAATAGGGACGGGATGGGGCGCATAGTCAACTTGGAGACGCTCTTCTCAAAAATCCAGGGAACCTTGAGGAACCGCCTGTTGGGCAATAACCTTGGGGGTAAGCTCGCTATACGCACCGACATCGGGGAGATATCTATGAATATCCAAGAGGATATGCTCTTCATTTCCCCAAACCTTGACAACTCTACTTGGGTATTGACGATACCTCAAAATAAATTAATGCAATTGATTATGGGATATCGGAGTGTAGACGACATTCTCCTTGACGAGGATGTCCACTTGAACAATTCCCAAGGTATTCCTCTTCTTAGGAGACTATTCCCCAAGGGATTCCCCCATCTTTCCATTCCCGACAGGTTTTAGTGTAGGGAGGTAAACTGGTTTTTGTTGAATTATTTATCAAAACAATTATATTTATAAGTTGTGAGGATCCTCAGGCTATCCAAAGATAAAAGGGAGATAGATAATATCCTTAATCGCCCGCCTTTTGAGGAATCAACCCTTGCTCTGATAAGAGATATCATCCTGAAGGTAAAAGAAGGTGGCGATTCCGCTCTCCTCTCCTTCGTTCAGCGCTTCGATTCTCCCCTTGTTTCTTCCCTTACCGTCTCAGAGGAAGATGTTAAATCCGCTTACGAAAAAGCGAGCAAGGAGTTCACAAGAGCAATTGATAGGGCTATGAGGAATATCCAAAGGTTCCATAAAGCCTGTTTTAGGAATTTAAAAGAGACCATTTTGAACTTTCCCGATGGGACCAAACTCGCCAGTCTAATCCGCCCAATTGAAAGGGTGGGTATTTACATCCCGGGAGGAAAAGCCCCCTACCCTTCCACACTGCTGATGACCGCTATCCCAGCACAGGTAGCAGGGGTAAGGGAGATAATCCTTTGCTCTCCTCCTCGGGCTAACGGAGAGATTCACCCTCTGATACTTGTAACTGCTAATGAACTTGGGATAAGGAGGATATTTAGAGCGGGAGGTGCCCAGGCCATTGCTGCCATGTCTTTCGGGACGGAGACTATTCCCAAAGTGGATAAAATCGTGGGTCCAGGAGGGGCGATAGTAGCTGGGGCGAAGAGAGAGGTATTTGGTTATGTTTCAATCGAGGGCATCACCGGTCCAAGTGAAGTTCTCATCCTCGCCGATGAAAAGGCAAACCCCACTTTTATCGCTTCTGATTTACTCGCTCAAGCCGAGCACGACCCTCTTGCCTGGTCTGTCCTAATTACCTTGTCCTCGAAGCTTGCGGAAGCGGTTAATAGGGAAATAAACGCCCTCCTCCCCTCTATGGGGAGAAGGGAAATAATAGAACAGAGTTTGGAAGAGAGGGGCTTTGTGATAATCGCCGATTCGCTGGAATCGGCGATTGATTTTGTCAACGACTTCGCTCCCGAGCATTTAGAGATAATGATGGAGAACGGAGAGGAAATAGTGCAGTTTATAAGGAACGCAGGCGCTATATTTGTGGGTGAGTATTCTCCTACCGCTATTGGGGATTATATAGCCGGTCCAAGCCACACTTTGCCAACCGGCGGAACAGCTCGCTTTTTCTCCCCCCTTTCCGTGGAGGATTTCCTTAAACGGACATCCCTCATTTCCTACACCCCTCAAAGACTTAAAAGGGATGGCGAACCTGCTATGCGCCTCGCGGAAAGCGAGGGCTTGTTAGCCCATAGCCATTCAATATCCAAAAGATTGGAAGCATTGGAAGAAGATGAAAGAAGCAGAGCTTAAAAACAGGGTATACATAAAGCCCACAGTTCAACCTCTTTTAAAGGAGGTTGACGCCCTCGTTTTCGATGTTGATGGTGTTCTCTTGGATGTGCATCGCTCATTCTGGGATGCGATTCTCCTAACTACGAAGAGATACCTCGCTCTCAATTCACTAACCAGCCCCTTCGTCCCTCGTAAAAAGCACATAAAGTTCTTGAAGATGGCAGGAGGTTTCAACAATGACTGGGATGTAACCTCTGCCCTCATCCTTATGTCCCTTGCCTACAGCTTCGGCTACCCTTTGGATTTAAAAGAACTTGCTGAGGAGATATATAAAAGAGGGGGAGGATTAGAACAGTTGGAGGCGATTTTAGAGGAGAAAATCCCCGGCGACTTCCCTCAAATTCGCTCCCTGCTCGACCGCTCAACGGTAGAACGCTTATTCAAGGAAATTTATGCGGGGAAGGAAACCCCTCTGGTTTACGACTTCCAGCCCGAGTTCGTTTCCCCTAATTGGGAGGGACTTTATAAAAAGGAGGTAGTTCTTTTAAGACCCGAGAACATTCCTCCCTTTATAAATAAAATAGGACTTTTCACAGGTAGGACGGCAGGAGAAACAACGCTCGCCCTTCGGATGACGGGTTTCTCCTCGTTTATCCCCCAGCAGTTCATAATAACCGCTGACGACGGTTTGAACAAACCGGATAGGAAGAGGCTGAAGGAGTTAGCGAATAGGATGGGGGCAAAGCGAGCAATTTATGTAGGGGACGCTCTCGATGACCTCCGTTCGGTGCCACCTGATGACCCCTCGCTTCTTTCTTGCGTAGTGAACCAAGAAAACCAAAGTTTTTTTAAAGAGCAGGGAGCAGATATAATCGTCCCCATCACTATAACATTGATGGATTTATTAAAGGAGGAGCGAATATGAGGACTGCGGAAGTGCAACGCCAGACGAAGGAGACAAATATCCATATAAAGCTTGAACTAGATGGGGAAGGGAGGGCAGATATCTCAACTGGCATCGGCTTCTTGGATCATATGCTGACAACCTTCGCTAAACATTCCTCGTTCGACCTTTATGTTAAAGCAGAGGGAGACCTCTATGTGGACCAACATCATACTGTAGAGGATATAGCAATTTGCCTCGGCACAGCCATAGAAAAGGCGTTGGACGATAAGAAGGGGATTAAAAGATTTGGCTTCGCTCTCGTGCCTATGGATGAGGCACTTGTTCTGGCAGTTATTGATGTTTCAGGAAGGGGCGGATTCTGGAAGGATTTTTCCCTTAAGAAATCCCACCTTGGACAGTTTGAAACGGAGACGGTAGAAGAGTTCTTCCGCCAACTGGCCCATAATGCGAGGATAACCCTTCATCTACAGTTGCTCTCCGGCGACAATTTACACCACATAATTGAAGCATCTTTCAAAGCCTTTGCCCTCGCCTTGAAAGAAGCAGTTAAAATTGAAAGAGAGGATATCCCCTCTACAAAAGGAGTTATCTAATTAGCCCTTTAACTCTTGCTCATTTCCCATATGAGCCTTAGAACCTCGCCCACGCTCCAAGCTTGGCTTATACATCCCCTTGGTGTCCAGGGGTAATCACCATCAAATATCTCCGAGATGGTGCCCAACCCAGCTTCCCAAAGGTGTCCAAGAAACGGTTCAACAAGCCATCCCAATTTCCCTTCTCCTTTATTTCTTAACAGTTCCCACAAAAAACCTATCAGATATGGCCAAGCGGTACCCTGATGATAGGCACTGTCTCGCTCCTCTACCCCTCCTTTATAGCACCCTTTATATCTCCTATCGCTCCTTCCCAAACTTCTTAATCCGAGGGGAATATAAAGCTCCTCCAGAGCAAGCTGGGCGATCTCCTCTCTTTTAGTTTGGGATATAGGGACATAAGGCAAAGCTCCAGCAATTACTTGATTGGGACGAATGCTTTCGTCCTTTTCCCCTCCCCTGACAACATCATACAATCCTTTAGGAGCATAGAATTCCTGCGAGAAGTTTTCCTTCGCGGAATTAAGCAAATCCTCGTAAGGAAAATTTTTCCTTAATTTAAGGGCTAATTCCTTCAAAAAACTAAGAGCAAAAACCCATAAAGCGTTCACTTCCACAGTTTTCCCATATCTTGTTATAACAGGTTTCCCAGCCACCTTCGCATCCATCCATGTCATACATACATCTTCATCTCCCGCCCAAATTAATCCGTCTCTTTCAATGCGCACTCTTTCTGCTTTACCCCATTTAAAGGCTTCAATAATTTGGATAAGATAAGGGAAAACCTCTTGGGCGAAAGTTTGTTCCCATTTTTCTTTAAGAAACTGGTAGACAGCCCAGAACAACCAAAGTGCTCCATCCACACTATTGTAAAGTGTTTCTCTTTCCAAAAAGGCATTTGGTATCAAACCACCTTTGAGATAGCCTAAGTAAGTGAGTATTATCTCCTTTCCTTCCTCCCTTCTACCCGTGGGTAGACATAAACCGGGAAGGGAGATCATCGCGTCTCTTCCCCAATCGGTGAACCAAGGATAGCCTGCTATAATGCTTTTGCGCCCCTGCCATTCTACGAAAAAGGAATCAGCCGATAAAAGGAGTATCTCCCATTCCTTATCACCTATTTCCCCTTTGCTTAGAAGCCGCTTTGCCCTTCCTTCCTCTTTAGAAAGCAGTTCATCCCCAGTCTCTCTGAACCGCTCTGTTGAACAAATGAAGCTCACTTTCTCGCCTGTTTTAAGTTCCACTTCAAAGGCTCCTATATTGAAATGGTCCTCTGTATAATCAAGCCCCCTCTCCTTTTCCTTCGGATATGTCATATCGTAATACCAATATCCTGTCTCCTTGAATGTTCCCCTATCGCAGAGGAGATAAAACTTACAGGGAGAAACTATTTCCACCACATTTCCTTCCACCCTTGCGGACCAATTGTCATTGTGCTTTGTTAAGCAATGATAGGAACGGCAGTTAAGAAGGGGAAGTATTCTCAATTTAAAGGGTGATTCCGCTCTTAAAACTTCGTAAAAGACGACCAAAGCATCCTTGCCTTTTGGGAAGATGATTTTTTTGCTTATGACAACCCCGCCTATCTGGTAAATCCACTCCACAGACCATCCTGTATAGCGAAAGCTTTGGAGATTTTTGTAACCTTGGGGATGGACCACTTCCTTATAGATGTTTGAGGAGAGGGGGAATTTCTTGTTTTCTATCAATATTTCTTCCTCTAACTTCGCCATTATAAGTTTCCTATCCTCAGAGGGAGCTATGAAGAAGCCGTGATAACGGCGAGTATTCACCCCCAAGATTGTAGAAGATACAAAGCCACCCTTCCCATTTGTTAGGAGCCATTCCTTACATAGGGCGGAAGGGAAGGAAAGCGCCCGCCCACTAAGGGAAATCACTCTTCTTTGGGAGGAGGTGCAGGAGGGAGGATAAAGTAGAAGGTGGAGCCTTTTCCTTCCTCACTTTCCACCCATATCTTGCCCCCGTGAGCCTCAATGAGATGTCTCGTCAGGTAAAGACCCAAGCCTGTTCCTACGACCCTCCTTCCTTCTACTCGAGTAAATCTTTGGAAGAGACGGGGGATCACATCTTTCGGTATACCTATTCCCTGGTCTTTAACCGCAATGAGGACACCCCCAGTTTCGGGTTCCTCTTCTATGGTTATCCTCACCTCGCCACCATCGGGGGAATATTTCACCGCGTTGCCAACCAAGTTAGTCAATATTTGATCTACTTTGTCCTCATCAGCAACGATAGTAGGAACGGAACCTTTGACCTCCACAATAAATTGATGTTTAGAAGTATAATTCTTTTGTATCTCCACTATCTTTCTTGCTATCTCAGCGACATTAACGGGCTTTAAGATAAGCTCTAAAGCTCTACCAGCTTCTATGCGAGATAGGTTGAGGAGGTCGTTGATCAATCGGGTCAGTCTATCGCATTCCTGGTCTATTATTTGGAGGAACTCCCTTCTTGTTTCCAAATCGTAGTAACCCTCGGTATCGGCAAGTAGAGTAGCAACGAAGCCCTTTATCGAGGTGAGAGGAGTTCTCAGCTCATGAGAAACATGGGAGACGAAATCCGTTTTCATCTGGTCCAATCTCTTCAGTTCGGTGACATCCGAGAGGATGGTCACTTGCCCGATCATCTCGTTGTTATCTCCCCTTATGGGTGCAGTTTGAGCTTGAAAATAGCGCTCGCTCGTGCCCACATTGAACACCAACTCCTCCACTATTTCCTCTCCGTTCTCCAATGTTCTTCTTATTAAATCCCGCACCTTTTCATCTTTAACAGTTTCTTTATAATCAGTCCCCACACCATTCTCTGAGGGTGTCCCCAGAAGTTGCGCTGCCACTTGGTTAAGCACGGTTATTCTCCCTTTATTATTGACCGCGAGAACCCCAACAAGCATGCTCTCCAGTGTGGCTTCCAACTGCCTTTTCTCCTCTAACGCCTCAAGATAGAGCCTTGCTTGGGCGATTACCGATGCGGCAGAACGAGCAAGAACTAACCCAAGCCGAACATCCTCATCCGTGAAGTTACCCCCGTATCTCTTATTGAACACCTTCAACACCCCTACCCTTATCTTATCTACTACCCTCCCATCTTCGTCCCTCCTCTCCACAATGAGGGGAATGGTCAGTGAGTTCCTTATTCCCAAAAGCCCTACAAACTCCTTGCTTGTGCGGGGATCGGATAAGGCATCGTTAATAACTATCGGCTGTCCGCTCATAAACGCCTCCCCGCTCACTCCCTGCGTCGCCCTCGTGCGGTAAACCTTCACCTCCTCATCGCTCATACCGAAAGCAGGAGGTTGAGCAACCAATTCTCCCGTCTCCTTATCGTATAGTTTTATGACGCATTTCTCCGCCTGAAGTATCATCGCTATCTTAGTCACCAGCCTCTTCAGGGTGTCCCTCAATTCCTCTATAGTCGTAATAGGGGCGGCTGCCTCCTCCACAACAGTAGAGGGAGCCTGGCTCACCACCGGCCTCTCTTGTTTCTTTAACTCCTCTACCCGCTCCCTCAGGTTTTCTATCGTGTCCTTCAGCACCTTGTTCTCGGCCAGCAGTTTCTCATATTCAGCCTCCAATTCCCGATATTTAGTTTTCCAATCTACGGCTTCTCTCATAGGGCTAACACCTCCTAAGATAATACAATTTTAAACCATAGAGATATAAATAGTCAATACCCCCTTTCCAAGAGGATTTGAATACTCCTCCTATTTATTATATAATTATTGAGAAATTTAAAGAAGGGAAGTGATAGAGTTATGCCCGATTCCGGCAGGGAAAAAAAGATAAAGGATATATTCAGCAAGATAGGCAAAACTGTTCAGGTGCAGGCAGAGATCGCCAAGCTACGCCTCCAAATAAAGAAATTAGAGGCACAGAAAAGGGAACTTTTTCAAAAAATAGGAGAGAAGGTGTATGCCCTTTTCCCAAAGGGCTTGGTCAAAAACTCCGCTCTCATAGCTATTTGCCGGGAAATTGAAAGACTCGACGCCGAAATAAAGGAGAAGACGGAGGTGATAGCTTCCCTCCGCCAAGGAGAAGAGGAAAAGGTAGAACCAGAGAGGGTAGAGGAAGAAAAGGAAGAAAAAGGTATAGAAGAAGAAATAGAAGAATAAGATGCGAATAAAACCTGACTGCATCATCTGCGTGATGAGGCAGTGCTTGGAAGCTACTTCCTTATCAGGAGCAAATGAGGGGACAACATTCAGGGTTTTAAAGGAGGTAGCAAAGCTTATCCCTAGTTTTAGTGAAGCAGATACACCAATGAGCATAACTTTAGCTATGCATAGGGTTGTGCGGCGGGTAGTGGGGGTAGATGACCCTTATCTTGAGGTGAAGAGAAAATTCAACGAGAGGGGAAAGGAAGCATATACGCTCCTTTATCAATTGCTCACACGAAGCGACCACCCCCTCCAAACAGCCATCAAAATAGCAATTGCGGGAAACATAGTGGATTACGCCCTTCCAATTGAGAAAGACCTTAATAAATCCCTCCAGACGGCCCTCCAAGCTCCTCTCCCCCAAAAGGATTGGGAGATATTTCAGGAAGAACTTTCCAGAAGCAGGAAACTTCTCTATCTTTTGGATAACGCGGGGGAGATCTTCTATGACAAAATTTTTATAGAATATCTCTTAGCAAAGGGCTATGAGATAACCACTGTCGTAAGAGGTGGGCCAGCATTAAATGATGTAACCCTTGAAGATGCAAACTTTGCCGGCTTGGATAAAATAACGAATGTCATTACCACAGGAATGGATACAGTGGGCTTCATTCTTGAAGAGGTTTCTCCTGATTTTCTCCGCGCCCTTGAAGAAGCTGATTTGATAATAGCTAAAGGACAGGCTAACCTCGAATCCTTAGACGAAACTCGTTACCCCGCCTTCTTCCTCTTGAAAGCAAAATGTCCTATAATAGCCGAGCTTACGGGAAGGAAAACAGGAGAAATAGTTTTCCAAGCGAACCCCGGTCGATGGAAGGGATAAAGCTCGTCATATTCGATTTAGATGGTGTCATATATAGGGGCAATTTCCCTTTGCCCAAAGCTAAAGAGACTATAGAATCCCTTCGCCAGCGCGGAAAATTCATAGCCTTCCTCACCAATAATTCCACGATGACCCGCTTTCAGTATAAAAGAAAGCTTGCCCATATGGGCATCAAAGCAAGTGCAGAGGAGATTTTCACATCCGCCTGGGGGACAGCCCTTTATTTAAAAGACCGGAACCTCAAAAAAGCATTGGTTGTAGGAGAGAAAGGGCTCAAGAAAGAACTTGGCTGGGCCGGTATAGAAGTTACCTCCTCTCCGAGCGAGGATGTTGACTGCGTTGTGGTGGGATTAGACCGCAAATTCAATTATAAAAAACTCTGCCTTGCTTTTGAGGCGATTAAACAAGGAGCACTCTTCATAGCCACAAACAAAGATTATACCTTCCCTATGGAGAACAAAATCGTCCCCGGAGGGGGTGCGATAGTAGCCTCCCTTCAATCAGCCTTGGGTAGGGAACCACTACTCATCGGCAAGCCATCCCCTTTCCTTCTCAGGTTGATAATGGAACACTACCATATTGAGGAAAAACACGCTGTCATAGTGGGCGATAGATTGGATACCGACATAGAGATGGGGAAAAAGGCGGGAATGAAGACAATCCTCGTCCTAACAGGGGTAACCAATGAGAAGGATTTGGCTAACACACCTTCGCAACCGGATGCGGTGGTGAGAAATTTAGAGGAAATATTGGAGATAGAATGGCTGAAATGAAGAGAGTCCTCACAATTGGGGGTTCTGACCCTACAGGTGGAGCGGGCATCCAAATGGACCTAAAAGTTTTTCAAGCTTTGGGAGTGTGGGGATTATCCTGTGTAACAAATGTTACCGTTCAAACCACTTACGGTGTTCAAAAAATTAACAAAGTGCCCCCTCACATAGTTGCGAGGCAGATAGACTCTGCCGCCTTAGACATCGGAATCGACGCTTGTAAAATCGCTATGCTCTACGCCCCAAGGGTAGTGAGCGTTGTAGCAGAGAGAATTGAGCGAAGGCATATACCAAATGTGGTGCTTGACCCCCTGATTTGGGCAAAGGACGGGCGTAGACTAATTACTCCCAAGGCATGGGAGCGCCTTAAAAAAGAGCTCTTGCCCCTCACACTTATCACCACTCCTAACATACCTGAAGCTGAGGAACTCAGCGAGATTCCTCTCCGATCGCTTCAAGATATAGAAAAAGCCGCGGAGGTAATTCATAAATTGGGAGCAAGGTATGTATTGATTAAAGGAGGACATCTACCCTCCGACCCAGTGGATGTGTTATTTGATGGGGAAAAGTTCCATAAATTCCCCTCCCCTCGCATAGAAAAAATCGTCCACGGCACAGGTTGTATACTCTCCTCCGCTATAGCGAGCTACTTGGCATTGGGGAAATCCGTTTTGGAAAGCGTAGCCTCAGCAATTGAATTTACTCGCTCCGCCATAGGACGAGCCCTACTATTAGGGAAAGGTCCTTACTATTTGGTTCCTTTTTAATCTGCTTTTAGTTTTTGCTGTGTTGGACGATGGGTTCTAAGTGCGCTAAAAAGGTCCAAGTAGGGAGAATTGTTCAACAAAGCAACGAGGCATTAGTTAAAAGAGGAGAAGAAGAAAGGGGAAGACCTTTTTCCTATCCCAATAATTTATAAAAGTCTTTGCCCTACTTCGGGTTGTGTTCAGGATACCTTATCGCCAGTTAGAGGGAATAGCTAAATCTCTTGGAAAAGTCCTAGGAAATCCCGCACCAGATTATACCACCTTCTTCGTCCGAACCTTCCAATATGAAAGCAGGTTATAGCCTTCGAGGTGACTGATGAAAGAACCTGTTTCTTAGGGAAAAGGGAATATATCCGGGCATAAAACCTAGGAAAAATGCGAAACCTAAAAGTGAAACTGCAAGAGCATATGTTGTTCGCGAATATAAAGGCGATGCACTTTCCTGGAAAAGGAAGGTAGGTTATAGTAGCCGAGTAATAGCTGAGAATTTCTTCTCCCTCTTCAAGAGATTGTTTGGGGAGGCAGTCTTGGCGAGGAAGCGGGAAAGGATATTCAAGGAAATAAAGCTTATGCTTTTCTTTTATAACCTCATGGTGGTAATGAGACGAGAAGCATATTATAAAGCTTGACTTTATATTGGATTTGGGTTATTATTTTTAAAACAGATGTTGAGGAAAGGAGGCAGGGCGGTTATAATTTTTAAATGAAAATGTTTATTCAACAAAACAATGCCTCGTTATATCTTGGCCAATTATACTTGTCTCCTATTTTCATATTCCATCAATACTTATCGTAAGCTCTTTGGCTTAATTATTCAACAAAACCGTAATTTATAGGTTTCCGGAGAGAGGGGATAAGGAGCTAGCGGAGAAGATAGCATCAGCTTTGAAATCATATTTGCCGCTGAAGGAGATGGATCTTCCGCCCGATCCCCGCATAGGACGAACCACATCCATAAAATATGTCCCTCCCCATGAGGAGGATAGCCCCAGACCGGGGGACTATATGGTGCTTTCCCGTTCCTCTCTCAAGCCCATAGGAAAGGTTGGTTGTAGGTGCCCAGGATGTTTAATAGAGAATGTTACCTTGACCAATTACGAGGACGAAGATTATGTTATACCGAGGGGCGGCGGTAAGTGGGACGGACCTTCCTGGTTAGGATGGGTTATACAATTGGGTATAGACAAATATGTGGAAAGCCAGCCATAATAAGAAAGGAGGTAGAGTGAGACGAGATTATTAAAATTTGTGCTTATAGTTTTAATAGGGAGTTTATGGCTGGGGATAGTCTCCCTCTGCTGGGAAGACGAGGAGGAGATGTTATCTGAGGAAGAGGAACTACGCTTATGTTCTTACATTGGCAACCTCACCTGGTCTCCGGATGGTAGTAAAATAGCGTTTGTAGGTTATTTGCAAGGTGTTGATCATCCCCCCGACATATATGTAGTAAATATTTACACTAAGGAGATCGTCAATCTGACTAATACACCGGATATCGGCGAGAATGGACTCATAGCCTGGTCCCCGGACGGCACTTTAATAGCCTACGAGGTTATAGACTTTGAGATG
>CALITO010000036.1 GCA_938041455.1 uncultured bacterium | reverse complement strand
ATGAAGAGACTTAACAAGCACACTTTTACTATCACGGCAATGGTAATCGTCACATTATCAGCAAGTTATTATGCCTTCTACAGATGGGCATTCGGAGGGCAACAGGGAATGGTGAAACATTTAACCCCAGAAGAAGTATGGGCGAAAGAGTTAGAAGTGATACGAAACTCAGGGCGCCAGCTCCTCCCTGATGAGGAAGAGTTCGTCAAAATGGGTCATTGGATGAGTTATATGACGGACAAAGTAGTGACTGGATGGCTTAAACAATTGGATAATCGGTGGTATCCTTCCCTTACTCCCCATGAACCTACATGGCCACGGTGCACAGGAGGGATTAGCCGCTTCTTGGAGTTAAACCCGCCGGCGCAAAGAGAAGGTGTTGGTGAAGGCCTTCGTCCTTATGTTTTTGTGGATGGAAACAAGTGTGAATTAATTAATGAGCCAACACCTACATCGGTTCCATGGTCAGGGGTGTGGGGATTACATTGGGAAACCGATGAACCCCGAAAGGAATTCAATATCAGAACAGAATGGTTTCGTTATCCCGATGCCCTTGGAAAAGTTCATGGACGTGGGAAAATGTATGAATGGCCTACAGGTGATGAAGCCTCTTACGGTCAAATTCATGGATGCGAGGTTGCTGCAATCATTCGTTACGCCATCAAACACGGTTCTTTCTCTGGTCCCATCATAGGCGATGATAGTTTCTACATTGTCGGCAGTTGGTTCAAAATGCCAGAAGGATGGAGATACTCTGAAGCGAAACCTGCATGGTTAGTCTTCAAGAAGTATAACTTTCGGGTGACGATAAATGTTATACCTACGGATAGCAAGTCTGAAACTGTAACTGATGATGAGCGGGCAATGGTAGAAAAGGTTGCAAGATTCGTAGAGGCTGAAATCATTGCATATTCCTTGTTTGGTTTGGAAAAGTTCACTGTTTTGTTGATGTTAAACAGCGAGGACTTCTGCCTGCCAGCAGGACGCATAGGGGCTGGTAGTTACTTAGTTCCCGTTGGATATGTTATAGAGCGAATAACAGGAAGGCGACCAGTATATGATGCAAATCTAAGGCAGATGAGGATGAAAGTGGAAGGGAGGGAAGAGATAGTGAGAGGGGAGTTAATAGAGGCAGCCAACAAGTATTTCCCGATCCCTGAGGATGAGAGATTAGTAGCGAATTGGGAAACGATCCAATCGCTATTAGGGTTGCAGAAGGTTCAGGACATTCGCTTTGAGCAGTGAAGAGAAGTGGATGGGAAGGGATGGTTAAGAATCCATTGGGACAATCACGCCCACTTACACAAAGACCATCAAGTCAAACCAGCGTTGGAGATGAATGTAGAGTGAGGAAATGGGTTGGGCAAGAGGGGCTTGGATGGCGTCCCAAAATTACTCCCACTTCACTCCATCCTAATCACTACTTCCCACGAACATGCGCCTAAAGCCTCAAAAACTCGTTTTCGGTGGGTTCACAATTATCGTCTCCATTATTGTCTACCGTTGATGCGAGTTTTGTGCTATCATGTAGCGGCGATGGAGTTTTGAAGGTAACCGATTAACTGGCATAAAGGTGGATTTACAATGCGCCAAGTCGTTGTTTTTTTCGGCTTTTAGCATCAAAATTCACCTCTCCCGTTTGGATTAAACTTCTTGCGTGGTAGTATAGTGACCATTTCTCTCCCTTCCTCTGTCAACACCTTCCCTTCACATCACCCAATCCATCCCCATCCTTATCATCTGCTCCATGTTCACCAATCCTGCCAATATCTCTACCATCTCGCTATATCCCTCTCCCCTCCCACAATATCCCCCACCAAAAACCCGATACCTCTTCATAGCCAATATTCTGTGCTCTACCTTCACCCTCTCCCTGTTGATCTCCCTGTTCCTTGCCTTCTCAACTTCCGTTAACTCCCTCCCTTTTGGCTTTCTCTTTGGCTCCTCTATCTCCCATCCTATCGCTACTCTCTCTATCCCCTCATACCCCCTGTCCACCCATCCCTTCACCTTAAAAGATGCAAACCTTCTCACTACCCCTGACCCCTCAAAAACCTTCAAATCATGGATGCTCCCTAACCACTCACTTGAAACATCCAAAATCAATCCCTTCCCCCTCTCAACAACTACTTGGCTCTTTATACTGTGCCTCTTCTTTCGCCCTGAATAGTATCCCTTCCTCTCCTCCCTCCCCTTTGGTCTCTGCCTCTCTTGCTCTGTCGCGTCTATCAGCAACTCTATCTCTGGCATCTCTTCCAAAAACTCATCAATAGAACCTGTCCTCTTTCCCCTTACCCTCTCAGACAAGGGAAGGTGTTCCCTCAAAAATTCCTTCATCACCTTAACATTGCGATAAGCATTGCTCTCGTGAAGGTCAAAAAGGAAACCTAAAAGGGCATAAGTGAGATAGTGACGAAGAAAGAAGAGGGCTATAAAGACCCTCTCCTCCAAAGACAACTTGAACTTACCCCCTGCACCTATCGCCCTTTCCCTTTTCCTTCTTGATAACCTTCTCCTTTCAAAATCAGGATAGGCTTTCTTGAGGACAGCCATAAGTTCCTCAAAGGCTTGAGGGGAAATCCCAGTAAGGCGACGGAAGAAGTTAGGGCTCTTTTTGGCTCTTTGCAAGTTGATCATGGTCTCTTTCACCTCTTTACATGGACTTAGAGTCGGGTTAAAATGGTAGCAGCGTCAGAGCCAAAAGGCAACGGCGCAAGAAGTTTATTGATTTCCGTCAATTTTAAACGAGGTCGTTTTCGGTAATTTTGCTGGTAAATTTGCCGATTTTGGAGTTTAGGTAACTTTGTGGGTTGATTTTTTGGGCCGAATGTGTTATCATAGAAGTGAGACTGCGAGTTGTTGACACGACGGGGTCTTGCCTTTTGGCACCTTTCGTGTTAACTTTAGTGACGGTTTCGCCATTAAACCTTAAGCTTGTAAGTGGGTTGACACGACGTGAAGTGCCCGAATTTTTGGGATAACTTCAGATTAGTTAAGGCTTGACAAGCAAAAGTAGTTGTGCTATCATTGGT
>CALITO010000035.1 GCA_938041455.1 uncultured bacterium | reverse complement strand
GGAGGATAGGGAAGGTGTTTGGATGCGGTATAAAGACAACAGGGCGAAGGTTAGCCCCAAGGATGTTCATAAGGAGGGAGGAAAAGTTTATCTATCTTTGGACGCTGTAGCAAAGATAGTGGGCTACTCAGTTAAATATGTTCCCAAGGAGAGGACGATTTATTTAAAAAAGGTAGAGGAAAAGAAGGAGAAAACGCAGGGTGCTATAGGGGGAGGGCTCTCCCTCTCCGCTTTGGGTTATGTTATTTGGAAGTTCCTGAAGCTCTTGTCTTGAAAATAGGGGGGCGAAGAAATTCGCCCCCCGATTAAAGGAACTTTTTCCTTATTTCAAACCTCTAATATATGAAATGGGCTCCCAAGGGGATGAGCGCATAATTTTTCCTATTCCCTCTAAAGGTAATAAGGCGGTTATAATTTTTAAACGAAGATATTTATTCAACCAAACCCCAAATTGGGGATTCGCCAAGTTATTGACGGGAGGGAAAGCGGGTGTAGAATCTAAAGAGAGGTGAGCAACTTATGAGGCGGTTTGCTTTTGGGATTATCTTTCCCTTGGTGTTCCTATTTGGTGCTGGATTATGGGCTGTGATGAGGCCCAAGCAGAAGGTGCTCCTCGTCATTGCCCAGAGGGATTTCCAGCAGGTGGAGTATTGGGCGGTCAAAGAAGCTTTGGAGAAAAACAAATTTGAGGTTGTCGTTGCCAGTAATACGAAAAAGGAAGCAATAGGTATGGATAGGAAGACGAAAGTTGGTCCCAATATAACGATAAAGGAGGCAAAGGAGAAGGATTATATAGGGATATCAATCATCGGGGGTAGCGGTTCCCCCAAGTATCTTTGGGGAGATAAGGACCTTTTGAAACTGGTTAAGGAATTTTATAACAAAAAGAAAGTGGTATCAGCAATCTGCCTCTCTCCCGCACTGCTCGCCCAAGCGGAGATACTCAAGGACAAGGAGGCAACGGTATATCCCTCTCCCGAGGCGCTGGAGATTTTCAAGGAAAAGGGAGTAAAATACAAGGATAAGCCCGTGATAAGGGTGGGGAAGATAATAACAGGTAGGGACCCCCAGTCTGCTAAATCCTTCGCTGAGGAGGTCGTGAAAGCCCTAAAGGGAAAGTAGAAAAAGTTGAGATGGCTTAGAAGCTCGGCCTTTATAGCGTTCTTTTTAACCCTTTTTATGATAAATTCCCAAGCAGAATCAGGAATAGAGAAAGGGGCGTTCGATATGGAAGAAGATCTACCCCAATGGCGTATAGCAGAGGTTCCTCTTTTGACTCCTTGGGCAAAGGATGTAAATCCCAGAGCACCACATCCTGAGCACCCCCGCCCCCAAATGGTGCGAAAGAGTTGGATAAACCTCAATGGGCTCTGGGATTATGCCATCACTGATAGGGAAGCTGACCAGCCAAAGGAATTTAAAGGGAAAATCCTCGTCCCCTTTCCCATAGAATCCGCCCTTTCAGGTGTTAAGAAAGCTCTGCTTCCTCATCAATGCCTTTGGTATCGTAGAACATTTCCCACTCCCTCTCTCAGAGGCGAGAGGAGACTTCTCCTCCACTTCCAAGCAGTGGATTGGGAAGCGAAGGTATTCTTAAATGGGAAGGAGCTGGGCACCCATAGGGGAGGTTACGATTCCTTCACCTTTGATATAACTAATAAGGTGAGAGAGAAAGGGGAGAACGAACTCGTCGTGCGAGTTTGGGACCCCACGGAGGACGGCACCCAAGCGAGAGGCAAGCAGTTCAGAGGCGCCATAACCGAACCGGGAGGAATTTGGTATACTCCTTGCTCGGGAATCTGGCAAACAGTGTGGTTAGAGGTTGTCCCTTCTAACTATATTGGGAACTTGAGAATAACCCCCAATGTAGATTCCCAGGCTGTGGAGATAACCACCTCTGTAATAGGTGAAGATACCGCCCTCTCCCTTCATATAAGGGTGTTAGGGGAAGGAAAGACGATCGGGGAAGGGAGGGGAAAGCCGGGGGAGAAGGTGGTTATACCGATAAAGAATCCTATCCTTTGGAAACCCGACAACCCCTTCCTTTATTCCCTTATCGTTGACCTTTTTAGGAAGAACAAGAAGATAGATAGTGTGGAAAGTTATTTCGGTATGCGGAAGGTCTCATTGGGGAAAGATGGGAAGGGGATAACCCGGATTCTTCTCAACGAGGAGTTCATCTTCCAAGTGGGCCCCCTTGACCAAGGATTTTGGCCGGATGGAATCTACACTGCTCCCACTGATGAGGCGCTTCGCTTCGATGTGGAGATGATGAAGAAACTGGGCTTCAACGCGGTGCGTAAGCATGTGAAAAGGGAACCTGACCGCTGGTATTATTGGTGCGATAAATTGGGGCTCTTGATCTGGCAGGATATGCCGAGCGGAGCGGTTGGGAGTGGGGCGACGCCGGAAAAGGATGGACATCCCCTTTCCCCTGAGCAAGCCCAACAATTTGAAAGGGAACTTCGGGCAATGGTGGAGCAACTTTATAATCACCCTTCCATCATAATGTGGATTATATTTAACGAGGGATGGGGACAGTATGATACCGCTCGCCTTGGGGATATGGTGAAGGAACTTGACAAGACACGCTTGGTTAGCGGTGCAAGTGGCTGGTTCAACTACGATGCAGGTGATATAGTGGATATTCATAGTTACCCGGGGCCAGCAGCTCCACAATCAGAAGAGAGGCGAGCGAGTGTTCTTGGCGAGTTCGGCGGATTGGGTTTCATAGTTGAGGGACACACCTGGGTTAAACAGGGCTGGGGCTATAGGAGCTTCGCCGATGAAAGGTCTCTAACGAATGCTTACCTTAAATTATGGAAAAGGGCTTGGGAACTTAAGGATGAAAAAGGTTTATCGGGCGCAATTTACACTCAACTGACGGATGTGGAGGCGGAGTGCAATGGTTTACTAACCTATGACCGTTCGGTGGTGAAGATGCGGATAGAGAAAATAGCGCCGGCGGTCTCCAAGGGGGATTTCGAGTTGCCAACTTACAGGGTTATTGTTCCTACCGCCCAGAGCGGGAGGATAGTTTGGCGATGGACTGTGGACAAGCCCCCAGCTGACTGGTTCAAGCCCGAGTTCGACGATTCCTCCTGGCGGGAAGGAACTGGGGGGTTTGGTGCACCGGGGACACCGGGAGCTATTGTGGGAACGGAGTGGCGTAGTTCTGATATCTGGCTGAGACACAGATTCCTTTTACCTCCCTTATCGGAGAGAGAGTTGCGAAGTCTTTTATTACGGCTCCATCATGATGAGGATGCGGAGGTTTATATTAACGGTATTTTAGCGGTTAAGGTTAGCGGTTTTACCACGGATTACGAGGAGGAAACTATCTCTAAGGAGGCGCTCTCAGCACTCAAACCGGGGGAGGAGAACCTGCTCGCCATTCACTGCCATCAAACTGTAGGCGGGCAATATATAGATGCGGGGCTCCTGCTGGAGATCTCCGAGGAGAAATAACCTTGTCTTTGCTGGGATCGTCTATTATAATTTTAATATGGTTGGGCGGTTAGTTCAGCGGGAGAACGTCTCCTTGACGAGGAGAAGGTGGTTGGTTCAACTCCAACACCGCCCACCATTTTTTATATTCTCTTATGAAATCAAGAGAAAGGCTATTAAAGGCGATTAGA
This sequence comes from uncultured bacterium, assembly GCA_938041455.1. Taxonomy (GTDB): domain Bacteria; phylum Armatimonadota; class JACIXR01; order JACIXR01; family JACIXR01; genus JACIXR01. The sequence continues at coordinate 34,070 of CALITO010000035.1, read as the reverse complement.
AAGGAAAAAGTAGATAGAATACCTGTTGCTCCCTGGGGCTTGGGGAAATTGGATCCCCACAGCGATGTAGCTCGCCAATTGATAACGAAGACCGATATACTCATAGAGGCTTCCCCGGGGGCGGACCCCTTTTGGGGCGAATATATAAATTCTCTGCAGGTGGTTGAGGAAGGCTTTTTTCATCTCTCCACACCGGCAGGGGAGTTCTACTGGCGTTTAAGAAGGACTGATATTACGCAGGCTATAGTGGAATATCCCTTTAAGTCTCCCGCTGACGCGGAGAGGTTTCTCTCTTTGCCTTATAGAAGGCCCTCGTTTTCCCTCAAGAATTTCTTCGAACTTCGTTCTTGGATAGGGGATGAAGGTTTGGTGCTGGTAGGAATTCCCAATGGCGTTTGCTTGCCCGCTAGTTTCTTTTCCCCGGAGGATTTTTGCCTAAATTGGGCGCTAAATCCTTCCCTTATAAGGAAATTGACGGAAGTGGGGACGGAGCGGGTCATAGCGATGGTTGAGGAACTTTGCCGGGAGGGTGTTGACGCCTTCCGAATAATAGGGGGCGAGTATGTGACCCAACAACTCGGTCCCAAAGGCGTGGATTCTCTGCTTAAACCTTATGACATTCCCCTCATAGAAACTATCCACCGTTACGGGGCGATAGCCTACTATCACAATCATGGAAAGGTCAAAAGATTTCTCGGAGATTTAAAAGCACTGGGTATGGACGCACTTGACCCACTGGAGGCGCCACCTTGGGGAGATGTAGAACTGGGGGAGGCGCAGAAAATGATAGGCGATGCGGTCTGCTTAGTGGGAAATCTTGACGATATGGAAATCCTCAATAAAATGGACGAGGAGATGGTAAAGAATATAGCGTTGGAACGCATTAAGGATATTAAACCTCGGGGATTTATCCTTGGAGGCACTGCCTCCGGTATATTTGGGGAAAGAGCAGCCCGTAATTTCATCGCCTTAGCGGAGATGATGGGGAATTGAAATTCCCTGTTCCTATGTCCGATGGTTCAATAAGGGAACTCTCCTTTGAAGATGCTGAGGGGAGGGAGGTATATCGTCACTCCACCGCCCATCTTTTAGCTCATGCGGTCAAGAGAATTTTCCCCTATGCCAAGTTGGGCGTGGGACCAGCAACTGAGGACGGCTTCTTCTACGACTTCCTCAAAGATACCCCCTTCAGGGAGGAGGACTTAGAAAGGATAGAGGAAGAGATGAAGAAGATAGTGGGGGAGAATATTCCCATCCAGCGAAGGGAGATAAGCAAGGAAGAAGCAAGGCGACTTTTTGAGGAGAGGGGAGAAATTCTGAAGTTGGAGTTATTGGAGGAAATAGAGGATGAAAAAGTAACGATATATCAGCAGGGTGATTTCCTGGACCTTTGCAGGGGTCCCCACTTGGCTAATACATCCTTAATCAATCCCCAAGGGTTCAAACTTTTATCCATATCCAGTGCCTACTGGAGGGGAGAGGAGGGCAATCCCTCACTTCAAAGGATAAAAGGGACTTCATTTCCCAATGAGGAGGAGTTATCCGCCTATCTTCACTTTTTGGAGGAGGCAGAGAAGAGGGACCACAGAACTTTGGGTAAGACGCTGGAACTATTCAGTATAGAAGAGGAGGCGGGGGCGGGGCTCGTCTTCTGGCATCCAAAGGGTGCGGTTGTGCGAAAATTGATAGAGGACTTCTGGAAAGAGGAGCATTTAAAGAGAGGCTACCAGCTCGTTTACACCCCCCATATCGCCCGGGCTGAGCTATGGCGTATCTCGGGACACCTTGAGATGTATAAGGAGAATATGTATCCTCCTATGCAATTTGGGGAAGTTAAGTATATCCTTAAACCTATGAATTGTCCTTTCCATATCCTCATCTATAAGAACAAGCAACGCAGTTATAGGGAGCTTCCCTTAAGATATGCCGAGTTGGGGACAGTTTATCGCTATGAGCGTTCGGGGGTGCTTCATGGTTTGCTAAGGGTCAGGGGTTTCACTCAGGACGATGCCCACATCTTCTGCACTCCCGAGGGGCTGAAGGAAGAGATAGAGAAGGTCTTGGAACTTGCTCATTTTATGATGGGGGAATTCGGCTTTGGGGAGTATGTGCATAAGTTGAGCACCCGTCCGGAGAAGTTCGCCGGCACGCTTGAGCGGTGGGAGATGGCGGAGGGGATACTGAGGGAGGTTCTTGAGGAGAGGGGGATAGATTATGAGGTAGATGAAGGGGGAGGCGTTTTTTACGGGCCAAAGATAGACATAAGCCTAAGGGACTCCCTGGGAAGGCTCTGGCAGGGACCGACCATCCAAGTGGATTTCAACTTGCCCGAGCGCTTCAACATAACCTATATAGGAGCGGATGGGAAGGAACACAAGGCGGTTATGATTCACAGAGCAGTATTGGGTAGCCTGGAAAGGTTTATGGGCACTTTGATAGAGCATCACGCTGGTGCCCTTCCCTTTTGGCTTGCTCCCACCCAGGTCTTGCTCTTGCCCGTAGCGGAAAGGCATACCCCTTATGCTAAGAGGGTGATGGAGCATATAGAGAGGGCGGGCTTTAGAGCAGAGGTAGATTCTCGCAACGAGACCCTCAATTATAGGATAAGGGAAGCCCAATTGATGAAGGTGCCCTATGTCCTGGTGGTTGGAGACAGGGAGGAGGCAAGTGGGACTGTTTCTCCTCGTAAAAGGGGTGGCGAGAATTTGCCCCCGATGAAAATAGAGGATTTTATCCTTCACTTGACGAAGGAGGGATAAATTGATATTATCATCATCAATGGAAGGAGGGCGATGCTCACATAAGTGAACAACGCTGGCGCCTGAATGAGGAAATAAGGGCGCGGGAGGTAAGATTAATAGACGAGAATGGCACGCAGATAGGAATAGTGCCCATTCAAAAGGCTCAAAGGATAGCGAGGGAAAAGGGATTAGATTTAGTAGAGGTGGCTCCCCAAGCAAACCCACCTGTGTGTCGGATACTGGATTATTCAAAATTTAAATATGAACAGGAGAAAAAGCGAAGGGAGGAGGGGAAGAAACAGAAGACTCAGGAGGTCAAAGAAATAAGGTTTAGGCTTTTTATAGATAACCACGATTATCTCGTGAAATTGAGGAAGATAAGGGAGTTCTTAGAAGGAAGGCATAAAGTGCGGGTGGTGGTGGTCTTTAGGGGAAGGGAGGTCAGCTTCGCTGATAGGGGCGTGGAATTACTCAACAAGATAAAGGAAGCTTTAAAGGAATACGCTGTTGTGGAAAGAGATATAAAAATGGAAGACAGGAGGATGAGTCTCCTCCTTATGCCAAAACGCAAGTAAAAAGGAGGTTTAAAAATGCCGAAGCTGAAGACGAGGAAGTCCGCAGCGAGTAGGTTTAAGATAACAGGCAAGGGCAAAATTTTAAGAGGACATACCCGCCTCAACCATCTTATGAAAAAGAAAAGCGAAGCGCGGGTTAGGCGTCTTCGCCGCGAGGCTGTGGTTGATAAAGCAGTGGAGAAAAGAATAAGAAGGCTTACACCATATCTCTGAAGGAGGTTTAGGAAATGCCGAGGGTCAAAGGCGGAGTAGTAAATAGAAGGAGACATAAGAAGATATTGAAGATGGCGGAAGGCTTTCGCGGAGGAAGGGGCAAACGCTTCATTCACGCTAACGAAGCTGTCCTTCACGCCCTCTATCATTCCTATAGACATAGAAGGGAAAAGAAGAGGGATTTCCGCAGGTTGTGGATAGTGAGGCTAAACGCCGCTTGCCGAGCGGAGGGGATTTCTTACTCCTCCTTCATAAGAGCCCTTACAAAACTGGGTATAAAGTTGAACAGGAAGCTCCTTGCTGATATGGCGGTTGGCGAGCCCGAGGTGTTCCGCTCCTTAGTGGAAAAAGCCAAATCCGCGCTCTCCCCCGCTTGAGGATGGAGAGATTAAAGGATATAGGAGAGGATATAAGACAACTACAAAATGAGGCTGAGGAGCTCCTCGCCTCAGCGAAAAACGAGGAGGAAATAGAGAAAATAAGGGTGAGCTTCCTCGGCAAAAAAGGGAAGCTCACCCAGATTAGAAAAGAACTTCCCCACTTACCACCCGCTCAACGCCCCCTAATAGGCAGGCTCCTCAACGAAGCGCAGGAAAAAATTTCCCAAGCTTTGGCTACCCGTCGCTCTTTACTCCGGGCTCTTTCTCGAGAAAAGGAAAGAGTGGATGTTACTCTGCCAGGTATCCGCCCTTCTCTGGGAAGAAAACATCCACTTACCCAAGTTATAGACCGGATAAAGGAGATATTCATCGGGCTGGGTTTTGAGGTAGTTGAAGGTCCGGAGATAGAAACGGAATATCACAACTTCATAGCTCTCAATATCCCCCCTGAGCATCCCGTGCGGGATGAGCATGATTCCTTCTATATAACCGATGACATTCTTCTCCGCACGGAAACATCGGCAGTTCAGATAAGGGTAATGGAATCAAGGAAACCGCCAATTAGGATTATTGCCCCTGGCAGGGTCTTCAGGAGAGACCAAGTAGACGCCACCCATTCTCACACCTTTCATCAGGTTGAGGGATTGATGGTGGATAAAGGCATCACTTTTTCGGATTTGAAGGGTGTGCTTACCCTCTTTTCTGAGCGGATGTTCGGCAAGGATGTGAGAATGCGTTTCCGCCCAGACTATTTTCCCTTCACAGAACCATCCGCCGACGCCTCCATCTCCTGCATAATCTGTGGGGGGAAAGGTTGTAGAGTCTGCTCCTATACGGGGTGGTTGGAGATCCTCGGCTGCGGAATGGTGCATCCCCAGGTTCTCCGCAATGTTGGCTACGACCCCTCCGAATGGCAAGGTTTTGCTTTCGGAATGGGAGTAGAGCGTATAGCAATGCTCAAATTCGGCATAAACGACATCCGCCTCTTCTTGGAAAACGACCTCCGCTTCCTTAAGCAGTTTTAAGCGAGATAGTCGGCCCTAGCGAATAAGAAGGAAGAACATACTCCCTTTATTCAACAGAACCAAAAATTTATTTTCAAAAATGTTGACAGAAGGGGTGAGGTAGTTATAATTATTATTAAATGGTTATGATTATCATTTTCAAACGAGGGCAAAATGAAAACTACTCAGTTGCGTAGTCAAATACCAGTAGCGGTTTTCCTGCTTATTGTGGCGGTGTTAGCGGTGTGGGCTTTTGTCTCGGGCAAGGCAATAAAAGAAGGTATGCCCACTATAACTCTACCTAAGGGGGTTCTGTTATTAATCGTTGGTTTTTCAGCCGGCTTGCTTGGTGGGATAATCGGAACTGGTGGATGTGCTATAATGCTACCCATACTTCATTTTTGGATGGGATATTCCGCTCCAAACGCAATATCCACTACATTATTAGCGGCTACTTTTGGTTCTGCTTCCGGAGGTTATGGTCATTTAATCCGTAGAAATTTAGATAAAGAAACTGTGCTTTGGGTTGGCGGTTTCGGGGTTATTGGGGTACTCTTTGGTTCATGGCTTTTCCTGATACTCGCTAAGCATGTTTCATTACTTGGATTTATTCTTGGTGTGATTTTCCTCTGGCCTGCTGTTCGAATGGTTTGGGAAGGACTTCTACCAGGCAAAAAAACTCAACGAGAAGAAGTTACTATTCGTCGTCCAAAATGGGGGCTGAGCTTTTTCGGTTTTATCATCGGGATTTTAGTGGGTTTAGTTGGCTTGGGTGGAGGCTATGCTCTTGTGCCAGGTCTGATTTACTTATTTAATGTGCCGGTTTACCTCACAATGGGAACCTCCTTGGGGAGTATTATGCCCCCAGCTGCTATTGGATCGATTATCAAACTTGTGCAAGGATTCGTAAGTTTAGGCGCTGGGTTGATCTTAGCTTTTGGCACGATAGCCGGTGCGCAGGTTGGCGCTGCTATTATAAAGCGATTTAAACCCTCTACATTGAAATTCATTTTCGGTCTCTACTTCCTCTATGTCTCCCTGAAGTTTATACTGGGCTATTTCGGCATAAGGATTTGGTGAGAGGGAGTTCGAGGGCAAAAACACCTAACATAGAATAAGAGCTCGTCTTAGTGTAGGATAAACACTTATCAATTTTTAAATGTTTACCCCCCACATCTCAGGGATTAGAATTATCTTAAATGTTAAGAAAATCCCTGACAAAACAAACCAATCTGATAGTAGCGCTCAGCCTTCTTGGTTTCCTCCTCTCCTTTCTCACCTTCTCCCTGCTCCCAGCGGGGAAGCACATAACCAAGGAGATAGAAATAAAGGAGGGAACATCTCTCTCCTCGATCGCAACGGATTTAAAGAAGGAGGGTGTGATAAGGAGCAGGATTACCTTCCTCTTCCTTGCTATTCTCACGGGCAAAGGGAAGAAACTCCAAGCGGGTTGGTATGAGCTTTCTCCCTCCTTCTCGCCTTTGAAAATCTTGAATATCCTCGCCGAGGGGAAAAGCATAAAGGTGCGAGTAACTATACCCGAGGGGTTCACCATAAAGGATATAGGGAAGAGACTAGAGGAAACCGGTTTGGTTAGGGCAGAGGAGTTCATTTCCTTAGCTACTAACGCACCCATCGGCCTGAGGATGATAGTTGGGGCTCCCTCAGGAAATCTGGAGGGTTTCCTCTTCCCGGATACATACATCTTTCCCAAAGGGATAGATAGGGAAAGGATTTTGCGAACTATGCTGGAAAATTTCCGCCATAAGGTTTTGGAAGAGGTGAGGGGAAAGGGTTTCTTACCCTTTTATGATACACTGAAACTCGCTTCCTTAGTGGAGTGGGAGGCGAAGCATGAGGAGGAGAGGAGGCTTATAGCGGGGGTTCTGCTCAATAGATTGGAAAGGGGGATGAATTTGGAATGCGATGCTACCGTCCAATACATTTTACCCCAGCATAAGGAGAGGATAACCTACGGGGACCTTACCATAGAATCCCCTTATAATACTTACAGAGTGAAGGGCCTACCACCTACCCCAATTTGCAATCCTGGGTTAGCCTCGATAAGGGCAGCCCTACTCCCTGAGCGAACTTCGTTCCTCTATTATGTAGCCTGCCCCGATGGTTACCATATATTCTCCCGGACTTACGGGGAGCATCTTAGAGCAATAGAAAAGGCGAGAGAACTTTGGCGAGGGGCAAGGGAATAATTCCCCACTGGCATCTTTCTTCTCTTAAGGAAATCGACCTTGATATGCTGAAATCCCTGGGAGTAAAGGGAATGGTTTTGGATTTGGACAATACAATAGTGCCTGGCACAAAGAGTGAGGTGCCTCCCGATGTGAAAGCTTGGATAGAGGAGGCGAAGGAGAAGGGGTTTAAATTGTGTATATTCTCCAATACGCTAAGAATAAGAAGGTTGGGGAAGATAAGCAGGGAAACCGGGATAGATTATGTAAGGGGAAGTTTCAAACCGAGGAAGGGGGGACTAAGGAAGGCTTTAGATTTTATGGGAGTGGAACCTGAGGAGAGCGTGATGATTGGTGACAGGCTCTTGACAGACATATGGGGAGGTAACAGAATGGGGATGTGGACAATTCTGGTGGAACCTTTAAGGGGAGGGGAGGGCACGGCAACAAAGATTTTCAGGCATTTGGAGCGCTTCCTTCTGCGCCTTCTGGCTGGGAGGGAACTAAAAAGGGGTTTCCTTCGTCAAAATAAATGAAGATGAAAAGAGCGATGGATACAGATTTGAGGACGAGGTCAATAGATGCCACCACGAAAATAGTGGGGGTGATAGGTTATCCTGTTGCTCATTCCCTTTCCCCCCAAATGCATAACAGTGCCTTCGCTCATCTGGGCTTGAACTATGTATATCTCGCCTGGGAAGTCGAGCCTTCTAAGTTGGAATGGGCAATAGAAGGGGTGAGGGGTTTGGGAATAGTGGGTTTGAATGTGACCATCCCTCACAAGGAGAGAGTAGCGAGGCTATTGGACGAGTTAAGCGAGGAAGCGGAGATGGTAGGAGCGGTGAACACCATACACAATGTGGATGATAAATTGCTGGGCTATAACACGGATGTGGAGGGGTTTAGGAGGGCTTTAGGGGAGGAGGTAAGGGGGAAGAGAGCGGTTGTCCTGGGGGCGGGGGGAGCGGGTAAGGCGGTCGTTTACGCCCTTGTTTCCGATGGAGCAAGTTGCATAATACTGAATAGGACGGAGGGCAAGGCGAAGGAACTGATGCAGAGGTATAAGGAATTGGGCGATGTAAGTGCTGGTGAATTCAATGCTTCCAATTTGAGAAAGGCGCTGAGCGAGGCTGATATATTGGTTAACGCTACCCCCTTGGGTATGAAGGGCGAGGTTATAGAGGGTGTGGAGGGAGCATTGGGGGAGCACCTTATAGTTATGGATTTGGTATATAATCCTCGGGAGACCCCCCTTCTCCGCTTAGCAAGGGAAAGGGGGGCAAGGGTAGTTGAGGGTTGGAAGATGCTCTTGTATCAGGGGGCTTTTTCCTTTGAGATATGGACGGGTAAGAAGGCGCCTCTGGAGGTTATGGCAAAGGTATTGCAAAAAAAATTGTATGGTATATAATTATTAATCGTTAGAAGTGTTTCAAAACCCTGAAAGGGGCGTGAAGAGTTATGGCAATGATGAGAAAAGATGTAGGCGACCTCCTGTTGGAGGAGGGAGTAATAACTCCCGAACAACTCAAGGAGGTGCGAGATGTAGCCAAGGCTACTAAGACGGACATCAAGAAGCTCCTTTTAGACCTTGGCTATGCCAAGGAGGAGCAGGTTTACTCCGCCTACGCTAAGCAGTTGGGCTATCCTTTCATAGACTTCAGCAGGGAAAGGATAGAGCCCAGTGCGGTGAACCTCGTTCCCCAACATTTTGCCCAGCGCTACAATGTCATCCCCGTTCGGAAGGTGGGGGATAGAAAACTGCTCGTAGCTATGGCTGACCCTACTAACATAGTAGCTATAGACGACCTCAGATTGGTGACGGGATTGGACATTGAGCCAGCTGTAGCTGTGCCGGAGATGATAAGTGAAGCCATCACAAGGCATTACCGAGGCGAAGCTGTTCCCACTACCGCCGTCATAACAGAGGCTGCGGCGGGTGGGGGATTACCTACAGCGGTGCAGGAAGCAATCTCCACCCTTAGGGCGAGAGGGGAGATTTCGGCGGAGGAGGAAGAAGCGCTCAGAGTAGCCGAGGAGGCCCCTATAATCAGGGCGGTTAACGCCATCATTCATCAAGCCATAAGGGAGAGGGCATCAGATATCCATGTGGAGCCCGAGAGAAGGAGCGTTAGGATAAGATACAGAATAGATGGAATCCTCCATGAGGTGATGAACCTCCCTCGTTTCCTCCACCCACCTCTTACCTCGAGGATTAAGATTATGGCGGATATGAATATCGCCGAGCGCCGCCTCCCCCAGGATGGAAGAATCCCCATAAGGACACCAGATGGGAAGGATTACGACCTTAGGGTTTCTTGTATCCCTACCATTATAGGTGAAAAGATAGTTCTGCGAATACTTGATAGACAGAACCCCCTTATCGGCTTGCACAAATTGGGCTTTTTCCCCGATACCTTCGCCCAACTGGAAAGACTTATAAGCCATCCTTATGGGATTATCCTATCCACCGGACCCACAGGTTCAGGGAAAACGACCACCCAGTATTCCATTCTAAGCCGTTTAAACACTACTGAGGTGAACATAATAACCATTGAGGACCCAGTGGAATACCAGCTTGCCGGTGTTTACCAAGTGCAGGTGAATACCAAGGCGGGGCTACTCTTCTCCAATGCTCTCCGCTACTTCCTCCGCCATGACCCCGACATAATGATGGTGGGAGAGATCAGAGACCTTGAAACGGCGGAGATAGCTATAGAAGCTTCTCTCACAGGGCACCTTGTCCTCTCCACCCTCCACACAAACGATGCTCCCACAGCGATAACCCGTCTCATAGATATGGGTGTTGAGCCCTTCCTCATTTCCGCCTCCCTTATAGGTGTGCTCGCCCAGCGCTTGGTAAGAACTCTCTGCCCTCGCTGCAAGGAGCCCTACAAGCCACCGGTGGAGGGTTTGAGGCGCCTCGGGCTAACCCCGGAGGAGGTGGAGGGGGTAACATTCTACAGAGGGAGGGGTTGCGAATACTGCAGACACACGGGCTACTATGGGAGAACGGGTATATTTGAATTAATGGTCATCAACGAGGAGATAGCGGAGCTTATAGTGAGAAGGGCGCCTCTCTCGGAGATAAGGGAGGCAGCTAAGGCTGCGGGTATGAAGACCCTTATGGAGGACGGCTTACGCAAGGCAATGGCGGGCATAACTACAATTGAGGAAGTGCTCCGCGTAGCAGCGACGATAGGATTCTAAAAAGGAGGAAAGGAGCTTTATGGAGAATCGTCCCGACCCAGTAGTGGAAAGAGAAACAGGACGCCAGCTTTCCTTGGACGATGTGCATATAGACGAACTTCTAAGGATAGTGGTGGAGAAGGGGGCATCAGACCTCCACTTGGTCGTAGGAGTCCCCCCTATAATAAGGGTTGATGGAAAGCTTATCCCCACCCCTTATGAGAGGGTTAAGCCATCCCAAGCCCAGAGATTGATTTATGACATCCTAAGGGATGACCAGATACAACGTTTTGAGAGCGAGTGGGAGTTGGATTTCTCCTACTCCTTGAGCAAGATAGCCCGTTTTCGTTGCAACATCTACCGTGATAGGGGGAATGTGGCGGGTGCTTTCCGCCTCATTCCCGCCCGCATCCCCACCATTAGGGAACTAAATCTCCCCCTCATTTTGGAGGATATAACTCGCAAACCCCGTGGATTGGTGCTTGTTACTGGCCCAACGGGCTCTGGCAAATCCACTACCCTCGCTGCGATGATAGGGGTGATAAACTCGGAGCGCAGCTGCCACATAATAACGATTGAAGATCCAATAGAGTACCTTCATCCCCATAAGTTATCCATAATAAACCAGAGGGAAGTGGGACACGATACGAAAAGCTTCGCTGCGGCTCTGCGTAGCGCTTTGCGTGAGGACCCAGATGTCATCCTCGTGGGAGAGATGAGGGATTTGGAGACGATGTCTACCGCTATAACTGCAGGGGAAACGGGGCACCTGGTGTTGGCAACCCTTCACACGAACAACGCCGCTCAGACAGTGGAGAGGATTATAGATGTTTTCCCTCCTTCACAACAAGACCAGATCAGGGTTCAGTTAGCAAATACTCTTGTGGCTGTGATATCCCAACAACTTCTTCCCCGTGCTGATGGTCCGGGAAGGGTGCCAGCCTGCGAGGTGATGATATGCACTCCCGCGATACGCAACTTGATAAGGGAGATGAAGTTCCACCAGATTCCCTCAATAATCCAAACGAGCGGGGAATTAGGAATGCAGACTATGGACCAGTCCCTTAAAGACCTCTATATCAGGGGACTGATAACCTATGAGGAAGCTATGAGCCGGGCGATAAACCCCGAGGAGTTGAAGAAGTTGATAGCCAGTGCGGGGCCAGTTCGCCCAAGATAGAATAGAAAGGAGGTGAAAAAATAATGCCAAACTATGAGTATGCAGCTAGGGATATCTCGGGACAGATAATAAGAGGAAGGGCGGAAGCGGAGAATGAGAGAGTGCTGGCGCAGAGGTTGGCGAGGGAAGGCTACAAGGTCGTTTCCATAAGGAGGGAGAAGTTAGCGGGAGCTGGCTTTGCCCTCCCCTTCTTCGGAAGGGTTAAGCTATCTGACCTCGCCATATTCAGCAGGCAGTTCTCAACGATGATAGACGCCGGCGTTACCCTGGTGAAGGCGCTCTCCGTGCTTGAGGAACAGACCGCAAGTGGAACCCTGCGTAAAGTGATAAGCCAGGTGAGAAGGGATGTTGAGGGAGGCGAGAGCCTCTCCCGAGCTATGGCTAAACATCCTCGTATCTTCTCCGACCTTTATGTGGGCTTGATAAGAGCGGGAGAGGTAGGGGGAGCGCTGGAGGAGGTCCTTCAAAGAATCGCCAAGTTCTTGGAGGACGACCTCGCCCTCAGAAGAAAGGTCAAGGGTGCCTTGACCTATCCCATCATCGTAATTACTTTCGCCCTTATGATAATCATCGGGCTCGTCACCTTCATCGTGCCTCGCTTCATCAACATGATAGCGGAAATAACCCAGAAGACCGAGGCAGCACAGGAACTCCCTACCCTCACTCGGGCACTGATGAACTTCAGCCAGTTTCTCCTTCACAAGTGGTATTTGATAATCGCCATAATCGTCGGGCTCTACATCGTCTTCCGCATCATTCGCAGCACCCGCTGGGGCAGAAGGGGATGGGATTTCCTGATGCTAAGGGCACCCGTAATCGGTAAGCTCGCTCATAAGCTCGCTTTAGCGAGGTTCGCCCGCACGCTCTCTACCCTCCTGGGCGCAGGTGTTCCCATACTGCAGGCTATGGAAACCACAGCTGGCACGGTTGGCAACTCCATCATCGGCAATGCTATCCTGGATGCGAGAGCCCGTATCAGGGAGGGCGACCCCGTAGCCGGTCCTTTGGAGAAGAACAGATACTTCCCACCCATGGTTGTGCATATGGTGAGCGTTGGTGAGGAATCCGGAGCGCTTGATGATATGCTACTCAAAGTAGCGGAGTTCTATGAGCAGGAAGTTGATACCGCTATCCAATCCCTCTCCGATGCCATCCAGCCTGTTGTGCTCGTCCTCCTCGGAGGAGCGGTCCTCGTCATTCTCCTCGCCCTCTGGGGTCCCATTATAACCGTCCTCCAGAAAATAGGGGAGCAAGGCGGAGGAGGATAAGCCTCACAAAGAAGAATAGATGGAGATCCCTCTACTGGTAGGCGCCTTCATAGGGGGGGCAGTAGTGGGTAGCTTCCTTAATATGTTAATTTGGCGCCTCCCACGGGATGAATCTATCCTATTTCCCCCTTCCCACTGCCCCAAATGTAACGCCCGCCTTCATACATTGGACCTCATTCCCATCCTCAGTTACATATTTTTGAGGGGACGCTGTAGATACTGCGGAGAGAAAATAGAGCCGCGCTATCTCATCGTAGAGCTCGCTTCCTCCCTCTTAGCTCTTCTAATCGTTTACAAATTCCTAATATACGATTATGAACCCCTGCTTGTTCTTCTCTACCTCCCCTTCACATTCGCCCTTATCGCCGTCTTCTTCATAGACCTCCAGCATTACATAATACCCGATGAGCTCTCCCTTTTCACCATAGGTTGGGGGGTCGCGGTGGATGGGATAAGGATTTGGAGAGGTGAGCAACCTCTCATAGCGGGTTTCATCCCACCCGCTATCCTTTCCGCGCTGGCTATGGGAGTTCTGATAATATTGATCAATTTATTAGGGAGAAAGATGTTCAAGAAGGAGAGTATGGGTGGGGGAGATGTGATGCTTGGGGGAGGGATGGGAGCTTGCTTAGGATGGCAGAATGCCCTCGTCGCTTTTTTCCTCGCCGTTTTAATCGGTGCCCTCTGGGGAGTAATTTTAATAGTAAAGCGAAAGAAGAAATGGGGAACCTACATTGCTTTTGGTCCCTTCTTGGTGATAGGGAGTATAGGGGCGATCTTCTTCGCTCCCCAGCTTATAGACCTTTACTTAACTTTTGCCGGATTTAAATAGATTTCTTGGGGGGGCGATGGCTGCAGCCCTCGCCCCCCTATCCTCACTGCCCTAAGCTATAGTTCACACACACCGTAGCGAAGTGTTCCACCGCGCATTACGGAAAATAGTTGGTCCCATTTCATCCACTTAACATGTCCATCCGCAAAGCCGATGTTAGAGCCTCCACTGTGATAGGTGTGGTCGTCAGGATTGGGTGGTATGGCACCAGATGGAGCGCAGCCGCAGCCATGCCAATCGGTCCAGGCGGTTCTCCTGAAGAAGAACTTCTGGTCCAACCAGTAGCCCCCCAGCCAGTGGCATACCGATTCTCCCACAATGAAGCTTTCCGCTGGATATTTGATAGCTGCGAGACTTCCCTTGCCTCCGCAGTTCAGGCTTATGGGTTCGCTGAAGCCGTAGTTGACCCTTATATTGGGGGTATTCCAGATGGGGTTGCGCCACCTAATTACATTGCATAGACCAGAGCTCCAGCCCTGGCTTGGACAGGCAAATATCTGGACATTCTTTAGGTAGGGATAGATACCGTCAAGCCAGTCAGAGGCAGCGGGATTCTCCACACCACCAGGATGGAGCTCTCCCCAGTGGGCATAGGGGAACTTCTCATCCCAATCCTGCGTATACATCTGTATCGCCTGCGATATCTGCTTCAAGTTCGACATACACGCTGCTTTCCGAGCTTGTTCCCGAGCCCTTGAGAAGACCGGGAAAAGAATTGCTGCCAGAATAGCGATGATAGCTATGACGACGAGCAGTTCTATTAAGGTGAAGCCTTTCCTTCTCATCCATTTTCACCTCCTTTCTTTTCCGTCTGCTCTTTCTCAGCTCTGTGGCTTACCGCGACGAGGAGAAGGGGCAAAATTGACTTTAAAAAGTGTAGAACATTTTAAAAATTTTGTCAATACTTATTTTTGAAAAGTCAATTAATTCCCGATATTATTTATAAAGAGAATGGAGACGAAACTTAACCCCTCTAATCTGTGGGATATTCTTCTCTCCCTCGCTCCCCTTAAGGAGGTGGCTACCCCCTTCCTGAAAGGCGAAGGGGGAGGATGGGTGGGTATAGAGAATGTCGGTTCCTTCTATACCCTCCTTACAGCGGGCATCTTGAGAAGGATGGAGCGAGCGGTCGTCATCACCCCTAACTTCGTAGAGGGGAGGAAAATTTATGAGGAACTACTGGAGCTGGGAATTGATGTCCTTTTCTTGCCTCCCCCCAGTGAAGAATTCCTTGAGGATGAACTACTGCATTGGCATATCAATGCTCTTGAGGCATTAAAGAAGGAAAAGGGGAAAATAGTCATACCGTTTCAAACACTGGGTAGAAGGTTAGAGGAGAAGGAATACATAGAGGTAAGGGAAGGGGAAGAACTCCAGTTTGAGGGATTGATAAGGAAACTGATAGACTTCGGTTATGAGAGGGTGGAGATAGTGGAGGGTCCGGGGGAATTTGCAATCAGGGGTGGGATAGTGGATGTTTTTCCCCCCCAAATTTCTCATCCCCTCCGCCTCCTTTTCTTTGGGGATATAGTTGAGGAGATACGGCGTTTTGATCCCGCCACCCAGCGCTCCTATCAAAGAATAGGGAAGGAGGAGATTTTCTCTCTGAGGGAGAGCGGGAAGGGGAAGGCGATAGAGGAGATGATAGGATCTTATCCCAAGCTTGTTCTGGGTATAGTTCCTCAGGATTTGCCCACAACGGGAAGAAATGTTCTATTCCTCTCCCCTCGTTCCCCAAAGAGGAATTTGGAGGTCCTACCTTCTCCCACCTTCAGAGGGCAGTTCAATCTCTTGTTAGACGATATAAAGACAAGGGGGGCGTTTGGCTGGACACAGGTAATATGCACAAGGAGGGGCTACGGAATACTTCATATTCTCAGGGAAGAGGGCATCAGTGTGAGGGAATTGCGAAGCTACCAGGATGTCCTTGAAGAAGGGAGCGTTAATTTTCTTCCCCTTTCTCTAAGGGGAGGTTTTCTACTCCCTCAGGAAAGGTTTGTTCTTATTACAGACGAGGAATTAGTAGGTATAAGGAAGCCCTGGCGGCCGAAGCCTATCTTCCCCCCAAGAGAGGTTGCGAAAATATCGGCGATAACCGATATGAGGGTGGGCGATTTAATCGTTCATCCCCGCCACGGAATAGGTGCATTTAGGGGGGTTATGCCCTTAGAGGTGCAGGGGGTGAAGAGGGATTACATTTGTTTGGAATATGCCGGGGGAACAAAGCTTTATCTCCCCGTGGAGGAGGTCAACCTCCTCCAGAGGTATATAGGGCAAGCAAATCCACCTTTAAGTCGATTAGGAAGTGGGGAGTGGATAAGGGCTAGGAGGAAGGCAAAGGAATCCGCACTGAGGTTGGCGAAGGAGCTCATAGAGCTCTACGCTAAGAGGGAAATAGAAGAGGGTATATCTTTCTCTCCCGATACTCCCTGGCAGGAGGAGTTGGAGGCATACTTCCCCTATGAGGAGACAGAGGATCAGAGGAAGGCAATAGAAGAAGTCAAAAGGGATATGGAATCCTCCAGGCCCATGGAGAGACTAATATGTGGAGATGTTGGTTTTGGCAAGACGGAGGTTGCTTTAAGGGCAGCTTTCAAGGCGGTTATGGATGGTTACCAGGTAGCAATCCTCGTGCCTACCACTGTGCTTGCCCAGCAACATTATGCTGTCTTTAAGGAGAGATTGGCACCCTTCCCCCTAAGAGTCGAGGTTCTCAGCAGGTTCCTGAGTCGCTCCGCCCAAAGGGCGATAGTGGAGGATATTGCTAAGGGGACAGTGGACATAGTGATAGGGACACATAGGTTATTATCTAACGATATAAAGTTCAAGAATCTCGGCTTGTTGATAATAGATGAGGAACAGAGGTTCGGGGTATTGCAAAAGGAGGCTTTGAAGAAAACCAAGACAAAGGTAGATGTCCTCGTTCTCACCGCAACGCCCATACCGCGCACACTGAATATGGCTTTGAGCAATATAAAGGATATAAGCATCATAAGCGAGCCACCTGAGGGGAGGTTGCCCATAAAGACGATAGTTGCTAAAAGAGAAGACAAGTTAATTGCGGACGCAATTAACAGGGAATTGGCAAGGGGTGGGCAATGTTTTTATGTCCATAACAGGATAGAGGACATATATGAAGAGGCTCAGAGGATAAAGGGGCTCTGTCCTCAAGCGGTGGTAAGGGTAGCACATGGGGGAATGCCGGAGAGGGAACTGGAGAAAACGATGATGGATTTCTACGAGGGTAAGGTGGATGTTCTCGTGGCTACGACCATAATAGAAAATGGACTCGATGTGCCCAATGCGAATACAATTATAGTGGATGATGCTCCCTCCTTCGGCTTAGGGCAACTCTACCAATTACGAGGTAGGGTGGGACGCTCCTACAGACAAGCCTATGCCTATCTTCTTTACGACCCCAAAACGATGAGGACAAGGGAAGCTAAGGAAAGACTACAAGCTATTGAGGAATTCTCCCACCTCGGTTCGGGGTTACGCCTCGCAATTAGGGATTTGGAGATAAGGGGCGCGGGCAATATCCTTGGTCCTCAACAGCACGGACATATCCAGACTGTGGGTTTTGATATGTATCTCGCTCTCTTGCAAGAGGCGATTGCTGAACTGAGGGGGAGGAAGGGCGAAGAGGAGGAGCTTTTCCTCCCCAGTGTGGACCTCCCCGTAACCGCTTATATACCTCCTGAGTATATTCTGAGTTCTTCCATAAGGTTGGATTTCTACAAGCGGATAGCAAGCTGTAAAAAGGAAGAAGAGATAAAGGAGCTGGAAGAGGAGATGAGGGATAGGTTTGGGGAGCCACCACAGGAAACGAGGAATCTCTTCACTATTATGCGTTTGCGCCTGCTCGCTAAGCGGGCGAGACTCTCTTCTATTCATTGGAGGGGAGGAAAGCTCTTTATGAATATTTCAGGGGAATTTGATAGAAAGAAGTTGAGGAGAATTGGTGGTGGACGAATAGCGGATGGGAGGGTAATTTTGGATATGAAGGGCTTAGGGGAGCAGAAGCTTCTCAACTATCTTGAGGAAATCCTATTAAAATTGAGTTGATGCGGTTTCTATGAGGAGAAAGGCAAGGTTTAACTTTGGAACAGATGGATGGCGAGCGGTGATCGCTGAGGAGTTCACTTTCGCCAATGTGCGTATCGTGGCGGAGGCGATAGCGCTCTTTATGAAAGAGCGAGGCACAGCGGAAAAGGGAGCGGTAGTGGGCTACGATGCCCGCTTTCTTTCCCCCGAGTTCGCCCAAGAGGTAGCGAATGTTCTCTCCCACTACGGTATAAATGTTCATTTGCCCCATAGAGATGTCCCTACCCCTGTCGTTGCCTTCTCAATAAAGCACCTTGGCGCAGGGGGAGCAGTGATGATAACCGCAAGCCATAATCCACCTATATATTCGGGTATAAAGTTCATACCCGAATATATACATCCCGCCCTCCCCGATGTTACGGAACGCATAGAGCAACTTATCCAGGTGGTTCTGAAAGGGGGAGGAAGGACGAGCAGTATCAAGGGAGAGGTAAAGCGTTTTGACCCCCTTCCCGCCTATAAGGAGCAACTTTCCCGAGTTATAGATTTTCCCCTCCTTAAAGCAAAACCCCTTTGCGCAATCTATGATCCCCTTTATGCGAGTGGGAGGGGCTTCGTTGACGGGATATTGGAGGAACTTGGGTGGAAGGTAGAGGTTTTGCACGAGGAGAGGAATCCCCTCTTCGGGGAGATGTTGCCCGACCCATCGGAAGGAAACCTGAGAGAACTGCAAGAGAGATTGAAGAAGGGGGCGGACATAGGGCTTTCCACGGACGGAGACGGGGACAGATTTGGAATAGTGGATGTGGGTGGTGGGTTCATAACACCAAATGAGGTGCTCGCCATAATTTTGAAATATTTAGTTGAGGGAAGGAAGGAAAAGGGAGCCGTGATAAGGAGCATAGCGACGACGAATATGCTGGATGCCTTGGCTGGGTTTTATCAGCTACCCTTGGTAGAGGTGCCTGTAGGTTTCAAGTTCGTGGGGAAGGCGATGAAGGATGAGGAAGGGCTCTTGGGGGGTGAGGAGTCGGGAGGGATGACGATAAAGGGTCATATACCGGAGAAGGATGGCATTTTAGCCTGCCTTTTAATGTGTGAGGTAAGAGCGAGGTGGGGGCTTACCTTTAAGGATATTCTGGAGGGAATTTACCGCCAAATTGGTCCCTTTTTCTTCCAACGCATAGATATTCCCTCGGAGAAGAGAGAAATTTTCCTTTCTAAACTGAAAAATCTCTCCTCCTTGGCTGGATTGCGAGTGATAGACCTCATCACTATTGACGGGATGAAGTTTAAACTTGAAGATCGCTCTTGGCTTCTCCTGCGCCCCTCGGGAACGGAACCTTTAATAAGGTGCTACATAGAGACCCATTCGGAGGAGAAGTTACGCCGATTAGAAGAAGAGGTTTGTTCTATCCTTGGGAAGTCGGGATAAGAAAAAACTGATAATAGCCACGGATAACATAGGGAAATTCAGGGAAATTGCCAAAATCCTGGAGGGATTACCTTTGGAGATTGTCCCTTTACCTTCTCCCTTGAATGTAGAGGAGAAAGAAGAGAGCTATTGGGATAATGCTTCCCGCAAGGCGGTGGAGGCTGCTCTCCGCTGGGGTGAGATGGCTCTGGCCGATGACTCTGGGCTTGAGGTGGAGAGCCTTGGGGGGTTTCCCGGTGTGAGGTCAAAACGGGTAGGGGAAACGGACGAGGAGAGAATAAGGATTATTTTGAGGATGTTGGAGGGTAGAAAATGGGAGGAAAGGAAAGCATTGTTCCGCTGCGTGATAGCCATAGCTATGCCGGAGGGAAGGTTAGAGAGAGCGGAAGGAATCGTGAGGGGATACATAACTTATGAGCCCCGGGGTAAGGGAGGTTTCGGCTACGACCCCATCTTCTTCATACCCGCTAAAGGGAAAACGATGGCGGAACTAAGCGTGGAGGAGAAGAACGAGATAAGCCATAGAGGGATAGCCTTGAGAAAGGCGAGGGAGATATTGGGAAAGGAGGTAAGAACTTCTTGGAAAATTTGACGAAGTATAGTATAATATATTTATCAGGAAATTTCCCCAGGTAATCCCCCGTCATTAACCCCCGGGGTAAATTGAGGTAAATTTGTGAAGAAAGGGGAGTCTAAAATTACAGACGAAAGGAAACCCACACCGCCACAAAACCAAATAGTTTTGGTCTTGGACTTCGGAGCGCAGTATAGCCAGCTCATCGCCCGAAGGGTGAGGGAGTGCCATGTTTATTCCGAGATAGTTCCTCACACCATAACCGCTGAGGAGATAAAGAAAATAGGGCCAAAGGCCCTGATTTTCTCGGGTGGTCCCCGTAGTGTTTTTGAAAAAGATAGTCCGAGGTGCGACCCCCAGATATTCGCTCTGGGCATACCCATACTTGGGATCTGCTATGGGCATCAACTGATAGGTTATATGCTGAAGGGGGAGGTGAGGAGAGGGGAGAAGGGGGAATATGGAAAAACTGAGCTATTCGTGACGGATGATTCGGATATATTCTCTGGCTTGAACCCCAACCTCATAGCCTGGATGAGCCACTCCGATATAGTAGTGAAACCACCACCCGGCTTCAAAGTCACAGCCTATACCCGTTCCACCCCTGTAGCGGCTATGTCCTCTCCTGAAAAGGGGATTTTCGGCGTTCAATTTCACCCCGAGGTGGTCCACACCCCTTGGGGGATAGAGGTAATCCGCAATTTCCTCTATAATCAGGCTGGTTGCCAACCCCTTTGGACGACCACCTCCTATATCCAAGGCGCCTTGGATTACATAAGGGAGATGGTGAAGGAAGGGGGAAAGGTTATCTGTGCCTTAAGTGGGGGTGTGGATTCAGCGGTTACCTCTGTTCTCGTCCACAAGGTTGTGGGGGATGACCTAATATGTATTTTCGTCAATCACGGATTGTTGAGGAAAGGCGAGGTGGAGGATGTCCTGCGCACATTCAGGGAAAATTTCAGGATGAACTTGATATATGTAGATGGGGAGGAAAGGTTTTTCCAAAGATTGAAGGGGGTAGTAGACCCGGAGGAGAAAAGGCGGGTTATCGGTGAGGAATTCGTCAAAGTTTTTGAGGAAGAGGCGAGCAAATTGGAGAATGTCAGATACCTCGCCCAGGGCACTTTGTATCCGGATGTAATAGAAAGCGGGACGGAAAGAGCAGCCCGCATAAAGACACATCATAATGTAGGTGGATTACCTCTAAAAATGAAGTTGAAGTTAGTGGAGCCCCTGCGCTACCTATTCAAGGACGAGGTTAGACAAATAGGGGAAGAATTGGGACTGAGCTCGGACATCATCTGGCGGCATCCCTTTCCTGGGCCGGGGCTCGCTATCAGGATTATTGGAGAGGTGACGCCTCAAAAAGTCCAACTGCTCCGAGAGGTGGATGCGATTGTAGTGGAGGAAATCAAGAAGGCCGGGCTTTATAGGAGCGTGTGGCAATCTTTTGCCGTGCTTCTTCCCGTGAGGACAGTGGGGGTGATGGGGGACCGCCGAACCTACGATTACACTATAGGAGTTAGGGTTGTCTCCAGCGAGGATGCTATGACCGCTGACTGGGTGAAATTGCCCTACGAGGTGTTAGAGAATATCTCAAATCGCATAACAAGGGAAGTGGAGGGAGTAAATAGGGTAGTTTATGATATATCTTCCAAACCACCTGCTACAATAGAATGGGAGTGATGCCAAATGTTGACCAGGTTAGAGAGTGATATTCAAGAGATCCTGCTCAGCGAGGAGGAAATAGAGGCAAAAGTTAAGGAGTTAGGGGAAAGAATAAGCGAGGATTATCAAGATAGAGAATTGGTCATTGTGGGGGTATTAAGGGGGGCTTTCCTTTTCCTTAGCGATTTAATAAGACATATAAAGGTGCCAATCTCTGTGGACTTCGTGGCAATATCCAGCTATGGGGGCTATACGGAAAGCTCAGGAGTTGTTAAAATAGTTAAAGACTTGGACGAAAGCATTGAGGGACGCCATATATTAATCGTGGAGGACATAGTTGACACGGGGTTAACTTTGGATTATCTTTTAAGAATAATAAGGGCGAGAAAACCTGCGAGTGTTAAAGTATGTGCTCTATTAGATAAACCTACGAGAAGGCAAGTGGAGGTGGATATTCATTACAAGGGATTTGAGATACCTGACAAATTCGTCGTAGGCTATGGATTAGACTTCAATCAGAGATACAGGAACTTGCCCTTCGTGGGAGTTTTGAAGCCCGATGTATATGCGGGAAAGTAAGGAGGTATGATAAATTATGGAGATAGACCTCGCCCAATTGGAGGTTATGAACGAGAAGGAGTTAACATCCATTGCCCAAGAGCTGGGCGTGGAGGGAGCGGAGGAGTTGAGTAGGGATGAATTGATCAAGCAGATAATCCAGAACTACGCCGGGAAAGCGGGGCTAAGGTATATAGAGGGGGTATTGGAGATTTTGCCTGAGGGTTATGGATTAATAAGGACGAACGGTTTCCGCCCCTCAAACGAGGATGTATATGTGTCCGCCTCCCAGATAAGGAAGTTGGGGCTCAAGATGGGGGATGTGATAACTGGCTTTGCCCGCCCGCCCAAGGAAATGGAGCGCTTCTACGGGCTACTCCGAGTGGAAACGATAAACGGTGTGAAGCTTGGCTCACTCCGCAAGCGGGTTGATTTTGACGAGCTTGTTCCCGTCTACCCCTATGAGAGACTGAGGTTGGAGACCACACCAGATAACATATCCGCTCGAGTGATAGATGTCATCGCCCCCATAGGTAAAGGGCAAAGGGGGTTGATAGTTGCTCCTCCCAAGGCGGGTAAAACCACGCTCCTCAAGACCATAGCTAATAGCATTACCGCAAACCATCCGGAGGTTTACCTCATCGTCTTACTTATAGATGAACGCCCCGAGGAGGTAACGGATATAAAAAGGTCAGTAAAAGGGGAGGTAATATCTTCCACATTTGACGAGATGCCGGAGAATCATATGAGGGTAGCGGATTTAACTTTGGAGAAGGCAAAGCGTCTTGTGGAGGCGGGAAAGGATGTGGTCATCTTGTTAGACAGTCTTACTCGCCTTTCCCGTGCCTCAAACCTCACCTGCACTCCCTCGGGCAGGACCTTATCGGGAGGGCTTGACCCAGCTGCGCTTTATAAACCGAAGCATTTCTTCGGCGCAGCAAGAAAAATAGAGAATGGGGGGAGCCTCACAATAATCGCTACTACTTTAGTGGAAACCGGTAGTAGGATGGACGAGGTGATATTTGAGGAGTTTAAGGGGACAGGTAATATGGAGTTGATTTTGGACAGGAGTTTAGCGGAGCGAAGGATATTCCCCGCCATAGACATAAAGCGCAGTGGCACCAGGCACGAGGAACTCCTCTACAGCGAAAAAGAGCTGAAGAGTGTTTGGATTCTGAGGAGAGCATACGCTTCCCTGGATACCGCCGAGGCAACGGAGGAGTTGATAAAATGGTTGAGGCGCACGAGGGATAATGACGAGTTCTTCTCCACCGTTGTGGAACGCTTGAGGAGCACTCTCTCGCCTGAAGAGTTGGTTATGATAGAAGAAGGACCTATGGAATTTGAATAAATTTAAAAAGGAGGCGAAAGCATTTGCCCTATTTTGAGGAATCCGAAGAAAGTTTCCAAGATTATAGCGAGGGTAACGAGGAAGTCTTAGTGAAAGTAGAGGGTGTTTATGAAGACAAGGAGGGGAAGACTTTCGTCGTCCTTCGAGATGCATCGGGCAGACACCTCCCCATTTGGATAGGTCCCTTTGAAGCCTTGGCGATTACTTTCGCCCTTTATCCCGATAGAGTTCTGCTCCCTCGCCCACTTACCCATGACCTGTTGAAAAACATCATAGAGAAACTCCAAGTGCAGGTAGAGAAGATAGTTGTAGACGACCTTTTCCACGACACCTATTACGCCAAGATATACCTGGCGATTGATGATAGGGTGATCTTTGTTGACTCCCGCCCGAGTGACGCTATTGCCCTTGCACTTAGAGTATCTGCTCCAATCTATGTTTTGGAGCGGGTATTCCTTGAAGCGGCCAAAGGAGAATACCAGTAGAAATAGAGTTCCTATTAAGGAGGAGAAAGATGAGTGCGGAGGTCTTCTTTGTAGATGCTCGTTCTACTTCCCATGAAGAAGGCCTTATAGTCAAGTTGAAGCAACTGATTAAGAGATGCGATTTCTCCACCTTCATCGCTCCCAACGATTTAGTGGGGGTGAAGCTCCATTTCGGAGAGCGAGGGAATACTCGCTATCTACGCCCCATTTTCGTGCGTCCCATAGTGGAGGAGTTGAAGTCCCTCGGCGCTAAACCTTTCCTAACCGACTCTAATACCCTCTATAGAGGGGCAAGAGCAAATAGCGTTGACCATATAGAGACCGCCATTCTAAACGGTTTTGACTACGCAGTTGTGGGAGCACCGATCGTTATAGCGGATGGTATCAAAGGGAAAAATTTCGTCACCAAAAGGGTCAATCTCCCCCGTTTTAAGCAGGTTAAGATAGCGGGGGAGGTATATCATGCGGACGCCCTTGTTGTCCTTTCTCACTTCAAAGGTCATATCCAATTCGGCTTTGGGGGAGCTCTGAAGAATGTCGCTATGGGATGTGCCAGCAGGGGGGGGAAACAGGCTATCCATTCCCAATTAGCTCCTCAGGTAGATGAGGAGAAGTGCGTGGGTTGTGGTATATGCGCCAAATGGTGTCCCGTTAAGGCGATAAAGATAGTGAGAGGGAAGGCAGTCATAGACTTGAAGAAATGCATCGGTTGTGGGGAGTGCACCGTCTCCTGTCCTCAGGGTGCGGTAGCCATCCGCTGGGGAGATGAGACTATCGGGGAGCAGGAGCGCCTCGCGGAATATGCCTATGCTATACTTGAGGACAAGAAGGGGAAACTCTGCTTTTTCAATTTTCTTATGGATATAACACCCCTCTGCGACTGCGTTGGTTGGGGAGATGTTCCCATCGTTCCCGATATAGGTATCCTCGCCTCCTATGACCCTGTGGCAATAGATAAGGCATCTGCCGACCTCGTTAACGAGGCAGTGGGAATAGAGCACTCCGCTTTGGGAAGAAGGTTGGAAAGTAAAGAGGACAAGTTCAGAGCGCTTTTCCCCAGTGTGGACTGGATGCTACAACTGAAACATGGGGAAGAATTGGGACTGGGCACGACTGATTACCAGTTGATAAAAATCTGATGAATGACATTTAACGAGTTTCTCCTTAAATCCGTCCTCCTACTCATCTTTGCCAAGGGTTTGGGGGAACTGATGGGCAGACTGAGGATGCCTGGTGTGGTAGGGGAGCTAATAGGGGGCATTTTGTTAGGGTATAGTTTCCTGAACATCATTGACCCGGGGGATGAGACTTTCCACATCCTCGCGGAACTTGGGGCAATTCTCCTTTTGTTCGAAATCGGTTTGGAGATGGACATAGATGAACTAAGAAAGGCGGGGGTTGCCTCCGCGTGGGTGGGAACAATGGGTGTTATCCTTCCCTTCTTTCTCGGATGGTTTATCTCCCTTGCCTTCGGCTATAAATCTTTAGAAGCCTTGTTCATCGGTGGTGTCCTCACTGCAACCAGCGTGGGGATAACCGCAAGGGTCCTACAGGAAAGAGGTTGGCTGAAAAGCAGGGAAGCCAATGTGATTTTAGGTGCGGCGGTGTTGGATGATATCCTGGCGCTCTTGGTCTTATCCATTCTAACAAGTATAGAGCACGGAAATGTATCCGCTGGCCTGATTATCCGCTCCTTTATAGTGGCGCTTGTTTTTCTCGGCTTGGCCATAGGGGTGGGGTTGCGGGTAACCCCCTTCCTTGTGAATGTATTAGTGAATCTTCGCACAAGGGGAGCGCTTTACGCTGGAATAATCGTTCTGTTTATGCTCTTTTCCCTTTTTTCTCAACTCGCTGGCTTGGCCCCAATAGTGGGTGCTTTCGCCTGCGGGCTCATCCTTTCCCGCCCCGAGCATAAACTACACATAGAAAGAGGCATCACCCCCCTCGCGGATTTCCTGACCCCTTTCTTCTTCGTCATTATGGGAGCTCAAATGAATATAGGTTCTATCCCCGCTCAATCCTTCATCTTCGCTTCCCTCATCCTCGCCATCGCCTTCTTGGGAAAGCTTTTGCCGGGTTTATTAGCTCCGGGAAAGGCTTTCAATAAATGGATAGTAGGGGTTGGTATGGTCCCCCGGGGAGAAGTTGGGCTGGTCTTGGCTTCTTACTCACTTAGCCACAAAATATTATCCGCCCCCGATTACTCTCTCCTCGTGCTCGTGATTATGTTCACCACCCTTTTAGCCCCCCTTATCCTCAATTTTTTACTTGGGGGGCGTCCCACCCACTAACTTCTTGCTTATCCAAAGCAGTATATCCGCCGTTTTTGGTCCCAGGGACATAGAACTCTCATAGGAGTAAAGCTGGGTTCCGAACTCCTCCTTAGGTAGGATGTAGCCTATCTCATCGCAGGCTAGGCCCACTATCATCTTATATTTTGCGGAAAGCAATTCCTTAAGAGCGAAACCGACTTGGGGCAAGGCTTCGCCAGGATTTGTTAAAATGTGAAGTTTCCCCCCGATATCTAAAAAATGCATCTCCGAATCTACCACTCCCTGTTTCGCGCTCCTCCTTAACACCCCCACTTGGGAGGCGAGTAAAAAGCGAGGGTTGTCAACTGGCAGTTTGAATTGGACGACCCGATGCCTCAAAGTGAGGTTGTTTATCCTTTCCCCTTTATTTCTCGCTTCCAAGATCCTCTTCCCTATAGCCTCACCTATCCGGCGTGCTTCTTCAAAGCTGTGTTCCTTCACCAGGGGGGTGACCATTCCTCCCAATGCTCCATTG
Organism: uncultured bacterium; assembly: GCA_938041455.1. Classification (GTDB taxonomy): domain Bacteria; phylum Armatimonadota; class JACIXR01; order JACIXR01; family JACIXR01; genus JACIXR01. Next base: position 7,600 of record CALITO010000035.1, on the reverse strand, counting down.
AGAAAAACCGTTATGCCCCCTATTTCCTTCTCGCATAATTCCCTCAGATAATGGACATAATCCGAGGTTATCAGCTTATTATCGCTCCATAGGACCTCGGGATGACAGGCGTAGTTGACGAGGGTTGCGATGCATTTGCCATCCTTATCCTCTACGAAGAGGGTAGTGACGGTGGGGTCAAGCAGACCCTCCATCCGGGCATTGTAGGCTGCTTCTACCTCTTTGCCCTCCCCTACCCTTAATCTCGCCGGCTGGGCGGATTTTATTGCCTCATCAATCGCTTGCCCTATTCTCTCCTTGAGGAAACTTAGATAACCCTCGTCAACTCCTGATGTGAATTCATCAGGACCCCACAGCCCCAGTGTATCGGGACCTGAATGAAGGTGGGTTGAAGCGATGATTATGTCGGTGGGCTTTAAGTGATGTCTTTCTGCGGGTTTCTTTCTAAAGGTCTCTACATCATCGTAAAAAAGCCCTATCAGGTCAAGGGAAACGATGACCAACTGTGTTTTGCCATCGTTTAGATAAAGAGCGCTGGCGTAGATATCGTCGTGAATCCCTTCGCTCTTCCTGTTGTTTCCCAAACCCGCCAGATAGACGCTATATAAAGGGGTTATCCTCACCCTGCTCGCTCCAGCAAGAAAGCCAGCTCGCAAGGATAGAGTTATCAGGAGCAGGGAAGCCAACAAATATTTCATTGGGTTACCTTCACTCTCCTCCTTATCATTATAAGTTCCATTAGGGAGACCCTCAATGCTTTTTAAAATGGTCTGTTTTGCTTGACGGTGAGGGTAAAAGAGTTCATATATAATTTAGAAAAAGGAGATGTTCAAGAAATTGCCCTTGCTATTTATAGTCTGTGCTGCTCTTGCGGCACCGCAGAAAAGGGTGCTCGCCTTCTATTATCCCTGGTATGGAACGCCAGAGGTATCGGGTAGTTGGATACACTGGAATGAGGCAGGGCACGACCCCGAGCTACTTCTCGCCAACAATCTACCCGATAGTGCCACAACTAACCACCCCTTAAAACTCTATGATTCCAATGACCCCGAGGTCATCAAAGAACACTTATCCCTGGCTAAATGGGCGGGGATAGATGGGTTTATCTGCAGTTGGTGGGGCATAGACGATTTCACTGACAGGGCTTTCCGAAAGATGTTGGAGATAGTGGAAAAGGAGAAAGGGCTTCCCCTGAAATTAACGATATATTATGAGAGGGTTTCACAGGTAGCGGTGGATAAGGTGGAAGCAGCGGTAAAGGATATAATTTATATCCTCGACGAATATGGGGGCAGTCCTGCTTTCTTAAAAGTGGATGGTAAGCCAGTAATTTTCATTTATGGGAGGGCGCTCTCTCAATTGGGGGATAAATGGAGGGATGTGGTGAAGGAAGTTAAAAGGTTGAAGAGGGGCGGGGCGATTTTCATCTGTGATTCCCTCCATTCTCGCTGGCTGGATACCTTTGACGGTTTGCACGAATATAACCCTGTGGGGGCGGTTCTGGCGAAGGTGGATATGTTTATGAGATATAAAACAACCAAGGATGTCTGCGAAAAAAGAGGCAAAATCTCCTGTGCCACGGTCATCCCTGGTTATGATGACTCTAATGTCCGGCCAAAGAACCCCATAATTCGCCTCCGAGACGAGGGCAAACTCTATAAAAAACTTTGGGAAGATGCGATAAAAGCTGATGTGGACTGGGTTTTAATCTGCACCTTTAACGAGTGGCACGAGGGCACGGAGATAGAGCCGAGCCTGGAATATGGACGCTTCTATCTGCAACTCACAAGGGAATACGCTAACCGCTTCAAACGGGAGAAATGAACTCCTCCCTTATGTTTCCTTCTGCCTTGCCCAAGCAAGAGAATACCTGCGCCTTGCCCACTCTGCTTCCCTGTTGAGCAAACCTCATCTTCTATTTTGTTCCTTTTCACTTTTCGCAAAGGCTTTGATATCGGCTAAGGCTGGCTACCCCAAGGACGAACCCACCCACGGCTTGACCAATAGGGGAACGAGGGAAGGGGAAAACCTCATCGAGAGGGAGGTCATCGTGAAGGAAAAGGGATTGTTTCAAAGTCTTCACCTTTGCTTTTCAAATTTTCCTATAAAATCAGGCACACGCTTGAGCCTGAAGTCTTTGCTTGGTTGTGTGGAGGGAATGGATTTCCCCAAGCTCTTTGAACTGGAAGAGCCAACTGCACATATAGCCATATCCTTCCTCCTGAGCATGATTTGTAGATATGAACCCCTTAGATGGATGAGGGGGAAAGAGGAGAAATGGATTGAAAAATATATGGAAATAGCAACGAATAGATTTCCTAATTTGATTGAAAAAGAAATAAGGAGTCTGGGTTTCAAAATATGATGCTTAAAGAGGTTGTAAGCAAGATATCATTTTCCCTCTTTCTTCTCTGGACTTCTTTCTCCTATGCCCTTCCCCCTCTTTATTTCGCCCTCGGCTTAGAGGAAGCGAGCGAGATAAGCGAATATAAAAAGTGGGGATTTAATTCCCTCTGGGTGGATATAGTCTATCAAGACCCCCAACTGGAAAAGAAGGAAGCACTGATAAGGGAAGCAGTTAAACAAGAACTCATTCCCATCCTCTGCCTTCATATAGAGCAAAAGGACTTCGGTTCACCCAGTCCTTTGAATAAGGAATACGGGGAAAGGACCGCTATATGGGTTAGGGAAATGGGGAGGAAGTTCAAGGATATTCCCAAGTTGGTGTGGGCTCTGGGCTACGACCCCGCTGGAGCTATAGCATACACAGAGGAAGATTTCCTCTCTTATCTCCTTTCCTGGTATGGTTCCTTTCCTGCTCTTTCCCAAGCTTGGGGAACCGAGTTGAATCTCCCCTCCGATGTTACCCTCAGCCTGGTGGAGAAACTATCGGCTGATAAGGAAAGGGAAATCCCCCGTTATGGGATAACTCGTGCCTCTTTGGATTTAGCAATTTACCAATGGTGGGGTCTGAGGGATTTGCTGAATTTGTGGCTCGGCGAGATCAAAGGCATAGACAATGAAAGGGAGCACTGGGTAATAACGGGAATGCTCAAGGATTACAAATCTATAATGTCCGTTCCTCACGGATATGATGGGATAACTATAGCCCTTTATCCGGATGAGTTGGAGAACGATTTTCAAACCCATAATGCCCACGGTATAGCCATAGCTCGCAGGGGAGGGTTATTCAGTCCCGTGGTGATTTTCCGCCTTTTTAAAGAAGGGGAGTGGAGGACCACCCCTTTTATACTTCAGCAATGGTTGAATAGTGCCCATCTTCAAGGAGCAGTGGGCATCGGTGTGGATAGTTGGGCAACTTTAAAAGAACTTCCCCATTTGAAAGAAGTTGTAAGCAAAGGGTTTTTAAAACAACCGCTGGAGCCCAATAACCAAATAGCGGTTTTATACGAGCCATTTTTAGAAGGCTATAACCTCCAAGGGAGGGGATTATATGGCTTCTTAAAAACACTTCTTCTCAATCAGCCAAGCGATCTATTCTTTGCCCTTAGACTAGGTTGTAAATATGGTGGAATAGATTTTCTGGGCGTTGAGGATTTAGACAAAGTTAATCTTTATCGCTATAAAGTCATCCTTGCCCCCTCAGTTTTCTATCTTCCTCCACCTGCTAAGGAGCTCCTTCAAGGATTCATACTCTTCGGAGGGATGCTCGTTGCGGATATGGGGTTGGGCTGTTATGAAGGTGGGCTCTTAGCCATTGTGAGCGACTTTGTGAAGCAGAATTTCGGAGTAGAGGGAGTGTGCACGATAACTAAGGGAGCGGGCAACTTTCGTGTGAACATAGAACATCCCCTTTTCCCCTTTCTTAAGAAGAAACAGGAAAGCGAGGGAAACGCTAAAGGATTCGCAGTGGATGGATGCATAGGCTATATATATGTGGGGGCAAAGACGGATATACTTGCTACATTGGGTTCGTTAGTGGGGGCGGGAGGGAGGATGGCAGTGGCTGGGATAATGTTAAAGAAAGTAGGGCTTGGTTATGCAATATATGCTACCTTCCCTCTTTGGCGGAACTGGCTTCCTTACAATAAATTATTCAACGAGTTCCACGGATCCGTTTTCGCTTGGGGAGCAGACTTTTGGCTTATGGATACCCTCTTCCCTTCAGTGGGCAGGTTCGTGCTTTTAAGGAGTGGTTTAGCCCTTGCTAATTTAACCCCCCTGAAGACAACTTTGATATTGAGGATACCGAAACAAATCTTCTACGAGGGTTGTATAACGGCGCCGGGGGAAGATGGAAGTTTTGAACTATTTGTGCCTATGGAGGAAGGGGAATTGCGGGTTTTATCTCCTCCCTTGCCCCTGTCAGTTCAACCAGGTTATCTATTAGTGCAAGTGGGAAGGTATTCCCCAGACAAAATAGAGCTCAAGATATGGGGTAGAGGAGGCCGGGTGGCAGCTGGAGATAGCCAAGTTGATGTTGTGCCGATGTTCACCACCCCCGGAGTTATAATCATTTCAGATGGAGAGTATAAGATAGAGAATGGTTCATCCCATAAGGTCACCACAACCAACTTGCTGAATGGGGAGAAGAGGAGCTTCTTAGTGAGGGCGAAGGGGGATTACCTCGAGATAAGAGGGGATTTTCAGGGGGAGAAAGTGGAGATAGAGAGGATAAGGTAGGGGGTTAGGCGGGGCCTTCCGCCCCGCCTAACCCTCAAAGGCTATTTAACCTCAAAACTTTCTCTTAAACCTACCTCCGAGTTCCCTCCCACGAGCACTTCAAACTTCCCTGGTTCAACTATTGGCTCTAAGTTCTCATCAAGGAAGGAGAGATCTTCTTCTCTCAAGACGAACTCTACCTCCCTTTTCTCACCCACTCCCAGGTGTATCCTCTTGAACCTCTTAAGCTCACAAAGGGGCCTAACGAATTTGCTGAACATATCCTTTATGTAAAGTTGGACTACCTCATCCCCTTCGTATTTCCCTGTGTTTTCCACCTCCACTGATACTTTTATCTCACCCCCCGCTGAGAGTTTTTGGGGGACAACCCTCAAGTTGCTATATTGGAAGGTTGTATAGCTCAGACCGTATGCGAAGGGAAAGAGAGGCTGTCTCCCTCTCACCTCCACATAATCCAGGCTCCTTATAGAGGGGCGATAGTTGTAATAGAGGGGTAGTTGTCCTGTGTATCTGGGGAAGGTAATTGGCAATTTGCCCCCGGGGTTGTAATCGCCGAAGATGACATTGGCTATTGCGTTCCCCCCCTCTTCCCCAGGATACCAAGCCTCAACGACCGCATCAACGAGGTCTATCCAATTGCTCATCGTTATAGCGCTTCCATTTATCAGCACCACTACCACAGGCGTTCCTGTATCCACAATAGCCTTTATCAACTCCTCTTGCACACCCGGCAAATCCAAGTTACATCTGTCTCTTCCCTCCCCTTCCGTCTCATCGGAGTTACCCATAAATAGGATAGCCACATCCGCCCTACTTGCTGCTGCTATAGCCTTGGGGAAGCCCTCTTTGGAGGAATCTCTGACCTTACAACCCTGGGCAAAATAGACCTTGGTTCCTTTGCCAACCTTATTAGCAATTCCCTCCAGGGGGGTGACAACTCTCATACCATATCCACTATAGCCACCGAGCCTCGCCTCGTCCGCATTGGGACCTATCACCGCAAGGGAACTTATGTCCTTAGGGAGGGGCAAAATCCCCTTGTTCTTGAGGAGGACGATACACCTCTCCGCCACTCTTAAAGCGAGCTCCCTATGTTCATCGGAATCACAAATTTTTCTTGCTGTATGGGGATCGGCGAAGGGATTGTCAAACAATCCCAGCCAGAATTTCCCTCTTAATACTCTCTCAACCGCCTTATTCAATGCTTCCTCCGACAGCTTGCCCTCTTTCAGCATCTTGACGAGCTCGGGGAAGCATACCGCGTGGGGCAACTCCACATCCAAACCCGCCTCAAGCGCCAATTTGCCTGCTTCTCCAAGGGTTTCCGCAACTCTGTGAGCTCCATGGAGCCCCCAAACAGAACCGTAATCCGAGACCACGAAGCCCTTAAATCCCCACTCGCCTCTCAATACATCGGTGAGAAGCCACTTGTTTGAGGAGGAGGGCACCCCACTTATGGAGTTATAAGCGGCCATTATAGACCAAGCTCCCCCCTCCTGAACGCTGGCTTTGAAGGCGGGGAAGAATACCTCTCTCAGGGTTCTTTCGGAGAAATAGGTGGCACTGCTATCCCTTCCCCCATCGCCAGCGAAATCGGCGGCGAAATGCTTGGGAGTGGCGATGACCCCCTCGCTTTGCAGCCCCTTGACGAATGCGACTGCCATAAGGGAGGTAAGATAGGGGTCTTCACCATAGGTCTCCTCTACTCGCCCATGCCTTGCGTCTCTGGCGATGTTTATTGTGGGCGATAAAGCTTGATGAATCGCCCTTGCCCTTGTCTCCTTACCTATGACTTTCGCTACCTCAAAGAGCATATCAGGGTCCCAACTGCTGGCGAGGGCTATGGACTGGGGGAAACTGGTGGACCCCTTCGCCATACAGCCGTGGAGACACTCGTCGTGGATGATTACAGGGATCTTCCATTTCGTCTTCTCAAGAGCAAACCTCTGGATTTCGTTCGCTATCTCCACACCTTTATCGGGGTCAAGGTGGCGAAGGATGTAGCTGATTTGCCCCATACCATTCTTGAGTATCTCCTTCACTTTCTCATCGGCTAATCTTTCATACTCCAGTAGATGCTCACCGCCCACTGAACAAAGTTGGGCGACCTTTTCCTCCGCTGTCATCCTTGCCAGCAATTCTTTGATTTTTTCCTCCATTTCTTAACACTCCTTTTTGAGAATTTATTTAGATTTAATAAAAGAGAAAAACGGTGTCAACGGTTTTGTTGAAAAAGGGAAAGATATCCCCCTCTTATGCGGTTTCTCTCCTTCCTTAAACCAACGCTACAAAAATACTTGCACAATTTTAAATATTATGTTATTATTATGATTGGAAACCTCCCTTCTTGGGTGGGTTAAAAATAAAGAGGAGGGATTAATATGCTAAGGAAGTGGTTATCTGTGTCGTTGGAGAGGCTTCTCTCTCTCGGAGGGAGTATTGTAGCCTCCTATTGAGCTTGGCAGTGAGCGTCTCTCTTTCGTGGGCGGACCCCATCCTGGTGGATTTGCACGCTCGCTGGTGTCCCGACTTAACTGCTTCTCCCCAACAGTGGCAGTGCGTCAAAAGTGGAACAGTTGCGGGAGGGGTAGAGTTCCATATCATCGCCAATTTCAGTTCCCCCGTAACGGGCTTCACAGTTGACTCAGTTGACATAACGGAGCAGACAAATGTCCACGAGCCCCAGCATTATCACTCCGATGGTCCATTGAGCACGACAACTTACAGTTCACCTCCCTATGATGTTTGTTCCTCTCCCCCCACAGGTTATCAGGTTTGGTAGTCTGCCCGCTTAATCCCCCCTTCTCCACCTTCCCCTATCACAACACACCTTATCTCGTATCAGTCAACTATCACTATATGATAATGGGGGGTCCCTTTCGGCCACCCTCAAGAGTGGATGGCAACCTGAGCATAACCGTCAACTTCCAGAACCTCACAGTTGAGGCTCAGCCCA
>CALITO010000034.1 GCA_938041455.1 uncultured bacterium | reverse complement strand
TTCTATAACTTCTTGAGAGAAGAGAACCTCCCCTCTTTTAACTAATGCCTCGTTATATCTTGGCCAATTATACTTGTCTCCTATTTTCATATTCCATCAATACTTATCGTAAGCTCTTTGGCTTAATTATTCAACAAAACCAAAATTTGACTTTTTATCTTTATTATAAATATTTTAGGAAAGGAAGTTGACTTTTTTAATTGGAATAGTTATAATCTTTGAAAATAAAAATGAAAATCTATATCAAAAATGGCTTACTGCAAGTTATAGTTATTTCCAAAAAGAAAACAAATCATAAACAAAGGAAGCACTTCCCGCAAATTAGAAGGAGGTGTTCCTTCCTTTGAGCGATTTAAATTGCAACAAGCCCGCTATGAGACTTGACGAGGTTCCTCCCGGTAGAATTATAAAAATACGCCGAATTGTAGGTGGTTGGGGCATCCATTTGCGACTTGCCCGCCTGGGAATTTATGAGGAAGAGAAGGTAAAAATATTGGAATCAGCCCCTTTCGGGGGACCAATCCTCCTGGAGCATTTGACAAGTGGAGCGAAAATCGCGGTAGGTAGAGGGATGGCCCGTAAGATAATAGTTGAGGAATTAAATGAGGGTTAAAAAAAGCAAGCCCTATAGAATTGCTTTAATTGGTCAACCTAACAGCGGGAAGAGCACCGTTTTCAATAACCTCGCTGGTTATAAAACCCTCACTGGCAATTTCCCCGGCACGACCGTAAGCTACACAATAAGCACAACCCGCTTTTGGGGTGAGGAAATAGAGTTAATAGACCTACCGGGCATTTATTCCCTTTCCTACACCGATATAACGGAAAAGGTGGCACGAGATTTTCTCTTAAAGGAAAGAGTAGATGTAGTTATAGATGTTGCCGATGCTTCCGTTCTTTCCCGCTCCCTTGAGTTAACCCTCCAACTATTGGAGTTAGGAATCCCCCTGGTCCTTTGTCTTAATATGATAGACGAGGCAAGGAGAAAGGGCTTGGAAATAGACTATCTAAAGCTCTCCCAGATATTGGGCATTCCCGTAATACCCACGACGGCGGTAAGAGGAATAGGGATAGGTGAGCTGATGAGGGCAGCCACCAAGAGAGCGCAACCCAGAGGAATACCACTTAGGTTCCATAAAGATATAGAGGAAGCAATAGAAGAGGTAGAGAAAACCTTGTCCCAAGACCTGCTGGAGAGATTGAAACTTCCTTCTCGTTTTTTGGCCATCCGCCTATTAGAGGGTGAGGCTGAATTCGTAGATATAGTGAAGCAATTCCCCAACGGAGAGAAAATTTTGAAGACTGTTAGAGAGATCAGCGAGGAAATAGAACGCTCACATGGCGTTCCCGTAAGCGTTGTGCTCTCCTCTGAGAGACACGCCCTCTCCCTCAACATCTTCGAGCAGGTAGCAAGATTATTGCATCCTCCTGAGGAGCGTATAGATGATATCTTAGACCGTTACATAATGCACCCCATAGTAGGTTATCTCCTACTTCTATTTGTACTGGGGACCTTCTTCCTTTTTATTTTCACACTGGGAAATTTGATAAGTGGTTATGTTCTTTTACCATTTAATAAATTAAAGGATATCTTATCACCTCTCTCGGGGAAAAATGTTGTTTTCTCCCTACTTGGGGGGATAGTAGATGGTATATCTGGAGGTTTAGGTATAGTTATTCCTTATCTCCTACCCCTTCTTTTTCTCTTATCTCTCCTGGAGGACATCGGCTATCTTCCCCGTGTTGCTTATCTGTTAGACGGGTTTTTCCATCGTATGGGACTTCACGGTAGCTCAGTGATCCCATTTATAATGGGTTACGGTTGTAATGTTCCCGCCCTTATGGCTACCCGCGTCCTTGAGTCACCATTTGACAGGTTGCTAGCGGGGCTGTTGATTACTTTCATACCTTGTTCAGCTCGCTCCGTCGTCATATTAGCGCTGGTGGGAGCCTATCTGGGACCGCTCTATGCCTTCTCTCTTTATCTGTTCAATTTAATTGTCATTGCCTTGTTGGGGAAAACTCTGAGAGGGTTAGCCACCTTTCCCCTGGAAGCTTTCATAATGGATATACCCACTTACAAGCTTCCTCCCCTTCGTCAGGTGTGGAAGAAGACCTATTTCCGTTTATACGAGTTCCTCATTTTCGCCTGGCCACTGATAATCATAGCAAGTGTGATTATGGGTTTCCTGAGTTTTTATAAAGTGGATAACATATTAAACGCTCTTCTTTCGCCTCTCACGGTTGGTGCTCTTGGTTTGCCAAGGGCGGTGGGTGTCACGCTCTTCTTCGGAATATTCCGTAAGGAACTCACCCTTATCCTTTTAGTGGATGCTTTAGGGACAACCCATATAACTACTGTTTTATCTCCCCTACAAATACTCGTTTTCACAGTCTTTGTTCTCTTTTATATTCCTTGCGTCAGCTATATAGTAGCTATGTGGCGGGAGTTGGGGGGAAGATACACCCTTGTTGCTGTTATTCTTTCCTTGTTTGTTGCCACCCTTCTCGCCTCCCTTGTCCGCTCTCTGGGTCTACTGTTCGTTTAAAAAC
>CALITO010000033.1 GCA_938041455.1 uncultured bacterium | reverse complement strand
AACCGTTATCCTGACGCCTGGCTACGCTCCCAATGAGCAGTATTCCCGGCAGGCAGAGAGGGGTCCTTACACGGACATATATGCTCTTTCCGCCACCCTCTATCATATGCTAACAGGTGAGATACCGGTTGAGGCCCCTGCTAGGGCATCTGGTGTGAGATTACCATCCCCAAAGGAGCTCAATCCCAAGGTGAGCGATTTCCTATCTGGGGCGGTAATGGTTGGTATGGAGATGGACCCTAAGAGGCGTCCCCAGAGTGTGGAGGATTTCCTCTCCTATCTTCAAAAGGAGAGACCAGTCCCCATTCCCCCAGTCCCCCAAAAGCGGCTCAGTGAGATTGAGACACTTGAGGGGCATAAATGGGATGTGCTTTCCCTTGCCTTTACTCCCGATGGAAAGTTCCTCGCCTCGGGAAGCTATGATAAAACGATAAAGATATGGAGGGTAGGGGATTGGAGCTGTATTGAGACACTTGAGGGGCATAAAGATTGGGTGCGTTCCCTTGCCTTCACTCCCGATGGGAAGTTCCTCGCCTCGGGAAGCGATGATACAACGATAAAGATATGGAGGGCTGGGGATTGGAGATGTATTGAGACACTTGAGGGGCATAAATGGTGGGTGCTTTCCCTTGCCTTCACTCCCGATGGGAAGTTCCTCGCCTCGGGAAGCTATGATAAAACGATAAAGATATGGAGGGTAGGGGATTGGAGCTGTATTGAGACACTTAAGGGGCATAAAAAGGGTGTGCTTTCCCTTGCCTTCACTCCCGATGGGAAGTTCCTCGCCTCGGGAAGCGAGGATAAAACGACAAAGATATGGAGGGTAGGGGATTGGAGCTGTATTGAGACACTTGAGGGGCATGAATGGCTTGTGCGTTCCCTTGCCTTTACTCCCGATGGGAAGTTTCTCGCCTCGGGAAGCTGGGATAAAACGATAAAGATATGGAGGGTAGGGGATTGGAGCTGTATTGAGACACTTGAGGGGCATAAATGGGATGTGCTTTCCCTTGCCTTCACTCCCGATGGGAAGTTTCTCGCCTCGGGAAGCGAGGATGAAACGATAAAGATATGGAGGGTTGGGGATTGGAGCTGTATTGAGACACTTGAGGGGCATGATGGGGCTGTGCTTTCCCTTGCCTTCACTCCCGATGGGAAGTTCCTCGCCTCGGGAAGCTCGGATGCAACGATAAAGATACGGGAGGTGGGATAGGGATTGGCAAATGGTGCAACTTCTTTGGCGCAGATGTGAGGAAGCCAGGGTTTGATGATACAGAACCCTTCTACTTAAATGTTCTAATATAACACTGCGTCTGCCCAGTCGGCGTGGTCGGCGGTGATGCCATCCCCTCCATCGCTAACCCTTAGTTCCAATATCTCAACTCCCGAAATGTCCAAATCGACCTTCCTCGGTTCATCGTAAATGCTCATCAAACCGCTATCCCATAGCTTCCTCCCATCTCCCCAAACCTCAAAAATTATGGTGTTACCTGATACCTCCCTATCCGCTCCTACATAGGCTGTGAACCTCTTATACTTCCCTTCAATCCGGTAAACTATCCTACTATTTGCGTGTGTGCCCAAACCCCTCATAAACACCTTTGAACCTATTTTAAGAAGATTCCCCTGGACGCTCCTGTTCCTCTGAAGCTCTCCCCAATCCTGCTTAGCCTCAACTGGTTCCATTGTATCAAGGTAAATTCCCTCTGGGAGATATTCCATAGGGAGTTCTCCCTCCACTTCTTCCCCATCCTCCAGTTCCATAGGAGGTATCAGGCGAAGTGAGCGCGTTGCCCGCCATTCGGGACGGGAAGGAAAGGAGAGAAAATCGTCCTCAAAGGAAACCATATCGCTCCTTTTCCCCTCGCTCAAAGCCCAAAGGGAAAGTTTGGCGTTGTCCTTTGAGTAAATCTCCAACTTGAAACGCCCAAAACCCCTCAGGGGAACTACCACGAAAGCCCAATATTCGTTCTTCGAGTAGGGTCCAGATGACGCCCAGCCCATCTCAGAGCTTATGACCTCAACCTTCACTTCCTTCTGGTTGAACCAGGCTCGGGCGTAAGGAGGGTTAGGGAAAGAGGAGGGATATTCTAATAGGGCGAGGATTTTCCCACCTTCAGGAAGGCTTATTATACCCTCTCCTGAAAGTCTGAAATACTTGTCAGCCTCACCTATTAAGCTGGTGTAGTTGGCTCCATAAGGGGGCCGAATTTCCTTGACCTTGACATTCTCCAATTTAAATGAGAAATCCTTGACCTCTATAAGGGGAGGGGACATCCTTATAGGTTGCAGATTCTTGGGGATTAGGGCGAGAATTGTCGTCTCGTAGGGATAAAGTTGAATAGGGAAGCTATCCCCAAAAGAGAGTCCGCTCGCTAATATCTCCTTCGTAGGGTAAAGGCGGACGAGGGAAAGAGAACCCGCAGTTGGGGAAATGCCGAGGGAGGAATCTATATTTAACTCAAAAGTTGATTCTTCAATGAAGGGATTGCGCAAGCAGATGAGAGATTTTCCTCCCCCCCAATGGACATAACCGTAGGGTAAGCGCGACATCTTGTCCCTAGTCCAATCGTTGGAGGAAACCCTCCAATCCTTGGGGCGAATGATGGTGGTGTTTCTTAAAATTCCCTCGTTCCTCCTTAACCAAGATATGAGCTGGGCCAGGAAGCGCCATTGGGTATCCTCCATAAACCGTGGATTGATGTAAAGTGATATGAAGAAGTGTCCACGCATAACCGTTATTACCGCATCGTCATATAGAGGCTCGGTTGTCTGGTGGATTATCCCCAAAACCTCCTTAGCCCTCATCGGGATGGGTGTTTTATCATGGAGGTTGTAGAAATCGCGTGCACTTGTGTAACTTTGGCGGTAAATAAGGGAGGGAATCCTTCCATAAGGGGCATCATCCCCAAAGGGACCCACTACCGAGTTTATGACCATCAACCACCAGGGGCTGGGGTCCCAGCCGAAGCAGGTGGCTTCTAACCAGATTTGGGGCTGGACCCCTCTTACAGTTCTGCAGATGTCCATTAACCCCTCCGCTACAGCCTCTCTGGAGAGAGAGCCGGGAAGATGATTGTGGGCATCGCTCGGACATTCCGGAACATAACCATCGAGCTTTAACTGGTGGATATTATAGCGCTTCACTAAATCCACAAGTGCTTCCTTCATAGCTTCTTGATACCGATTCCCCTTGGCAAGACAGGCATAAGGTTGCTCACCGCTTTTAAATATTTCATAGCCATTCTCTTGCGCCCACTGGAGGTCCTGGGTGAAAGGATGATAACAACTCGATGGTGAGACCCAAAGCCCGAGTTTCGTTCCCATCCTTTCCAATTCTTTTCTCAAGTTTGCAAACCCGTTGGGGAAGCGTTTATTTGATATCCTCCAGATACTTTTAGGCTCAGACCAACCCGCATCCAAAGTGAATGTATCGAGGGAAACTCCATAAGTTTCATAGAAAGCCCTTCTCCATTGGGCTATTAGGTTTAAGGCTTCTTTTTCCCCATAAATAACTGGCAAGCTCCACCAAGTGTTGTAATTGAAGTGAATGCCCTTGGGCGAAGGGCGCAGGGAATCTATGTATTCTTCGAACCATTCCCTGGCTTTCCCTTGGGGAGCGACGCCGATCACCTCTTTTCTGCTCTCATAGTTAGTTTCCCCCTTCAGTAATACGCCGGGCTGATGCCCCAGGACGAAAAATTCTCCCTCTTTCCTCCAATAAGCAACAGGGAACTCTATTCCAAGAAAATAATCGCTACCTATTACTGGCTGACTTTGCCACCAGGAAGGAAAAGTCTCTGGTTCATCGGGAGGGCGAAAGCCCTCCAGCACGACATCTAAAAGAGGCAGGGGTTCGTTTAAATAACCCGTCTTTAGGGTAAGCCACTTTCGAAGGAGGTTGCGAGATAAAGAAAGGTTGAGGGTTATAAATAAAGTAGTTCTTTGAGATTTGAGGGGTTTAAAAACGATTTTGCAGGAACTTTGGGCTTTCTTTATCTCCTTTATTTCCAATTTTTCCCCACCAAGCCATTCGTCTGCGAGTTTAAGTTTAATGGATGACAGGGGCAATTGGAGGGGAGTGTTGGTCAGTTTATTTAACAGGAGGAGCATATTTTCTCGAAGTTCAAGGTTGATAAACTCGTTTTGAAGAAGTGATTGAGGGAAAACGAGCGCTGTAAGGAAAGTAATAAGGAAAGTAATAGGGATAAATCTCCAGAATACATCATTAATCATTCCTCAAGCACCTCCTTTTTGGAGACGGTTTTTAGATGAAGGACCCTTTTCGTTTCATATCTCACTTTGGCTTGCTCACTAATTCGCAAGCCTACTATCCACAATATTCCCTCCTCGTCGCAGACTATGGGGATCCTATGCCTTTCCTCCCTTGATACCTTGCAATCGACGAAGATATCCTGAAGTTTTTTCGGTTGGCTCATCCCCAAGGGAACCATCTTATCCCCAGTCCTCCAATTCCTCGCCACCAGCCTGCCTGTTATCTTATCCATATCCAAGGTGACCTCCAAGCAAGCGGGGTCCTTTATGAGAAAATTTCCCTCCACTATTTTCGCTTCTATTTCCAGCCCCGCCTGGGGAATGGATGTCCAGCCGGGGACTTGGATCGTCACTTCATAGGGAATCACTTTCCCCTTTCCTTTCCTTAAAAGCAGGGTTTCACCCCTCCTCCTCGCTTGCAGGTTGCCCGGAAGAGAAAGCGCCTCCCCCTCCTCCATCTCCAAAATCCTCTCCACTTCCTCGCTCCCTATCTCGCTCATATCTCCTACGAACTTGCCGAGGGTTATCCTTAAAGCCTCCTTCCCAAGGGCAGGATGGAGGGATGAGAGGTAGGCGAGGTTGATTTGGAGGAGAGATTTCGTCCTCCTTTCTATTAACTCCTCCATTCGTCTCTCCGCCTCTTCTCTTAGTAAGGAGTAGGCCTCGCTCGCTATTAGGGCGAGCCTATGAATTGCTTCCTTTGCCCTGGGGTTTATTTTTATTAGGAGGGGGATTATCTGGTGACGGATTTTGTTTCGTGTGAACTGGAGCGAGAGGTTGCTACGGTCTATCATATAGGGGATTTGATTTTCCCTGAGATATTCTTCTATCTCTTCTCGCCAGATGTTTATGAGGGGGCGGATGAAAATGTTTTTTTCTTCTTTTCTTATTGGGGGGATGCCGCGCATACCGCGAAGTCCCGTCCCCCTTGTCAGATTGAATATTACCGTCTCTACCAGGTCATCCGCATTGTGGCCCAAAGCGACCTTTGAAGCGGAAAATCTCTCGCTTACCCTCCTCAAAAAATCATAGCGTATCCTCCTCGCCCCTTCCTCCAATGTCTCCCCTTTTCCCAGGAGAGCCCTCACATCTATTTGCTCACTATAGAAGGGAAGAGACATATCTTCCGCCATTTTACGCACGAACTCCTCCTCAACAGTAGCTTCTTCCCTCAACATATGGTTGAGATGAACTACGAACAACTCCAAATTGAATTCGGGAGAAATTCTCTGAAGGAGATGGAGGAGGCAAACGGAATCGGGACCACCGGAGACCGCCACTATCACCCTTTCCCCTGAGGATAGCATTGAATATTGCCTGATCGTTTCCTTTAGCCTCGCAAGAATATCTCTATTAATTTGTCTCCCTCCTCTAAAAAATAATCCTTCTCCTCTCCCCATCTTTCCGAGAAGTTTTCCTCTCCCTTAAGGGGTTTCTCAGAGGAATAGATGATAAAGGGAACAGGGTCAGGTGTATGGGTGCGGAGGGAAATGGGGGTGGGATGGTCTGGGAGGATGAGGATTTTGAAATCCTCGTCTATGTAGGGGAGCTCTCTTATTATTTTGCCCACGATTTTCTCGTCTATATCTTCAATGGAGCGAATCTTGTTCTCCAAATCGGCGGTATGTCCACACTCATCTGGCGCTTCTATATGGATGAACACGAAGTCCATCTGTTCCAAGGCTCTAAGGGCGTATTCGGCTTTGCCCTCATAGTTCGTATCTATATAGCCGGTAGCTCCCGGCACTTTTATAACTTGTAATCCTGCCGCCTTCCCCAGACCTTTTATCAAGTCCACGGCAGAGATAACCGCTCCTACTAATCCCCATTTGAGGAAGAAAAGAGGGAGACTGGGGAGGCGTCCTTGTCCCCAAAGCCAGATCATATTCGCCGGTGGCTTGCCTTCGTCCCTTCTTCTCTTATTTATCTCTAAATTGTCAAGGATTTCAAAGGAGTTATAGATTAAGGAACGGAGGAACTCCTCTCCCTCACCCTGGGGGAGATAGGGTTTGAAGGGTTTCCCCGTAATATAATAGGGAGGGGTGAGGAACTGTTCGTCCTTGCCAGCCCGCCAGACCATAAGATTGCGATAGGAAACCCCCGGATAGAATTGGATTTTTGAAGAGCCGAGCTTTTCGTTTAAAATTTCTATTAGTGTTCTTGCCTCCTCAGAGGATATGTGTCCCGCGCTGTAATCAACTATTTTCTCCCCATCCGTGGAAACGAGGTTGCAGCGGAAGGCAACATCCTCCTTATTCATAGGCACATCCATAGCCACTGCCTCCAAGGGCCCTCTTCCTGTGTAATATTTCCTGGGGTCGTAACCCAAGATGTTCATATTCGCTACATCTGAGCCGGGCTCCATTCCCTCGGGAATAGTTCTCACTATTCCCCCCAGGAGAGAGGAAGCGGTAAGACGATTAATATTGGGCTTATAAGCGTATTCCAAAGGGGTTTGCCAACTCAATTCCTCTTGGGGGAGGTCAGCCATGCCGTCTCCCACAATCAATAAATATTTCATTGTAAATCCTCCCTTCCCGTCAACCTGCGATAGGCTTCAAGGTATCTTTGCATCGTCCCCTCCACTACATTGAAAGGAAGGGGAGGGGCAGGAGGGGCCTTGTCCCAGTTTATGCTTTCAAGGTAATCCCTCACGAATTGCTTGTCAAAAGATGGTTGATTTTCACCCGGTTTGTAAAGTTGAGCATCCCAGAAGCGGGAGGAATCAGGAGTTAGGACCTCGTCTATGAGGATTATCTTCCCCTCGTGCCAACCGAACTCAAATTTCGTATCCGCAATTATCACCCCCCTACTCTCAGCGTAAGTGGATGCCTTCTTATAAAGAGCGAGACTTTTCTCCACCAAGAACTGGGAGGTTTCCCTCCCCACTATATCTTCCATTTCTCCGAAACTTATATTCACATCGTGGCCGGTTTCCGCCTTCGTTGCGGGAGTGAAGATAGGGGAGGGAAGCTTCTCCGCCAACTTGAGACCTCTGGGTAGCTTCACACCGCTCACTTCCCCCTTTTCCTGATATTCTTTCCAGGCAGAGCCAAAGAGATAACCGCGAACAACACATTCAACGGGGATTGGCTGAGTTTTAACACCGATAATATAGCGTCCTTCAAGGATGGGAAGATAAGGGTCAAGGCTTGAGGGAAGGGGGAATGAACGGATGTGATTGGGGATGATGTCCTTGAGGTAATCAAACCAGAAGAGGGAGAGGGCAGTGAGGACCTTGCCCTTATAAGGGATAGGCGTGGGGAGCACTACATCGAAGGCGGAGAGGCGGTCTGTGGCGACGAACAAAAGATGTCCCTCCAGCTCATATATATCACGCACTTTACCCCTTTTGAAAAGAGGCAGGGGGAGGTCAGTGGAAAAGATGGCTCTCTCCATAGCATTTTTAATTTTAGCCAGCCCTATGGGGGAAAGGCAAGTAAGAACGGTCGGTTTTGTTGAACAAGGGAAGAAAACGATTGAAAGATAGGCCCAATATTTTATGATTTAGGTATGGAACATAGGGAACATTTCCTACATCAACTGCTAATTGGCATCGTATTTAATCCCCTCGCTTTGCTCTTCGTTATCTCTTATGCCCTTTTGGCTAACAACCTCCTTTTAAATGGTGATTTTGAAGATGGATTGGCTGGGTGGACTACCGAACACTGGTGGTATGAAGCGAAGGTTGAAGGTAAAGGGACGGGGCTAAGCAAGATAGAGATAGACGAGGAAATCGTCAAAACGGGGAAGAGGGCCCTGAAGATAATGGGAAAGGGGAACAGGGGCATAGCTATGCAGGTTCTAACCCTTCCACCGGGGCGCTACATCGTGCGAGCTTACCTGAAGTGTTATAACCTTGGCGGTGCCCAAGCCTCTATATTGGTTGAGTTCCTCGATAAAGAAGGCAGATGGTTTGATGGTGTCAACGCGGGCTCGGTTTCCGGCAGCACCGAGTGGACATTTATAGAGAAAGAAATTGTCTTTCCGCCCCAAACCGTTTGGGTTCACTTCGACCTCCTCACGGACAAGCCTAATGAAGGAATAGCTTGGTTCGACTCCCTAGAGCTCCTTCCCACCGCCATTCCCTCCCAAATCCCGGAGTCCAAGGTCATTCCCCAACCCTCTGACTGGGGGGAGATTTCCCTTGCCTGGGAGATTGAGGACCCCACAGGCATCAGGGGATATGAGGTCTATATAGAGCCCCGTTTCTTCCAATCCCTTAAGAACCTCGGACCTAAAGCGGTTTTCGACTTTCCCCTAAGGGAGGCCAGGCTCCCAGTATCTGGTCTTCCCAAAACCGTCTATGTGGCTGTTGTTCCCTTTATGATTGATGGTAGAAGACCTACGGAGGTGAAACCATTGAAGATGGTTATCAGGGATAATAAGCCACCCTCACCAGTGGAGTTCTATTTACGAGGTTCTTTGGCGAGACCACACCATCTTTTCATCCGTTGGCGTCCCCACCCCCTTGACTTTGACATCGAAGCCTTCCAATTAAAGGTTCGCACAGCAGAGGGAAAAGAGAGGATATTGAAGAAACTTCCTTTTAATCAGCGCCTTCTTTGGCTATCCCAAGCTTCCTTACCAAAGGAGACCGAGGGACTATCCATTACTGCCGTTGACTCCGCGGGAAACGAAAGCACCCCGCTGTGGCAATCCCTCCCTGCTCCTTCTCCCTTGGGTTCAATTCCCCTTGATTTCTGGGTGACATCTCCTCTGGAGAATGTCTTTCCCGACACATCAAAACCTCAGGAGGCTCCCAAGGAAATAAGGCTCTTTTCCGCTCGTAATGAGAGGGAATGTGCCCAAATAGTTCTTCTTCCCTCTTCTTCTATAGAAGGGATTTGGTTGGAAGCTACCCCCCTTATCCACGAAGATGGCAAAGCCTCTCTACCTCCTGAGAACATTTCCCTTAATTTCGTTGGCTACATTTATGTAGAGAAGAATTCAACCCACACACCGCCTGAGGAACTTATCCGCCAAGCTCCCGCTCATTTCCCCGACCCATTGCTTGAGGATTGGCAGATTGACCTCACCGCAAATCAAAATCAGCCATTCCTCCTGAGTGTATCGGTCCCTAAAAATGCGAAGCCGGGCACTTACAGAGGCGCAGTCTTTGTTGCCTCGGGGCAGGGTTCCCTTTCCATTCCCCTCAAAGTGGAGGTATTTCCCGTAACCCTCCCTGAGGAGCTTCCTATATTCATCTCAAACTGGTTTTCAACAGGCGCTATTGCGAGTTTCCATAACCTTAGGGAATGGTCGGAGGATTTCTGGAGGGTGCTTCGCCTATATGCAAGGGAGATGCGTAGGGGACACCAGAATGTCGTCTTAACCCCTTTGTCCTTGATAAAAATTTGGAGGAATGAAGATGGTGAAATTTCCTTTGATTTCAGCGCCTTTGACCGCTGGGTTGAACTCTTCTTCCAAGAAGGATTCAAACTTATAGAATTATCACACCTTGGCGGGCGAACCAGTGGTGAGTGGGAATGCCCAACATTTTCCCTCCCCCCTCGCTATGCCATAGACAAGACCACTGGACAGCAAATCCCCTTGGGCTTGGATGTTTTCCTTCCCCAACTTCAAAAGCATTTGGAGGAGAAGGGATGGTTAAATAAAACCCTTATGCATATAGGGGATGAACCTATCTTCGTTAATGTAGCCTCTTGGAGGGAACAATCCGCCATCGCTCACCGCTATGCCCCCAAACTAAGGCGAATAGATGCTATCCATGTCCCCGCCTCCGAGGTGGCAGGTTACCTTGAAGTATTAGTCCCCCAACTGAACTATCTGGTGGAATGGTTGGATGGGTATAAGGAAGCCCAAAGAAAAGGCTCGGAATTGTGGTTTTATACAGCTTGGGTGCCCCAGGGAAAGTTCCTTAATCGCTTGCTCGATTATCCCCTTATCAAATCTCGCCTCCTTCCTTGGTGTGGCTTCCTTTACGGGACAACTGGCTGGCTCCATTGGGGGCTGAACTTTTGGACCGATAAGGAACTCAAGGATATGGGCTTTGCCCCGGGAGATAATTGGATTATCTACCCAGGAAAATTCGCTCCCCGCTCCTCCCTCCGCTGGGAGGCGATGAGGGATGGTTTTGAGGACTTTGCCCTTCTCTCTATGCTTGGAAGGGAAAAAGCTTCCTACTTCCTCAAGGAGATAATTAGAAGTGCTACAGATTACGAGAGGTCTCCTAAGAAGTTGGAAGAAGTTCGCTTAGCGCTCCTCAGGGAGTTAGCCAAGAAATAGGGTGGTTGTCAAATAACTCTTTTTCGTCTAAAATTTACATACTTAATCGCCCTGCTCCCTCCTTGAAAAGGGAGCCGAGAAAGTCCATAGGGAGGTAGATGAAATGGAACATATCTACGAGTTGATGTTCATCATAGACCCGGATTTAGAAGATGAAGCGAGGCACGATCTTATGGAAAGGGTGAAGAGAGAGATAAAGGGAGAGGTCTTGGATATCGATGAGTGGGGAAAACGTAAGCTCGCCTATAAAATCGATCGCAAGGAAGAAGGCTACTATGTAGTTGTGCTCTTCCGCGCTACCGGTGATACCCTCAAAGAACTTGACCAATTTCTCAAACTCCAAGAGGGAATACTCCGCCATATGATAGTGAGGAAATCAAAGTAAAGGAGGAAACCAATGGAAAATCTATCGGAAAAGGAAAGAGAAGTGCTGGAGGCACTGAAGGATGTAATGGATCCTGAACTCGGTTTCTCCATAGTAGAAGCGGGGCTCGTAGAGGAGGTGAAGGTTGAAGGGGAAAAGGTTACTATCACTTATCACCTTACCGCCCCCTTTTGCCCTCCTCCTTTGGCTCTCTATATAGGTAGACAATTGAAGGAAAAGGCACAGAGCGTTGAGGGAATAGAGGAGGTG
This sequence comes from uncultured bacterium, assembly GCA_938041455.1. Lineage (GTDB taxonomy): Bacteria > Armatimonadota > JACIXR01 > JACIXR01 > JACIXR01 > JACIXR01. The sequence continues at coordinate 33,018 of CALITO010000033.1, read as the reverse complement.
GAGGTAATTGTAAAGGGACATATTATGGAGGACGACATAAACAGGATGTTGAAGGAGGGGTGAAATTTAACCCCAAAAGAAAAGACATAAGCCTGTAATTATCAACAAGATAGAGGCGAGGATATCCCAAAATCTCTTTTCACCCTTTGTCTTTATATATGAGGGAAAAACCGCGAAAAGCGCAGCCGCTATATAAAGGGGGGAGAGGAAACTACCTATAGAGAAGAGGAAACCGGAAAGAGCGAACATCGGTTTGGAGAGGGAGAGCGTTTTTTCTAAGTAGATACCCATCCCAACAGTGTTCTTCCCCAGATAAAGCCCTGTTAAGAACCCCATGAGGTAAATTATCCATCCGCTCAGCACTATTCTCTCCATAATGTCCGCAAGCAATTTATTGAGCAATAGGGCAGTTAGAAAGACAAACCCCCCGGCTAAAAACGATAGGAGAGAAAGAAGAAAGCGGAACAAGGGCTTGAGTTCTCCTATCAATTCCATTGCATCGCTTCCACCACTAAGTCCTACAAGGAAGATAAAAAGATGGGCCGAGAAGTTGCCCAAAAGGAAGAGGAATGTCCAAAGTAGCGCTCTCCTTCGTATGCCAAGGGTGTATGCCCCCACGAAAGGCACCCCATATATAGTGTTTATTATTCCAGCGAGCAAAATACCAGCTATTAACGCCTCCTTAAGGATGTCCATTTCACTTAATAAATTGAGAGGAGAAGAGAACTTTTCCGAAGTTCTCGGGTTTGTGAAAAGTCTGTGATGTGGGAGACCAGGAGAGCCAGATAGGGGTCTTATGGTCGGGCCTTTCCACCCGACAAAGTTGAATTCTCCAAATTTGTCCTTTTGGTGGCATTGGTAGGTCAAAGGAGAGGAAATTCCACCAGGGAATGGCTATCTCCACATCCCATCCGCCTTCTCTCTTCCGCACCGCCGTCTTGAGGTCGAACAAGTTCCAATTCAAAAGCCAGCGGAACTTCGGTTTCCTTATTATCAAGATATCATCCACTGTATTGAGAGGATTTACTCCCAATTCTACATATCTTGTCCCATCCCCTTTGGGGTCGATGAAAACTTCTACTGCCTCCTCTTCCCAAAGGAAACCGTCTCTTCTCCTTATCGTTGCCCAAGGGTCCTCATCCTCGCATTGGAAGGAAATATAAAGATTTTCCTTATCCCAGAGAATTCTTGCGTAGGTCCTTATATCTACCCTCTTCCCCCTCTCTATATCATAGTTTACCTCCACGGAGGTAACTCCTTGCCACTCATTCAAATACCCATCGATGATGGGGGGTCTTTCAACCTGCAGGGCGGTGTAGCTTTCGGGCTGAGGAGGTGGAGGGGCTGTGAAAAATGTTACAAGGAAAAACAACATGCTCCTCAGCTCCTTTCTCTTTCATTCCCCAGATAGGGGTCTGGTTGAAGGAGATAATTATGGATGTAATCCTCTATGGCGTCTTCTAAGGAGGTCATCTCTTTCTCATAGCCGGCACTCCTCAATTTCCTTATATCCGCTTGTGTCCAGTATTGATATTTATCCCTTATCTCGGAAGGCATATCTATGAATTCAACATTGGGCTCCTTGCCCAAGGCTTTAAAGACAGCGGTAGCTAAATCATAAAAACTACGAGCCTTACCCGTTCCCACATTGTAGATTCCCACAACGTCCTTCTTCTCGTAGAGAAACAAGGTGATGTCAACCGCGTCTTTCACATAGAGGAAATCTCGCATCTGCCAGCCATCGGCGAAGTTTGGATTATGGGATTTGAAGAGCCTTATCTTTCCCTCTCCCTGCGCCTGTTGGAAAGCCTTGTGCACAACGCTGCGCATCTCCCCTTTATGATATTCATTGGGACCAAAGACATTGAAATACTTTAAGCCCACCATCTTGTCTAAGAAACCGTTCCTATAAGCCCAGAGGTCAAAAAGGTGTTTTGAATAAGCATACATATTCAGGGGTTTTAGGTAAAGGAGAAGGGAGTGGTCGTCGAGGAAGCCTCTACTCCCATCCCCATAAGTTGCTGCGCTTGAGGCATAAAGGAGGCGTTTCCCTCTTTTAAGGCACCAAATGGCTACCCTTTTGGAGTATTGGTAGTTATTGCGAATGAGGAAATCCGCATCCTTTTCCATAGTATCGCTACAGGCACCGAGATGGATTACATCCTCTATCTTACTGTCTAACTCCCCCTTCTCCAATCGTTCTATGAATTCCTCTTTATCCATAAAATCGCTGAAGCGCAGATTGCGAAGGTTCCTCCACTTTTCCTCCTTACCGAGAGAGTCAACGATTAGGATTTCCTCAAAGCCCCTTTTATTGAATCCCCAAACGAGGGCGCTTCCTAAGAACCCAGCGGAGCCAGTTATCACAAGCATACCCCAATTATAAAGAAAAGAAGGAGCTCTCTCAATGTTTTGTTGCATTTTAAGAAGATTTTGTTAAAATAAAAAACGATGAGGAAGATTCTGGTAGTTGATGATGACAAGGATATCGTGGAGATTCTTTCCCTTTATCTTCAAAGGGAGGGGTTTGAAACTATACCTGCTTACGATGGGTTAGAGGCGCTTCGCCTTTTCCACAAGGAGAAGCCTACACTCGTCATTTTGGACATAATGCTTCCCAAGATGGACGGCTGGGAGGTGTGCAAATTCCTCAGGGAGCGTTACGATGTTCCCATCCTTATGCTAACCGCCAGGGCGGAGGAAGCGGACAGAGTGCTCGGTTTGGAGTTGGGAGCAGATGATTATGTGGTGAAACCCTTCAGTCCCAGAGAGGTAGTGGCAAGGGTTAAGGCAATTCTTCGGAGGAAGGAGAGACCCCCTCAAACAATAACAATCGGCAAATTAACCCTTGACAGAACCGCTTGCGAGGCGAGGATCGGGGAGAAAAAAATCCCCCTTACACTTAAGCAGTTGGAGCTCCTCTACCTGCTGGCTGATAATCGGGGAAGGGTGATTAGAAGGGAGGAAATACTGAACAAGGTGTGGAGAGAAGAGGAATATCCTTCTGATGAGAGGGCGGTTGACCAGCATATAAAGAGGATAAGAGACTTAATTGACCTTGAGGAGGCGGGAGTTAGGTTAACCACTGTGAGAGGAGTCGGTTATAAACTGGAAGAGATTTAAATGCGGATATTCTCACGTCTCCTCATATCCCACTTCCTCGTCGTCCTCTTTGCCACTCTTACCATAGCCCTCGCTACAACCTTTCTTCTAAGCGATTACTACAAAAAGACCAAGGAAAAACAACTTAACGAGCTGGTAAATGCCATTGCCTCCCGTTATTCCTTAATAAGGGAAAAGGAGGGGGATAGAGAAGCTTTGGGGTTCCTTCAACAAATTAGCGAATCTACTGGTTACCATCTCTGCCTTGTTCCCCCCTCCCCCACATATGTGAGTATGCATATAGAAGCCGGGCACACCAGGTGGGGGGAGATATGTATGCCCCCTTATGCCGCCATCTCCGTGGCTTCGGGTGTTAAAGGGAAGGGGGGCAAAACCATAGGCACCCTTGTCCTTCACGCCTCCGTTAGCGAGGTCTATGATATTACAAATTATATCTACGATATCGTCATCGCCTCAGCTGTAGTTGCCCTCCTGCTTTCCCTTCTATTGGCTTTCTACCTTTCGCAGGGTATATCTGCGCCCCTGGGTGTATTAGAGAAAGCGGTCCATAGGTGGAGGGAGGGCGATCTTTCCGCAAGGGCGGAAAGAAAAGCGGGGGGAGAGATAGAAAGTCTCAGGCTGGCTTTCAACACCCTTGCGGAAAGGCTCGAACAAAGTATGAAGGAGGTGAAGGAGGAAAGGGACAAACTATCAACCCTTTTCTCCGTTCTGCCCGAGGGGGTCATCGCCATAGAAGAGGGAAAAGAACCATTTCTTAATCCTCGTGCGAGGGAGATTTTCCCCGATGAACTGCCGGAGGATGTTCTTTCCCTCGTGAAGAAAGGCAAGGAGGGGGAAATAAGGAAGGAACTCAACATAGGAGATAGAATTCTTCTCGTCATCGCGGCTCCACTTTTTGGAGGGAGGGGAGCGGTTGGAATAGTGGAAGACATAACGGAGATAAGGCAGTTAGAGCGGGTGAGGAGGGACTTTCTCATAGACATATCCCACGAATTGCGCGCGCCTCTCAGTTCAATAAGGGGCTATATTGAAGCGATTATAGATGGGGTTGTAAACGAGAAGGAGGAGCGAAAGTATTTAGCGAGGGTTTTAGAAGAATCCCTTTATCTTTCCAACCTCGTTGATAATCTCCTCCAATTAACCAGGGCGGAAACGGGAAAGCTTCAGGCGAAGAAGGAAGAGGTGGATGTGGGAGAGATTGCCAAAAGGATAAGGGAAAGGCTTAAGCTTATGGCGGAGGGAAAGAAAGTTAAGATAAGAATTGGAAGAGGATTTCCCCCCGTGATAGGGGACAGGGAGATGACCGAGCGGGTGCTGTTAAACCTGATGGAAAACGCCGTGAAATACAATAGAGAAGGCGGATTGGTATCCGTAGAATACAAAATAAGGGAAGGGGAGTTAGAGGTAAGAGTAAGTGACAAAGGGGAGGGGATTCCTCCCCAGGATTTACCCTATATATTTGAAAGGTTCTATAAGGCTGATAAGGCAAGGGTGAGGGGGAGCGGGATGGGACTGGGCTTAGCGATAGTTAAAAGTCTTGTGGAAGCGCAAGGAGGGAAAGTCAAGGTGGAAAGCAGGTTAGGTGAGGGCACTACCTTCTCATTCACCCTTCCCCTCAAAGAAAGCTAATTCCCCAATAGATACTTGCTCCAAGGTGAGAGTTGCCTTAAATTTAATATATGAGTTTTCGGAGCATATTGATAGGGATTATTTTCCTCACCCTCTGCGTTGCCACAGTGTGTTTTGCCGAGCTCGTGACGCAATACATCCAAATCGGTATCCTCCAGTTCCCCCCGGTCGTCATAGGTATGTTCACCTTCGTCCTTCTTCTCAACAGGCTTGTGGGTAAAATCTCCGGGCGTTTTCACCTTACTTCCCAGGAAATGCTCATAGTTTACTCAATGATGCTCGTGGGCACGATGATCCCCTCCCGAGGGCTCTTGGAAAAGCTCATCCCCCTTCTGGTAACCCCAAATTATTTTGCTAATGTTCCAAACAAATGGGAGCAACTCTTTTTTCCCCACATTAAAAAGTGGCTTGTCCCCTGGGAACCAACGGGACCACCTCAGCAGGAAGTAGCGAAGGAGTTCTTCGAGGGGACCCTTTCTTGGACAAGATGGCAACACTGGATGGGGAAATGGCAGATACCCCTTGCTTCCTGGATGATTCTGGTGCTTTTCGTCTTCTTCTCCCTCCTCTGCCTTGCATCCCTTTTAAGGCGCCAATGGGTAGATAACGAAAAACTACCCTTCCCCTTAGTCCAGCTTCCCCTGGAATTGGCAAAGGATGAGGAGACCGGCACCTTTTTAGGTAACCGCTTAACTTGGATAGGTTTCGCTATTCCTTTTCTGATTTTCTCCTACAATGGTATCCAAAAATTTATCCCTTCCCTTCCCGAAATCCCTCTACAATATTACCTTAATCAGCACTTCACCACTCGCCCTTGGTCGGACATATTCTATACACCGCTTTTTTGCTCCTTTGCTGCCATCGGCTTCTTTTACTTTTTACCTACAGAGCTCCTCTTCAGCCTCTGGTTTTTCTTCGCCTTTTCCCGCTTACAAGATGTGATTGCCTCCTCCTTAGGAATGCAAATGGACCCTATGCCCCTTTATCCCACCCACTTTTTTATTGGTTATCAAGTTGCAGGCGCCTACATAGTGCTCGCTTCTTACCTCCTTTACATAAGCCTTCCCCACTTAAAGCAGGTTTTAAAGAATGCCCTCGGCAAAAAGGTTATAGATGATAACAACGAGCTCCTCCCCTATAATGTCGCTTTCTGGGGGTTGATAAGTTCCTTTTTCCTTATAGTCTCCTGGGCTTATTTAGCGGGTTTGTCTCTCTGGCTGGCGGTTATGGAGTTCTTTGTATACTTTTTCATCGTGGCTATTGTTATGGCAAGAAGCACAGCTGAGGCAGGGATGCTTATGACCGAAACATCATTCCGCCCCATAGATCTATATGTCATCTTCGCTTCCAAAAGCACCTTGGGTGCTCAAAACCTCACAACCCTCGCTTTTTTTGACGCTGTTTTCACCAGAGACCAAAGAGGGCTTCTTCTAACCGCCTTCCTTGACGGTTTGAGATTAGGGGATGGTGTGGGAATAAAGAGAAGACAATTCCTTCCCGTCTTCGCTACCGCCATACTCGTAGCCTTGGGCATTGGAACCATTTTCCATTTGATGATTCCCTATAAATACGGTGCTGTAACTCTCTATACCTATCCTTACCAGGGCAACAACCTCTGGGCTTTTCAAGACCACGGTCCAGCAATAGAATCCCACATCTCCCACGATTGGCGAGCTCCTACCTTCTTCGGGTTGGGAGCAGTTTTCACCCTCTTCCTCGCCTTTATGAGGTTCAGATACTTCTGGTGGCCCCTTCATCCCCTCGGCTACGCCCTCTGCGCCTCCTGGACGATGATAGTCTTTTGGTTCCCCGTGTTAGTAGCCTGGATAATAAAATGGTTTATAACCCGCTATGGAGGGATGCGCCTATTCGCAAGGGGACGCCCCTTATTTCTCGGGATGATATTGGGCGAGTTTACAATGGCGGTAATCTGGACAGCGGTATCTTCCCTCACCCGTGTTCCTCCTCCTTTCTTCCCCTGGCCTTAGGAAAGGAGATTATTGGGTGCCTATGAAAAAAAGGACCTTTTAAAATGGGCTGGCTGGCTATACTCTTATTTAGCGGGAGTTTCCTCCCTTGGGCTTTCGGCTCCAACGAGAAGCCTGCTACAAAAGAAGATGTCCTCAAGCTCCTAAAAAGCCCTTTCCATCAAAGATTGTTTCAAAGCACCTACCAAAGCCTGCTTGAGCGCCTTCATCCAAGTGGGTATCTCCCCGAATCACTAACTGGAGCATATGGAGGCGAGTTCCCCAGAACGCTTGGACCCTATGTCTTCCTCCTATTGGAGAATGGAGAATTTGAGAAAGCGAGGAAAACTCTCAAGTATGTCCTTGATGCTACATTCCTCGCAGGTATGAACCGCATACCCCATGTGATAGGACCCGCATACGAGGAGAGAGAACCGCAACCTGACAAAGCCAATCCGGGGCAAATCCTCCATTTTATTCCCCTTTACCGTCTTGACCTGCCGGATTATGGTGGTGCGCAACCTTTCAAAGCTTTCTCTTCCTTGCTTTATGCAGTGGAGGTCTGGCTTAGCAAAGAGGCAGAGGCCAAGGGTGTTCTAAAAGTGGAGATAGCTCACCAGTTGGAAGGGGAAGCTATAGCTTCCCTTGATATCCCCACTGAAAAGATAAGGGAACGGGGATGGACGAGAGCTGTTTTCCCTAAGCCTCTCCCCTTAAAGGAAGGGGATAATTATCTCATTCGCTTGAGTTTTGAGGGGAAGGGGACGGTTGTATGGTGGGGGCTCAACGATGTTGGGGATAACCCATTTGGGGGCGCTTATTCCTTTGATAAACTACCTATAGGTTGGGTATTTCACAAAGACCATATCACTGCCTTCGCCCTGGATTTTGGTTCCCTTAGGCATAAAGAAAAGCGAAACATCCCCATTTTGTGTAAGGCTGACCAGCCGGATGGGCATTACCATATAATCCTTGCTTGGGCAAGGTATGTGACGGTGAGTGGGGATAGTGATTTTGAGGAGTTGACATATTCCCAAGTAGCAAAACTCGCCGACCTTGCTACTGATATGCCCTATATGAATATGGGATGGGGAACCACCGCTACTTTCCTCATCCGCAATCCCTGCTTCGAACATTCTCGGGAAGTGCGTTTTTGGGACTGCTATGACCTCCTTACGCAGGTCTTCACCGCTGAGGCTTGGCGGGAGATGTTGCCCATTGCGAAGAAGCGGGGAGATTGGGAACATTACTATAAATGGCAGGCCACTCTTTCCCAACTGGAGAGGGGAATAAACGAATTTTTAACCATCCAAATGGATGGTGAGAAGATTTACGCTGAGATGAGGCTTCCCGATGGCGCCTCAGGAAAAATCTACGAGGGCTTATCATGGGTAAATCTTTCCCCCATAGCGGCAGGATGGAAGGGAGCGGATGAGGAGGTTCTAAGGGCGACGGTATCCGCCTATCGGAAACGAGCCCTTTTTGACTGGCAAGGCTTCAAACTTTTAGGGGCGGAATGGAACCCCCCTGATAGGGTGGCAAGGGCTGTTATTGGTAAGCAATGGGCTTGGGAGTTTTTATACTGTGTGGGAAGGGGTGAATGGGCTAGGGCTTGCGAACTATTGGATTTCCTGGAGAAAGCGAATAGTGCGCCCCTTTTCGCCGAATGTTTTTCGCTATCCCCCGAGGGAGAGATACACCTCAGCGACCCGGGCAACGGGGAACAGAGCGCCTGGTATGTATGGGCGATAAGTAGGGCAAGGAAAATCCTTGAAGGAAAAGAATTGCCCTGGTGAAGGGCTATCATTTAATAACGGGGATATTTGCTGGCATTGGCGGGGGAGCGGGTTGATTTGTGGGCATCTGGGGTTGAGCGGGTTGGTTTGTGGGTATCTGAGGTTGAGCAGGTTGAGTGGGAGGAACTTGTTGGGGGATGGCTTTCAGAGCCTCTTGCGCCCTGCTTATCGCTTCTTCGGGAGCGAGTATTCCCTGTATCGTTGAGAGAACGAATCTCTTAACGACCTCGTTCTCCTGAGGGTAGGAGCGGAAGGAAGGGCAGGGCACCGCATAGGAAAGGGCTAATGCCTCCAAATCCCTGTTATTCTTTTTCTGGAGATGCCAAACCAATTTTAGGAATGCCTTCGCCTCCTTGGTCAAAGGGGAATTCGCTTTCAGCGCCACCCCCTTCACTTTTCCCAACGATACGCTGGGCTTTTTCTCTAAATCGTATATATCCTGTGAGGGAGGGATTAAACCCACTTCCACACCTGAGGGTAGGTCATCGCCCCAAACCACGGCAAAGGCACAGCCTCCCCCCTTCACCGCCTCCTTGGCTTCTTCTTCTCCTCCACCATAGGAAAGGGGGTCTATGAGGTCGTCCTTAGCCAGGGCGGAGAGAGCAATAAGAGCTCGTCTTGAGGCGTCGCTAAGGCTTGGCTTATCCTGGGAATAGGAGCTCCCGCCATATATGGCCGACCAGAGTTCGAAGTTCTCAAGCAGGCTATCACCTTCCATAGGTAGGAAAAGGGGATACCTCACCCCTCTCGCTTTAAGGATGCGCATCATCTTCGCCCATTCCTCAAATGTAGCGGGGGCGCGGGGTGGGAGTCCATTTTCCAAAAGGAGAGATGTATTTATGAGGAGGAGTTTCCCTTTCCCTCCCAAAGGTAGGGCATATATGTTTTCCCCTTCCCTGAAGGCTGAAAGAAGAGGGGAGGAAACCTCGGGAAGGATACCTTGTAAGGGTTGGAGAGTTCCCTGCTGTGCCATTGTCGATATCTCGCTGGATGTTCCTACATAGAGGTCATAATCGTTTTGTGTGGAGACGAACTCCACACCTATCCCGAGGGCATCCCTCAAGATATTCGCTGCATCGCTCAAAATCCCGTAGTCCACGAGGTCCTCGGGCAGAATCGCTATTCTCAGAGCGGTTGGTGGGGAAGGAGTAGGTTGGGAAGGGGAAATCTGGGACACTTGAAGCTGGGTCTCCTCTTGAGGCGGAGAAGGCGAGGTGGTGAACCTCTCCACACAGCCAGTCAAATCCAAAATAATCAAAAAACAGAAGAAAAGGAGAAGCGTTCTCTTTATCTTCATCCTTCATTTCACCTCGCTTTTGAATTTCTCCAATATGTGTTTTGTGACGAGATCATCGGGAAATTTCTTAACCGCTTCTTCCAGAACTTCTATCGCTTCCCTCAATTTCCCTTGATGACGGAGGGAATGGGCATACATCCGCCACACAAAGGGAGGGGGCGAATATTCCCGACAAGCCTTCTTATAATTCTCCTCCGCTTTGGTATAATTCTTCCGATTAAGATAGAAGAGCCCCAAATCGCTATAAGCCTCCCAGCCTGGCGCTTTTTCCACTGCTTCCTTAAGCCAACTTTCCGCTTCTTCCTCCCGCCCCAAACTATCAGCCAGCCAAGCGGAGGTCAAATAAGCCTCAACGAAGGAAGGATCCAAGATAACGATGAGCCTGTTTATCTTTATGCAATACTCATACTCTCCCTGGTGCCAGCAATCGTCGCTCCTTTCCCAAAGGTAATCTACCAACCGGTCCCTTACCTCTAAAAGGGGCTCTCTCATCTCCTTGCTTTGGAAGGAGGAGAAAAGGAGCAGCCAAAGGGCACCCCCTCCAGCCACGCAAAAAAGGAGCATATTCTTACCTTGCCTCATATAAGAACACCCTCTCGGTTCATTATTTTTTAACATTGTAGCAAATTGTTCCTTTGTATACAAGTTCGCCTTCCCTTACCTCGGTTTTTGAAAAAAACATTTACTCAACTTGACTAAAAGTCGATTTCCCCTTATTATAGTATATTGTGAAACTCTGCCATCTTATAGAAAGGAAGGAGAAGAATGTATTATAACAGGGTAATATTAATCGGCAGGATAGCCACCGAACCCAAGAGGACATACACCCCAACGGGCACAGCGGTAACCAACCTCCGTCTCGCTGTAGGTCGTCCTACTCCTGCGCCCGATGGGAAGGATACAGATTTCTTCACCATTGTTGCCTGGCGGGACTTAGCGGAAAGGATAGCCGAGGCTGAGAAGGGGAGACTGGTTGTCGTGGAGGGAAGATTGCGGGAGCGTAGCTGGGTAGCTCGAGATGGAACAAAGAGACGCGCAGTGGAAGTTTTCGCTGACGCCTTCCGCTTCCTTGATAGAGCCCCCCAGGTAGCCCCTCCGGAGGAGGTTGGCCCCGAGGAATACATCTCGGAGGGGGAAATGGAGGAAAACATACCGATAGTGGAAGAGGAAGCAGGTTTTGAAGAAGAATAGACGAAGAGCGGAAAGGAGGTAATATTTATGCCCAACCGAACTGCAAAACCCCGTAGGAGAAAATCTTGTATTTTTTGCGCCAACAATGTGAAGGAGATAGATTACAAGGATGTGGAAACCCTGCGAAAATTCCTCACGGAGAGGGCGAGGATCGTTCCCAAGAGGGTGAGTGGCACTTGCGCTAAGCACCAGAGAGCCTTGGCAAGAGCAATAAAGAGGGCGCGGATACTGGCTCTACTTCCCTTCGTAGGTGAATAAATGTCCTGCGAATTTTGCTCCCCTCCTGGTCCCTCTCTCGACGATTTGGGAGTGATAAAAGAAGTGGACAAGGGAGATATGTTCTCCCTTACCCTTCGGATGCCCGAGGACATCGAGCAGGCTTTAGCCGATTTTGGGACAAGGACATTTCCTCGCTTCACCCCCGCCAATATAGTTCTCGCGGGCATGGGAGGCTCGGCAATAGGAGGGGACATCGCTTATTCCCTCCTCCGAGAGGAACTCCCCGCCCCTTTCTATGTGGTGAGGGAGTACAACCTTCCTTCCTTCATAAGTCGCAGAACACTTTTCTTCGCCGTTAGCTACTCCGGCAATACTGAAGAAACGATCAGCGCCTATATGGAAGCTAAATCAAAGGAGGCAAGGTGCATCGTTATCTCTAGTGGAGGTAAGCTTAAGGAGATAGCGGGGGACGATGTTTACCTACCACTACCCTCGGGCATGCCACCCCGCTTTGCCTTCCCCTTCATCTTCGTTTCCATAGTGAAGTCTCTTGAAAGTATGGGCATAGTTAGGGAAAGAAACGACTGGAAGGAGACGGTAGAAGTTCTTAGGGAACTGAGGGAGGATTTAGCACCTCATACCCCTTCTCCGGATAATGAAGCTAAGAAATTAGCTTACTCCTTGTGGAGGAAACTCCCCCTCCTATACGCTTCATCTCCCCTCCTTTTTGGTGTAGCTCTCCGCTGGAAAACTCAACTAAACGAAAATGCCAAAGCCCACGCCTATGTGGACCTCTTTCCCGAACTCCAGCATAACGAGATAATGGCTTGGGAATCAAGGGAAAAAGTTGCGAACTTCGCAGTGGTGCTTCTACGCGATAAGGGGGAAAACGATAGAATTAAGAAGAGAGTTGAGATAACAAAGGAACTCATCGGAGATAAAGCGGAGATTTACGAGGTTTGGACAAAGGGGCAAAGCAAATTGGCGAGGGTCTTCTCACTGCTTTACCTCGGAGATTTCCTCAGCCTCTACCTCGCTGTCCTCTACCACTTTGACCCCCAGGAGATAGATTTCATAAATTATATAAAGAATAAATTGGGCTCCTTCCCCCACTCCTGAAATATGTCCCTGGACATATCCCATCAGCTCCTCGATTTCCTCCCCTACTTTAAAGGGAGAAAGGTAGCGGTTATAGGGGATATGTGCCTTGACGAGTATGTGCTTGGAGAAGCCTATTCCCTGTCTCCCGAGGCCCCTGTCCCCCGAATGAGGCTCATAAGAAGGGATTATACCCCGGGGGGAGGTGCCAATGTCTGCAACTGCATCGCCAGTTTGGGAGGAAATGTCCAAGCGGTTGGTCTGATAGGTAAGGATTACCACGGCGATATACTCCTCAAGCTTATGAGTAGGAATATCAACATAGAGGGGATAATCGTCTCCCCCTCTTACACTACCACCACATTTACAAAGCTCTTAGCAACTAAGGAACACTCTCCTACCCAACAACTTGCCCTTATAGACGAATATTACGAGGGCGAGATAGAAAGGGACACCAGAGCAGAGCTCTTGAGGAGAGCGGAGGAAGCGATAAAGGGAGCGGAAGCAGTGGTTTTAGCGGATTATTCTTACGGGGTAGTGGGCGATGAGATGATAGAATTAGTCGCTAAAAAAGCCTCCCTATCGGTGGGTGATTCCCGAGACCGCATAGGGCATTTCAAGGGGATACATTTCGTTGTCCCAAACGATAACGAGGCAGCTTCCGCCTTTGGGGAGAAAGGGAGGGAGGACGAGGACATAAAAAGATATGGAAAACTATTGTTAGAGAAGCTTTCCGCTAAGGGGGTGATAATCACTCGGGGCGCAAAGGGGATGACGGTTTTCCCCAAAGACGGGGAAGTTGTTGACATTCCCACCGTTGCCCGGCAAGTATTTGATGTAACGGGAGCGGGAGATGTAGTGACCGCTACGGTCGTCCTTGCTTTGTTGGCGGGAGCGAATCTATATCAATCCGCCCAACTTGCTAATTTAGCAGCTGGCATAGCGGTGGGAAAACTCGGCACCGCAACTGTCTCCCTTGAGGAATTGAAAGAGGAAATAATCCTCAGAACAAAACGACCTTAGAGACTATTGGATTTCAATTTCTCTATCGCTTTCGCCACCGCCTCACGCACTTTATAAACATCATCGGGATGGGGGAGGAGTTTGGTTGAAAACCTCCCCCCAGCGTTAGGGATGGCAACAAGCCTTCGTGCCATTTCCAAAGCCTCTTCTCCTTCCCTCACATCCTTGCCCTTCTCCTGCCCCTTCTTCACTAGTTCCCTCAAAATATAAAGATATTCGTAATCCTCAACGCCTTCACCAGCCTGCTCCATTCTAACCGAGCTCACGAAGCCATCGTAGCCTATCGGTTTTCCCGGGTAAGCGAGGTAGCCGTCTCCATTTGGATAACGGACATAATAGGAGCGAGTGGGGGTGTCACTTTGGGGTATGTAGGCGTGCCAGCCGAACTCGTAGGGATTATAGGTCAGCCAACTTATGCCCCAGAACTCGTATGCCTCAACCCCATAGTGAAAACATAGATGGGGAAGGAGCCTCTCAATGGCGCAATAAGGGGTATCTATGCACATATGTCCGTCAGTTGTGAACCAGAGTCGAGCCCGTTTGCCTCTCAATTCCTCCATTTCCTTTGGAGCTACATTGCCAGAGGGACCTATCCCCCAAACATTTATATAACCATCCCACTCGGGCTGATGATGCCAGGTGCTGGAATAAATCGGGATATGGGGATCCACCTCGTGAATCATAACGCATAGCGCCTTCATCTGCTCTTTTATCTCGGTAAGATAGTCAAAAGGCTCATCGGAAATATAAAGGATGAACTTCTTATCCCATTCCTTCTCCTTTAGATGTTCCCAGAAAGCTTTGAGGAAGGCTTGATAAGCCCGCTTATACTCTTCCCGCAACTTACTTCTATCCGCTCCCTCATAGGGATAATCGCCGGGATAGGGCTTCTCCCCCCATTTCTCCCAGGGAGGGAAGCCCCAGCCGAAGAGATAAAACTGCCAGGGAGTGAAAGCATAGGGCATTTTCAGCTCATTGAAACAATACTCACCGGCTTTATCGAACTCGCTGAAATCCAGTTTATCTTTGCTTAGAATTGGTTCAGGGGAAATAAGCCCCGTGTAGAGGCGTCTTTCCGCCATAAATCGCCAGAAGAGTTTCCTAGCTTCCTCTAAGGTCTTGCCAGGGGGAACATAGATTGGGTTTATGTCGGAGGTGTAAAAGGCGCCCACATGCACCTCCTCAGGAAGGGCGAAATCCCAAATATGAACGGTGAAGGGAATCTCCTTGAGGACTTTATTTCTAAATAGCAATCTTATCTTCCCGGAGTAATCGCCTGGGGAGATGTTTTGGGGAGATTTGAAGATTATCCAAATTGGTTGGGTCTCATTTGGCTTGAGATCAAACACATCGTAAGGGAGGAGGGGGTCGGGCCACATTCCCGCCCAGCCATCGCTACCCGGCTGGGCTGTTGGATATTTACGATGCCAGGCCGGGCTTGTGCTCGCATAATAACCACTTGGGTAGTCTATGGGAACATAACCCACTACCCCTATCTCAAAATCCCCCAGTTTCTCCCCCTTCGCGTTGCTGGGAGGAACAATTTCCACCTTAATTCCCTTAATTTCTTGGGAAGAACGGATGGCTATTTGGAGCGGTTCCCTTTCGTTCTTAGCCATAGTTATTCTGATGGGCTCGCTCTTTCTCGGTGGCAAATCTTCTTTAAAAACCTTCACTATAGCGGGGACCTGCCAAACCGCTATCCCCCTCACTCCCTTTGGGGATTCCAAATTGCCCGGCCTCGCCTCCTCAACCTCTGCAAGCAGGACGCCATCATGCCAAACTGTTCCCGTAGCCAGCATAGTAAGATGGAGTTGGAAAAATGCTGCATCGGGTGGCATCCGAAATACTCCGGACATCTGTGTCCAGTCCTTCGTCCCTTCCAAAGGTTCCCCAGCGCTTGCAAATTGGACGCTCTCGCAGAGCTGACCCCTTGCATTATGGTAATGGGCGTGAATGAGAACATTTCCCTCCCTTATATCCTCACATCTGACCCAAGCGGAATAGAGATAGTTTTTGCCGGGCTCCACGGGAACACTCTGTCTCCAGCCCGTCCAAGCTTTCTGGACGCCCCGGGGTATGGATACCTTGGCACATCGCTTGCCGAATAAACCGGGGGAATCCAAGCCCATAATCGTTCCCGGCGGCTCGGCTCCTTCCGCCCCACCTGCCCAATCAGCGGGTAGTCCTTGCCCTATCTCAAAACTCGGGTTCTTCACCAGGTTATATTCGCTTTCCAAAAGTTCTTCATAACTGAGCTCCCTTGTTCCCTTTATCCGCTTATCAGCGGAGAAGTAAAGATAGAAAACCCGCAGAGAGCGGGGCGGGAGGTCAGCCTGAAAGAGGAGCGCTTCTCCAAACCTGTAGAAGGGGAGGAGTTTCTCCCCATCGCTCAAGCGGAAAGAGAGGGGATTGATTTTTCCCTTTAGGCGCAGGGAAGCATCATCAAGGAAAACGAGGGTCTTTCTCCCTTTCTCTTCCCAATTAAACACCTTCACAGGCACCCTATATTCCCAAACTATGTCATCCTTTGGATTATCATCGAACCATTTCTTATTAGGGACGATTTCCCTCAAAACGAGCCCTTCTGGCTCCGAGACGGATAATATCTCTAAAGGGGGTTCATCAAGGCATTCCAGGCTAACATCGTCAAACCAGGCTGTTCCCGTTCCCCAGAGGACGGTGCCCAAATCTGCTACATTGGCTTCCTTGGGAGCGGTGAATTCAAAGGATATCTCCTTCCAATCATATGTTCCCTCGCCGGCGCTTATCACCTGATTGAGAATCATAGGGTTCTGCTGGTTCCCGCAATGGATATACCAGCCTGCGTATCCTTTAACATTTTCCGCTTTCACCCATCCTCGCAGGATATACCTTGCTCCCCCGAAGATGTATATGTTAAGTTGTCTTGTTGCTATCCAGCTGGGCTCGGCTCCTTCCCTTACAACTGTTTTGAGGCATTTCTTTCCCGAATGGGGATTTTCAGAGACCCAATAGGTGCGATGTTGTTCATCTTGGGGGTCGTGGCGCCAGCCCCTTGGCTCATCACCCTCCCCTTCTTCCATACTACCATTGCGAACTTCGGGAAAAGCGCTGAGGTAATCGGGCACTGGCCAAGCGGAGGGATTATCGAAGTAGATGTAGTAGGTGGCGGTTTTATGGGGCGGGCATTCAACAGGAATGATGATGTTGCTTCCCTCTGGGATGGGACCCTTTCTCAACTCTTCCCCTCGGGGAGAAGTTATATTAAAAAGCATTTCTATCCCTTTCTCATCGCAAACTCTTATAGTGGAAGGGTAAACCCCAACCAAATCCGCTTCCTTTTCCCCCTTACCTATTTTTATAACTATAGGTGTTCCTCTTTGTTCCACATCCATTCTGTTGAGCACTTCAACCTTTATTCTCTTGTGCCAGTAGCCATCACCTGCCAGGTAGAAGTTGTGATGCCAATTAAGGGTGGTGAAGCCGAGGCTTGAAAGCAACAAAAAGGAGAGAATTAAAAAACCGTTCATATTCCTCACCTTTTAATAAGATATCACTTTCTTCTCTGGCTGGATAGTAGGAAAAATATTTAACACGCAAGTCGCACTTTTAAAATTTTAGGACAGGCCGGTAAGAGATAAGTGATCCTAAGATACAAGGTCAGATGAAAGGGAAAATTACAGTTTCGTTGAGTAATTCAAAGAACATTCGCTTTCCCTTCGAAGGAATGACGAAGTTTATATAAATGTAGCATTAAGTTAAATGGCCAATAAAACATAGTTTCTCTTCGCTTTTTGTAAAGCTATTTATTCCAAAAGAAAGGGAGGAAACCGCTGAAGAGGAGGATACGTTTCCCTTTATTCAACAAAACCAAGATTACTGGTTTTCACTATTTTTGTTTAATTCATTTAGTTTTGTCTCAAGTTCCTTGCGAACTGTGGTAAGTATCTTTTTTTCTTTTATAAAATCTCTTACAACCTCCTTGTTAGGAAAACTGATTGCATTAAATATACACCACACCTCACATGAAGTACATCCAACTGTGCACTGTAAAGGTCTTGCGACAACTGCCTTTTTTCTCTCCTCATCATAGTCAAATACATTCCTCCCACAGGTTGTAACACAAAAGCCACAGCCCACGCATTTACTCTCATCAATTATTGGATGCCACTCTATTTCTTCTCTTGGAACACCTTTCCATTTTGCAAACTTCTCTAAAAGTTTTACCGAGGGGTTTTCCTTAGCCATTTTTATCTCCTTAACCTTTTAATTTTTTGAAGATAATGTTCAGACATCTTCTATATATATTCTTTATGTTCTCCTCTTCCTCTCCCAATGGTTTAACAGGAACTAAGTCCATTACATCAGTCCGAGGAAGTCCCGATTTATACATTGTTTTCACTGCACCACAAACCATTTTTATTATTCCTTCCTCTATTTCCTCCTCAGGCAGTCCAAAATCTCTTACAATATCCTGAAGTTCGTATAGTTGAAACCAGAGGTATGTTGGACCCATTGCAGTTAGAATAGCATATGCTTCTAATTTTTCTTCTTCAACCTCAGGGGTCTCCCCTAAGATATTCAAAACACTTAGCAATTCATTTTTTTCTGTTTGTGTGAATGCTGGAGAGAAATGGATAGGGTTATAACCACTGTTTATTATAGATGGGGCATTGGGTATCATCCTGACGATTTTGTTGAAGTGGTTCAGCATTTCGGATAGTTGCGCTATAGTAATTTTGGGGGCGAGTGAAATAAGGACCTTATCTTTCGTCAAACAGGTTTCTATTTCCTCTGCAACTTTTCTCACTACCGGCGGATGAACTGCGAGAAATATTATATCAGAGGAGATAACTTCTTTATTGTTATCTGTGATAGTTATCTCCCCATATTCTCTTTTTAGTCTTTCTAAAACTTCTGGTTGTATATCGCTTATTATAAATTTGTATTCATTGATCTTTCCCGCATTTTTAAATCCACCGAGTATAATTCGTGTAACTCTTCCGCCCCCTATAAACCCAATTGTATTTATTTTCTCCATAATTGCCTCTTTTATTTTTCAGAAACAGACTTTTTGATGAGATCTTTTATGGCATCTATTGCCTGCTGGGTGGTCATATTTCTGATATCTACTGCGAAGTGTTTTTGGGGGTCAAAACCCGCTTCATTAAAAGTATCCTTAAACATCTTCTGTTGCATCCTCGGGTCACATCCTGCTATGAATAACGCATCGAGGTCTCTGTTGGACATAAGTGTTGCAAGAAATCCATCGCCATCATCTGCACACAGTTGAGGATGAATAGATACAAAATCCACAAGTTTTTCCCGTCTGATAGTATTCAAAACCTCAAAGATGTCCATCCCTTTGAACGATGGACATGTTCCCTGACAAACACAGAGCAAAAGACCCTTTTTCATTTTTAACACCTCCTATTTTTGTGGTCTTGGTAATAAGTAATTGCATTATATTGACAAGCGGCTTTTTGACATCCTCTACAAAACTCCACACAGTTAGCAGGATTAGCCACTATAGGTTTCCCATTTTCCACCTTAAAAACATTATTGGGACAGAACTCCACACAGGAAAGGCAACCTTTACATTTAGAATAATCTATTATGGGATACCAGTTCTCAGCCATTTTTACCTCCTTATCTCGGTAATGGTTTTATTGGAAACAACATTTTTATTTAATAACTGCCTTACCCCCTTTCGTCAACATCGATTTTAAAAATTTTTTAAAAAAATAACCCCAAAATCCGATCGAGATTATAAGGGAAAAGCATAACTTATTTCCTTGGGTATCCTTTTGTTGAATAACTAAAAGGGTTACTTTCCCTTAGATTTCGGGAAGAAAATTGTCAAGTTAAATCGCTTATAAGACACGGTTTCTTCCCCTTTTGTTCTGATTCGTTTTTTACTTACCATAAGTTCTTCGGCTTAATTATTCAGCAAAACTTAAGGGGAAAATTTCGGGATTTTACAATATCAATCCACTCTATATCCTCCCTATTTGCTCAGGCTTTCCACAAACATAGTGAGAAAGCGCTCTACATCAACATCTACACAAACCTCGGCATTAGGCTCACCTTCCGCACCACACATCATCCCCCTTGTATATCCCCCTTCCAGTTCAACTGCCAAGCGCCTGGGCTCCTTTTTTACCAAACTCTCATCTATTATAATGGCGCAAGCCAAAGGGTCGTGAAGAATGGGAGTTCCCTCCGCCCACCCCGCCCTCCGGAGAAATTCATCAATCAATTCCCCCAAGAAAGGATGTTTAGCCTTTATCTTCTTCTGCTTTTCTCTATCCAAGGCACAGCGTTGAGTCACATCCAGCCCCACCAATACCGGCTTTATTCCTGACTCCAAGATGACCTCCGCTGAATAGGGGTCCCTCACCACATTATACTCAACTTTTTGCTCATTGAAACAACCCGCCATAGCAACATATTTCTTCAATTTCTTGAAGGTTTGGGGGGCGGAAAGATAGGCAATTGCGGCGTTGGTCATCGCTCCCACCGTCAGTAGGACGAGGTCGCCATCGTATCTTTCTATCGCCTCCAAAATGCCCTTGGGAGCATTGTCATACACTCCCCCCTTATACTCCCCCGAGAACTCTCGGGGGTAAGTTAGGGAAGCATCTCCTCTGCGAACACCCCCTCCCCACAAAATGGGCTTCCCCCAGCCTCTGTAGAGGGGAATATCGTCCCTGCCAAATTGTTTAAGTAGCCATTGGAGTGTCATAAGGCGCCTCTCGTTCTGGTCATCCACAACGCTTATCCCCACTATATTGAATTCGGGACGGGAGAGGGCAAAGGATATCGCTAAAGCGTCGTCTATATCCCCTCCTATATCTGTGTCAATCCACAAGTTTATCTTACCATCTAGGCTGGGAGAAAAGGTAGCCAAAAGCAAAAAACACATCCAAATTGAACCTCCTTTCATTTTATTTACTTGCCCTCCTTAATTTCACGGTTGGTTCAATTATATGCAAATTGTTCAGCAATGGCTCGGTATATTTTATATCCCCGAACTCCTCATCACCTATGTGATGTTCTTTTCCCACGCTGTTTTGCCAATCCACCCCCTCCGTGAGGAATCCGTATTCACCATAATGATGCTTGGCACAGGCGGAGAGGATGCTCCTTGCCTTCTCTAAGTATAGCCTCTTTCCACTTACTTCCCAAGCTTCTACATAGGCAAGCGCCGCCTCAGCGTTCTCCCAAAGATAGCAGGTGGTCCATGAATCCTCCATATAGAGAAGCCCCGCTGTTGCGCAGCGGTTTAAATCCTCCTTCAATTCAAACCTCTCCAATCTTCTCAGAAGTTCAAACGCGAAATCCCTTATATCTTCCCTCTCCAAAAGTTGGGCGGCCCTGAGAAGCATCCTGAATCCCACCGCTATGGAGACATTCTCCTCCTCGTCGTAAGTATCGTGGTTGAGTGAGCCCAGGAAACCGCCCCTGTTAATATAGAGTTCTACCTTTTCTTCCACTTCTTTTCTGAAATCTCCTATACCCCTCAGGGTTAACTCAGCGAAAAGGAATGGTATATGGGAGCCATCGCCCGAGATCTCCCTTATTGGGTCCTCCACTCTCTCCTCAGCCTTAAAGGGATAGAAACCGCCATCTGGACGACATCTGCGCGGATACCATCCGTTGGGAGCGGTCTCCACTTTATCCCTTATCCATTGGGCGCAAGACAGTGCGTAATGGCTCAAATCCTCTCCCAGAATATCCTCAATCCAAAGTATCTGGAGGGCAACCCTCGCCATAGAGCCAGGGGCAAACCAATTATCGTTTCCCAGGAAATTGAGACAAAGTTCATTTCTCAGGAGATGCCTATAGGGTATGATGAAGCCGTCTCCCCTGATGAATCCGCAGTTAAGGGAATGGTGAAGAAGTCCTAAGGCGTCCTTTTCAAAGACATAATCTTCCCCAGAGAGGAAGAAGAGGAGCAGTTCATAAGCTCCCCCCAAGGAATTACTCGCCCAGCCCGGTCCTTCCAGGGGACCGAAATTATGCCAGAGCATCGGCTTACCCTCAAAATCTACGAAGGAAGATATAGCTCTCCTTCCTCCGCAGAGGGGGCAATCCTCAAGGCAGTGATGGGCGAAGCGAGCTGATTTTTCCGCTGAATCTCGGAGGATATCCTCCATTGTCAATTCCCCTCCCATGCTGGTTTGAGCTTCCCTTGGGAGAAGAGAGGCGCCTGGTCGGAGAAATGGGGAGATTGAGGATTCTCGCTGTTTCCGAATGGGAGGAGGCTCCAGGAGCGAACTTCCTCGCCAAGTTCAACTATCATAATGAAGGAAGTTCCTCCCTCTGCCTCCACCTTCCCGTCATCCCTTACTCTTCCCGTAGCGATATGGAGGGATTCAGTAGAAGGGAAGCCAGCGCCCGCGGCGGGATACTCCCTCTCCCCACGCCTCAGGATATGCACATCCCCCCACCTTACATCCAACCTACCGAATCGCCTGAGCATCTCCTCGGCGGAAGATTTGAGGTCCAAAAGCATCCCCCTTTCCTCCCCCTCGCTCCTCGCCTGAAGTTTCTCCATCCATAAGCCAAACAAGTAGCTCCCCCTGCTATCCAGTTCGTCCTTATTATCCCATTCTCTAAGGAGGTTTATCGCTGAGGCGATGAGTTCTTTTCCCTCTTTCAATTCGTGTAATAGGGAATTGTAGGCGTAGATGAGGCGAGGTTTCCAATCCTCCGCCGTCATATCAAGGACATCCAGGGAGTAAGACATAGCCTCTTCAAGGCTTATTGAGCGGTTTGATTCCAAGAGGGCGAGAAGTCTTTTGCTCCTTCCCGTAAATGCTGGGTCTATGAGAAAGGGAGGGAAATCCTCCCATCTTAAATAGGGCTCAACGGTTATATGAGTGGGGTCAACATTACAATTTTGTAGGTATCCAGAGGGGGGATTTTCCAACTGGGGAAGTTCCTCAAACCTATGAAAGCCCTGCCATTCGGTCTCCTTCTTCCAGCCGGGGACGGGCTGGGACCAAAGGTAATCGGGAGAACGGATAGGGGCGAGGGCATTACAGAGGTAGTAGATGTTCCCCTCCTTATCTCCATAAATCACATTGAACATAGGGAAACCGGGTCTTTTGAAAGCTTCTTTGAATTGGGAAAGGTTAGTTGCCCTCGCCACTCGGAGGAGGAAGCTCAAAATAGATTCGGTGTAGAAAAGGCTCAGTTTGACGGCGAGGGCTCCTCCCCCCTCCTCACCTATAATCGGTCCGTGATGAGTCCTCCTTATCCGCACCCTCCTATTCAAAATCCTATCCCCTTTCTTTACCTTTATCTCCACCTCTTCTTCCTCTATCTCCCGCCAGGATTCCTCATAGAGATATTTATCTCCCTTGAGGTTCAATCTTTCCATATAGATATCGCCGATGTTAACAGGATTGATCGTATAGGACCAGGCTATGTTCCTATTATGTCCCGTAGTTATTATGGGGTTGCCGAAGAATGTGGCTCCCCTTACATTGAGGTCGGGTCCCTTCAGATGGGCTTCATACCAGAGGAAGGGGCGTTGCCAGGGGAGGTGGATTGCGGTTGAGACGATGGTTCTTCCATTTTTCGTGCGCCAGGGGGCGATGGCGAAGTGGTTGGAACCAAGGGGGAGCTTGCTCGCCGTCCTCATCTCCCCGAAAGCCAATATGCTCCAGCGAAGGAAGGCGAGGACATCCTCCTCCTTCACCTTTTCCCTCGCCCATTGGGGAAGTTCCCTCTCCCTTTCCTCTATGAACCTGTTTATCCCACAAACGAAGGCTTTCAAAATCCTCCTCTCCTCCTCAGTTGCCTTTCTCCAATCTTCTTCAGCGTATCTCTCTATTGCGTAGATTTTGCTCCTAATATCTGTTTCCATCGCCTCCTCCCCCAATACCTCCCCAGAACAGCCCCTCGCCTCCCGAAAATTCAAAAGCATAGGAATGAGGTGGTCCTCCGCCTGAGTGTAGCCGAAGGCGAAGAACAACTCCTCCAAACTATCAGCCTCTATAATGGGAACTCCGAAATCGTCTCTTCTCCTTGTAAACATAGATATTTGCTAATGCTTTAGGAAATTGTAATATCTTCTAAAGAAAAAAGAAATGAAAAATAACTCGGGCAGTAGTTCTGCTTTGGCGAAATCCCTCCTCACGAGGGGGAGCACTTTCCTGGTTTTCCTTTTCATCTGTCTTCTTTTCTTTTCCCTTGAGCGAGCCACGAGCCCAAATCCTCGTTTCCTGACCCTTGAGAATATGTCTAATGTGCTACGCCAGGTCTCAGTTTACGCCATTTTGGCTGTAGGTGAGACATTCGTAATTTTGACGGGAGGGATAGACCTTTCCGTTGGCTCCGTCCTCGCCCTTTGTGGAGCTGTATCGGCGGGATTAGCTTCTTCCCATCCCTTGATGCTCGCCCTGCTCGCAGGAATACTGTTGGGCGCACTCATAGGGGCTGTTCAAGGCACGATAATAGCGAAGGGGAATGTCCCACCCTTTGTAGCTACCCTGGGAACGATGGCGATAGCCCGTAGTTTGACCCTCGTCTATACCAAGGGTGCCCTCATTTCCCCCCTGCCCCAGAGCTTCCAGTATCTGGGAAGTGGACACCTCATCCACCCACTTCTTTCCATTCCCGTTCTCATAACCCTTTTAATCTATATCCTTGCCCACATAGTCCTCTCTCGCACCACATTCGGGAGGAGAGTTTATGCCATTGGAGGTAACGAGGAAGCGAGCAGGTTATCGGGAGTGCCAGTGTCACGCTACAAAATTTATATTTATGTCATAAGCGGACTGACCGCTGGTTTAGGGGGACTGGTTATGACAGCGCGTTTGAACTGCGCCCATCCCCAGGCGGGACTGGGATACGAGTTGGACGCCATCGCTGCGGTTGTCATCGGGGGGACGAGCCTTATGGGAGGGGAAGGGGGAGTGGGAGGCACGCTCATCGGAGCCCTGATAATGGGTGTTTTGAACAACGGCCTCAATCTATTGGAGGTCAACCCCTTCTGGCAACAAACAGTAGTGGGGAGCTTGATAATCATCGCCGTCCTCCTCGATCGTCTGAGGCGAAGGCGTTTAGTCTGATGGAGGGGAAAACCTTTTTATTATCCTTTCAATAACATCCCTCAACCTTGAATATTCCTCTTTCCCCTTCTCGGTAATGGCAAATATTCCATAGGCAATCCTTTCAGCCCAACCATGCTTCACCAACCTATGCAAAACAGATATCGTTTTGTCTCTTTTCCATCCCAACTCTTCCTGTAGTTCTATAGGGGTTATTATGTTCCTCTCCGCTAAAAACTTCAGAGCAATAAACCGACCGAACATATCTCTGGGCATTTGAATTACCTCCGTCTATTTATAAATACTTATTTTTTAGAATAATTATAATCCTTTATATGAGAAAAATCAACACAGATGGCTTTTATTATTAAAGATTTTATTGGATTATTTTATGTGGTCTGAGACAAATAGAGGGAGTGAAGGCTCTCTTGGGCAAAGAGCGGACCTAAGGGCGAAATCTCCTCCTCCTCCCCCAACCCATCCCCCAAGACCAAGGCTTTTCAGAAAGTAATAATTCGGCATCATATCGTAATTCGGAGTCGGGAGGTCGCATATTCTTAGTAAGGGTTCCTACTTGGGGAGGTTGCCAAGAAAGGGGAAGCGGTTTAAGTTCTCGTTTGCGCATACGCCACATCGCTCGGGAAAGCGTGAAGGTAACTGGTGATGCATCCCACGCGTGAACGAAATCGGTTGGCAGGTTCTCCTCAAAGCGATATAAGTATCCATCCGGAGAGTAATAAGTGGCAAGGACAATAGCGAAGACATCAGCGGTCTTACCTTCCCCATAATATTTAGTTCCCTTGCAGTAATCCACAAAACAATCTAAGATCCCTTCTAAATCATCGGAAATTTCTCTGTGTTCCCATCCAATCTTTATCACCACAGCGATATAAGTTCTCCCGCGCCGTTCGGTCTTAGCGTATAAATCACCCTCTATCAATAAGTCGGGTTTCCTTCCTCGGGCACCTTCAACCTAGAACAAACCCCAATTTGGTGCAAGGTCGCTATGTTCCTTTTGGTAAATTCTACAGCCGAGACCTTGAAGCCAAAGTCCTACCTTTAGTTTAGTTGCTTCAATAGAGGGTTTTTCATTCGCAGTTTTTTTATCCCAGTTGCGGGGATGTGGGCGCTTAATAAACGAATCACCTCTTCTGATCGTCTGAGGCAAGGGCATTTATCTAACCCGGGGGAAAGGCTTTGGGGAAGGCTATGCCTCTAATAGTTTCTCTATCTCTTCCAAACTACTCGGCAACTGCTTAGGCTCCCCATATTTTTCCCCCAACAATTCTCTCAAACATCCCTTGATGAAACCCTCTATCTTTTCTTTTATTTTTTTATAATCCTTTCCATTTATGCTCTTGAATCCGTGAGCAAGGATGCTTTGATTTCTCCGCTCCAAGGCTCCCCTAACATCTCCCTCCTTAAATTTCTTCCCCACTTCATCCCCAAAATCATAGAGGAGCTCGTAATCGTCAAATAAACCTAACTTGATCTTTCCTTCCCTGTCCTTTTTCCTCTCGTATTTCTCTCTTTTATCTTCGGGGATTTTGTTTATATCCAGGTTGCTCGAGTTAATTCCATATTTGGTGAACAATCTTATCTGGGCAAGCACCTCCACAGCTCTGTAGAGCCTGGCGGTGGCATCGTCATATCTTTCCCTTTTAGCACAGCGCTCCCCATTCAATAGCAAATCTTGCACTACAGCGTATTTTGTGGGGGCATCCTTCGCTACTATATTGATTTTCCTCTCCTCAACTTCCTTCTTGAAATCCTCTTCCATCTTCATCCTATCCCCGATAACCTTATCCCAAAAGCACATATAATCCTTCCAGAGGGCTTTTCTATAAGGTTGAGCTCTCCGGAAAGCACCGAGATGGTCATAGACATCCCAAAGCCTAAAGATCTCTACGATTTCCAGTTTCCTTTGCAAATCGTTCGCCTCATCGGGGGAGAAGGGATAATTGGCGAGGGCGAAGTGGAACATTTCTCCCGCACTCGCATAATCAAACCTTTTCAACAGCGAATCGACATTCTCTAACAATTCTTCATAATAGGGGAAGGAAAGGGGGAGGCGGCGAGTAGTCTCCCCTTCAACGACAGCAATTAAGTCTCGCCTTAACCCCGTCGTGAGGAAGAGTTGCAGATTTTGATGAATAGCAACCCAGAAAAGGGAGGCGCTCATCGTCTTCGTTCCCCCGGTATAATCCGCCATAATCTCCGCGTCGGGGTTTTCCTTACGGAGGCTCTCTACTTTACCCATAATCTTGCCTATACAATCCTCGGGACCATCAGGGGAAACCAAGATTTTCTCGTGCTCTATCCCCCCTACCTCTTGCAAAATATCGGGTATCTGTGTATATGACCCTGGGGTCTCTGTATCCTCACTACAAATGAAAGTGGCGAAATCAGGCTGAAGTTGTTTAATTGATGTGACGAGGGGGGCAAGGCTTCCTCCCACGGTTAAGAGAAGTATTCTCTTTTTTTTCATCCTTTCACCTCCTTCAATATCACCCAACCGAAGGGAGCATAAGGTTCTTTGTCCCTTCTTTTAAGAAACCTTCTCGTCAGAGGGAACTTATCCCTCCGACTTTTCTTGAAGAATTCCTTCCTCATCGTTTCCCTTAACTCCTGGGAGAGAGCGAGCCAAATTGTGATGGAGGGAAGCCCACCTCCCCAGCCTATCCGCAGAAGATAACCAGCATCTTTTGTCTTTTCCAAAAGCCGACTGTAAAAATCTCTGCTCACTTTCTCCCCTTTCTTCTCTTCTTCCCTTGCCACCTCTTCCCTTGCCACCTCCCTATAAAAAGCATCAACTTTTTTCAAGAAATCCTCCAGACCATCAAATAGAAGCCTTCTTCCCGTCTCTTTAAACTTTTGGAAGAGTTCCTCATCAAATGTCAGGCTGAAAGATGTTTGCTCTTCTTCTTTCTGATACTCCAAATAGATGGAGATATCGGGACGAGGTTTGTCATTGGCGAGCGTCTCCTCCTCCCCCACATAGAGGGAATCCCTCTCCCAAGGCTGGGCATCGCCCACCTTTATAACCCTCAGTATGTCGGTGTTGGGAGACCTCTCCATATTTCTCAGCCTATATCCTTCAAAAATATCCTTGTCCAATTCGTCGTCAATTCTTTCCTTTCTCTTCCTCTCTCTTAATAACTGCTTTAACCGTTTCTCCCTCAATTCGTCATCGGACTTCATTGCGTGATACCACAATGCGGTGCGCATAGCGCCTTTTATAGCAGTTCCCGGAATATAGGGTCGCTGATAGGCATCCCTGGTGAAGGGACGAATCCGCTTGTCCCCTCTGAGGGATATCCCCGGAGAGAGCAAGCAGGAGTAAAGGGTGAGTTCCTCCACAAGTTCGGAGGATAGAAGCCTCCTCTCCTTCAGATAGTCCGTGAGGGAGAAGGCGGATTCTCCGAATCTTCGGAGGAAGTCGTTCAAAAGCCCCTCCCTTTGAAGAAGCTTCCCCACTTCATCCTCCCTTATCACAATGAGTTTCCCCTCCCAAATTATATATTCAAAGGGGAATAGGGCTTGGAATCTACCACCTATGTGAAGTGGAGATAAGGGGATGAGGCGAAACTTATGAACTTTAAGCACTCAACACCACCTCCAGGGGAAAGGCAAGGGCATAGCGATAGACTTTATGGGGGAAGCCCTGGGGGGTTAGTTCAATTAGTTGTCCCCTAACGGGGTTAGGGAAAACCGAGCCTTCCCCGAGCATCCACACTGCCTTCCTCCGAGTTTGTCTGAAAGAGAAGGGGGAGGAAATCCAACCGCTTCTGAGGACCAATTGGTAGTAGGAGGAGGAAAGGTCAACCTCATTTAGGGAAGGGACCACGAGGCTGAGGGTGAGGGTAGGGGAGGAATCGGTTGGAGGGGGAAGTAAGGAAGTTTCCTCAAAGGAGTAGACCTTGAAGCGTCCATAACCCAGGGAACGCTCTCCTCCTATTCCCACATCTCCCAGAAATTGGAGAGCTCCCCTTATCTTTTTTTCCAAACCCTCCTCATAAAGGCGGAGGAGGAAGAACAGTCCCCCTTCCTTGGGGAAGAAGAGGGCGGAACGGTGATAGATTTGGGAGCGCATATTTGACCTATCCAGGACAACGCTTGGCAGGAGTTCCTTCTTAGGCAAACCCCCTCCTTCAACCTCTGGGGAGGGGAGCCCTTCCCCCCTTATCCATTTCTCAAAAACCCCGTAGGGGAGGAAACTCCTTTTCTTCAAATCCTTTAATTTCTCCCTATCTTCCAGTTTAGGAGGGATGAGGGGGCGAGGGAAGAAGAGAGTTTCTTTATAGAAGGGAAAGGCGGAGGAGATGAGGAATGGCGGGGAGGAGAGGAAGGAATTTAAGAGAGATTCCACTTCCCCTTTGCCATAAAGTTGGGCATAGGCGTTGGCGAGAGAGGAAAAGAGGAGGTCGGAGGGGACATAGGATAAACTTCCCTCCAATCCAATCCCCACCTCTCCTAAGTGGAAGGGAGAGATAGGTTTTAGTTTGACGAGGAACTCTTTCATTATTGGAATTTCACTATCTCCTGGAGTTTGGCAATTGCCTCATCTATGCTTTGGACTTTCCATTCCTTTTTATCTTCGTCCTTGCCTGTTAAATACCATTCGCTCTTGCGATACTCTATTTTGGAGAGTTGGAACTTGACTTTTCCGTAGCCTCTTGAGCCGTGTCCGCCGAGGTAATCGTCCTCCAAAAGGCGCATAGCGGAGAGGAGGTTTCTCAAATCCTCTTCCAGATGCTCCATATTCTCCACTGTATAAATTATATCCAGTTTGAAGACTGAGCCCGCTGGCACTCGCTCTATCTGGCGGGGGTTGGCGGCGGAGGTAACTCTATCTATGGCGTTCTCAAACTTCCACTCGGTATAGAGGAGCCCTGTCTCTATCCCCTCCAGTTTCTCCTTGCTTTCCTCTGTGAGAAATAGGTCTCGCACGGCGAGGCGGGAGGGAATGTTCTCACCCCCTTCCCCCTCCGCGGTGGAGCCGAACAGCCGGCATATCTCGCATTCCCTATCCGTGCAGGAGTGGATTTTGACGCCACCTATGTCACGGTTGAATTCCTTCCCCATTTTCCGCTCCAAGAGGGAGCGCATCTTGCCTTTTAGGGAACTTCCCGGCACATAGGGGAACTCCGTTATGGGGTCGCGCACAACCGGCGAGTCTATACCCCCTATCTTCATAGCCTCCCTCCTCGCCCCTATGTGGAGCCCGGTAAGGCACTCCATTTGCCCCTCTATTATCACTTTAGCGAGAACGGGCCTTTCATTCTTCACATTCAATCACCTCCTCCATAAAACTTATGATAAGCGATTAACCCCTCTATTAACTGGGATAATCTCTTGAAATCTTCTTCATCCCGAACTTTGTCAATAGCTGACGCCAAAAGCTTCTCAAGGGGTCTGAGAGCTCTTTCTCTTCCTGCCGCATAAGCAAGGTGAATCTTCAAAATTTGCGTCTCCTCCCGAATATTCAGCCCTTTTCTCGTCCTCACAGCGGATTTCAGTTTCTCAAAAGCATCTAAAAGCCTCCTCAATTGGGCCATCTTGACTTCCCTCGCCAAATCCTCTCCTATCTTTTCCAAGAACTCCAACAACTTCTCCATTTCAGCCTCTTTTAAATTACCACGCTGTTGTATGTAGTTTCCACATTTCTCGTAAATTCCTGGTCCCTTCTGCTCCTCTCTATATGGTCTTCTTTCTTGGAAACTCATTTAACTTTCACCTCCTTTTTCTCTTACCAAGGGGTCTATCCAATGGAACAGATGGATGAAATGGGGGATGTTATCCTTCCCCAAAATGTTGGCGAGTTGGGGCCATTTGTCCTCCTTTTTTATCTTCCTCAAGTTTTCCCTCATCTTCCCCTTGAGATAAATCAAATAGATGTAGGGATAGATGCTCTCTCCCCTTTGCCATTGCCTGCTTATCTCCATCAAGCGGTATAAAAGGGAGCGAGGCAACTCCAACTCATAAAAAGTCCCTTTTTCCCGAGCGAAATTCTTCAGTATCTCCTCCTTCCATCCCTTTATCTTACGGCACTCATTCCAGGTGGGCTCTTTCCGAAATTGTTCCCTGAAGTTTTCCTCCCTTTTGGAGAGGAAGATAGCGAAGCTATCTCTTCCCGATTCCTTGGCGGATTCTTCTAACTTCCCACTTCTCTCTGCCAGTTGATAAAGGGGGCTCTTTGGATGGGTGGCCAGGTAGCCAGCAGATATAGTGAAGGAGGGATTTTGGGTGAACTGGGAGAACTTCTCCTGAATTTCAAAGGCGCTTTCCAGGACATCGTCCCAGGCGCCCACTATGAAGGCATCATCCCCGCCCGAGTAAATTACCGCAACATTTTTATCCTTCAGCCTATCATCCACATATGTTTTGAAGAAGATGGTGAGGAAGCGGGATAGTGTGGCGATGCGGGAGAAGGAGTAATTCTCCCCCAATCCTCTGCTGAAAATCCTGCCCAGATGGTCAACATCCAAACGGAGAACGCCAATCCTCTTTGCCCCCTTAGCGGCTTCAGAAAATTCCTCCAGATCATAGCCTTCCCCCTTTTCATTCCGTTTTATATAGCGGGCAAGGGGGAGGAAATAGATATGGGGATGAAAGGGAAGCGAGCTCGGTTCAGCGTTTAGGGCGAAAATCCTCTCCGTCTTGGGAAGACAGGGCTCGAGTTCCTTTATCTCCATCAGTTTATAGGATGAACCGGGCAAGGGGATATCACCATCGGGGAGAGCAACGAAGCAGGGATTTTTTAATTTGGGAATGTCCCTCCCCACTTTGAAGAGGGAGTAGCACAAGGGGCAAAGGTGAAGGTGCTCTTCTCCTTCTAAAGGCGAGCGAAACTCATCTGCTGAGGCTCGGCAGACATCGCACTCATAGACAATATGTTCTTTATTATCCTTGCATCTTCCCTCCTTCACTTCCAGGGGTTGGAAGAGGTGGGGGAGTTGGGCGAATTTGCGAAGTTTTTCCTCTTCTATAAGGGATGATAATTCTCCTTGCTTTTGAACCAGGCCTTTCCCCACGATTTCTTCCTTAGAGAGGGGTAGCCATTGGAGGGCTAAATATAGTTTTCCCCTGAAATTTTCCCAAAGCCAGGCATTGACCTTTTCTCTCATTTTCTGGAGGATTTCCTCAGCGTTTTGGGTATTGGGGAGGAGGAGTGTGAAGTGGGCGCCGCCGCAGAAGACGAGGTTGGTGGGAGGGAGTTTGAACTCTTCCAAGATGAGGGCGGGGATGTGGTTAGAGAGGAGTTCAATATAGAGGGAGCGGGCGCGGAGGCTCTTCAAGGCACCTTTAGAGGATATGGTGTAGATGAAATTCTGGACGCCGGAGATATCACCTCTTAAGAGGAGGAATTCCCTTTCTTCCCCATCGTAGAGTGAGAGAGCGATGGCGGATGTAAGCTTTAAGTGGTCGTAGAGTGAGATATCGGGGTCTTTCTCGGTGACGGGCAAGCCATCTTTTAAGACTTCCCTCGTTTCGGAGGGGACGAAGGTAAGGCATTCTTCCAGGAGGGCGAGCAGGGCGGGAAGGCTTTTGATGGGGGATATATTTTGGTTGAGGGTTTGGAGGATTTCTTCATAGTCAGTTTGGGAGGGTATGGCGGAATCTCTGGGAAGGGGGTGGGTGAAGGAGGAGGTTAGGGATTGAAGTTTCCAATAGGAGGGTGAGGGGGGAGGTTTCCCTTCCAATTGGACCTGGGAGAGGATAGAGCGGAGCGGTATTTCCCAGTTTCTCCATCTGCCCTTTTCGTCCTTATAGGGGTCTTCTTTTTCCGGGCGTTCACCTGCGCTGAGGTAATCTGCTTCTTGGAGGATTTTATGGAGGTTTTCCAATTGAGGGGCGGTAGAGTTGTGATGGTTGTAGATGAGGCTTTCAATTGGCGGTCTGAGGCGGGGAGGTAGAAGATCGTGGGGGAAGCGATTGGCGAACCAATCTGCTCCAAACTGGCTATGTGTTTTTTGAGAGGGGTCGGGGTTTGCTCTTTGGACGAGCTTACCGATATCGTGAAGGAGGGAGGCAAAGAGAAGGATTTGTCTTTCTTCTTCTTTTGAAAATTTATTCACTTTTCGCCCTCCTGCTTTACTGCCTTTCCTTAAGTAATTTGCTTTTACTTCTAAGAGAAATGTTCGGCTAACTTTCTAATTATCTGCAATATAAGTAATAACATAAGCATTATATAGATAATGTAAAGATACTTCAGATAGCGGAGTATAGATTCTGCTACCTTAGCAACTCTTCTCAGTTGGTTGCCAGAGGTTAGTTTTTGCCGTTTTGGTCTCATATTATTATCACCTTTATGATACCGCTTGAGATTTGGTGAGAGGGGGTGCTGTTGGAGGGAGGAACTGCGAGGCTTTGCCCTTTGTTGGGCTTTTTTGGCATAGAAATTAGCCTGTGGTGGGGCTTTTCTCCTCCAGGGGTGTATCCTCTCATCTTCTTCATTTAATTATACTCCTATTCCCGATAATTTCTTTTCTATTGCTATATTAATACGATGCCAAATTTTTGTCAATACATATTTTCCTTTCCCTATAGTGCGATTGAGATATCTCTATTATATATAAAACCCTGAGTTGCCCAATACTATTTCCATTCCACTATGGTGCGATTGAAAC
>CALITO010000032.1 GCA_938041455.1 uncultured bacterium | reverse complement strand
TCCGTAGAATCGGCTATCGCCCACGCCAATGTAGTTGCAAGCATCCCTACCTTGAGCGCTTTCCGCAACCAATTGCACCAGCCAACCCTCGGGCTTGAAACTCCTCGTCTCGCTATCAGATCTCGCCCCGGGAGTGAAGACGACCTGCACGCCGTCAACCAAAGCCCTTATCCAGTAGCCCTTCCAAGCTTTCAGGGTTCTGTTATCACCGCTCAGAAGGGGATGTATGAGGATGTAATCACCGGTGGAGGTGTCGTAGCCCCAGAGATATCCCCTCACCAATTTCTGTTTATCCGCCTCCGTCAGGCTCATCTGTTTTCCAGTGTAGCTGATCGTTAGGTTAGAAATATCTAGGTCGCTGGTGTAAGGAGCACCGATTATATTCCAACTCTTCTGCAAGGGATAGGCGAAGGAGGGTTGGGTATATCTTGTCCCTTGATATAGCTCGATTTGGGTGAGTCCCGTCACCTTCATCCAGAAGCCCTGCCCCGTGTTAAGGGAGGTTATATCAACATACCCGTCAGCTGGGTTCCACCACTTTATTACGATGTTCTTCAGTTGATCGCCGAAGATGTCTTTCAAGGGCGTGTTCTTATAATCAAAGGGCAGGGAAACCATATCTATTGCTGGGAACGGGCGAGTTATTTTGACGAGGAAAGAACCCGTGAGGGTTTCAATAACACTGCCCTTGCTATCCTTGGTTTCCACCTTCACCTGGAATGTCCCCAGTGTGTCAGGAGAAACCTCTTGTGAGTAGGATCCCCGGATATCCGCTTGGAAATCCTTATCCACGACTTTCACACCCTGGGGGCTCGTCACAGTTATGTGTCCTCCCTGCCCTGGACGAGTGGAGATTTGAATTGTGACAATGCCTCTCGGGTCAACACCGAGGTCCAGGGTAGTGGGATTAATCACCATCTGGGAACCTATCCTGAATTTAGGATAGTCTTCCTCCTTCAATGGAGCCTTAGCATAATCGTTGAATTCTCTGCCATCGGAGGTTTCAACATAGAATCTGTAATTGCCCTTGTCGTTAATAACAGGGGCTGTTTGATATTCTACACCGCTCCTATAGTCGCCTGCGGTTGGGTCAACTTTGGACATATCGTATTTATTGTAGAGCGCCCATTCACCCGTATTTTCGTCTTGCTTCTCCACGACCGCCCTCACATATTTAGGTGGGTCGTTGTTAGCGTCGGAATAAGTAGCGAAGAGATTGAGGGGGATACCCGGTATGCTAACGCTTGGAGCCAGCGAGATTCCCGCCAGCACTGGCTTATCGTTAACATAGGGAAGCTGGGCCTCCCCATCGACAATCAGTTTGTATTCCTTGCCCGTGGGTAGAGTTATATTGTAGTTTGAGCCGGCGCTGGGATACCTCGTGGCATCCGTTCCGTCGGATGCTTCTATATGGAAGCTGTGTAACCCAGCTCCCAAATCGCTTCCCTTTAAACTCACTTTGTAGAGTTTACCATCATCGGTCCTCTGGTCACTTGGGTCTACTTCCTGCATATCATAACTCCTCTTCAAATCCACTATTAACTTCACATAGGACGGCAATTGGTTATTACCATCAACGAACTGAGCGGTATAGGAGAATGTATCTTGAAGCCCTCCCAAGGAAATACCTATCGTGGGGTCAATAGGAGTTATATAATCACGGACCTTCATATCGTCCGGGGACTCATCAGGAGTTTGTTTAGGAGATAGCAGTTTAGGCACTATGTTGGGGATGATGCGGGGGCCGAGGACAAAGGGGTAGCCCCTCTTCAGAGGATCGGCGTCCCTGGGAAGCCACATCTCGCTCGGGTTCCCCTGGGCATCAGTGTAAAGGATATGGAAGGAGTATCTGTAGGAGACGAAATAGCTTGTGGGGTCGGCAGGGTCAAAGGCGAGGAGGGGTTGACTTACCGGAACGCCATCCTGCACTTGCGGTGAGTAGACAACCTCCCAACCCGTTGCCGTGAGCCTCTCAACTTTCAACTCCACCTTATCCACCGTTACGCCTGCGGGAAGTCCTACCCGGTTGAGATAGATAACCCAGGTATTGGTTACCTCGCCCCTTTGGGGATTAACCGTTCCGAATGTGTGTTCAATAGCACTCTCGGGTCTATCATCCGCTTTCCCATCATTTGTGAGGAACTCCGCCGCATAATAGGTTCGTGCCCCATAGAGTAGTTTAGATGTATACCAGAAGACCGCTCCATCTCTATAAAGGGTATCCGAGGGGTTCTCCTGGGTCATCCTTATGGTATCAAACACACCCCAGGAAGCGCCCTCGTCCGTCGTCTGCATTATGAACATCTTCACCCAGGCAGGTGGGTCATCGTCACCATCGTAGTAAGTGACCCTCCAGGTGACGGGTATCTGGGGGGAGGGCACCCCGCCAGTAGCGCTTGTTATAGTGGCGTCAGATAGATAGGGGATTTTATTAGCGGTTATCTCGGGACCAGAGATTTCATAGGAAGCAGGATACCTAATGGTCGTTCCCACCTCGGGATAGTAAGGTTCACCCCAGTCATCTGTGAACTCAAAGTGGTAACTATAGTTATAGCGGGGGTCAAATGGTTCCTGCGTCTGGGGGTTGAAGTATTTGGAAGAGTAAACGAAAGTCGCTCCCGCCGTCCAGTCGTTAGCCGCACCCAACCAGCTTTCCCTAACCATCTGGCACCTTCGAGATTCTACGATCTCACCCGTTTTTCTATCCACTTTGTTTATCGTCACGATAGCATAAACTGGGGGATCGTTATCCCCATCCTTATAACTGACTCTCCAGGTGAAAGTTGCTCCCGAGGCCCCGGAGGTCGGCGTCAAAGATTCGCCCCATACAACAGGGGAATTATTAACCCAGGGACCGGGTAGGTAATCCCTGCCCACGGGGTTGTCCCAGGGGTCAGGGTTGACATCCAAATCGGGAGGGTTAGGTGGCACATCCCTCACCCAATATAGGGCTCTATTAGGATTGGAGGCTCCGGTTGGGTCAGAGGGGTCATCGCTGGGGCGAGCGGGGAATTTAACCGTGCGCACACCATCGTTAGCATCGAAGAATGTGGCGTATTTACCGGGTGGAAGCGTAGTCTCAAAGTAATACCACTCACCATTGCGGACATCCCCATCGTTGGGAGGACCTTCATAACGAAGCATCCAGTATTCCAACCACTTTCTATTTGTGTAATCGTAAATCAAAACCCTTATCCTGAAGGGAAAAGCCCCCTTAGGTTGGGTATATTTAACCCAGAAGCGTATCTTGGAATAAGAGGGCACACGCCGCCACTTATAGGGAGCGGGACGAGGGATAGGGGAATATTCCACATAGGCATTGCCCTCCTGAACGCTGAGGAGAAGCTTCCCATCAGGGCGATCAGCAGCATACTTCTCTGGCACCCAGGCTTCCAAGGGATTGGTATTAATTTGTAAAAGCGGGGACTGAGCAATGGGTTCCATCGGGTCGTGGTCCTTATATTTTTCCCCTCCGTATTTCCAACCGGTATAGCCATAGGTATAGCCACCCTGGGAGAGGATTGGGTAGTTCCAAAGGCGGAAAGGTCTCCAGCCGGGAACCTGTTCGGGAACAAGGGCATTCGTAAACAGCGGGAAGAAGGGGTAGAGTATATATCCACAGGAAGTAGATGTCTGTGTGTAAAAGCGGGTGTAGTCATATCTGTCAGCGCCCAACCAATCGTTAGGAGTGGAGGCGCCCGTCGCCTGGCCCGTCGAGGGGTCCACCTGGTGCCACCAGCGATAGTTGAAGTTATCATCTCTATCTACATCATATGGCCTGAGATCGGCTGAAACTTCAAAATAGAAGTTTGTCTCCGATTGGCTAAAGGTGAAATCCCAACCTGCCCCCTGCCCCATACCCAACCCCGTATCTCTTCTCCTTACCGGGTAACCATACTGGGCAGTCGTTCCCTGATGATTGGTGGGTTCTCGATAACCCGTCCAGCCAAAATCGCCAAAAGCGACATAATGGTTGCTAAAAGTTATCCCATCCCGGGAGGTTCCCCGCAGTATCCTTTGGGGATAGATTAAATAGGAACTTGTGCCCCACCTATTTACAACATATTGGGAACCCCCGTTATAGGAGAGAGGCCAAAGGTTCCAGGAGGTATCTGGTCCAGGGTAATAGCCCCAATATTCCGTGGGACGGACGGTGTATTTATAGACGACACCGTTCCGATAATCAGCCCCCGTGAGCTGGTCTATGGGCTTGTTAGGGCTCTCCACTACCATATAGTGGGGTATCCACACACCTGTTGCCTGGCCCTGCCAGTCGTAATCATCCGCCCTGCTGGCGATTTCGCTATTTGACCTATCCTTTATCCAAACCACAGGAGTAGCGAGGCGATAGATAGAAAGGTTTTGGGTCTTAGAAGCATAATCCCCACCTACATCTCGCCAGTTATCCTGCCCCACCGAACCGCCACCCCCATACCAATCGGGAGCGTCAGTATTCACATAGAAGCGAGGGGGTAAGCCATCAAGGTGGATATATCTAACCCTAAATGTATAAGTGCAACTTGAAGAACCTCCGTCATCAGGTCCGTGGTCATATGGTTCAACGATCAGTCCGTGCCCGTATGCTCCGCCCTCAGGGTAGAGTAAAACTCTGTCAACACCTGTAACAACGATCTGACGATGCTCGGATTCTACGATATCCGGGGGTTGGGTAGCTGTTGGGCTAGCGGAAGAGGCTATCACATACCACTCAAAACTTCCAGGACCTCCTGTAAGGGAAGCCCCGAAGGGGATAGTGTTATGTGGATCCTCGGGGTTAGGGGTAACCCAAGAGGGAAGCCAGGGGTAAGCGGTGGCACACCAAACTCCCTGCCGCCAATTTCCCGATATCAACCACATAGGATACCGCCTACCATTAACGATCAAGGTAGGCCATTGCCAGAAGATCTCCCCACTACCAGTCTGTAGTTCTATAAGGAAAGTGAAGCAGGTATTGGCGGTGCCGTCCGCATTGGCGTCGGAGGGGACATAAGGTGGCTCCAGCCATCCCCTCCTGCTGGGACGCACCTCATAATTGCCCGTGTAGGTAACATTAGCAAGCAGGATTCCTGCACCAAATATAGCTAATAAACCGATTATTATTGCTTTTCTCATCCTTCTATCGCCTCCCTTTCACCTGAGGGTGAACATCTGAATAGCTCGGGATAATCCACCATCAACCCCCTTCGCCATAACCTCAACTATGTAGAGGCCAGCTGGCAAGGGATTCCCTTTCTCATCCCTACCATCCCAGAAGAGGCTGTTCGCCCCTCCCTTCAATTCTCTCTGAGGCAACAGCCTCAACGCTACTCCCGAGGGCGTAGCTATCTTCAAACCAACCACCGCTTCAGCAGATAAACTGAAGGCTATATTCACTCCACCTCGCAGGGGAACCACCCTCAATCCCGTTATCATTGCCTTAGCAGGTCCCTCAACAGCCTCTATCTTCAAGAGCCTTCGTCCCTCCACTTTATAGGATGAAGTAGTGCCCATATAGATTTTCTTACCCTCCTCATCAACTAAATAGAGCCTCAAGCCCTTGGGAAGCTTCTCCATACCCTTCCAGATTATCTCCCCTCCCTTGGGTGCGTTCACCTCTATCGTCCACACCATCTGGGCGCTCGGCGTCCGCACATCCGCTGCTAACTCCTCCCCGTCCTTCACTATATTCAAATAAACGCCCGTGGGAGATGGCGGCTTCTCCACCACTAACTCCTCGCCTACCCCTATATAGTTGGCATCGTCCCTCACATTCCCACTTATAAGTGCCAACTGGATAAGCCACTTAGCGGGGAGAGCCCGGGGGGGAGAAAGCTTCCCTGAAGGGGTAGCAACCCCACGGGCTGGGAGAGCCGGGAATATCAAATTGCAGGGAACCGCAACTTTTATGAAATATCCCTCCCAAGGCTGGAGGGGATAATTACTTGCTACACTCCACTCATAAGCATTGTTTTGAGGGTTCCAATGGAAGATGTAACTCCTCAGCCAACCCGAGTTCACCGCATCAAACCACCCCTTGACCTGCCCGAGGTAGCTGACCTTCACATCGCCCCAATTTATAACATAGACGAAGGCATTACCTATTTGATTCCAACCTGCGTTCAGGCTGATGGAGTAATCACTTTGACCGGTAAGAGGTGTGGGTGGCTGGGGTTGGTTCTTAGAAACATCAATGGTCGTGGGCGCGGTCAACTTAACCCAAAAAGCCTTGCCCGCCTCCACCATTGCCATTTGGGGGTCATCAGGGTAGAAAAGGTATCTACCGAGCAGTGGGCTCCACATAGCCACCTTACGGGTTATATCCCCCAGATCAGCCAATACCTTCTCCGTGCGTGGGTCGCTGAAGCGGAAGGGAAGGGAGAGCATTAGAACCCCGCTCGTCCCACCGTCCAGTCTTCTTTTGTATCCCACGGGTATATCCACATATCTGACCAATTTTCTCGGCTGAGCGGTTATTCCGGGAACGGTTATCTCAACGAGCAGGGGCAACCGCCCGGAGAGCCCTTGGGCAACATTTATTCGCCATTCAACTTTTGCCTCGGGGTCGGGAGCGGTGGGAGAGGGGCGAGGGGGGATATCGGGGAAGCTTTTGGTAGGGGTCTCGCCCTGTGCCAAGCTCAATCCCTGGGGCAGAGACACGGTGACTTGGGCTGAACCAAAGGTCACATCCGAGGGGTTGTAAAGGGCGCAGGAGAGGTTAAAAGTGGTGGTATCAGGGGATAGCGTAGGAGGTGCATATATGCCCACGGCAACAGGATAAGTATAGTCATTAGTTGACCAGTCAATCCCAAAGTAAAAGACGAATTTGAGGGACTGCCCAGGTTGAACCCAGCGAGGCATCCATTTCAACACAAGGGCAGCGCTATCGGTTATGCTCCTCCCCATTACTTGGTAATCCCAGGGGTCATCCGCTTCTCCAATTGAGTCTGCATTCGCTATTAAAAGATAAGCCGGCTTCGTTGCGTCTCTATAATAGATTGTCTGACCGCCACTTGGCAAATCCTCAGACTCCGGAGCAAGGGAGGCCCTGAGCAAAGCTGTGGGGTTTTGGAAGTCGTCCGCTGCACGAGCATATGCGGGCACTTCCCAAGGGGAAAGAAGGCGCTCCCTATCGACTCTTCCTATACCAGGTAGCCAAAATGCTACCCTGGTGGCTTGTCCTACCGGCACCTCTACATTTAGAATCTGCATAAAGCCGAGGTTATGCGCTTGATAATCCTTATTAGTTACCTCATATTCCACCCGTATGGCATCCCTTATAACGGTTACCTTGTGCTTTATATTTATATTTATGGGACGGGCGCTCTGATCCTCTCCAATCTCCTCGTCTATCAGCCATTCTCCGAAGATATCGTTCCCACTTATCGCTGTGGGAGCCTGGATGGCTGTTCCATCACTGCCAACCTCGAAGGAAACACCGCTCGTCTCCTGGTCAGAGGATAGTTTCTCCTCCACTCTCACTACCGCAAATGTATTTTCCTCGTTAAGCACTTGGATGGCATCATCAGTTGTGCGGTTGGGGTCGCCCCCTACCGTCTCTATGTTTATATGGTGGTCATCTCCCACCGTCACATTTATATAACTATTGGCTATAGAGCCCTCACCCCATACTATTCCCCAACCCACCAATAACACCATCGTTAATATTGCTATTCCTTTAGGTTTCATAAACCTCGTCCTCCAATCGCTTGTCATCCTTTCTTAGGGGGGTCCAGGAGGTCCTGGCTCTATATTAATGGTATACCAGAATCCCTTTCGGAAGACATAACCCCCTGGTGGTCTCTGGGTATCATCCCTGTTTATTGCTCCCACCCTCCAATAAAGGACCTTAGCATTGCGGAAGCGGGAAAGGTCCATCGTTAAACCGCCAACGGGTATAACATCCCCTATATCACCTATTATATACTGGGGCTTACTGCGGATAGTCTTCGTGCTATCGGATGGGAAGCTTGGGTCGGTGGAAACCTCCACAACATACTCATTAGCTCCCGCCACGGCTAACCACTGGAAGGTTACACTACTGAGCTGGTCAACCAAGAGGGTGGTCCCATTTGCTGGCAAGGCGGGCAGAGGGGGATAGATCGGGGTATAGCGTCCAAGAGGGATGGGGTCCATATAGTGGTAGACAACTCTCGCCTCCCCATCGGGGGGAGCGGGAGGAGCGTAGGCATTTATACCTATTACATAGTAATAGTAAGGACGCCCAGGTATAAGGGGGATAATTGTTATATCCTCTGTGTCTAAGTCCGCTAGGTCGTCACTCGGGGTATATCTGGTGATGGTTGGGGGGAGCGATTGAGAATCTTCACAAGTGCTGGGGGGAACGGTTCCCCCATAGAGGATTCCGTTTTCAAAATAAAGGTTATTGCGCCAACTGTAAATGAGGAAGAAGTCGCTGTCGCCGGGAATGGCGCTTGGTGAGGAGGGCATAGAAGGGGTATAGCTCCGGTAGACCATCACTGCCGCTATATTTGTGGGATTGGGGATTTTACGATAGTCCCAGGAGAGATGAACGATCGGCGTGCCTGCTATTTCGTCCGCATAGCAAGTGCTGGGGCGAGGTCCAGCGGTAGCGCTTGAACTTTTCTCCATAAGTTTATATATGCCGAAGGCGAGAAGAATAGCTGGGAGGGTCTTTTGAAGTGTAGATGTTGCCTTCCTCTTTATCTCCTGCTCCAAGGGAGCTTTCCCGATGGGCGGCATCTCGTAGACTACCCTCGCCTTATCCCCTCCCTGAAGCCCTCGGGGAGCCTCGATTATGGTTGCAATAGCATCGGTGAGCGTCACTTCCTTCACCTTAATCCTCCCTACCTTCTCCCCTCTCCGCAGGACGACCATCTCCATTCCCTCCTTTATTCCTTGACGAGAGCCCGCGTTGAGGAGAACTTCCCCTTCCATAGTGGTGAGGATGGTGAACTCGGGGACACCTCGCACGGCAAAGGATATGAAATGCTGGGCAATTTGATAAGCGGCCTTGTTCAACGCCTCATCAACGAGTATATCGATATCGCCTGTGTAGTCGTATTTAGGAGAGCTCTTCCCCGTTATAACTGTTCCCGTTATAGGCTCCTCGGTGGATACATCCAGCATTTGGCAGGCAATCATAACCCCCGCCTGGGTCGCCCCCCCGCTTTTCGCAATCCCGACTTGAAGGACGGTCCCCGTTATTATTCCGTCCAATCCCAGGGCACGTCCAAGCCTCACCATATCCACCTTGTCCAAAGGATAGGAAAGCCCTAGGGTATCCATCTCCCTTTCGAACTCCGAACGCGAGAGAACAGTGTAATAATCGCCGGCGGTAGTAGCGAGGGACATAGCTACCGCATCTGCGGCCCGCCTCTCCACCATCTTACCCTGATAGTTGCTCGCGTTGTTGAAATCTATTATTGCAACCTCAAGAATGCGCTTCTGTATCTGCGCCCTAACGGGGGTGAAGGACCCCCCAACCAGCACAACTGCAAGCAACAACACCAACAAGGACGATTTATGCCCCATTTTTCGGACCTCCTTTTCTTTAGATATACAAATCAACAAGCCGGGTGCACCTCCCGCCTAAGATATTAATATATTACAACGGTTCTCTTCTCGCAACTATTTTTTAATTTTTCCCATATTTTTTC
Organism: uncultured bacterium; assembly: GCA_938041455.1. Taxonomy (GTDB): domain Bacteria; phylum Armatimonadota; class JACIXR01; order JACIXR01; family JACIXR01; genus JACIXR01. Next base: position 17,794 of record CALITO010000032.1, on the reverse strand, counting down.
AACCTCTTTTTCTGTTTCCTCCATCTCTCCATCCCCCCTCACTATGAAATCCGCGATTTTCAATTTTTCCTCCCAGCTCGCTTGAGCGTTCATCCTCGCCTTAGCTTCTTCTTCGCTAAATCCTCTCTTTATTAGACGCTCGAGTTGAACAAGAGGTTCCGCATAAACCACGATTATTTTATCAAAAAACCTCGCTCCCCCACTTTCCACCAGTAGAGGGACATCAACAATGACTATACCTTCTTTAATCTTCTCCATCCTTTCCTGAACCTTCTCATAGACGAGAGGATGGACAAGGGAGTTCAACTTCCTCCTCTTCTCCTCGTCGGAGAAAACAATGTTCGCCAATTTCCTCCTATCTATTCTCCCTTCTTTGTCCAGTATTTCCTCGCCGAATTCCGCCACTATTCTTTTATACCCCTTATTTCCCCTTCTTGTCAATGTTTTTGCTATCTTATCGCAATCCAAAACCTCCGCGCCCAGGCGCTGGAACATCCGTAGAACAGTGGATTTCCCACTCGCTATCCCACCTGTTAGCGCCACCCTAAGCTTCACCCCTCTTTTCTCCCCCCTCCTCGCCCTTTTCCTTCAACTTCTCAAGAACATCACCCGCCAGATCCCTTATGGTTGGGCCTGTTCTCTTCTGCTGTTTAAGATATTCCTGGGTCCTCTTTCTCTCCTTCTCCCTCTCCCTTTCCCTCTTCAACTCCCTGATGGAGAGGTGCATCCTGCGAGCGGACGGGTTAAAATCTATAACCTTTGCCTCCACATTCTCCCCTTTCCTCAAAACTTCTTGGGGTCTCTTTACCTTCTTATTGCTTATATGAGAAAGGGGTATGAAGGCATCTATTCCCTCCTCCAAACGGACGAAAGCCCCGGTGGGAGCTAATCTTATAACCTTGCCCTTAACAACATCCCCCTCCCTATAGTTCTTCTCTGCCTCCCGCCAGGGGTCGGGCAGGAGCTGTTTCAACCCAAGAGATATGCGCTCGTTCTCCTTGTCAACCTTTAACACCATCACCTCTATTCTCTGCCCAATTCTCAAAACTTCCCGGGGATGTTTGATGTAGGACCAGGCAATATCGCTTATATGAAGAAGTCCCTCTATTCCTCCTAAATCTACGAAAGCGCCAAAATCCTTCAACCTCTTAACCACCCCTTCCACCACCTTACCTTCACCCAGTCTGGAGAATATTTCCTCCTTTCTTCTCCTATTCTCTTCCTCCACCGCTATCTTGTGAGAAAGCACTACCTTCCCCTTGCTCCTGTCCAGTTCGAGTATTTTAAGGGGGATGGATTGCCCGATAAGATACTCAGGGTTCTTCCTCCTCTGGGTTGATAAGTCGAGGTGGGAGAAGGGGACGAAACCTTGCACCCCCAAATCCACGAGCACTCCTCCCTTAACCCTATCCACTACCATAGCATTTAATATTTCTCCCTTACGGTGGGCATTTTCCAGCCTCTGCCAGGCTAATTCGAAGTCCGCCCTTTTCTTAGAGACGATTATGCTGCTCTCCTCCGCGTCGGCCTTTAATACGAATACCCTTACTTCATCGCCTACGGAGAGCACCTCCTTCGGTTCCACTCTTCCCTTGAGGGAAATCTCCTCAGGGGGTAGAAGCCCCTCCGCTTTGCCTCCCACATCGACCATTGCTCCCTCATCATCTACTTGAACAACAGTGCCCTTGACTATCATCCCCCTTTGCAAGGGGCGGATAGTCTCGGCGAGATCTATCTCTAACTGGTCTTCTTGCCTGCTCTCTTCCACTTCCTTTTCTTCCTTCAAGGACTAAACTACCTCCTTATCTTTGACAATTGGGGCAGAAGTAAGAACCTCTGCCTCCGATTGTCTGACTAATTATCGTTTCTCCGCAACGGATGCATTTTTCGCCCTCCCTTTTATAGACCCTCGGCTGATAGGCACCCACCTCCCCATAGATGTTCACATAATTGGAGAATGTCTCCCCTCCCGCCTCAAGTGCCTCCTTTAGTATCCCTATTATAGCATTATATATAGCCTCTATCTCCTCGGTTGCCAAACTTTTTGGGCTCCTCTCAGGGTGAATCCCCGCCTCAAAGAGGATCTCGTTAGCATAGATGTTCCCAATTCCCGCCACAACAGCCTGGTCCATCAAAACCGCTTTTATCTTCCCCCCCTTCTTCCTCAGAACATCCCTCAGATAGGAAAGGGTGAAGTTCTCACTGAGGGGCTCGGGCCCCATCGTAGCCAACCCTTCTATATTCTCGTATCTCCCCCTGGGGACGATATGCATCTCCCCCATCCTCCTCAGGTCGCAAAAATGGAGCTTCATACCATCTAAATGAAATATAAGCCTGAGATACTCGCCCTCATCTAAGCGCAATTGACCCGTCATCCTCAAATGAATTATCAACTCCTTATCATCGTCAAGTTCCCAGATGATATACTTACCTCTCCTCCTTACCCCCTTCACCTCCCTACCCTTCAACTGTTCCCTAAATTCCTGAGGGGGGATGGTCAACATATAAGGGTCCAAAATATCAACCTCCACTATCTTCTTGCCGAGGATAGTGGCTTCTAATCCTCTTTTTATATTTTCCACTTCCGGTAATTCGGGCATCTTTGTTATTTTAACAAAATTTATTTAATTGAGCAATAGATTCCTTGTCAATTATTTTTCAAGGATTATTTCCAGATTCGCTCGGGGGACAACTACTCTTTCCCCTCCTTCCAGGAGGACCTCGGCAACCCTTGCCCTTGCGCCCGTTTCAAGAACCCTCAACTCCGAAGGCAAGGCAACCACCTCCCCCAAAGAACCGAAATAGGGTTCCCTGATAATCCTCACCCTCGTTCCAAGGACCAATCTTTCGGGGAACCTCTCTTTGTAAGAGGGTATTTCCTCCTTGTGGGGTATTATTATCTCCGGACGCACAACCCCTGCCCTTATCTGGGTTGCTCCGTTTATGGAGGCGGAGAAGCCATCAAATCTCTTCAAGAGTTGGAAGGTGCGCCTGGCGAGGGGCAGATCGCCAAAGCCCTCCATTATTATTAATGTTAGGGGAATATTTTCCTGTCCCGTTATAGCCACTCCTATATCATAGCCGAGAAAATCGCTCAAAACTTCATCGTAGATACCCCCCACTACCACTCCCTTTACCCCTACCTCAACCGCTCGCTTCAGTGCCTCACTCCCTATTCTTCCTCCCACCAGTATGCAATCCCTCGCTTCTTCCTTTACCTCCCTTATCTCCTCATCTGGTGAGTTCACCGCTACCAGGAGCTTTCCCCATCTTTCCCCCCCTACGCCGAAGATCCCCTGAAGGAAAGCGCCCTTGGCCTCCACTACCACCCCTTCATTGGGAAGGACCTCCACCACTTCTCCCTCAACATAGGCGCAAAGAAGAATTGGTTTTGGCTCCTCCCTTATGGAGACATTGCCTGTTAGGGGGGAGATATTTTCAATCGTGCCCTTGACAGGGGAACGGACCACTCTTCTAGAAAGTCCGAAGAAGGAGGTAGCTGAGGCTATGGTCTCGTCTCGCTCTACTTTTTCACCCTCCCTCTTTAATAGATATCTTCCCAAATCCTCTCCCGCCACACCGAGGATCTCACCCGCTTTTACTATATGCACCTCCCCGGGCAAGAAAGCCCGGGCGACGGGAGTTGCGGGCTCAACTCTTTCTCCTATCCTCACCAATACCTCCCCTTTCAGGGGAAGTCTCCTCGTCTTCCTTATAACAGTATAGGGGGTTATGGTTAAACCGGGGGTATAGGCTTGGCTCATCCCTTCTCACCTGGTAGAGGGAGTGATAGAGCAGTGTAAGTTCTTTTCAGCCATTCCTTCCTCTTCTCATCCTGTTGGGGAAGCTGTAGCGGTCTACCTCGGCAATCCACGATCAGCCCCAGCAATCCACCTTTCAATCTCCTCACCACTTCCTTCCCCCTTCCTTCTCCCATATCCAGTCCCCTCAGGGGTCTAAGGGAGAATTCCTCCTCCCCCTCCAGTGGTAGGAGGCGCATTTCTCCGAAGTTTATTTCCTCTTCATATCTTTTGCTCTTAAGGTGGAGGGCTGGCTCTCCCTCTTTGAGGTTGCCTATGGGGGCAACGAGGGAGCCGAGTGGGACGACGCAATCACGCCAGAATATTTCCCCCGCTGCCTGGGGCATAACTGAGGAGAGGACACCGAGATGGGGCATCATAAAGATGCTGTCCACGGCGAGGAAGGTGATCCCCGCTGGTTGGAAAGCGTCCACCATCATAAGAGCAGCTTGGGCACGAGAGGGAGCGTGGGAGAGCACGCCTCCCGAGCCTATTATCATATCCACTTTACTCATATCAATAAGGGTCTCCCCTCCCGTTATCTGGCTGAAGAGGTCGCCGACGGTGCGTTCTCTCTGAACACCGACGAGGCTTCTCGCCAGCGATTTATGATGTTCAAGGGCTAATCTAAGGGCTTCCCGAGCGACCGCTTGCTCTATGTAGAGGTCCCGCAGAGTTTGGGGGATAGTAGTGGGGCGAATCATCTTATTACGGAGGGCACCCCTTAACTGTTGGGGGGAGACATCGAAGGGGAGCCACCGCTGGATGTTGGGTATTGTAGCCTCAACCATCACATTGCAGATGGAGTAGGAGAGTCCCAAATTAGCGGAGACGGTGCGGTTATAGGTATTGGAGAAAACGGAGAATACATCTGTGGTTGCTCCGCCTATATCCACGGCGAGGACATTTCCGCCCAACTCCTTAGCGAGCAGTTGGACCATTCTCCCCACGGCGTTAGGGGTGGACATTATGGGGTGAGTAGTAGCCTCCATAAGGAGGTGGTAGCCGGGTGCCTGGCGCATCACATGTTGGAGGAAGAGTTCATGTATCGCTTCCCTGGCTGGTCCAAGGTTCTCCACCTCGAGGCGGGGGCGGATGTTTTCCCTTATTATTAGGTGGAATTTATCCCCCAACATCTTCTCTATTTCCCCTCTCGCATCCCTGTTACCAGCGTAGATAACCGGGATGGGCAAATTACCGAGGCGAGCACGGGGTTCAGCGGCGGAGAGCATCTCCCCCAGTTGGAGGACATGGGTTATCGTTCCACCATCTGTTCCCCCTGCGAGGAGGATTATATCGGGACGGATATCCCTTATTCTCTGGATTCTTTGGAAATCCTCCCTCCCATCGTCAAGGGCGATGCAATCCACCACTATAGCCCCAGCACCAAGCGCCGCCCTTTGAGCACTTTCCGCCGTCATACTCTTAACTACTCCCATAACGAGCATCTGGAGTCCCCCTCCTGCGGAGGATGTGGCGAGGAAGAGGTCCACCCCTTCCCCATCTGACGCCGGTATGAGGAACTTCTCCCCCTCTAAAATCTGCCTACCCGTCAGTTCCTCTAATTCCCTCACCGCATTGTATAAGCCAAGCATCACATTATCAAAGGGGGCTTCCACGGTGGTGGGCGCCTCACCTCTGGCGACGAGGTGCCACCCTCCGCCATCGCTGAAGAGAATTGCCTTTGTTGTCGTTGAACCGCAGTCAACCGCCAAAATAGCCTCTGCCATTTTGTAAACTATCCATCCTAAAACCTTATTATCTTAAGCCAATCGTGAAGTAGAAATGTCAGTCTATCTATGAAAAGAGACAGCCTCGCCATAACCGTGCTACCGAACATAGCTCCCAACCCAAGCATAATGAACCACCTCCCCAATTTAGAGAGAGTGGACAAGGGCTGTCTCTCCTGACTTATCGTGAAGAGGAAGTAGATGAGCACGGAGAGGAGAATTAGGGTGGAGAGGAGATTGTTCAATCCCCCAGCTAAGGATGGGGAGAAACGAACCGCTCGGAAGGAAGCCTCTATCTGGGGTATATATATAGCGGCAAACGATTTGAAGACTAACCCAGCGGTTAGCCCCATCATAGTGGATATGACGAGGCGAGCCATCCAGGCGAAGCGAGGTGAAAAGATGAAATAGTAGAGACTGCCGATGATCATAGCGAATATCCAATACCATCTCCCTTCCACCACCATAGGCGTCCACCACTTGGGATGAAGGATATCCTTCCAAACGGCGAAGATCGTCCATCCCAGCCCCAACCCTATGAAAAGGTGTTCAAAGAAACGGTAAAAAGGGTTTTCCTTATAGAGGATGCTGTATATTCCCAAAGTTGCAATAGCAGCGAGCCAGGTTACCACTACCTCAAGCACTTCTCCTCAACCGCCTTTCGAACAAAAGCCCGATGTTACCCAGGATTATGAGAATTATAATGAGGAGATGAGCCATAGATTGAGACATCATCATTTTGAGGGTTGCCTTACTATGCGATCCCCCTATCAGCGTCTCATACTCCGCTGCCCCTTTCAAGCCCGAGAGCATACCGACGAGTTGTTTGGAGTCGAGGAAGGGATAGAGGTCGGGAGTGATGACTGCTGTGCAAGCCACTGCGAGGGGAACTTGATATGTTGTTTGAATGATTATCCAGTCGCCGTAACTTCCCGAGCCGGTGACATTTATGATCAACCCGATGTCCTGTATATCCTTAACCCTTCGGGCTAAGGAGTAGGATGAGAGGGGTTTATGCTGGATGCTGTCCGTCTTAAAAGCCTGCTGGAAGTTCTTCGCCATTCTCAATAGGAAAGCTAATCCGCCCGTGATGAAGCCAACATTCACCCAGTTTTCCCCATAAGTGGCTCCATATTTTTTTGCCAACTCCTCGGCGAGCTCCTGTGAGAGTTGAGGGCCGAGTATATCGTAGCCGGTTATTATAAATGGCTTTTTTTCCTTAAAGAGGTGTTCTATCACTGCCTGCGCCTGCCACATACTTTCCCCCTTAGTGGCGGGTCCCCAATCCATAGCGAGGAGGACGACCTTATCCGGTGGCAGTTCCTTCACCGCCTCGTAAAGTCCTCTCGCTTGGGGTCCCACGAAGAAGGGGAGTGGCAAAATGAGGAGAAGGGGAAGGGCTACGAGCAGTGCCAGGGTGAGGAAAATCCATTGTCTATTGATATAACGGAACTTAACTAACCACTCCAACTTCTCATCAACCTCCCATCCGCATTCCTCTTTCCAGGCTAAACCAGACACGGAGAGCCATTGCTATTGAGCCCACGCCGAGACCGAAGCCTATCGCCCTCTGAACGGACATATTCACCACCGTCATAAACCAGTTGCTCACATTCTCAATCCTGAGGGAGGAAGCGATACCCTCCATAGGGAGCCAGGAAGTGATCCACATTCCGAAGGGGATCTGTCCAAGCATAACTATAACAGCTGCGCCCATCATCAAGATGGCGTCTATATTGGTAACCCTGAAGGCGCGATACGCTGCGGAGACGATGTAGAAGGCGAGGGTTGACATCATAGCCACACCTAAAGGCACATAGAGCCCATCGAAGAGGCAGGAGTATATATTCTTTGCCAGGGGGATCTTAGCGTAATACTGGAGGAAAGCGGAGACCGCCATCGCCAACATAGCGAGGAAAAGGACCACACTGAAGCCCCAGCCTTTCCTCTTCCTCCCTATGTTTCCCCAATGAACCACCGCTAGGCTTATCAAGCCCAAGGGGAAAGTGAATGCTCCGATGACCATTAGGGCATCGCCCACAGGCTCAACCCAGGGGGTAAGGAAGTTCTTCCCCTCCTTAGCGGGTAAGAAGAATTCCAAAGAGTAGAAGAAGCCGGCGAGGAAGGTAAGGGTAGTTATAACCCTCCCTTTTGTTCTCAAGGAGAGGAACTTGTGCATAAGAAGGAGGATTAATCCGCTCCCTATGAGGGAGCCGACTATCAATAGCGCTAAGGGAAGCGGTTCCTTTACGGGCTGGAATATCCTCATTTGAATATATGCTGGAATATGCTCCCCAGTTCACCTCCAATTGTTACTGCTATAACACCTGTGAGGGAGAGGATGAGCAGAGCCATTTTACCTATATCTTGCCCCTTAATGGAGCCCACTATAATTGGTTCTCGGGAGATGTAGGCGCTGGCGGCGTAATATTCCTCCCCGATGAGGGTATAATCACAGGCGGCAACGAAGAAGGGCAACTGCAATGTGGAGGGGGTGCCGGCAATTTGCACCGCACCGACGGAATGCCCCTCCTCAGCCAAAATCAAGCTCTCAGCTGCGAAATCCCCGAGGAAGAAGTGCGTGGCTGTCCTTTCCCTATGCATTATCCCCACCACGCCCGAGGCATAGGCGAACTGGTCATTGGAGAGGAAGAAAACATCGGAGGGATTGTATTCCTCCAACCTACCCGCAGAACGATGTGCCTCCTTATATACCTCCTCCGTGAGAGGATATACATCGGGAGCAAAAAGGGGAACCACGACCCTCACCCCATACTCCGCCGCTCTTCTCACTACATAGCTCATTATAGCCAAAGCCTGGAAGAAGGTTATGCCGAGCCCGCTTAGCCCGAAGGAGAAAAGGATGGGGCGTCCCATCTCCACCGCCCTTCCTATAGCATCGTCAATCACAGCGAAAGCGGCTATCTTCCTGAGGAAAAACTCCCTCCCTCCCCGAGCCAAGAAAATGGAGAAAAGTATTGCCCCCGTGAGCAAGAGTTCCAATGCCGTCACGCCCGGTGTCGCGTGCTCCATAAATCTCTCATCCCTCCAGTTTCCTGAGCAGTTTCTCCACTCCCTCTTGGGTGGAGAGGATTTTAGCGAAGAGGGAGACATTTTGGAATCCAAAGATAGCACCGAGGAAGGGGAGGGAGAAATAGAGGAATTGCCCACCTATAAAGGAAAGGGGCTTGTGCGCCTCCAAGAAGAGGACCGCTGGCGCCTCCAAGCCCATCTTCTTTATCCTCTCAGCTACCCTGTTCAGGAATTCCTCCTCCAAATCTCTATTTTCCTCCATATCTCCTCCTCTTTATCAGTTAGATGAACCACGAACCAACGAGCAAAATGGGAAGATGAGCCCTTCCTCAGCCTTAATTTGATAAGCCCTTCCTCCCTCGCTATTTCCTCCACTTCCGCCCAACTCGTCGCTCGCTTAAGGAGAACTCCCTTCATCGTCACTCCTTCCGGGGTAATTTGATATTTAATGGGGAAGAGGAAATCTCGTAAGGAAAGGAGCAGGAGGAAAATAGCGAGCAGGAGAAGGTATACCCCCCCTAAGTAGAGCCCCCATAGTCCCGCCACGAATAAAGCGGGGAATAAAAGCAAGATCTTCCATCCGCTTCTTGGCAAGAGGTGGACTTTCCAACTGTAACTTTCCATATCCATAGTATTTTAGAAATCTATAGAGGGAAGTCAAGAGATTTCCCTTATTTAACTTCTGCTTCCCCTCTTATTCCTCCCTACCTCGCCAAGTTTTGCAATATTGGGAAACCCACCTCACTCTATCCAGTGCCTCCTCGCCCCCTCCTTCCGGCACCTCATCAGATACCCCGAGAACGAGCCTGGGATGAAACATCCCTATTATCTTCTCCGTGAACTCCTCCAAGGGTTCTCTTGAGGGATAAATCTCGGGAGAGAATAAAACCGCAGGCAAACCATCCAAAAGGACCTTATCCCCTATGTGTTCTCTTATCTCTTCCAAACTAACATCTCCTTGGGGCAGAGGGGTAAGCGCCTCATAGCCATCAAATGGCAAATACTTAAGGTATCTAAGGAGATTTTTGAAGAAGCCATCTATATGGATATGGGTGTAAATCCCCGCCTTTCTCAATTGACCCGACCTTTTCTCGTAGAAGGGGATGAGATATTTCTCAAAATAAGTGGGTGATAATAATTGGTCGTGAATATTCTCGCCGAAATTTACGATCCTCGCCTTCCCCGAGGCTATTATCTCTTCATATAGGGGATCGTAAGAATCGTCTATCGCTTGCATCAGGTCCTCCACTTCCCTTCTGTGGTCGGAGAGGGCGTAGATAAATTGCTCCAGTCCCATCCACATCTGGGCGAGCGCCTGATAGGGGCTTTTGGGCACCCAAAACTGGGGTTCCCCCCTATCCCCGATGAAATCGCTTCCCCTCAGGAATTTCTCCTCCGAAAAATGAAAGGTTGTGTTTTGATAGAGCCATCTCAACCCCCTTATCTCTTCAAGGGAATTGGTAACGGGAAATTTTACAGTGTGCCAGATACCATCGGGATTTCTCTTCAATTTCCTCACGAGCTCGGCGTAAGGGGTTTCCACTATCTCGCTTCCCTCCCACTCTCCCATCTCATACCTTATCTTGACCTTCTCGCTATACCTCACCTCAATGGGGTCGGGCATTCCCGTGTAATAGTGGACATATCTCATAGATATGTCCAATTCGTCGTAGATTTCCAGGAGGCTCTTATCTTTATAGAGAGGGGGGAGCTTATTGAACTGTTTATGCCACTGATACCAAGGCTCCAATCTGGGCTGGAAGAAGGGATGGGGAATCTCCTCTCCCTTAAAGATTCTCAAATTCATCTCTTTTTTCGTCATCTATCTTCCTGCGAGTCTGCGCACCTCCTCTATCCTTTCTGGGAGCACGGGCTTCTCAAAACTGCGGAAGCCGGCGAGGCGAAATCCGTGTTTTTTCGCTAACTGGGCTATGGTATCCGCCTGCTCAAGCGTGACCTCCTTCCCCAGGGTGAAGTTCCCCTCGTAGTTTTCCAGCGCCAATATCATAGTCTCAGCCATACAGGCATAAGCGGTCTTGGGAGGGAATCCGAAGTCAAAGCCGAAATCAACATCGCCGGGCACCTCCACCACACCCCCCTCTATTACCAATACATCCCTTCTCTCCTCCTCCACCCTTTTGGAGACATCTCTCGGGCGAGCGACATCGCAGACCACCGCTCCCCTCTTCAAATCCTCGGGGAAGATTATCTCCTCCATAGCGGAGGTTACCGTGAGAACGATGTCCGCTCCCCCCACACCTTCCCTTATATCCCTATGGATTTCGACCTCGCAATTAGTCTCCTTTTCTATGGTTTCCTTGACTTTCTTCAACCTCTCCACATTCCTTCCCACAAGGTTCATCCTTGGCACTTCCCTCGCCAAAAGCCTTGCCGAGGTGAAGCCTATTGAACCCGTCGCCCCCACAACTGCCGCCGTTGCCTCTTTCGGGTTTATCCCCACCAATTTACTTGCCTCTATCGTTCCTTCAACTCCTGTGACTACTGTGTAGGAATTTCCTGTTGTAACACCTATGTTGATGTTCTTCGACAAGGTTATTCCCCCATCGCCCACGACGGAGGTGAAGGCGCCCAAGCCGAGTATTTTCGCTCCCAGTTTTTCCGCTAATTTCCCTGCTTGAATTAGCCTCCTGTAGACGAAGTCAAGTGGGTAGGAGAGGAATTGACGAGGGGTGAAGGGGATGGCGATGAACCAGCCCTCCGCCTCCGCTCCCTGGGGGGAGCGGAGGCCCCTTATCCTTGAAACCTTGAAGGGGGGAATATGCTTTGTTATCGCCTCAAGAAGGGGAACGGGCAGGAGGGAAAGGGGCTTCAAGCTCCTCTTTATATCCTGGGGTGATATTGGATGGATGATGAAGGCAAAATTGCTCAAGGGAATACCTCCACCCGGGGCTTCCAACCGAAGGAACGCATCACCTCAAGATACTCCTCCTCGCTTATCGCATCGGCAGGCTTTCCCAAAAAACTCACCACCGCCCCTTCCCAAACATTCACTCCGAAGCTCCTCCCCTGTATGGCGGGAGTAGTGGTTATCAAAATCTTAACCCCCTTCTGCCTCAGGAGTTCCACATCTTCCACTGTCGTTGTGTTCGTTATCACTATCTTTCCCGGAAGTTCTGGTGGGGAGTATCGCTTTATATAATGGAAATCCCCCGCAATAACATCAGCCCATTGGAAGAATTCAACGAATTTTGGTTTTGGTGGTTTCTCCTGTGCTTCGCCTGTGGGATAGAGCATTTTGAAGGGGAGTCTACATATAATGGGGAGGAAGAGAAATCCGAGGATATTCACAGCCCTGAGGGAGCGCATAGGGAGGCGGACGCCGAAGGCGAACATCAAATCGCCGAAGACTATCTGTTTAGCCAGGGAGGCGAGCGCCGATGCCATTCCAAACCTATCCACGGCGGTTATCTGGAGAACCTTCGCCTCCTTGAAATTCACTATGTCCTGGTTTTGAAGGCTTTTTATTGCCTCTTTTTCGAGGACGAGTTTCAGGAAGGCGCCATCAGTGATGGGGGTAACCTTAGCTGCATCAGCCAGTTTCTTGGCATCCCTTATGATGTATTTTTTCCATCCTGTTATCAGATATAGGTCAATGCCACCCAAGCCGATTGCGTCAACCTTTCCATCCAGTTCCCTTATTAAGGAGATGGCTTTTTGGAAATCGCCATCTGTTCCAATCCGCTCCATAACATAGGGGATGCCAGCGAGTTCTATCTCCACTCGGCTATCCCTTTTTGAGGAGCCCAGGCTAACGCTGACCACTCTTTTCCCAGGCAAGGCGCAATCCCTCCAATGTTAGATAGGGGTCAACTATGCAGGAGGAACGGATTTGCCCGGCGAAGAACTCGCCCATTCCCCCTGTGAAAACCACTACCGCTTGCCCCAACTCTTCCCTTAGCCTCTCGAGCAACCCCTCAACCAACCCCACCGTGCCGAAAACAACGCCACTCCTTATAGCCTCCCTGGTGCTTCTACCTATTAGTTCCTTGGGGATGTCTATATCCACCCTGGGCAGGCGAGCGGTGGCGGAGAAGAGCCCCTGGAGCGAGAGTTCCACCCCCGGGGCGATTATCCCCCCCAAATATTCTCCTTCAGGGGAGATCACATCAAAAGTTATCGCTGTTCCGAAGTCAACTACTACTCCCGGCGTGCCGTAAAGTTCCTTACAAGCGATGGCGTTAGCGAGCCTATCCATTCCCACCTCCTCCGGATTCTTGTAAAGGATGGGAATAGGCGGGGGGAAATCCTCCCCCATAAAATTAACCTTCAACTGGTAGGAGGCGAAGGCTTCCCTAATAATCCCGTTAAGGGAGGGAACTACGCTCCCCACAACTACATCGCCGAGGGATTTAATATCAAGTCCCCAGCGCTGGAGCATACTTTCCAACATCAAGGAGAACTCATCAGCGGTAAGGGGACGGCGGGATGATAACTTGAAGGACCCCTCCAACTCACCTCCTCTATATACCCCAGAATGTATCTTGGAATTCCCGATATCTATGACGAGGAGGGGCTTTTCTATTCTCCACCACCTCCCATTTGGGGCATCATTCCGGGAAATCCAGCGCCCATTCCCCCCATAAATTGTCCCATTGACTGCATCATCTGCTGCCAGAACTCGGGAGGTATGGACTGCACCGCTTGTATAGAAGCCCCTACCAACTTCCCCATCTCCTCTGGGGATAAGGTGCTCACAAGGGAGAGAGATTCCTGCATCATCCTCTGGAGGAGGGCAGGGTCCCTGAGAACCATATCAAAACTGGCGAGAAGGACTTGCTTTTTTTCCTCGGGACTCATAGAGAGGAAGGCATTGAGCATCATCCAGTTCAGATTGATGTAATCCTGGGGCGTCAGTTTAGCCTGGGGAGTGGAGAGCAGGTTAAGGAGGTTGGGCGCTTCCTCCCAAACTACATAAACCGTCTTTATATCTTTTTCCCCTATACCTGCTCGCCCAGTTTTAGTGAAGAAGATGTCGCCCTCCTTCCCACTCGCCGCTACTTTGGATAATTTCACCGCCTGTAGCGCCCTCGCTGTGAGGATTATGTCCTCCTTAGAAACCTTCTCCTTCACTGGGAAACTCAGTTTCGCCCAGTTTAGCCTGGGATAGAGGAGGGAAATTGCTTTGAGGGCTTCTTCAAGGTTGGAGCATCTGATATATCCGTTCACCCCTGTGGTGAGGTCACTCCCTTGGATTATCTCCTCCTTCGTCTCTTGGGAGAGATAAGCAATGACATTCTTCAGGGGGGTGTTCCGCAAATCCAGGGCGAGCTCCCCCGCCCAAAGGAAGGGAAGCAAAAAGAACAAGAGCAAAACTCTCGGGGCTTTCATTCTCATAACCTCCTTTTTGAAGAATTGTATCATAGAGTAAGGAAATCGTTAAGTTAAATGGCTAATTAGAGAATCCTTTTGAAGAATTTCTCCGTCCAAAGGGAGTCTTTGAGAAAGAGGATGTTGTTCTCCTCGTAAACCTCCTTAGGCTTCGGCTTCGCCTCACCTCTCACGAGCTCCTCATATCCCGTGAGGGAGAGGATGAAGCACTCCAATCTTATGTCATCCCTTCCCAAGCTTTTCTCAATTCCCTTTATCCCTTCCGTAGCGAACTTCACCTTCTCATCGTTAAGCCCTTTGGTCATCATAAGTCCCTTTGGGTCTACGAAGGCTATCACCTGCTCATCTTTCCCCTTAACCCAAACTATGAAATCGGGGAAGAAACGAGCCCAGTCCAACTGGAAGCCTATCCCCGATTGGGGGAAGTTGCGGAGGATGAAGACCTCCCTATCCTTGAATCGCTCGCCCTGCTTCTTGAGGAAATCCCTCACTCCCTCAAGAAACATAACCTCGCTCTCCACCAATCCCTGGGGATGGATGTGCTTTATCCTCCCTTTCCCACCCTTTTGAATGAGCAGGGGGAAAAATAAATGGTTATCTATGTAGAGGCGGGGAAGTATATACTTCTCCTCTTTCCTCAGCCACTCCTTCAATTTGTTCGCTATCTTCTTCATCTTCTCCACCTTCTCAACTAACTCCTTATCGGATGTGTGAACCTTATAAACATACTCGTTCTCCCACTGTTCGAAGGCGAAGAGGGGGAGTTGTTTAGCCTTCAGGGAGTAGGGTTTGAGGTGGGCGGTCTCAAACTCTTTTCTCCTCCTATTGTAGTAAGTTTCTATGTATTTCTTCAATATTAGAAGGGCTATATCCTCTAATCTCGCCAACCCTTCCTCATCCTTCACCTCCGATAAATCCCTGCTCACTCTCAACTTATATTTATCAGACTGTAGCACACCCTTCAGGCACTCCTCATTAAATACGAGGTTATTATATCCCCTCTCCTCCTTGAACTGGCAAATCTCACTGTAAATCCTTCCCCAATTGAGGAGTTCTAACTTATCTATGGGGAATACTTGAGGCTCCGCTTGAATAGTTGTGACTTCCCCCTCTCTTCTCTCCTCGCTCTCAAACCTATAAAGTTTGGGGAGGAGGTCCAAAGTGAAATAGATCTTATCATCTATCTCTAAGGAAATGGGCTCCTCCTTAGAGAAATCCCGTCTCTCATCAGGGGCGGGGACGAGCAATTCCTCCCATTTCTCCTTATGGCGGAATTCAACGGGAATGGGGATTGTCTCGTAGTCCATCTCGTTGTTGAGGGAGGAGAGGAATCGTTCAAGGTAATCAGCCCTTATTGAATATATATTGAGGGTTTCAAGGATTTTGCTCTCCTTTGAATCCTCGCTTCTTTTGAGCGACATCCCCTTCCCTTTCAATCTCACTCCCCTGCCGAAGAGTTGGATTATCTGGGGACCTTGTCCCTTGCCGATGTTGAGCAGGCCCATAGAGGATACCCTCCAGGTATCCCAACCCTCTATGAACTTCTTTGAGCCGATGAGCATATTGATTGGGGAATCGTCCCTCTTTATCCTATCGAAGAGTGAGGGGGAGATGAGGTCCTGATTTGTGGGGATGCCCTTTAGGGCGAGTTGCTTCTTGAAACTGGAGACATCGCCGATGTTCACCACCCCGAAGTAATCGCCTTCACCCGCCTTCAATCCCACCTCGCCCATCGCATTTTTCAGTTCATAAACTCCCAATCTTCCCTTCCCCCCGAATACCCGCCGATAGAGGTCAATCCAATCCAGGCCATCTTTAAGATAGGGGAATTTATCCTTGAATATGTCAACCTCTTCTTTGTCTTTATATTCGCCATTGAGGATTTTCCCCGCCTTTTCTCTGAGCCAATCCTCCTCGCTGAGGGTTTTGCGGAGTAAATCGACGATTTGGATGACATCTGATTCCTCCTCCTTTCCCGTGACGGTTGTTCCCACGAAAATCCAGAGCGGTTTCTCCAAATTATGCTCCCTTGCCAATTCCTTATTCTGGTCAAAGGTGAGGAGTTGTTGATAGAAGGAGAGTAGGTTGGCGACGAACATCGTTTCCTGAAAATCACTCTCGCTCAGCCTGGGCTCGTCTCTTATATTTATATTGAGCACGCTGAAATCCTTGCCGTAGCGGTCCGAGTAGAAGTATTTATAGGAATAATCGTAGAGGATGGATTTGGCGTATTCCTCTAATACCTCCCAGTTGCGCTCCTCGAGGATCTGTCCGAATGTGGCGCTGTATTCAAAGACGAAGCCTTCCTCAGCCAACCTATTCCTCAATTTTGCCCATCTCCGCTCCTCCGACCTTTTCCCCTTGTGTCCCTCGTCAACGAAGACGAGGTTCCTACCCTCAAAGGTCTCAACTGGAAGGGTGACTCCACCTCCCTTTTTCTCCTCAACGAACTTCGTCATTTCGATGACGAGCACCTGGTTCTCTCTTCCCCCTCTGAAGCCTTCCGAGTAGAGGCGGGCGGGAATTCCGCTCTTCTCCAGTTCCTCATAATGCTGGCGGGATAACCCCTCATTGGGGGTGATGAGGAGGATGTTATCGGGCTGAAACAGTTTGTATTTTTGGAACTGGTAATAGTTTATGTGCATAATGAGGGTTTTCCCACTGCCGGTAGCCATCCAGTATGCTATTTTATAGAGGTCCTTCTCCTCAAAGGGTGGGATTTGTATGCCCTGGTTTTGGGTGTATTTTTGGTGGAATTCGTTCAATTTCCGGAGGAAGAGTTGCTTTTCATTTTTGAGGTTATCAAGGAATATCTCACTGAAGAGGACGGCGAGGTATTGGAAATATTTGAGCGAGACGGGCTTTCGCCGATAACTTATTAGTTTCTGATAAGTTTGGATGTTCTCATCGTAGCGATGGAGAGCTTCCTCAAGGGAGGGATCTTGGATTTTGAAATGGGAGAGGATGCTGTGGAGGAAGAAGGTTTTCCCGTCGCTCTCCGTTCCCTCAGGGACATTCTGGAGGTGTTCTTTCAGTTCTCTGAAATCCTCCACGCCGAAGAGGGAGAGGATGTATTTATTAAGGAGGAGATACTTTTCTATATTCATTCCGTTATCTCTCCATCAATTCCTTGAATTTGGGTTCTATGTGGTGGATTTCCTGGACTTGGTGGTCGCCCATCTTTGGGGTGAGGATGTTTTGCCCGTTTATATAAACGATGGAGGGTTTCCATTGGGAAAGATGGCGCTCCACGAAGTCCCTGTCCTCCTTGAAATCCTCAGCATCCCAGTTTCCATCCCATTCCCGCCAAACTACAGCACAACTTCTCCCCTCCACCTCGCCGAGAATGAAGAGATATTTTCTCGTTTCTCCCCCAATCTGCGTCTCACGCGCCTTTATCTTCTTCGGTTTCAATCCGAGAAGGTAGTTGAAGGTCTCGGGTAGGTCAACGATGATTTCCTCGGGCTCGCCCACTTCCTTTAAGTTGACCTTCAGTTTATAGGAGAAGGGCTTCTTAAGGAGGTCTATTTTAAGGAGATAGGGGCTATCCCGCGTTTCAAATTCAAGGAAGTATTTGAGGAGATACTCGTCCTTGAACAACTCCATTGCCCTCTTATTTTCCTTAAGTTCTATGTTATCAAGGGAATCCTCGTATTGTTCAAGGACTTGGTATTTGAAGAATCCGCCGGCGTTTTTCTCATTGTATTTCTCCTTGACATCCTTTTCCTTGGAGATTCCCGATTTATCGTAGAAGAGGACCTTCTTCATTCTGGGCATAACAACCCTCCAGAAATGCTCCCCCATCTCAACGCCGATCCATTTTCTCTTTAATTTATGTGCCACTGCCGTTGTAGTGCCCGAGCCCAAGAAGAAATCCATAAC
>CALITO010000031.1 GCA_938041455.1 uncultured bacterium | reverse complement strand
TATGTGATGGATATAGATGGTTCAAATAAGCAAAAAATAGACCTTTTCCAGTGGCTACCAGAGGGTTTATGTCTTCCCGTGTTCACTAGCCCTTCCGCTGCGCTTTCGCCCGATGGTCAGAAGATAGCCTTCATCGGGGGGGATGAGTCCGACGACTATAACATCTACCTCATCAATCCGGATGGCACCGGCTTAGAGCAGATAACTTTCTTCACCGGCTTTTGGGCTAAGAGTGAGGAGTCAACTGTCCTTGCGAAGGATAAAGCGGAAAAAAGAGAGGAGAAAAAGCAGGAAGTGCAAATGGCAAGGAGCACCCAATCTCCCCCTGAGATCGCAAAAGAGGAAAAGCCATCTATTTCCTCCCATCTCCTGCGGAAACCCCGAAAGAGGAGATGCCTTCCAATTCCTCCCGAGCTCCCCTCTTCGCAGGGGGCCTCTCCCTCTCCGCCCTGGGTTATGCTCTTTGGAAGTTTCTGAAGCTTTTGTCTTGAAAATTGGGGCGAGGGGCGAATTTAGTCGCCCCTCGCCCCTTAAAGAAACTTTTTCCCTCCTTCAAAACTCTAATATATAAAATGGGGTTTGAAAAGAGGTGATTACTGTGAAAAGGAGGCGACTCTGTTTTCTTCTGATAATTCTCCTAACCTTCTTTGGGATGATGATTCTCCTAACCTTCTTTGGAAGGGGAGAGGAACACGATTTTGACTTTGAATATCGGAATCCCTACGGCGACAAATTTGCCATCGGTCCAGTGACGGCAGAACAAGCGAAGCAGGCGATAATAAACTGGTCGGGAAGGCAGAATTTGGAAATAACCTATGGACCTGTTTATTATGGGGAGGAACCGAGAGTGGGGAGGATGGCTTACTACACTATTGATCCAACGGGCTCCTTCGATGATCCACCGGAGTATATAACTTGGTATAAAGTTGGCGTCAAAGACCCAAATCCCGATCACAAATACTCAGGGGCGGTATTCGTTGATTCCTATACAGGAGCGATCAAGGGGATATGTAAGGGAGCGTTTGACAGCAGGGAGGGTCAGATTTCCGATATGCTCCCTCCTCAGCAGGCTATAAGTAGAGCCAGGGAAATCGTCGCCTCTTATTTCCCCAATGTGCCTATCTACTCTATGGAACTGTCATATATCCATCCAGAGCTAACGGAGGACGGTTCCTCCTGGAAACATTATGACTCTTATCTCTATATGACTTTCACGAACCGGGTTTTTACGCCAGATGGTGAACCTGTTTGGATAAATGTGCAAAGCGTTAAAGTAGAGATTGACAGTTGGACGGGGGAGTTGGACGAGCTTTTCTGCTGTTATGAACCACTTGAGGTTTCCCCTATCCCCAGCTTGACGGAGGAGGAAATGGCACAAAGGGTTGCCTCTTATCTATATGGATTGGGAGCAAGCTTCGTGGTGATAACCCCTATTGTAGTCTCTATCGAGATAGGCGGAGCAAAGTGGTGGATTAATAGGGAAGAACCTTATGGACGACAAAGATTATATACTGATGTCTACTTATACATCGAAGGGATACCATCTCTATCCGATGGCGGGTATTGGGGCAAGGTGGATGGGCACACAGGGGAATTATTCAACGCCCATCAGGAGTTCCTCCTGGGACCTCCCTATGGGCTGGGGCCTCCCCATGGGAGAGCGGCAAAGAAAGAGAAACCCCCTCCCCTTTCCATTACTTTTAATGGAATGATAAGGAAGATGGCTTTCCCTCCCATCCTAAAGGGTGGCAAGGTTTATATAAGTGTGGAGGATGTGAAGAAGATGGGATTCCGCTTGGAGAGGAAAGGAAGGAGTTGGTCCATTTCCCTTGGAGATAAAAGCAAGGCGATAAAGGGGAAGGGACTGCTTAGCAAAGATAAAAGGAGCTATATCTTAGGAGAAGCCTTGAGAAAATTGAAAGGGGTAATAGTTCGCTATAACAAGGAGTGGAACCAATTCCACATCGTCATACTAAATGAGGAAGCTTTTAAGAGAGGACAACAAGACAAGTTAAAACTAAAAAGTAGAAGGAGGGTCCATTTAGATATCCTTTTACGGGGAGCTCTCCTGTTGTTATCTCTGGGCTATCTTACTTGGAAATGCAGGAAGCTTTTGTCTTAAAAATTGGGGGCGAATTCATTCCCCTCGCCCCTTAAAGAAACTTCTTCCCTCCTAAAGGAGATAAGGCGGTTATAATTTTTAAACGAAGATATTTATTCAACAATGTTTTGTTGAGTAATTCAAAGAACGTTCACCTCTCTTCTTAAAAGGTCGGAGGTAAACTGATAATATAAATATGTGTATAAAAGGGCGATAATCCTTGGTGTTCCACTCGTTGTCCTTGTTTGCTTAATCGTCTCCTATGCTGAGCTGGTGGTGAGCAGAGGAGGAAGCATGGAGGGGGTGCTTTTGGGGGGTTCCCACCTTCCCGCTGGTGCCATTGCCTTCCTCCTTTTTCTCCTTGCCCTAAATGGGATTTGGAAACGAATAAGGAAAAGAAACATCCTCTCCAGCGAGGAAATGTTGCTCATCTATGTTATGCTCATCATTGGTGCTCTTCTCTCCTCCTTCGGCTTAGGCGAGCAGTTGCTTCCCAACCTCGCGGGTGTTAACTACTTCGCTACCCCTGAAAATAAGTGGCGAACGCTGTTTTTCTCTCATATTCCCCGCTGGCTCGTCCCCTGGGACCCCCAGGGAGGAGAAAAGCAGGCGGTAGCCAAGGATTTCTACGAGGGCCTCCACTATGGCGAGCCCATTCCCTGGGGTGCCTGGCTCCTCCCCCTCTTCTCTTGGAGCATATTTGCTCTTCTCCTCTTCTCCTCTATGTTCTTTATGGCGAAACTGATAAGAAGGCAATGGATAGAGATTGAACGCTTATCCTTTCCCCTCCTTCAACTCCCCCTGGAAATTTGCCGGGAGGAGACATCAAAACCATTTTTCCTAAACAAATTGACCTGGTTCGGCTTCTTCATCCCTTTCGTTTATCATTCTATAAACGGACTTCACAAATTTATGCCCTATATTCCCGAGTTGCCGGTGATTTATTACCTCAACCAGCATTTCCAAACACGCCCATGGTCAGACCTCTTCGTGATTTATTTAGTTGTTTCTTTCTCCGTCGTAGCCATAGGTTTCCTTTTGCCATCTGATATCTCCTTCAGTTTCTGGTTCTTTCTGTTGTTCTTCCGCATGCAGGAGCTTTTCGCCTCTATGTTCGGGGCGGAACTGGACAATATGCCGGTTTATCCTGCCCGCTTCTTCATTGGCTACCAATCTACTGGAGCCTGCGCGGTTGTTGCCCTCTATATGCTCCACCTGATGAAAAGGCAGATAAAGGAGGCTTGGCGCAATTCCCGCTTCTATGTGGTAGGGCTTTTGCTATCGGTTTCTCTCTCCCTCATTTGGATGGCTTTTGCCGGAATGAACTTGCTTGTTGGGGTAGTGGTTATGGTCTCCTTTCTCCTTTTTATAGCGCTTGTCCTATCTCGCTGTGTTTCTGAGGTGGGGCTTTTGATGATTCAGGGGCTTTTTCGCCCCATCGATATTATCGCCCTCATCGTCCCGCGCTCTGCTCTCGGTCCAGCTAATCTATCCATTATGTCGCTTATGGATGGGGCTTTTATGAGGGATGTGCGGGGAATCCTCCTCCCTACCTTTATGGATGGTTTTAAAATCAGCGATACTGTGGGAATTAAGGAACGGGATTTCCACATCGCCTTCTGGGTGGCAATTCCCCTGACAATGATGACGGTTCTTCCCTTACAACTTTGGATAATCTATAGACACGGCGGTGTAACGCTTAACAACTGGTTCTTGATGTCCAATCCCCAGTTATATTTTCAGCAAAGCGCCTCAATATTATCTGCAAGTTCTCCCGCCTATGACATTAGGGCTCCCATATTCTTCACTATCGGAGGAGCCATCGCCTTCTTTCTTTACCTTATGCGGACAAGGTATTGGTGGTGGCCATTTCATCCCCTGGGCTACGCTATGGGAGCTTCCTGGCCGGTAATCGTCTATTGGTTTCCCCTCTTTATAGGTTGGTTCATTAAGATCTTCGTTAACAAATATGGGGGATTGAGGCTTTTCATTCAAGCAAGACCATTGTTTTTAGGGATGATATTGGGTGAATTTTCCACCGCCCTCCTCTGGGCAACAATTTGCTCGTTGCTGGGTGTCCCTGCCCCATATATTCCGCTCTGCTGAGAAGAGTAAGGGGGATTCCCTTTGACAAAAGGATAAAGAGGTATTAAAATAAGTAAGGTGAAGGTGTATGCTAAAATTACTTTTCGATTCTAACGAAAGGGAACTACGCAAACTAAAGCCCTTGGTGGAACAGATTAACTCCTTTGAATCCAAGGTAACTTCCCTGAGCGATGCCCAACTGAGGGCTAAAACGGACGAGTTCAAAGAGAGGTTAAGGAAGGGAGAGACATTGGAGGATATCCTTCCCGAGGCTTTCGCTGTGGTGCGGGAAGCGGCTAGGAGGACGATAGGCTTACGCCATTTCGATGTTCAGCTTATGGGTGGTGTCGTTCTCCACCAGGGAAGGATAGCGGAAATGAAAACGGGGGAAGGGAAGACCCTCGTGGCTACCCTCCCCGCTTACTTGAATGCCCTTGAGGGTAAGGGTGTTCATATTGTCACGGTGAATGACTACCTCGCGAAAAGAGATACCCAATGGATGGGACCTGTATATCATTTTCTCGGTTTATCCGTAGGTTGCATCCAGCATGAGGCTGCCTTTATCTTTGACCCAACTTATCCTCAAGAGGAGGAACGGCTGAGGAATCTACGCCCTGCTTCAAAGAGGGAAGCCTATGCCTGTGATATAACCTACGCCACCAACTCCGAGCTCGGCTTTGATTATTTGCGGGATAATCTCGTTACCTCCCTTGAGGAAATCGTCCTCCTCTGGCGGGAATTAAACTATGCCATCGTGGACGAGGTGGATTGTATATTGATAGACGAGGCCCGCACTCCCCATATCATTGCTGGTCCCATGGAGGAGGATACAACCCTCTATTACAAGGTGGATAGAGCAGTGGCGGGCTTGGTGGAGGGAAGG
The DNA here is from genome assembly GCA_938041455.1 of uncultured bacterium. Lineage (GTDB taxonomy): Bacteria > Armatimonadota > JACIXR01 > JACIXR01 > JACIXR01 > JACIXR01. The sequence continues at coordinate 63,299 of CALITO010000031.1, read as the reverse complement.
GACTTCACCCTTGATGAAAAGGCGAAGAACGCGATGCTCACCGAAGAAGGTGTGAGGAGGGTAGAGGCTAATTTAGGTATCTCCAATCTATCCGATATCGCTAATGTGGAGATAATGCGCGCCGTCAACGCTGCTCTGAGAGCGCGTTTTGCCTATAAGAGGGATGTAGATTATGTGGTAAAGGATGGGGAAGTAGTGATTGTTGACGAGTTCACGGGGCGCCTTATGTTTGGGCGAAGATACTCCGATGGATTACATCAGGCTATAGAGGCTAAGGAGAGGGTGAGAGTTCAGCAGGAGAGCCAGACAATAGCTGTTACCTCCTTCCAAAACCTCTTCCGCCTCTACAAAAAACTAGCGGGAATGACGGGCACAGCCAAGACGGAGGAAGCGGAGTTCAGGAAGATTTACGGCCTGGATGTAGTAGTCATACCCACACACAAACCGATGATAAGGAAAGACCTCCCCGATAAGGTCTATAAGACACAAGAGGCGAAGTATCGGGGCATAGTGGAGGAGATAATAGAGAGGCATTATAAGGGCCAGCCCCTTCTTGTGGGCACTCGTTCAATAGAGGTTTCTGAGAAGCTCTCCTCTCGCCTCTCCCCCCTTTACCTTCAAATGCTCGCCCTCGCTAAGTTGGGGATAAACGAGATTAAGATAAGAAGAAGCAAGGATAAAAGGGACAATAAATTAGAGGAATTCTGGAAAACCCTCTTTACCCCGCTTGAACAACTCTCCCTTTCCAAACTACAGTCAATAGCAAAACAGCTTGGGCTCAATCCCGATCCCTTAGCTGAGGATAACCTGCGTGTTCTGGCGGATGTTTGGGGGATAAAGAACGGAGATATGGGGAAACTGAGGGATATCCTCAAGGAGGGTATCAGGCATCAGGTTTTGAATGCGAAATATCACGAGAAAGAGGCGGCTATAATTGCCCAGGCGGGTAGATATGGGATGGTGACAATTGCCACAAATATGGCAGGAAGAGGTGTGGACATTCTTTTGGGTGGGAATCCGGAGGGGCTTGCCCTGAATTTTCTCCAGCAGGAAGGGCTCAATCCCGCCACTGCCCCAAGAGAAAAATATGAGGAGGCTCTTGGGAGGGCAAAGGAGATATGCGAGAGGGAGAGGGAACTCGTCCTCGCCGCTGGGGGGCTCCATATCATAGGCACGGAGAGACACGAATCCCGAAGAATAGATAACCAACTGAGGGGAAGATCGGGAAGGCAGGGAGACCCCGGCTCCTCTCGCTTCTATGTCTCACTTGAGGACGAACTTTGGCGGCTTTTCGGAGAGAAAGGGGGCTTTCTCCTTGCGGGTTGGCCGGAGGACGAGCCGATAGAATCCCCCCTTCTCACAAAGGCACTGGAAAGGGCCCAGAAGAGAGTGGAGGGTTGGCACTTCAGCATCCGCAAACAGCTTTTGGAATACGACGATGTGATGAATATACAAAGGGAAGTCATCTACAGGGAGCGGAGGAAGATTTTGGAAGGTGCGGATATGCGTGCCAACATAACCGAGTTTATGAAAAACATCGTGGAGCGCTATGTGGAACTTCACTGTCCTAAAGGGGTTTCGGATGAGGAATGGGACATTAAGGGATTATACGAGTCCTTGTCATACATCTTCCCTCTTCCCCTTTACATAGAGGAGAAAGACCTTCGTGGGCGGAAGAAAGAGGAAATGATTTCCCTCCTCTATGGGGCTATGCTTAAGGCATACGAGCAGAAAGAATCCTTCGTTGGCGAGGAGACGATGCGTCAAGTTGAGCGTCTGATAATGCTGAGGGTGATCGATTCCCAGTGGATGGAGCATCTTAATGCTATGGAGTATCTAAAGGAAGGGATAGGTCTGCGTGCCTATGCCCAGACCGATCCCCTCGTAGCATACAAGACGGAAGCCTTCGGGATGTTCCAGGATATGATGCACAGGATAGAGGAGAACACAGTTAAATACCTTTTCTGGGTGCAGATAGGTGGAGAGCCCCGCCGGCGCCTTCCCACCCGCACCGCTTCCACGGGGACTTCCCAAAGCCAGGGAACCCAGCCAACAAAGAAAAAAATAGGAAGAAACGACCCCTGTCCCTGTGGAAGTGGGAAGAAATATAAGAAATGCTGTATGCTTAAGGACAGAATGAAGCAAACACAGGGAAAATAAAATGCCCTTGAGAGAAGATATCCAATCCCTCATAGAGCAGTTAAAAGAGTTGGGTGATTCCCTTTGACATAGAGGGGAAGAAAGGTAGGATAAAACGGCTAAAAGAAGAGATAGCCGTTCCTTCCTTCTGGCAGAAGCCCGGGGCAAAAGAGGTGGTTTCCCTTCTCTCAAAACTGGAGGAGGAGGTGGAGATTTTTGAGGCGGTGAAAGGGGAGATAGAGGGGATAGATGAACTTCTACCCTTGGCTGAGGAGGACCCCGCTCTCGCGGATGAGCTTTCCCGTGAAGTAGAAAGACTGAGGGAAAAGGTAAGGCAGTTGGAGCTCGCCACATTCTTCACCGACCCCTTAGATGAACGGAACGCCATCTTGACCCTGAAGGCGGGAGCAGGGGGAACGGAGGCTTGTGATTGGGTAGAGATCCTCCTCCGGATGTATACTATGTGGGCGGATAGGAAGGGCTATAAATGGGAGATAATGGATAGAACACCTGGGGAGGTGGTGGGGAGTAGAACGGTGACGATATCCATAGATGGAGCCTATGCCTATGGTTACCTGAAGGCGGAAAGGGGAGTGCACAGGTTGGTGCGTATATCCCCATTTGACGCCAATCGGAGGCGTCATACTACCTTTGCCCTCGTTGATGTTATCCCCGATATTCCCGAGAGCGAGGTTTTCATAAAAGAGGATGATTTGGAGATAGAAACTTTCAGAGCATCCGCTCCCGGCGGTCAACATATGCAGAAAAACGAAACAGCGGTGCGCATCCGTCATAAGCCAACGGGGATAGTGGTCACCTGCCAGAGCGAGCGCTCCCAGTATCAGAACAAGTTATCCGCTCTGAAAATACTTAGGGCAAAATTATCGGAATGGGAACGAAGAAAAAGGGAGGAGAAGATAGAGGAGATAAGAGGGGAGAAACAGGAGATAGCCTGGGGAAGCCAAATCCGCTCCTATGTGCTCTATCCCTACACCCTTATAAAGGATCATCGCACGGGAGTGGAGCGGAGGGATGTGGAGGAAGTTTTAGACGGGCACTTAGATGACTTTATCTATGCCTACTTGAAGCAAAGTGCCGAAAATTTGAGGAATTTGAAGGATAATGGAAATAAGGGATAAATTTGAGAGAGTTATAGAATGTCTTAAGAGATACGACCCCGAGAAGATCATAGCTTTCGGCTCCTATGTAAGAGGGGAAGCGGACGAATATAGCGACTTTGACTTTGTGGTGATAAAGAAAACAGAAAAAAGGTTCTTGGAAAGGCTGATGGAAGTAGGGGAGCTTATAGATAAGGGTTTGGGGAAGGTGGATGTCTTCGTTTATACCCCTGAGGAATTCCAAGCGATGGTGGAATGGGAGAATCCTTTCATACAGCGGGTTTTGGAGGAAGGGCGAGTTGTATATGAGAAGGAGTGAAGAGAGGAAGAGGTGGTTGGAACAGGCTGAGTATGACCTTGAAGCGGCGAAGGCACTTTTTGAGGCGAAGATTTTCTCCTACACCTGCTTTCTTGCGGAACAATCCGCCCAAAAATCCCTAAAAGCATACCTCTATTTTAAAGGTGAAAGATTTGTATGGGAGCACTCGGTTCAGAAACTGGCGGAGAAGTGCGCCTCTTATGATAAGGAATTTGAGAGATTCATAGAGATTGGAGGGATTCTTGACAGGTTCTATCTTGCTACCAGGTATCCCGATGCGGTAGCTCCCCCCGCCCTGCCCTATGAATTATACAGCCCAAAGGAAGCAGAGCACTCCCTTCAACTAGCCCAACAAATCCTCAACTTCGTGAAAGCAAAAACGGGATAAATAGTTTATTATGCCGCCTTGGGCTCGGTTAATTGCCACCTGCCGTCGACAAATTTCCCCTCGTAGGAGACAACCATTATCTTATCTGGGGAAATCCAGCAAGCTACCTTAAGCTGGGCACTGTCCTCTCTATAATAGTTCACCACTAAGAACAGGACAACGCCATTCCTCGTTCCGATTATCCTTCCCTCTTCATCCAAGATGAACTTCCCTCTGTCGTTCTTCACATCGGTTAAGCTATAAACATTAGTCCACATAATTCTCTTCTTAAGTTCGCCCAGGACTTCCCGCTTTTCCTCCTCGGTGAGTCCCTCCAAACTGCTAAGGTCAATAGCGAGAAAACCGTTCCCACCGGTAGCCAACTTGAACGCTCTTTCCAGAGCTTCCGCATAAAGGCTTATTTTCTTCTCGTCCTTAACTTCCTTCTTGAGAGATGTCCCATCGTAGGGGCAGAATGTCCAGTTAGGTTCCATTTCCCGCTTGCAGGTAGGACATATCGTTTTCCCCTCCAATTTTTCTACCTTCTCCTTGAGTTTCTCTACCTCCTTTTGGGTCTCTCTCAACTCTTCCTTCGCCCCCAAGAGCTCCTTCAACAGGAAAATATCAAGATAATTGGGAGCAGGCTGATATATTACAGGGGGAGCATAATAGGTGATGGGAGGGTAGTAGGGAACGGGAGTATAGATGACCACTGACCTATAGCCCCAGGAAGGGCGATAATAGGGGAAGGGGCGATAGATATCCACCCGGAAATAAACATTCTTGCCATCTATTGGATTGGTGGCGTAAGGAACAAGAGAAGGTGGTTGATATGTCTTGGAGAAATTGGGGTTCTTAACCTTGTCAAGCGATTGGTCCAGCTTGTTCAGTAGTCCCTCAATAGTATAGGGTATGTCGGTGGGAAAAGCGAAGGCCACCACCGCCAGAAAAAGAGGTAGGAGAAATCTCCCTTGCTTCATCATTATATAATTCACCTCCTTTCACTTACAATTATATAGACAACTAAAAGATTTGGAAAGTTTCCCCGGCGAGGATTATCCTATCGGTTGTCTAACCCCACTTTTTATGTTAAAATATAAAAATGTTAACAAGCAGAGGAAAAAACTTAAGGAGGATTGTCTTTTATGACGAGAAGATGTTTTATCTGTGGGAAAGGACCTACTACTGGCTCTTCCATCAGCCACTCCCATAGAGTGATAAAGAGACGGTTCCTGCCAAATCTTCAGAAAACAAGAATAGTAACAGAGGAGGGAATTAAGCGAGTCTATGTCTGCACCAAATGTCTTAAGGCAGGCAAGGTGCAGAAGGCTCTCTGAGGTCTCTCATCCCCCTTTTATAGACTCCCTTAACCTACAAAAAGAGCATATCTCCCTGGTGGTGGGCTGACCGCAGAGTTTGCACTCCCTCAAATTCAACTGCGTTTCCTCTTCCCACCTTTTTCTTCTTATGAGAAACCCTTCATAAAACCCCCTCTTTATCCCGGGGTTCTTCTCCTCTATTTGGTTCAGAAATTCCTTTAACTCAAGAAGTGTTGCTCCCCTTGAGAGAGGACATCTTTCCTCCACAGGCCTTATCCCTATCGCTTCAGCATATTTCGCTATCTCTTTCTCATAAGTGAGGCAGAGGGGTTTTACTTTCTTGGTGAAGCGGGGATGGGAGCGAGGGAGGAGGGGAGATTGGCGGGCTAACGATCCCAGGTCCCAGCGTAGTATGTTCCAAAAAATCACATTCACCTCATCGTCTAAGTTATGTCCTGTAGCGAGCGTCTCCACACCATAGCGGAGGGGAACCGCATTCATCAGGTATCTCCGCACCATTCCACAAACGGAGCAAGGTGCCCTCCCTGCCTTGCTCTTAACATCCTTGATTGTCGCCCCCATCTCCTTCTGGACATCAATAACTAGGAGAGGAATACCCCTTTCTCTACAAAAAACCTCGCAAGCCTCTCTGCTTTTCTCACTATAGTTGTCTATTCCGAGGTCTATGAAGAATCCCCTCACCTCATAGCCTAATCGCCAGAGGATATCCGCAAGTGATAGACTATCCTTCCCGCCTGAAATGGCGACGAAGAGAGACTCCTTTTCTTTCAAGAGGGAGAAGCGCTCAATGGTTTCTTTTACACTCCTTAAAATTTTGTCTATGAAAACTTCCATATTTCCAAGAGCTTTTGATGATGAGGACATAGCTCATATGGACCTTCTAGTTGGGCAGTTATTAACTCCTCTTGTGTATGAGCGTTATAGAGGGAGCATCTTTTATCGGGGCAGAATGGGTAGCCAGTTGCGTGATAGAAAAATGCTTGGAGTGCATAGCCCCGTAGGACAGATGGGAGGCGAGGGTCTTCATAACGAAGATAGCGACTTGCCTCCAAAGCTTGATAACCTGCTAAATCATCTCCCAGAAGGCGGCGGGCAAGGTAGAATTCTTTGGGCTTCGCTGGACCCTCAACTAAACCGGATGTTGAGATTATCGAGGGATAGCCTAGCAGAACACTACGAATGTGATGGATACCCCCCTCGGGAGTTGAGAGGAGGCGAGAGGTTAGGAGAATTTGGAGATGGTAAGGGGAACAGAAGGGCAGGAAGGAACGGATGAACTTCATAAAATCCCAGCCCTCGTATATGACACCCTTTGGAGGAGAATTCTTCTCCAACCCTTCTTTCTCTAATTCTACTTCCAGTGGCAATGGTTCTCTCCTTTCACCCCGGGGGCCTCTTATTCTTAAAGAGGCAAGGAGAGAAGCGGAGCTTTGGGGGTAGGAAAGCTTCCCGATAGAAACAGGTAGATTGAGTTTATCCTGTAGATAAATGGAGAGGGAGAGGAGGAGTTCTTCGCTCACTCCCTCTCTATAGAGGATTATTTGAGAGGGAACTTTACCCATTCAACCCCTTTAGGATTTTGATAGCTATCTCCGCTCCTTTCTTGCCCGAGAGGAGCATGGCGCCGAATGTTGGGCCCATTCTGGGAAGGCTAAAGGTGGTAGAAACTGCCATCCCCACTACTATGAGTCCGGGGTAAACTTCACCAGTGTGTTCCACAACCAGGTCTTCAGATTGTTCAACCCACATAGCGCCGAAGCTCCCCCCTTTCAATATCCCTCTTTCTTCAAGCTTTTTCACCACCACGGCATCGTGTCCTGTGGCGTCTATGACGAGCTTAGATTCAAGCGCAACAGGGTCAACGCAGGTCAATTCACGGGGTAGGAAAGCCACTGGTGTCCAATTTATCACCACACCCGCTATCCTCTTCTCCCTCAAAACCACATCATCAAAGGATGTCATATTGAGAATTTTAGCACCCGCCTGACAAGTAGAGTTTATCAGTGCTGAACAAGCCCAAGGACCATCGGCGACGAAAAGCCCCGGGGCAACCTCCTCACATTTCACACCTAACTCCTCAAGTGCCTTCTCCCCAGGTGCCCTCACCGTTATCTTGTTCATCAGATAACCACCTATCCAGAAGCCTCCCCCTAAATAATTGTTCCGCTCCACGATCAGCACCTTATAGCCCTCCTTGGCTATCTCTCTTCCCGCCATTAACCCACTTGGTCCCCCACCTATGACGATGACATCGCTTTCCGCATATTGAGAGAGCATCTGGGCAAAGCTATCCACTATAGCCCGGGTTATTTCCTTCTCCGAAACAATGCTGAAGATTTTCTCTCGCATAGCTCTACCTCCTTCTCAAAAATCTATCCACCAGCGATTGGAAGGAGGAGGAACAATTCCTCCTCTCCCTCCAATCGCCTATCAAGGTCCTCTATGCTCTCCTCATTGAGAAGAATTATGATATTATCCCTTACCTCCCCATTTTCATCCAGAAGGGAGAGTTTACCTTCCTCGCTCATATTCGCCAATTCCCTTATTACCTCCCCAACAGTTTTGGGGGAAGAAAGTAATACTTCCCTATCTATTAGCTCTGCTAAGCGCCCTGTTAATGTTACCTTTATCGCCATATCGTCATACCTCCTTGAAGTCAAGATTTCCACAATCAGGGCAACTTTCCCTTCTCTTGAGGGGAAAAATCTGCACCTGCATCCTCTCGCCGTCAAAGCGAAGCATCCTCCCAAGAAGTGGGGTGCCGAAGCCAATCACCAATTTTATCGCCTCCAATGCCTCCATACAACCCATAATTCCCGCCACTACACCTACCACTGGAAAAGGTCTTATCTCTATCGGTTTTTGGGGATAAATGCAAGATAGACAGGGGGTCTTACCGGGGATTATGGTGGTTATCCGCCCCTCAAACCCGTATATGACGGAGTGGACGAGGGGAATGGAAAGTTTAAGACAAATCTTGTTCAGAAGGAAACGGGTAGAGAAATTATCCAAGCAATCCAGAACAACATCCGCTCCTCTGATAAGTTCCTCTCCGTTACTTTCCTCTATCCTTTGCATTATAGGGATAACTTTTATATCTCCGTTGAGATTCTTCAATTTTTCTTCGGCAGAAACGGCTTTAGCTCTCCCTATATCTCTATCCCAGTGAAGGATTTGCCTATTGAGATTGGAGGGCTCAACCACATCGCCATCTATTATCCGCAGTTCGCCCACGCCCGCCGCGGCAAGATAGATGGAAGCAGGACTTCCCAAGCCACCAGCTCCCGCCACAACTACCCTCGCAGATTGTAATTTCCCCTGTCCTTCCTCCCCCCAGTCTTTGAGCATTATCTGCCGTGCATATCTCTCCCTGTTCATACTCTACTTCCTAATAGGGGGATTTAAACTGCCCATCTTGTAGCCATCTAAATCCAGAGCTACATATTTGAAGCCTATCCTATGAAACTCCCTTGCAACCTCTTCCCTTCTCTTCCAGACTTTGCCCATCTCTCCCTTCGGCAATTCTATCCTTGCCAGTTCACCATCTAAATGGCAACGCACTCTCACATCCCAAACACCCAGCGATTTGAGGAACCTTTCCCCTTCCTCTATCATCCTGAGTTTTTGGATAGTTATTTCTTCTCCGAAAGGAATTCTGGTAGCGAGGCAGGGAGAGGGAGGCTTATTCCAGTTTGGGAGCCCGAACTTTTTAGCTAATACTCTCACCTCTGCCTTGCCCAACCTCGCCTCGGCAAGGGGGCTTCTTACTCCCAGCTCCTCCTTCGCCCGCAATCCGGGGCGGAAATCGGATAAATCGTCGGCGTTCGTTCCATCCAAAAGGAACTCTATTCCCCTTCTCCTCGCCTCCTCCCAGAGCCTGCTATGGGTCAACTTCTTGCAGATATAACAGCGCTCAGGAGGGTTATGAGCAAATATGGATATATCCTCCTCCAGGATTATCTGCTCAACGCCAAGTTGGGCACAAAGCTTTTCCGCTTCTTTTAATTCTCCTTCCGGCAGAAGGGGGGACTTTATTGTGCCAGCAATCACATTCCCTCTGCCCAGAACATCAACAGCTACAGCAAGTAAGACGCTGCTGTCAACTCCTCCCGAGAAGGCTATCATTGCCTTCCCCATCTTCCCGACGATCTCTTTCAATCTCTCAAATGACATAGGAGTAGAAATGAGGAGGGGCATCCTTGGGGAGAAGGGACCTCGCTTCTTTCAGAACCTTCTCAAGATTATAAGAGGAAAGGAAATTGAAGATTGCTTCTCCCAATCTCTGCCACATAACTCTGGCTGCGCAATGGGGGGCTCTGTGGCAATGTTTTTCGCCATCAGGCTCAAGGCATCGGATAAGGTGCAATCCGCCTTGCATAGCCATAAGGATGTCAAGAAGATTTATCTCCCCTGGGGGCTTCGTTAACTTGAAACCGCCCTCTGGACCCCGATTACTCTCTACTAACTTCCCCATCCTCAATTTCCTGAGGATTTGCTCCGCATAGTCAACAGAAATCTCCTGCTCTTTGGCTATCACATTGGCAGAGACATATCCTCCCTGCCAGCGAGAGGCGAGGCTAAGCATTATCCTCACCGCATATCTTACCATGGTGTTCAACCTAATCGGCATTCTTTTCACCTCATTTATAATTATATAATACTAACTTTTTTAGTCAATAATTTTTCCAAAAATTTTCTGATAGTTATTGACGAATTTGAATTTGTTGTTATATTAATAGTAATATTTACAAAAGGGAGGCGATTTTCCTTTTGCGGATTGCCCAGGATATGACCGAGCTAATTGGAAGGACACCTCTTGTCCGCCTGAGGAAAGTAACGGAAGGAGCGAAGGCTGAGGTTGTGGCTAAATTGGAGTTCTTCAACCCCTGCGGGAGTGTGAAGGACCGCATCGGTGTCTCTATGATAAAAGATGCAGAGAAGAGGGGACTGGTGGATAAGAATACAGTAATAATAGAGCCAAGTAGTGGGAACACCGCTATAGCCCTCGCCTGGGTATGTGCCGCTAAGGGCTACAAACTGATAATCACTATGCCAGATACGATGTCCTCCGAGAGGGTAAAGATATTAGAGGCTTTTGGAGTGGAGGTTATTATGACCCCGGGGGAACGGGGTATGCGAGGAGCAGTGGAGAAGGCTTACGAACTTGCTGAAAAATATCCTCGTGCCTTTATTCCAGATCAGTTCGCCAATCCAGCTAATCCAGCAATCCATAGGGAAACCACAGCAAAGGAGATATGGGAGGATACGGATGGCAAGGTGGACATAGTTGTAGGAGGTATAGGGACTGGTGGGACTCTCACAGGCATAGGGGATTATATAAAAAAAGGTGGACTGAAACCCGACCTGAAGATCGTGGGAGTGGAACCGGCGGGCTCGCCTGTTCTTTCTGGGGGCTCCCCAGGTAGGCACAGGATACAAGGGATAGGAGCAGGTTTCATCCCCAAGGTCTTGAATTTGGATTATGTTGACGAAGTGATAACTATTGAGGATGAAGAGGCTTACCAAATGGCGTCTCGTCTTGCCAAGGAGGAGGGTATTTTCTGCGGTATATCCTCGGGGGCTGCCTGTGTGGCTGCCTTAAAAGTGGCAAAAAGGGAGGAACACGAAGGCAAACTTATCGTGGTTATATTCCCTGACACGGGAGAGCGGTATCTATCTGTGCCCGGGCTTTTCGGGTAAAAAACTTTAAATAAAAACTTTTAAAAGGAGGCGATAAAGTTGAGGGAGCGCACAATAGAGGAGATAAACGAGAAGATCAAGAAAGGAACCGTCGTGGTCCTCACCGCAGAGGAGGTTATAGAAATGGCGAAGGAGAAAGGATACAAAAAAGCGGCGGAGGAAGTGGATGTTGTGACGACTGGAACTTTTGGTCCTATGTGTTCCTCAGGTGTCTTGATAAACTTCGGACACTCCTCACCCAGGATAAAGAAAGCAAGGGTATGGTTGAACGATGTTCCCGCCTATGGGGGGCTCGCTGCGGTTGATATTTACCTGGGAGCTACTGCCATCCCCGATAATGACCCTGCCAACGCCGATTATCCTGGAGAATTCAAATATGGTGGGGGGCATGTGATTGAGGACCTCGTCCGAGGAAAAGACATCCTCCTTTACGCAGAGAGCTATGGCACGGATTGCTATCCCAGGAAGGAATTGGAGACATATATAAATATTCACACTATAAACGAGGCTATACTTTTCAACCCCCGCAATGCCTACCAGAACTACAATGTGGCGGTAAACCTTTCCAATAGGACATTATACACCTATATGGGGATGTTATTGCCAAATCTTGGCAACGCGAATTATTGTTCAGCAGGACAGTTAAGTCCCCTTTTGAAGGACCCACTCTACGAAACGATAGGTATAGGCACCCGTATCTTTCTGGGAGGGGGGGTAGGTTATGTAGCTTGGTGGGGCACCCAGCATAGCCCGGCAGTGCCCCGTAATGAGCTGGGGATACCGAAGGTGCCAGCGGGAACCCTGGCTCTCATAGGGGACCTCAAGCAAATGAGTCCCCAATGGCTAAGGGGAGCGAGCATGAGGGGCTATGGTGTAAGCCTGGCGGTGGGGGTTGGCGTGCCCATACCTATACTGAATGAGGAAGTATTCCACAGAGCGGCAGCAAGTGATGCGGAGATAACCGCTCCCGTTGTTGATTATAGCGATGCTTACCCGAATAGGAAGGGAGAAATCTTAGCCGAGGTAACCTACGCTCAGCTGAAGAGCGGTGAGATAGAGGTTCTGGGCAAGAAGGTGCCTACCGCCTCCCTCTCCAGTTACTACAAGGCAAGGGAGATAGCGACGATCCTAAAGAATTGGATAAGGGAGGGAAAATTCCTTCTCACCCAGCCAGTTGAGCGCTTGCCAGGTCCAGAAAGCGGCATCAAGATGAAACCCTGTGATATAAGGAAGCCCCACATTGAGGAGTTTTAAGGAGGTGATATGAATTGAAGGCGAGATTGGTTCTGCGATTTCCTCCCCTGCTTGTTGACCAGCCGGTGGTATATAAATTGGTAAAGGATTATAACCTCATCTTCAATATCCTGCGGGCTGAGATAACCCCGGCGAGCGAGGGCTTAATGGTCCTGGAGATAGAAGGTGAGGAGGAGGACTTCAAGCAAGGGCTGAAGTATCTTGAGGAGAGAGGGGTGAAATTCCAACCTCTTAGCCAGGATGTGGTGATGAAGGAAGAACTTTGCACCCATTGCGGTGCCTGCATAATCCATTGTCCCACCGGGGCACTATACTACGACGACGAAAGGAAAGTGCTTTTCGCTCCCGATAAATGCATAGCCTGCGAGATATGCGTGGAAATTTGTCCCTATAGGGCAATGGAGGTTACCCTGGGATAGTAATCCACATATAGGAGGTCAGAGTAATGCAAAAATATGTATGCACAGTATGTGGTTATGTTTATGACCCCGAGGTCGGCGACCCCGACTCCGGGATTGCCCCCGGCACCTCCTTTGAAGACCTACCTGACAACTGGGTATGCCCGGTTTGCGGGGCTGATAAGTCCCTTTTCGAAATAGTGGATTAAGGAGGAGAGTTTTTATGCCTGAGGTGCTGGATATGTTCTGCTATCAATGTTCCCAAGCTGCGGGTGGAATAGCCTGCACAAAGAGGGGGGTTTGTGGGAAGGTTCCCACAGTTGCTCGCTTACAGGATAACCTCGTCTTTGCTCTTAAGGGAATGACCGCCTATCTCTACCATGCTCGTGAGCTCGGCTACACCGACCCTCAAATAGATGCTTTCTTAGAAAAGGCATTCTACACCACCTTCACAAATGTGAATTTCGACCCCTCTACATTTGTCAGCTATGCCCTGAAAACGGGCGAGATGAACATCAGGACGATGAAACTTCTCAAAAAAGCCCATATAGAGACTTTCGGTGAACCGGTCCCCACAGAGGTGGAGACAGGCACCCGCAGTGGGAGGGCGATCATTGCCACGGGGCATAGCCTAAAGGCGCTTTATGAACTTCTGCAACAGACGAAAGACACAGGGATAAATGTCTACACTCACTCGGAACTTCTCCCTGCCCATGCCTACCCAGGTTTGAAGGCATACCCCCATCTCGCCGGAAACTTGGGCAAGGCTTGGTTCGACCAACGCCAGTTGTTCGCAAAATACCCAGCGGCCATTCTGGGCACTTCTAATTGCATCCTTATTCCAACTGATGCTTATAGGGAGAGGATGTTCACCACTGGACCAACGGGACTTCCCGGCGTCCAGCATATAGAGGGTTATGAATTCGCTCCACTAATTGAAAAAGCGATGGAACTTCCCTATTTAGAAGAGGAAAAGGGGGATGTAGTTCTCACAACCGGCTTCTCCAAATCGGTGGTTCTCTCCCTCGCTGAGAAGATAAAACAGCTCGTTGAGGAGGGCAAGATAAGACATTTCTTCCTTGTGGGGGGATGTGATTCACCGACTAAGAAAGCCGAATACTATCGGGAATTCGTTCAGAAGCTTCCCCGCGATACCCTTGTCCTTACCTTAGCTTGTGGTAAGTTCAGGTTCAACGATTTGCCCCTTGGCGAGATAGAAGGTATTCCTCGCCTAATTGACCTGGGGCAATGCAACGACGCAATAGTGGCTATTGAAATAGCAGAAGCACTTTCCCAACTTTTCGGCGTGGGAATAAACGAACTTCCACTCTCACTGGTCCTCTCCTGGATGGAGCAGAAAGCGGTGGCAATCCTCTGGAGCCTCCTCTCTCTGGGAATTAAAAACATCCGAATTGGGCCAGTCTTGCCCTCTTGGGTGAACGAGGATATCCTTAAGGTTTTGCAGGAAGAGTATGGTCTGCGACTTATCCGAGAAGCAGAGGAGGACATAAAAGAGATTCTCAAAGTATAGGAGGTGCCCAAATTGCCCTTAAGGGAAATCAAACCAGATATATTTTATGTAGGGGCTATAGACTGGGACAGGCGTTTGTTCGATTCCCTCATTCCCCTTCCCGAAGGGACAAGCTATAACGCCTACTTGATCAAGGGAAGCGAAAAATGGGCCTTAATAGATACTGTTGACCCTTCAAAGGAAGAGGAACTCTTGTGGAATTTGGAAAGGCTCAAGGTCCAGAAGATAGATTACATCGTCGCCAATCACGCCGAACAGGACCATTCCGGCTGTATTCCCGTTGTTCTTAGGCGCTATCCTATGGCGAAGGTCGTCTGCACACCTAAGGGGAAGGAGATACTGACCGATTTGCTTCTATTAAAGGATAAGGATTTCCACACGGTCGAAGACGGAGAAGAACTTTCCCTGGGAAACAAGACATTGCAATTTATTTACGCACCATGGGTTCACTGGCCTGAGACAATGCTCACCTATTTAAAGGAGGACAAAATTCTCTTCCCCTGCGACCTTTTCGGCTCCCATCTTGCCACAAGTAATCTCTATGCCACAAAGAGGGACGAGGTTTATCTCTCTGCCAAGCGCTATTACGCTGAGATAATGATGCCTTTTCGCAACCTGATCAAGGGGCATATAGAGAAAATCAAGGAATTGGAATTGGACATAATAGCCCCTAGCCACGGTCCTCTCTATGCTGAGCCGGAGTTCATCCTTCAAGCCTACGAGGAGTGGGTATCTGACAGGGTGAAGAACGAGGTGGTCATTGCCCATATTTCCATGCATGGTTCAACGGAAGCGATGGCAAAGCACCTAATAAGTGCACTTATAGAAAGAGGTGTAGGAGTCAAGGTTTTCGAGTTGACCAAGTCTGATATAGGGGCTTTGGCGATGGCGCTCGTGGACTCCGCAACCCTCGTCCTCGCTACTCCCACAGTTATAGGTGGACCTCATCCCAACGCACTTTATGCCGCTTATCTCGCCTCCGCCCTTCGTCCCAAGATCAAATTCGCAGGGGTGATCGGTTCCTACAGTTGGGGTGGCAAAATGGTGGATAGGGTAAAGGAGGTGCTTTCCAATTTGAAAGTGGAATTCCTTCCCCCCGTCCTTGCCAAGGGCTACCCTGAAGAAGGCGATTTCAAAGCCTTAGATGATCTGGCTGAGGAGATATCCAGAAAGCATAAGGAGGTCTTAAAATGAAAGCTTTAATAATAAGCGCCGACAATTTTGAGGATTCCGAGCTTCAGGAACCCTACAACCATTTGCAAGGGCTCGGCGTGGAGGTAGACATCGCTTCATTGAAAAGGGGAAAGATAGTGGGCAAGCACGGGACAGAAGCCGAGGCTAACAAAAGCCTGGAGGAGGTGAACCCTGAGGAATACGAGCTACTGGTCCTCCCCGGAGGGAAGGCACCTGCTATTTTGAGAGGGGACGCGAGAGTGCAGGAAATAATTAGACATTTTTTCCAAAAAAGCAAGCCCATTTATGCCATCTGCCACGGTCCCCAAATTCTCATCTCCGCGGGTGTTATTAGGGGGAGAAGGGCCACTGCCTACCGTTCGGTATTCCCTGAGCTCAAATCCGCTGGGGCGATAGTGGAGAACAAAGAGGTAGTGGTGGATGGTAATCTTGTGACATCTCGTCAACCCTCGGACCTCCCTGCCTTTCTGCGGGAAATAACAAGATTTGTAAAGGAACGAGGATGAAGATTTTATACCGCCTCCTCTGGATTATATTAGTCCTCTCAATGGTGTGGATGACAGCCTTTGGAGCGAGGGGGGGTGAATGGAGGAAAGTGAAGATCAACGCCGAAATCCTTTGCACCTCCTGTGTCGGGCTCAGCAAGTAGAATAAATCGCATTGGGGGCCTGGAGAGATGGAGGTCCTTCTCTCAAGGCCTCGGGCTCACTTTAACTAACCTTTACTTCCTCCATCTGAGATGGTTTCCTTTTCCTGTTCTTAATTGCTATGCCTGTCCTTTAGCAACCTTCGCCTGCCCCATAGGGTCCCTCCAGTATGCCCTTGGCGCAGGCTTTTTCCCATTTTACCTTTTGGGAATAATCTTCCTAACCGGGCTCGTTTTCGGGCGCATAACCTGCGGATGGCTTTGCCCCTTCGGCTTTATCCAAGACCTCCTTTACAAAATACCCTTTGTAAGAAAATTTCGCCTACCCCCTTATGCTTCTTATGGTAAGTATTTCTTCTTGAGTGTTTTCGTCCTTTTCCTTCCCATCCTTTTTCACGAACCCATCTTTTGCAAGATATGTCCTATGGGAACATTGGAGGGGGGGATCCCTTGGCCCATTATAGAGCCGGCTTTCCGCTCCCTCTTAGGCTGGCTATACGCCTTTAAAATCTCCCTTTTGCTGGGCGTATTGTTCCTTGCGGTTATCACTCCCCGCCCCTTCTGCAAGGCTATGTGCCCCCTAGGTGCCCTTCTCTCTTTCTCCAACCGTTTCAGTTTCTTCAGAGTGGAAGTGAAAGCGGAGATTTGCCGAGCCTGTGGGCTTTGTGGTCCTCCCTGCCCCCAAGGCTTGGTCATTTACGAAGACGAAGGACATCCCGATTGTATAAGTTGTATGAAATGTAAAGTTTGCGACGCAGTGGTGATGAGAGCCGGTATTCCTCAAAGGCTCATAGGAAAATAAGGAAGGGTTTGGTGAGGAAGGGGGGAGGCGCACCCCCCTCTTTATAGAGGGGGGTGGGAGGAACATATCCTTGTAGTTATTGTAGAGTTCCTTTGCTTTAGGGGCGAGGGCGTTAGGGGCAAAGTAATGGGGGATATCAAAGGTCAGAATCCTATCAGCATAAAGGTAAGCCATTGTTATCTGCCTTTTGAACCTATCTATATCGCAGGCGTTGTAACTTGTGTCAAAGGCTTCAACTTCCACCCATAACTCCTTACCACTTCTCCTACATTCCTCTGCTAACCATCTTTGGCAATCCTCGGAGCTTCTGAAGTCGCTCAAGGCGGTGCCAATACCATCTATGAGGAGAAACACATCTACCTTACTCTCTCTTATTGCGGGAAGCCAAAAAGGGGAAAGGTCCTGGGGTAATGCGCGTAGCCAGGTTTGTCCTACTTTGCGGAGATAAAGTCCAATGGGAACGATTAACTTCAAATTCCCCGAGAGGGAATGGACTGCATCGGCAAAGCGGTCCAACAGCTCCCTCCAAGCGAGAGGTTCTATGGAAGAGTTGTAATGAACCTCGGGAGGTAGATAGAAGCCCTTGAGGGATGTGTGTTTGCTATAGATCCCCCAGAGCTCCTTGAGGATTCTCATAGATTCTTCTTCCCATCTTTTCAATTCCTGGGGTTTTGGCTCCGCAGTGAGAAGAGGTGCAAGTCCCAGATAAACTTCGCCCCGCACCTCGTCCGCAGAGCGGAGAAGAACTTCTAAAGGGTCTCTTCCCTTCCATTCCTCCATCTGGGGATAACTCCTGGAAGGGTAGAGTGTTTTTAAGTTGCCCTCAACCTCCCAACCAGCGAACTGGACTATATTAGTTTTTAAACCTGCTCTTGCTATTTCCTTCACCAATCTATCTATATCCTCGTCCTTGAGAAATTGCTTAGCTTGTAGGGAACTGATCTGCCAAAATCCACCACATAGAGGTGGTGCGAGCGTCCAATCCCTCCCTATGAAGGCACCGTTCCCTCCCGTGCCGAGATAGAGGCGGGAGGGGTCAAGGGGGTCTATGGCTAAGCAGGAGATGTTGAGATGGCTCAGTCCCTCGTTCACCTTCCGCCAAGTTTTACCTCCATCAGAACTTTTCAAAACACCCTCAGCTACACAATTGTCGTGATATGGATGGTCAGTTGTAGTGGCATAGATTATATCACCAGCGGGGCTTGGCACAATATGGGATAGGAAATGGTAATCAAGTATGCGTTCCCATTTCCTGCCCCCGTCTATGCTCTTAAATGCTCCGCCCGGATATAACATCTGCTCCTGATGGTCGTAATACTCCCTCACTGCCAGATACAGTTTGGAAAAATCGTTTGGGTCAGCTGAGATAGATTGGATATCAACGAAAGTTTGCCCTTCATCCAACCGTTTCCAACTCTTACCTCCGTCAAATGATTCATAAACACCGGCAACCTTTGGCGGACCTGAGCAGGCAACGACCAGATGTCTTGAATCCTTGGGGTCGAGCAGAATACCCCTTGGGTATCTCACAGCTTCTGAAGGGAGATCTCCATTTATGCTATGCCAGCTTTCTCCTCCATCGTTTGATTGATAGAAACCGTAGCCATTGACGGTCACTATTAGTCTCCTTTTACCAACGGGGCTCTTTAAATCTATGATGATGTTCTTGACCTGTCCCTTCGGTAAGCCCGTTCTCTCCTCTCCCACCACCCTCCAAGTTTTACCTCCATCCTCGCTCTTGCAGATATATCCCTCATTCCAAGCCCACTGCCCTGTTCCTGCCCAAATGGTATCGGGGGATTTAGGGTCAATTGCTACGGTGAAGCAGTTGCCTTCGCCCTTCATACCTACAAAACTTCTCCGGAAAGTTAAGCCCCCGTCCTCACTTATGAGGAGACCGATATCAGCGTAGCAAAGGTAGAGGCGATAGTGCCTTAGGGGGTCAGGGATAACCGAGTTCAAGCAGGTTACCTCCAAACCGTTGCCCCTAAATCGCCCATCGGGGAAAACTTGACAGTATGCCTGGTGCCAGGATTTACCGCCGTCGCTGGAGAGGAAAAGGTGTCCACTTGTTCCAAAGGCAAGGCGGTCAGGGTCGGCTGGGGATATCGCAAGGCATTCCACAGATGGACCCCAGAAATCTATCCAGCCGTAATCCATATTTTTTTCCGGAGGGATATGGCGGGAGACCCCCTCCCAGCTTTTGCCTCCATCCTCAGTCTTATAAATGCCGGGGTCCCACCAGGACCTCCCGCCTATATAAACGATGTCACTATTAGTGGGATGAACAACTATCTCATTATAATTATCCTGTTCATATAGTGATTTGCCAACCTTTCTGGATAAATTTCCTGTGCAATCTCGCCAAGTTTTCCCCCCATCGTCGCTTCTATAAATTCCCCCATTCCAGGCCTGTCCTCCCCGAGCGGTGGTTAAGAGGGATAGATAAACCCGATTGGGCTGGGAGGGAGCAAAGGCGAGCTCCTGGGCGAAAAGGTGGGGCAAGCCATCATTTGAAGGTTTCCAACTCTCGCCGCCATCATCGCTTCGGAAGACACCCTTATTGGTGGCGACGAGAATAACCGAGCTATCGTCGGGTTTAACCTCTATGTCGCTTATTACCGCATCCGAAGGCAATTGCCCACCATCTATGCGCCACCAGGTTATACCCCCATCTTCGCTTTTATAGATTGCTCCCTGAGCTTGTCCATTTCCACCTTCTCTTGCTTGGCGGGGGCGCCCTATCCCTGCGTAGACGATGGCAGGATTCTGAGGATCAAAGGAGATAGCCCCAATTGGCGAGGAATAGGAGTAGCGCTGGGGAGGAGGGAAGCCCTGTGTCACCTTCTGCCAAGATTCCCCCCCATCGGTAGTGCGGAATATCCCTCCCTGCGTGCCCAAAAGGATGATTTTGGGATTATGAGGATTGACGGCTATACATTCAACGAAGTAATCTGTCAGGCCCTCGTTGCGGATCTGAAAGTGCCTTCCGAAATCATCCGAGACATAGAGCCCCCCAACATCGCAGCCGAGGTAGAGCTTGTTGGGGTCTTTGGGATCAAAGGCGAGGGACTGAATCCAGCCACCACCGCCTGGACCGATGTTACGCCAAAAAACATCCCCACTTGGAGGAGTAGAATTCCCATCCCTCCCATTGCCGGAGAGAATAAAGAGATAGGGAAGAAAGCAAATGGTTAAAACCCGAAAAAATTTCCCAAGTTTATGACACATAAATTCCCTCCTCGTTGCCATCCTAAAGGGGGCAACATCGGGCGTTTTAAACAGCCTCCCTCCTTAATAGGACAGTGCAAAGGGCACACATACCTTCCCTTCTTCCTACGAATCCCATACCCTCCGTTGTCGTTGCCTTTATATTCACCCTTTCCTTTTCTATCCCTAAACACTCTGCTACCCTCCTTTCCATCTCCTCCTTATAAGGGGCTACCTTCGGCTCCTCGGCAAGAAGGGTGCAATCCACATTCTCTACTTCCCATCCCAACTCTCTCGTCATCTTGGCCGTCTCGGAGAGTATCAGTAAACTACTTATATCTTTCCACTTGGGTTCATCGGGGGGGAAATGAAGCCCGATATCTCCCAAACCCATCGCTCCCAGGATTGCATCCGCTATAGCGTGGAGAAGGACATCACCATCGGAATGCCCCAAGAGGCCCTGCTCATAGCTTATCTCAACGCCCCCCAGAAATAGCCTCCTTCCCTTTGCCAATTGGTGAAAATCTATCCCTATTCCGCTCCTATACTCTCTTTTACCACTCATTAATTTCTCAGCTATGGTTAAATCCTCTGGTTCGGTTATCTTTATATTTTCTTTCTCTCCCCTTATTATCTTCACTTTAACACCCATTCTCTCCACTAGTGAAGCGTCATCGGTGGCGACGAAGCCTTCTTCCCAGGCTTTTTGGTGCGCTGTTTTTAGGAGCTCGGTTCTAAACACTTGAGGTGTCTGGATAGCGAATAGTCCCTCTCTTGGGAGTGTTTCCTCCACCCACTCCTCGCCCCTTTTGATTGTCTCGTAAATGGGGAGGGCAGGGACAACTGCGCCGAATCGTTCACCTGCCTTAAGACAAGCTTGGAGTAAAGAGGGAGAGAGAAAGGGTCTTGCTCCATCGTGGATGGCGACGAGTTCAAGAGATGGGTCAATTCTTTCTAAGGCAAGCCTCACCGTCTCCTGTCTTACTTTCCCACCCTCTATTAGCTCCACTGGTAGTCCTTTCAATAAAGACTTTGCCCGTTCCAGGTCTCCCCTCCGCACAGGGAGAATTATCTGCTGGATAAAGGGATTTTGGAGGAAAGGGCGAAGGGTGTGAAGAATCAAAGGTTCTCCCTTTAAGGGGAGGAAGATCTTTGGGATGTTACCCATTCTTCTCCCTTCCCCTGCTGAAGGAATGATTGCTCCTGCTCTCACCTTTTTAGAGGGGGTTTACGAGAAGGTTTAGGGGGAGTTTCTTCCTTAGGGGAGGCGAATATCATCTTGCCCCCGGCAGTTTGAAGCACGCTAACCACCTCCACTTCGACAGTTTGACCAATCAAGTGTTTTGCCCTATCAACTACCACCATCGTTCCGTCCTCCAGATAGGCAACTGCCTGCCCCGGCTCCTTACCCTCTCTGACGAGCGTAACACTCAAAGTTTCTCCTGGTAGAACAATGGGTCTTAGGGCAACGACGAGCTCGTTTATGCAGAGGGTTTCTACTCCTTGTAAGTTCGCTATGCTGGAAAGATTAGAATCGTTTGTCACTATCTTAGCCCCTGTCTTTTTTGCCAAGCGCACCAGTTTAGAGTCCATGGGGTCGAAACGGGGAATTTCCGGGTCATCTATTATCTGTATTTGCTCTCCCCTTTCTCTTCTCAACTCATTGAGGATTTCAAACCCTCTTTTCCCTCTTGCCCTTTTGAGGGGGTCTTCGGAGTCACCTATTGTTTGCAGTTCCTCTATTATGAAGGAGGGAACGAGGATTTGCCCCTCTATGAAACCTGTCTTTATAACATCCCTTATCCTGCCATCTATTATGACACTTGAGTCGAGTATCTTTGGGCTGGGGGGAAATGTAGCAGTGACCTCCCTACGGGAGAAGAGGAGTCCTGGGAGTTCCTTTTTAACACTGAGCGAGGCGACGATTCCCAAGTATACGAAGAAGGTGGCAGCGAGGATGGAGAGGGCTACACCCAAGCGAGGGATATGCCAGAGGAGAGGAGCGAGGATGAGAGTGAGGATTAATCCTAGGAGTATGCCCACACCTATGGAGAACTTATCTTCAAAGGACATCTTCTGAATTTCTTCTCCAAATTCCAAAAGCCACCGGAAACCGGAGGAAGCAAGGTAGAAGAAAGCGAAAAGGAAGACGATTATCGTGGCGGACTGCAGGGCATAACGGGAAGAAAGAGAGTCCTTTATTGCCCCTGAGACGATGGGCAACCCGATATAGAAGTTGAAGAACTCGTTCCCCAGCACACCGCCGATGAGAACAAAGGAAAAAACAAACACCGTCCAGAGAAACTTGTGCCCTTTCATTTGACACCTCTGATAAATAATTTTATCAACTTTTACCTTCGTTAACAAGTTCGGTGTTCGCCAGACAAAAGTCGTCAAACAAGATTATGCTTTCTTTTTTTCCTTGGGAGCGATTATGAGCTTACGGTTTGGCTCTTCACCCTCGCTATATGTGTAGACATAAGGGTCGTTCTTGAGAGTGTCGTGGATTATCTTCCGCTCTCTTGAGCGAAGTGACTCAAAGACCTTCGGTCTCCCCGTTAACCTGACTTCCCTCGCTGCCTTCAAGGCCAAGCCCTTGAGCCTCTCCTCCCTCCTCCGCATATAATCGTTTATGTCTAATCTCAACCTCCTGCGCTTTTGCTGTCCCTTGTTTATTATCGCTAAGAGAAGCGTTTGAATGGCAAGTAGCGTGCTTCCCCCTCGCCCTATCAAAAGTGCTCCATCACCCTCCTGCGTTGCTACCTCTATTTCTATCTCTTCCTCCCTTTCCCTCACCGCTATCTCGCCCCTTATGCCCATATTATGCATAATTTCCTTTAGCAATCCCTTCAATTTATCCCCAATTGCTTCCCTCAAAGTGACCTTCACCTTTGCCTGTCCTATCAATCCTCCCCACCTCGGATGTTGGATTATCTCTATCTCTACATCCTCCTTCTTTGCTCCCAACTCCTGAAGAGCTTTTTCTATCGCTTCCTCTACAGTTTTCCCAACCGCTTCAACGCTTCTCATATCATCTCACCTTTTGAAGAGATGGTTTGGTTTTCTTCATAACGAGCCACTGCTGAACAGTGGTTGCTATGTTAAGGAGAAGCCAATAAAAAATAAAGGCGGAAGGAAGAAATCGGAAGAACATTATGAAGAAGAAGAGCATCATTATTGACATCATCATACTCTGTTGTCTCTGCTGGGGATCGGATGGAGAAGTAAGCCACATAGAGAGGAAAAGGCTGACCACATAGATTACGAAGAGGGGCAAATCTGGCTGAGCGAGGCTCTTTATCCAAAGGAAACCTATCTTGTTAAATTGATAGGCGTAAAGACGAATCATAAAGTAGGGAAGGAAGAATATGGGAAGTTGAATTATTGAGAGGAGACATCCTCCGAAGGGGTTTACCTTCCCCTCCCTGAAGATGCGAGCTGTCTCCTTCTGGAGCCTTCTGGGATCATTTCGGTATTTCCTTTGAACCTCTACGAGAAGGGGCTGGATGTCCTGCATCTTTTTCATATACTTGAACTGGGCATTTGTCAGGGGAAGAAGAGGCAATCTTACAAGTAAGACAAGCAAGACAAGGGCGAGAACATAGCTATATGAGGGGTTTTTGCCCAAGACCCTCACGAGGAAATCCATCGCATTGTAAAGGGTGGTATCCCTGTTCATCTCGTCCATCCTTCTAAGGGCGAGCTCGTTCGCAGGGAGGGTTATCTTTTCCCCGTTTTCCTTTATTTCTATCAGCCTATTTCTGAATGGTTCATGCTCAAGGCGAGTATAATAGGCGCTTGCCTTCTTCTCGTCTCCAAACCTCTTTTGGTATATTTCCCCTAACCGCAGTAAAGCATAGGGGGCTTCCTCGCTCAAGGGGTATTTCTTGGCTATCTCTTCATAAATTTCCATTGCCACTTGGATTGACTCCACAGATTGATATTCTTCCTTCTCCAGTTTCTCTATTTGCTTATCCATTCCCATCTCCCCATAAATATTAGCAACCTCGCTAACAGAAAGCCATCTATTCTCCTTCTCCAGCTTCTCTGCCTCTTCGAACATCCTTTTTACTACTTCCTCAGGAACCGGAGGGGGAGGCTGGGGGCGATAAAATAGCAGAGGAAGAAGGAATATGCCCATCATCAATAGGAGGAATATCAAAGAAGCAGTTGTTGCCTGTCGTCTCGCCATATCACTTCTCCTAAGGAACGGGGTCATAGCCACCCGGATTGAGAGGGTGGCAACGAAGGACTCGTCTCAAGGCAAGGTATAATCCCTTGCAGGCGCCATACTTTTCTATGGCCTCTACTGCATAACGGGAGCAAGAGGGGATGAAGCGGCAAACAGGGGGAAGAGTGGCAGAAAGAATTTGATAAAGCCGAATAAGGAATATCAAGGCATTCTTTAGAGGGGCTCGCATCACAAAATCCCGCTTTTCTTTAAGATCTTCTCCATTTCTTCTTTTACATCCTGCATCTTTGCCTTCTCCAATCTCTCAAGGGCACCACTTTTTGGTAAAACAACGATATGATGTCCCAGGCGAAAATGGGGAAGGAGAAGCCGATAGGCTTCCTTTATCAACCTCCTTATGCGATTCCTATCCGTTGCCCTCTTTTGCTTTCGCAGGATTACCGTCATCCTGTGCTCCGGGTCCTCCCTCCTAACATAGTAGATGGAGAAAAGCTCACCTGTCCGCCGCTTGCCCCTCTGGAAGACTTCCTTAATTTCGTTAGTGCGAAGCAGACGGTTCTCCCGAGGAAGGGTCAAACTGTGAGCCTCCTACGCCCTTTAAGGCGTCTCCTTTTGAGGACTCTTCTCCCTCCCTTGGTGCTCATTCGGGCGAGAAAGCCGTGCGTTCTCTTCCTCTTTCTGTTCTTTATCTTTGCCAGTTTCATAATTTCACATTTTATAATTTTAAATTGACAAAGGCAGAATGTCAATTGAGGGGGAAGAAGAAATATTGGAAAAAAGGGAAAAAAGTTGTATAATAAACTTAATAGTTTAGCGGAGAGGTGGCCGAGCGTCGGTCTAAGGCAGCCGCCTGCTAAGCGGTTGGGCGCCCAAAAGGTGTCCCGTGGGTTCGAATCCCACCCTCTCCGCCAGAAGGGGGGCGCCCGTAGCTCAACCTGGATAGAGCGTTGGCCTGCGGAGCCAAAGGTTACAGGTTCAAATCCTGTCGGGCGCGCCAAAAGAGCCCCGGTAGCTCAAGAGGATAGAGCGGGACCGTCCTAAGGTCAAGGTTGCGGGTTCGAGTCCTGCCCGGGGCGCCATAAATAGGAGAGGTGGCCGAGTGGACGAAGGCACTCGACTGGAAATCGAGTGAGGGGCTTAAAGGGCTCCTCCGTGGGTTCGAATCCCACCCTCTCCGCCAGAAGGGAGTGAAAGGATTGCAGAAAGAATTAAAGATAGAAATCCCCCAGGATTTGGAGGGAATTTTCTCCAACCTCGCCGTGATAACTCATAACGATAGCGAATTCATCATAGATTTTATTCAGCAGGGTCCCGGTCTCCCTCCCAAGGTGAAAGCGCGGGTATACTTAACGCCCCAGCATGCGAAGCGCTTCCTCCTTGCCTTACAGGAAAATGTAGCAAAATACGAGGCGCAATTTGGGGAGATAAAGATTCCTCCCGTTATTGGGGGAGAGATAATAAGGGAATAAAGCCCCCGTAGCCAAGCGGATAAGGCGCGGGCCTCCGGAGCCCGGACCGCGGGTTCGAATCCTGCCGGGGGCGCCATAAATAGGAGAGGTGGCCGAGTGGACGAAGGCGCCCGACTCGAAATCGGGTAAGGGTGAAAAAGCCCTTCGTGGGTTCGAATCCCACCCTCTCCGCCAGTGGGAGAAATGCGAACCGCTTTTCATTAACCGGTTATCTTGCCCCCTTACGAGGGAAATACCCCTGAGTGCGCTGAAGGAATTTTGTGGCTGTTACCATCACTGGCACCTCTATCAACGGCCCAACCACGGTGGCTAACGCAGCACCAGAACCTAAACCAAATACAACCATTGCTGTTCCAATAGCGATTTCAAATTGTGTGCTGGAGCCAATCAAAGCTGCCATTGCCGAATCTTTATAAGGAAAACGGAGTAGCCAGCCAACAAAATGTGTCCCACCGAGCATAAGAACGAAGTGTAACAAAATAGGAACAGCAATCAACGCAACTGCTAAAGGGTGCTCGAGAATCATCTGACCTTCCGATGAGAATAAAAGCACCAACATTCCCAACAGAGCAACGGCTGCTATTGTATTCATCAGGGGCATAAAGCGATTAGTGAACCATTCTTGGCCCCTACGCGAAGTCAAGAGACGCCTGGAGAGCTGACCAACAATTAAGGGCACTCCTACGAATAACAGCACACTGAAACCAACTAAGGAAAATGGAACAGGCACACCCCCCACACCCAAGTAGAACGAGGCAAAGGGAGCGTAGAGCAATAGGGTTGAAATAGCATTAATTGCTGTAACGACTACACCTTGCGTCACATTGCCACGCGCGAAGGCTATCCAAAACAGCACCATTCCCGTGCAAGGCGAAATCCCCAGCAAGATTGCTCCAGCCCGAAAGTCCGTATCGTGTAAGAATAACCTTGCCAAAAGCACCATTAACGGTGGCGCGATAATCCAATTGGCAACCAAGGTAAGAAGCGTTGGACCTATATTCTTGACCGCGTGTGAGAGCTCTTCCAATTTGACTTTTGCCATCGTGGGATACATCAGAAAGAACATTAGAACAGCGATAGGAATGGATACGCCACTTACATTAAGTGCATTGAGGTTGCGCACAAATTCTGGGAAAAACCTACCCAAAAATAATCCTACAACTCCACAAAGGGCAATCCAGAGATAAATGTATTTTTCAAAGCGACCAAGTGTTACTTCTGCTTCATTATTGCTCATCTCTGGGCGTATTCTCGCCCCTTTAATAGAGCCTTCTCATTGAGGGGAATCATATCCTGTCTGCGAGCGGGGATGACCTTCGGCATAACCTTTAAGATGCTCTCCAACCGCACCGGTTGGACGACCTCCAAATAGGCGCCCAGGATTACGAAATTAGCAGCCCGAGCAGAACCAACCTCCTCCGCCAGCTCGTTTGCCGGGATAAGGAAGACCTTCCAATCTTTCTTCCGGGGAATCTCCGGGCACAGAGATGAGTTGAGGAATAACCTTCCTCCCACTTTAAGCTCATCGGCCATATCTATAAAGTTCCCGTGCATAATTATCACCGTATCGGGCTCTATTCCCACTGGAGAACCTATCTCATCTGTGGAAATGATCGTTTTGCAGTAGGCGAAGCCTCCCCTCATCTCCGGACCATAAGATGGGTACCAGGTGCAGTTCTTACCCTCCTCCATTGCCGCATAGGCGAGAACCTGCCCCATTATCATAACCCCTTGTCCCCCAAAGCCGGCTATTAGAACTTCCTCATAAAGGAAGTCCTTACCGCTCATAATCCAGCACCACGACCTTCACGGGAGCGGGTAGCGTCTCCTTGGTGATCTCTAAATAAGGTAGCCTTTCCACATTCTCCTTCCCTTTGAGAAACTCCTCCACTCCACTTATGGGAAAATCTATTCTCTCCGTCTTGAAGTGCATAGGAATGACAATGTTGGGTTTAAGGCTATTCACTATCTCCGTGGCTTCCCTCGCATCAATTGTATAGAAGCCACCGACAGGGATTAGGAGGATGTTGACCTCCCCAAGTTCCTTCAATTGGTGGGGGGAAAGAGCGTGCCCCAGATCGCCCAAATGGCAGAAGTTTATTCCATCTATGTTGAAGAGGAAGGCAGTGTTGCGCCCTCTCTTACTTCCCCTTGCCTCATCGTGGAAGCACTCTATTCCCTTGAACTCTATTCCCTTGGCTACTGATGATCTCCTCACCACCTCGGGATTTCCCTTGACTTCCCTTAAGGCGTTGTGGTCGAAGTGTTCATGAGAGATGGTGACGATGTCCGCTGATTCGTTGATTGGAGCGTAGCCGATGCCCCGCTCATAAGGGTCTGTGATGATGCGCAGACCCGAGGAGGAAGTTATGAGGAAACAAGCGTGACCCAACCAGTCTATTCTCATCGCTATTCCTCCTTTGCTTTGGAATCAAAAACATTATAGCAAAGAAGTATTGAGAGAGGAAATTTTTGGCAGAACAGAAGACTTGAAAGGATTGGAGGAAAATCTATAATTCTTTGTGGAGGTGATAGCATATGAAAATACTTAAAGTCTGCCTTCTGGTATTGGGAACTGTTGGGCTCTTGTTCTCCGCGACTCTCCCTCCCGATGTGGAATCCACCCTGGACAAGATAATGACAACAATTGCCTCCTACCAAACCTTCAGGATGGATTTCCAAATCAGCGCCCAATTAGCCGGATTAAAGGCTACAGCAGATGGATTCCTACTCTACGATGATATGGGCAAATTCAGGATAGAAATAGCCCAACTCGTCTACCTTATCAGCGATGGGAAGAACCTCTGGATCTATAGTCCCCTATCAAAGGAGTTTTCTAAGGAGGATTTCGCTCTTCAAGACCTCCTGAAAATGCTCGCGCCTATTCTCTCGTCCCAAGAATCGACTCCCTCCTTAGGCCGGGCTATCTCCTTTTTCCTCAAGCAGGTGCTCACCAGCGATGATTTTGCCCTCCAAAGTGCCTCCCTACAAGAGGAGACTTTGGATGGGAAGAAAGCAATAGCACTCACATTCATCAGCAAGAAGGGGTTTGAGGCGAAGATTTGGGCAGATGGAAATAACCATGACCTGCTCCAACTTGGAGTTATGGCCAAGATAGCGGAAGGATACAGGCTGATTGCCTACTTAAAGGTCCTCAACATCTCTCTTATGCCGAGCATCCCCCTAAACGCCTTCACCTTCGTTCCACCTCCCGATGCCAAAGAGAAGACAACCAAGTGAAGATGTCCTCTTTATCTCCAGCCGATAATCTCTTTGACCTTCTCTATTTCTTTTTCATTACTTGGGGAAAGCCAACCTACCTCGGTCAATTTTCTTAAGACATCCGCCCAGATTGCATAATCGGAATCAGCGAAGGGTCTGAAGACAACGCCGCCCCAATGGGATAGTTCTCCGAAGTTCAGCTCTATCAAAGGACGGAACAATTGTTCATCAAGGACCGCTTTCAACTCTCTAATTATCCCACTCAGCATCATTTGGAAAGCCTCTTGATGCACCATCGCCTGCGCCCTCGTCCCATACTCCCCCTCGGTCACCAAGAGAGTAGGGATGAGTAGAGCGCGAAGAATCTGGTTGTCCTGATACCTTATTGCTGATTCAAACATCTCCCCCTTCCCCTCTAACCTCTCAAACCTTACCTCCGCTCCCCCGGAGTAAATGAGGGAATTGCGATTATGAAGGTCCTCCATAATATGCTTCATAGCCTCAATATATCTTTCCTCCCTCTGATGCAAGGGGCACCACACAAGCGTCTCAGCCTGGGGGAGGGCGACGATGCCAAGGGGAGTGGCTTGTCTTTCCAGATGCGTGTTCCAAAGGCGGATGAGAATTTGTTTCATAAGCCAGGGAGCGTATGCGGGACGAAGGAGGGAGTTCCCCCAAGGATTAGCAAATTCGGAGCCAAAAGACCAGATAATGAGACGATTTAGAGGTAACTCTATCTCCTCTCTCCCCATCCTCTGCACTACTTTGGTTATTTTTCCTCTCTCGTCCGTTTGAATTCCCCCTGGATATAAAGTGACAGGATTGAGCACTCTTACTCTTCCCCAGCCAACTTTGCCTTCCAGAGGCTTGTAAGTGACCTCTGCTACGGCGAAGCCCGCCCAGAGGGCAGAGAGGAGGTCCTGCACAACATCCCAGAGGGAACCCTCCATAGATTGGAGGGCGAGGTTGACGAACTTGTCTATCTCGGGATGTGAGATGTTCTGGTAGCCGATGAGACGGGAGAGGATGGAGAGACGGATGAACTCGATCCCTGCTTTCACCGTGGCATCGGAGCGAAACATCCGCCAATAGATAGGGAGGTCCACCTCTCCCTCGTAAAAGGGAAGGGATGAGAAGGAATTATAGGGGGATGAGGATAATAGCAATATATCTCTTCCCTCTAACAAACCTTATCGCCTCGCTTCCTTAAGAAAAACAGGAAGAACAACCCCTTGACTACCTTTGATAAGTTCCTCAAACCCTCTTATAATTATGAATGGTTGAGAGACTTTGCTCGAGGTCAGAAACCTTTCCATCGCGTTAGGAGAATTCCGGCTCGTGAATGTATCCCTCAAGGTTAGAGAGGGGGAATACTTCGTGGTGTTGGGTCCTACGGGAGCGGGGAAAACGGTCCTTGTGGAGTGCATAGCAGGAATCCATAAACCGCCCAGGGGAGAAATCTACCTTGATGGGGAAAGGATAGACCACCTAAAGCCCGAGGAACGAGGCATAGGATATGTTCCCCAGGACTATGCCCTTTTCCCTCATATGACGGTGAAGGATAACATCGCCTTCGGGCTTCGTATTCGCAGAATTCCCATTTCCCATATAGAGGAAAGGGTAGAAAGTTTGGCTAATCTACTCCGCATAAACCATCTGCTTCACAGGTATCCCCAGACCCTCTCGGGTGGGGAAAAGCAGAGGGTGGCTTTGGCAAGGGCATTGGCTATCAATCCCCGCCTTATGCTCTTAGACGAGCCCCTCTCCGCCCTTGATGAGCAAACGAGGGAGGAGCTTTGCAGGGAACTGAAGCGTATACACAGGGAGACGGGGATGATGATTATCCACATAAGCCATAATCTGGAAGAAACCTTCTCCCTTGCTGATAGGGTATGCATTCTGAACGAGGGGAAGGTTATGGCTTTGGATAAGCCCGAGCTACTCCTTACCCACCCCCCTAATTACTTCGTGGCTTCCTTCTTAAGAACGGGCAACATCTTTAAGGGAAAGGCAGTTTGGGAGAATGGGAATTTGAAATTTAGAAGCGGGCTTATTGAGCTTCTTCTCAGCGGGGGAGAGGAAGGGGAAGTTTACGCCACGATTCGCCCCGAGGCGGTTCACCTCCATCCGGACACACCCTTCCCCTATAACAATCTAAAAGGTAAGATAACCAATATTATGGACCAAGGGCATTTTTACAAAATAATCGTGGACATAGGGGAGCAAGAGGTAGTATCTATTATTACTCGCCCCACTTTGAAAAGGAGCCAGTTTAAAGAGGGGCAAGAAATATATGTATATTTGGAACCCTCGGCGATTCATACATTTAAAAGGGAGGTATGAACGATGTATCGGAATGGACAAAATAGACTGGTTATAGTGATATTCTTTCTGATAGTGGTTTCCGCTCTCTTTTGGCTAATGATAAGGTCAAAAAGGGGAAGCTCCCCTCCTACATCGAGCACCTCGAGCTCGATACAAGCGGAGGAGAAGATGGAGGTATCCTATGAGGCTTTGGAGAAGGCTTGGAGCGAGGCAAAGAAGATGAAGGAGAAGTCTCCCCCTGTCCCTCCGGGTCCTATGCCACCTACCAATATGCCCCTCACTAACCAACCCTTCTCCCCAGAAAAGATGCCTCCGGCGGTGCAAAAATGGGCGGCAGCTCACACCAAGGAGATGGGAACTAAAGAGGCAAAAGTAAGAGTGGATGCCTTCTTACCTCTTGAAGCTTGTCAAGGACCAACGGCTATGACGCTGGAAAAATTGGCTAAGGAGTATAAGGGCAGACTCTATGTGCGCGTCTATCCTCTATATGGTCCAGCCGCTGGGCAAGTAGGAGTCCACTGTGCCACTATTTTCATCAATGGCAAAAATTATACCAATGTGGATGGTAAGGAAGTGGTCCTTGGTTCCCTTGTCACCCACAATGTCAGCCTTGTGGAAAAAGCTATCAAAAAGGCGATAGGGGAGGCTTACGGTGTGCCCCAACAAGGGGGAAATAAATGAACTGGAACAAAAGGTTAAGGGCAAAAAAGTGGAAAAGGATAACCTGAGGAAATAAAGCATATATAAAATTTGACTTCACAAAGGAGGCAAGGCAGTTATAATTTTTAAACGAAAATGTTTATTCAACAAAACCGTATCCACCTGAGAAAGAGACTGCGCTTGAAGGATATAAGCAGGGGAGGTGATGTAATTTGAGGGAATTAAGAAAGGTGTGAGGAAGTATAGCCCCTTCTTCCTCATCTTCACCGATTAAAGAGACCAAAAAGAAAGGAGATTGACAAAAGAACGAGATTGGAAAGAAGAGGATTTACTCTAATCGAGTTACTCGTAGTGATAGCGATTATCGCCATCCTGGCCGCTATCTTATTCCCCGTCTTCTCAAGGGCTCGTGAGCAGGCTCGCAAGACAGCATGCCTCTCAAATATGAAGCAGATAGGGACGGCACTGATGATGTATGTGCAGGACTGGGATGAGACTTATCCTTACTTGGGCTGCTTCGGCTGCGGGGGTGGTGCGGATGCTAACAATCCTCTTTGTTCACCCCAGGCTAAGATATATCCCTATGTGAAAAACTTGGGAGTATATGACTGCCCTTCCGCAGATATGTACAAGTTAGTAACTGTAGCAAATGGATGCGCTCGGAATGATCCCTCAGGCTGGGGTTGGCCGTTTCCCCCCGACTGGGTAGGTGCGAGCCTGGACATTGGCTGGAACGACCAGATGTATGCTATGCGAATGGCGAGTATGCCTACTCCTGCGGAGACGGTAGTGTTCAGTGATGCGGCGATGTTCGTCTCCTGCGGAGGCACTAGAACCGTCTACGCTAATACCTGCGCCGCCGCCTGCAACCCTGCTGGAAGGCTGAGGAGGAACACCCGCCATGTGGAGGGGGAGAACCTCGTCTTCGCCGATGGACATGCCAAATGGATGAACTTTTTGGAGATAGCGGACAGATGTGGAAAGCTCTTCTGGCCTCAGCGAAATATGGATGATAGGACTTTCTGGTCCCGCTGGGGAGGCGGTCCAGCAGATTAGTCCTCAGAATTCAACCTGATATAGAAGCTTCTTCTAAAAATGGCAGATGTGTAAGCACTGACCAAGAAAGAGGAGTAAATATGGGCCGAAGAGGTCAAAGCAAGTTAACGATTCTTATCGTTTTTTTAGTGATAATAACGCTCCTTGCTATCTGGATGGCAAGGAGCAAGAAGAAAGAAGCGGAGCTTCGGGAAACACCAGCAATACCCGAAGAAACTATGGCGGGGAAAATAGAAATGCCCGTGGAGAAACTTGATAAAGCTTGGGAAGAGGCGCAGAAAATAGCAAGGGGTGAGCAGGGTCCTTCACCAGAAGTTGACTATCCAAAAGAAATGGGAAATAAGGGAGCGAAGGTGAGGATAGACGCCTTTTTCCCCATAGGCGCTGGTGAGGGATTAACAGTCTCCACCAACACCCTTAAAAAGCTTGTGGAGGAATATAAGGATAAGGTGTATGTGCGCATCTCCCTACTCGTGGGTCCAGTAGCGAAAGAAGTGGGATTGGATTGTGCGGCAATCTTCATAAACGGAAGAAACTACATAAGGGTGGGGGAAGAGGAAATCGTCCTAATGCGCAAAAACACCCACAACCCCCAGCTTGTTGAGAAAGCGGTAAAACAAGCGGTAGGACAAGCCTATAAAGGCTCCGATTGAGGAAGAAGTGGTTTAGAGCTTATGGTCTTCCCAATAGGTGATGCTTTGGCGGCGGAGGAGTTTGGCCGCCACTATTCCCGCTGCTCCCGCGGAGAGGAAAAACTCCCTATCTTCCTCCAACCCCCTTCCCATCGTTTTAATGTATATCTCGTGTTCCCTTAATAGAGAAAGAGCAGGTTCACCATCTTCAATCACCACCCTATGCCTTCCCAGGATGTTTGAACCTGTGAGATAATCCTTTATAAGTAGCATCTTGTCTCGGGGGAGAAGGGGGATAGGGATAACCGCTGATACGATTGCGAGTTCGCCGAGGACAGTGCGAGAGTGGTAGGAAAGCCCGAAGTGGCGAAGACGCTCTTCAGCAAAACTTATCCTCGGGCAGGCGATAGGTATACCTCTCAATGTATAGGCGGCGTTAAGAGCGATTATTTGGTCAATTCCTGAGAAGCCCAGCCTTGTCTTTGTGCCTACATCTCCTGGTCCCTGTGCCACAATAATGATGTTGGCGTTTGCCACCTTATGGGCTATTGCCAAGGCGGAGTAGATATTAACCGCCTCAAAATCGCCCCCAAATGCCTGCCCACAGGTTACGGTGAAATCTATCAAGCCCTCTTTTTTGAGGCTCCAAACCAGTTCGCTCAAAAGGAGGGATAAAGTGGCGGAGTCCGTCATTATGTAGGCTATACGAGACCCCGGATATTGATATTTCGCGCCCGCCGCTACCCCCGCTATTTGCTCGTGTAAAATACAACAGACTACAGGAATGGAGCGAAGGTCCTTGAAGGAATCAAAGGCTTCTCTCATTGGATGGGTTTCCTCTTCTGTGGAAAAGACGGCAAACTGTAAAGGAGTATGGCGAAGCTTCATTATATGCCCTTTCCCTTCCGCTGAGAAAGCGGGAGAGCTCAAGTTGGCGAGGACAAAATGATAATCACCAGCTCCCAAGGTAAACTTTTGGGCACTTGTGTTAAGAAGCACCTTATCACCCACCTTCACAGCACCAGTAAGCGAGGAAAAGTTATAGGCTTTTTCCACACGCTTCCCTATCTTAACCTCTATTTCCTGTAGGTCTTCCCTTTCTTTTATAATAGAAAGGACCTTTCCCTTCTCCAAGGATATAGTAGGCAAGGAAAAAATTTATACCTCCCTCGTATTAGAGCGTCTCCTTTAGCCAATTAAGGGTGGTCATCATTACCTCCTCCTCCCATTCAGGTGAGGAAAAGGCATGGTCAGCACCCTTAACAATATGCAGTTTCGCCTTCCCAAATTGCCGTTGCCTCAGCTTTTCATAGCACTCCTGAGCTTGGGAATAAGGGATGAAGTCTGCTTCTCCGTGAACCAGCAGGACAGCGCCAGGATAAGCGCTCAGTTCTTTTATGGGGTCTATGCTGGGGAGAATTTCAAAGAACTTCTTTCCTACCTTGTTTCCGCCCATATTTATATAACCGAGGCGGTCAAGGGTTTCCTTCGTCTCCGGAGTCAAAAGAGAAGATAGGTTTTCCCCAGGC
The DNA here is from genome assembly GCA_938041455.1 of uncultured bacterium. Classification (GTDB taxonomy): domain Bacteria; phylum Armatimonadota; class JACIXR01; order JACIXR01; family JACIXR01; genus JACIXR01. The sequence goes on along the minus strand of CALITO010000031.1, from coordinate 28,196 downwards.
TTATACGCAGCGGACCACAGGACTAGGGATTTTATGAGGTTCTTTACCCTTCCAGCCAGGCAGGCGGAAACGCATCCCCCAAGGCTCAACCCGATTACTCCCACTCTATTGTAATCTACGAGCTCCTGCTGAAGAAGGAAGCGGAGGGCGGTCTCGGCATCGGATATCTCCTCCTCAACCGTCATATCTTCAAATTTGCCCTCGCTTTCCCCCGAACCGCGGAAATCAAACCGCAGAACATTTATCCCGTTCTCCGCCAGGCGCCTCGCCATCTTAACGAAGAGGAAGTGAACTTCCATCCTCTGTCCTGTAAAACCATGGCACATAATAACAGCGGGGCCCTTCCCTTGGAAATTGGCTATATGAAGCATCCCCGCAATTCTCTGGTTCTTGTTGTAAAAGGTAACGAATTGTTCTTTCATATTAAACCAATTATATATCCTTGAGTTCATTCTCTCAAGAGTTCTTTGCTTCTTCTTAATTTTTAATTATAATTTTTTATATCATTTGCCCAGGTACCACTGAAGGAGGTGCTGAGAAACTGAGGAGGTCGCTCTCTATAACCCTTATAGTTGTGGTGTTTTTAAACCTTCTTCTTTCCGGCTGTGCGCGGAAGCAAGAAGAGGAGAGAATAAAGATAGGAGTTATCCTTCCTCTTACGGGGCTTTTATCGACATTTGGTCAGTCGGTGCGTAAGGGGGTGGAGTTAGCATTAGAAGAGGTGAACAAAGGGGGAGGAATTTTGGGCAAACAGATAGAATGCATAATAGAGGACGACGAAAGCAAGACCGATGGAGCCCAGACGGTTGTCACCAAACTACTTACCAAAGACAAGGTGGATTTAGTCCTTGGCGAGGTAGTTAGTTCTGCGACTCTCGCCATCGCTCCCCTTTGCCAGAGATATAAAGTGCCTTTGGTCACCCCCTCGGCAACGAATGTAGAAGTAACGAAGGTGGGCGATTACATCTTTCGCACCTGCTTCATAGACGATTTTCAAGGTTCTGCCCTCGCTCGTTTTGCCTTTGAAAATCTCGGAGCAAGGCGAGCTGCTATTCTCAAGGATGTAAAGAGCGATTACAGCATAGGGCTCGCCTCCGCCTTCTCCAAGACATTCAAGGAAATGGGGGGAGAAATCGTAAATGAGCAAGCCTATGCCGCGGGAGACACGGATTTTCGCACCCAATTAACATCGATAAAGGCTAGTAACCCTGATGCCTTATTCATCCCTGGCTATTACACTGAGGTGGGCTTGATAATCCGCCAGGCAAAAGAATTGTCTCTGCGTATAACGCTTCTGGGGGGAGATGGTTGGGATTCTCCTAAGCTCGTAGAGATTGCTGGGGCAAGCGCTGAAGGCACATACTTTGGCACCCACTTCTCCCCTCAACAGCCCACGCCACGGGTGCGGGATTTCGTCTCCGCCTTCCGCCAAAAATATAACGAAGATCCTGACGCCTTAGCAGCGCTCGGTTATGATGCCCTGCGCCTTGTCGCAGATGCGATTAGGAGAGCAGGAACAATGGAGAGAGTAAAGGTGAGAGAGGAACTCGCAAAAACCTCGAAATTTACCGGGGTAACGGGTGATATAACAATAGACGAAAATAGAAATGCAAGAAAGCCTCTTGTTATGTTGAAGATAGAGGGTGGTAAGCCCACTTATTTGACGAGCATTGAACTGTAGATGAACCTTTTCCTCCAACAATTAATTAATGGGCTTGCCTGGGGAGGGATTTATGCCTTAATCGCCATCGGCTACACGATGGTTTATGGGGTTATGCAGTTGATAAACTTCGCCCATGGGGATGTGTTTATGGTGGGAGCATTCGTCGGTTTGGTTATCGCCCAACTTCTCCCCGATAAAACATCCCCTTTAAGCGTTTTCCTCGTTTTCCTCTCCGCGATGTTTTTCTCCACCCTCCTCGGCATCCTCATAGAGAGATTGGGTTACCGCTCCCTCTGGCGGAAGAATGCCCCCCGCCTTTCCCTCCTCATAGTGGCTGTGGCCATCTCCCTCCTATTGGAGAACTCTGGATTACTGCTATTCGGGGCCGCTCCTCGTTCTTTTCCCGAAATAATTCCCTCCAAGAGCTATTTTGTAGGAAGCATCATCTTTACCAATCTCCAGTTAATCATCATTTTATCCTGCCTCCTTTTGATGGGAATACTTCATCTAATAGTGATGCACACAAAGATGGGGAGAGCTATGAGGGCGGTGGCAGAAGATAGTGAGATGTCCGCCCTTCTTGGCGTTCCCCGGGAAAGGGTGCTTTCTTTTACCTTTGCTCTCGGCTCCGCCTTGGCAGGAATAGCGGGAGTTATGGTCGCCCTTTATGCCCCCCAAATAAACCCCCTTATGGGACTTCTGCCCGGGCTTAAAGCTTTCATAGCAGCGGTCCTCGGAGGAATAGGAAGTATTCCCGGGGCAATGGTGGGTGGTTTCGTGCTGGGCGAGGCGGAAACCCTGGTTTCCGCCTACCTTTCCTCAAGTTATCGGGACCTCCTCGCCTTCCTCGTCCTCATCTTAGTCCTCCTCCTCCGCCCCCAGGGGCTACTTGGCAAGGGAGTGGTGGAGAAATTATGAATTGGAAAAAACTCCTGCTCCTCGCTATCCCCCTTTTCCTCTGGCTGATAAATTATCCTATCTCCAATCCCCGTTTATTCAACCCCTACGCCCTACAGATAATAATCCTTATGGGCGTCAATGCCATCCTCGCTCTTAGTTGGGATCTCGTCGCGGGAGTCACAGGTCAATTCTCCATTGGACACGCCGGCTTTATGGCAATAGGTGCTTACTCCTCAGCCTTTCTTACCCTTAATTATCACTTTCCCTTCCTGCCCGCTATCCTCTTCGCCACTCTCCTCTCTGCGGCTGCGGGGTTCGTTGTGGGGATTCCTACCCTTCGCTTGAGGGGTGATTATCTGGCAATAGCTACCCTGGGCTTTGGTGAGATAGTAAGGGTAGCCATCCTCAACGCAAAAAGCTTGGGGGCAGCAACGGGTCTCAAGGGAATTCCCATCCTTTCCTCCTTCTTTTCCGTTTACCTCGCCCTCGCTATTGCCCTCTGGCTCTGCCTTGCCCTACTTAAATCCCAGCCAGGTAGAATCCTTCTCGCTATAAGAGAGGATGAATTAGCAGCCCAGATGATGGGCATAGATGTGGTTAAATACAAAGTCTTCGCTTTTTCCCTTAGCGCCTGCTTGGCTGGCATTGGGGGAGCACTTTACGCCCACTGGACATCCTTCATCCATCCCGATTCCTTCACATTTATGAAATCTATAGAGATAATCCTAATGGGGGTAGTAGGAGGCATGGGAACGATTTATGGAGCGGCAGCTGGTGGGATGATAATAACCCTTTTGCCCGAGGGCTTACGCCTCCTCCTTGAGCAAAACCCCGTTCTATCTCAGAATAAGGAATTCATTAGAATGCTTTTCTTTGCCTCTCTCCTGCTTATTTTTATCCTTCTTCGCCCTCAGGGAATATTTGGGAAAAAGGAGGGGGTATGATGGAAGCTCCCCTCCTTCAAGTAGAGAATTTAACTGTTAGGTTTGGAGGACTTGTCGCCCTACGCAATATTTCTTTTTCCCTTAAAGAAGGAGAGTTTTTGGGAATAATTGGACCGAATGGAGCAGGCAAGACAACCCTCTTCAATGCTATAAGTGGGGCTGTGCTCCCTGATAGGGGGAAAATTCTCTTTCAGGGGCGAGATATAACATCCTTTCCCCCACACAAAAGAGCCCGCCTGGGCATCGCTCGCACCTTCCAAACTCTCCGGCTCTTCTCCCGTCTTTCTGTAGCAGATAATGTCAAATTAGCCGAAGGTATAACTTACCCTATCTATGCCCCTATCCTTTCTCTTCCCTCTTACCAAAAAGGGGAGAGAGAATTGGAAGAATCCGCATTCAAACTTCTCAAGAGCTTCCAACTTGAGCGATATTGGCCGAGACCCGCAAATGCCCTTCCCTATGGAGAGAGGAAGAGATTGGAGATAGCCAGAGCGCTTGCTTTAAAACCCAAATTACTCCTTTTGGATGAGCCAACTGCTGGACTGAGCCATCAGGAGGCGATTTCTCTTATAGAAGAACTTCACAATCTAAGGAGAAAATTCTCTTTGACTATCTTTTTGATAGAGCATAATATGAGGATAGTAATGGGCTATTGCCCGAGGATAATCGCCCTTTCCTATGGGGAGATAATAGGGGAGGGTTCCCCCGAGGAAATAGCGAGTAATCCCGCCGTCATAGAAGCATACCTTGGAGAAAAGGAGTAATGCTAAGGGTAGAAGAAATAGAGGTATTTTATGATTCCATACAAGCTTTGAGGAATGTTTCCTTTGAAGTGAAGGAGGGGGAGATATTTGCCCTATTGGGTGCCAATGGGGCGGGTAAAACTACCACTTTAAAAACCATTAGTGGGCTCATTATCCCTCGTAGAGGAAGGATATACTTTCAAGAAGAAGACATAACATTCCTACCCATTCAGGAAAGAGTTAAAAGGGGTATTTCCCAAGTGCCGGAGGGGAGGAGGGTCTTCTCCAAATTGACAGTGGAGGAGAACCTACTTTTGGGGGGATATATAAGGGAGAGGGGTATAAAGAAAAATCTGGAAGCGGTTTTCTCGCTTTTTCCCATTCTCAAGGAGAGGCTTCATCAGCCTGCTGGCACTTTAAGTGGAGGGGAACAGCAGATGCTTTCCATCGCTAGGGCGCTTATGACGGAGCCTCGCCTTTTGCTCTTAGACGAACCTTCCCTCGGGCTCGCCCCCCTTCTCGTCAGGGACATCTTCCATTACATAAAAGAGATAAATGAGGAAGGAGTTACCATCCTCCTTGTGGAGCAGAATGCCCATATGGCACTTCAAATAGCTAATAGAGCAGCTCTCCTCCAGCGTGGTGAGGTCGTCCTCCAGGGAAAAGCGGAGGATTTGAGGGATATGGAATCTATAAAGAGTGCCTACTTAGGGGGTTAAACTTGAAGGAGTCCCTCTTCTACCTCGCTCTTCTCTTCCTCCTTGATAAAGCCTTGCTCCGTCCATCCTTCGTTGAAAACAAAATAAGGGATGTTTTCCTCTCTTATGTTGGGGGAGCGGAAGAGATAAAGGTAGATGTAGACCTCGCATCCTTTCCCCAAGACATTTTGGGGAGGATAGATAGTGCGGAGGTGAAGATGAAAGGTTTCCAAACGGAAACGCTCCCCATAAAGATTACGCCGAAAAAAGTCATGGCGGGAAAGATAAAAAGGCTAAAATTCCTAGGAGAGGATATCAAATATAAAAGTATCCCCATCAAATCTGTATCTCTTACCCTGTCCAATTTGAAATTTAATCTGGCCAGGCTTTTGTTTTCACGGAAGATGCAATTTGTGGGAGCAGGAAAGGGAGAGGTCAATCTGATGCTGACCGAAGAAGCTCTCAACGAAGTGGGGAAGGAGAGAGCCAAGATCCAGCTCTTGGACGGCAGGATTAAACTGAGCTTCAGGGTAGGTGCTCCCCTATTTTCCTTCCCCATAGAGATATATGGAAAATTGGAAGGAAGGGGTAAGGATATCTATTTTGTGGAGCCTTCGGGTGAGTTTCTCTCCCTCCCTATTCCCCAAAGCCTCCTCCAATTAGCCATAGACAAGTTGAATCCCATCCTTGACATATCATCCCTTATCCCCTTCACAATCCCTGTAGATATAAAGAATATTACAATAAAGGAAAAGGAATTAACGGTCACCTGCAATGTTGATTTGAGCAAGTTGGAAACGATAGGGAAAGGAGAGCGGTGAGCATATGCCCTTCATTCGAGAGCTCAGGCCCGATGACAGCGGATTATTGGAGGAATTCCTCTCTTCTCTTTCTCCCAGAACTATCCGCTTTTTCTCCTTCCATCCCCTTCCCAAGGGGTTCCCGGAGAACTTTGTCCAAAGAGGAGATATCACTTGCTTCGTAGCGGACTTGGGAGGGAAAATAGTTGGTATCGTTTGGTGGGAACCGAGTTTCGCCCCCATTCCCGCATTGGCAATTTGTGTGCAGGATGCATACCAAGGGAATGGGATAGGGAAGAAGTTGTTGAACCGGCTAATAAGGGAAGCAAGGTCAGGAGGAAAAAAGGGATTGCGTCTTACTGTAAGCAAAAATAACAAAATCGCCATCTCCCTTTATAAAAAAGCTGGGTTTAAAATCATAGGGGAGTATAGGGATAGCAAAGGTCTAAATTATGTAATGGAACTTCTTTTTTGTTGACCCAGAGAGGGAAAGAAAACACCTTGCTAAAAGTAGGGGTAAATTTTAAAATAAATTTTAGAGGGAGAAACTGTGCCCATTTCCAATGCCCAAATAGCAAAGGTTTTCTATCGCATCGCTGAGCTCCTTGATATAAAGGGAGAGAACCCTTTCAAGGTGCGCGCCTATGAGAAGGCAGCGCTTGTTGTGGAATCGCTTTCCGAACCCATAGAGAAGATCTACCAAGAGGGACGCCTTATGCAGGTACCGGGCATAGGCAAGAGTATAGCAGATAAGATAGGAGAGCTGATAGAAACGGGGAAACTCTCTTATTTGGAGGAATTGGAGTCAAGCATTCCTGCGGGGGTAGTGGAATTATTGAAAATTCCCGAGGTGGGTCCAAAGACCGCCTGGCTTGTCTATAAGGAGCTTGGTATAAAATCCATAGAGGAACTGGAAGAAGCGGCAAAGGAGGGGAAATTGCGCGTCCTTCCGGGCTTGGGTCCAAAGACCGAGGAGAACATTCTCAAAGGGATAGAAAGGCTGAGGAGATTTGGAGAGCGTGTCCCCTTGGGCATAGCCCTCCCTTTCGCTCGCCAAGTAGTAGAGTGGTTAAAGGAAAGGGCACCGATAGATAAGATAGAGCCCGCTGGTTCTTTAAGGAGGAGAAGGGAAACAATCGGTGATATAGACATACTCGTTACCTCAACTAACCACCTGGAGGTAATGGATGCTTTTGTATCCCTCCCCATCGTGCGGGAGGTTCTGGCGCAGGGGGAGACCAAGACGAGCGTGATTACCGATATGGGCATACAGATGGATGTTAGGGTGGTTGAGCCCGATTGTTTCGGAGCAGCTCTCCAGTATTTCACCGGTTCAAAGGAGCACAATATTCACCTGCGAAAGATAGCCCAGGATATGGGCTTGAAGATAAGCGAGTATGGCGTTTTTCGAGGGGATGAACGCATAGCAGGAAGGACCGAGGAGGAAGTATACAACACCCTTGGCTTGCCCTATATCCCTCCCGAGTTGAGGGAGGACAGAGGGGAAATAGAGGCAGCAAAAGAAGGGAAGCTTCCCCATCTGGTGGAATTCAAAGATATAAGGGGAGACCTTCATATCCACACAAAGCATTCAGATGGGCACTTCACCATAAGGGAAATGGCTCTGGCGGGGAAACGAATGGGTTACGAGTATATTGGTATCGCTGACCACACCAAAGGATTGGGCGTTGCTGCAGGGATGAATGAGGAAGAAATCCTTAGGGAGAAGGAGGAGATAGAGAGGTTGAACGAGGAAATCGAAGGGATAACCATCCTCGCGGGGGTGGAGGTGAATATAAAGATGGACGGGACGCTTGACATAGATGAGGAAGTGCTGGACCAACTTGATTTCGTCATTGCCTCCGTCCATAGCGCCTTTAAACAACCAAAGGATGTGATGACGGAGAGAATCTGCCGTGCTATGGAGAGGGAAGTGGTGGATATACTGGGACATCCCACGGGAAGACTGATAGGGAAAAGGGACGCCTACGAAGTAGATGGGGAGAAATTGATAGATGAAGCGTTGAGGACAAAGACCATTCTCGAAATAAATGCTTTTCCTGACAGAATGGATTTACCTGATATACTCTGCCGAGCTGCTAAGGTGAAGAGGGCCAAGTTCGCCATAAACACAGATGCTCACAGCATAGACCAACTCAATCTTATTGAATATGGAGTAGCTACAGCCCGAAGAGGCTGGTTGGAGAAAGAAGACATCGTCAATTGCCTCCCCGTTGAGGAGCTTCTCAAGCTATTCAAAAAGAAATAAGAAAGGAGGCATTTCCCCCATATGACCATAGAGAAAATAGAGAAAAGGGACGGGACAATTGTCCCTTTTGAGAGGGAGAAGATAACTAACGCTATTTATAAAGCAACTGAGGCGGTGGGCGAGCCCGATTACGAGTTAGCGGATAGGCTTAGCAGAAGAGTAGTTGAGATACTGGAAGCGAAGCTACAGCCTGGGCAAATTCCCAAGGTTGAAGAAGTGCAAGATATTGTAGAGTCCGTCCTGATCGAGGAGGGGAAGGCGAGGGTAGCGAAAGCTTACATCCTCTACAGAAGGAAAAGGGCGGAGATTCGCAAGGAGAAACAACAAATCCTCAACAAGCCGGAGATAGACGAAGTAGATAAGAAGTTCGACATCAATAGCCTGCGAGTGCTCGCCTCCCGTTATCTCAAAAAGGATCCCCAGGGCAAGGTGATAGAATCGCCCAAAGAGCTTTTCCAGAGGGTGGCTACCCATATAACCCTCCCCTCTCTACTCTACGACGAGAGGGTTTTCCAAAGAAGGGGCAAACCTCAACCTAAGGAAAAGGTTGACAGCTCCCGATATGAAGGGAAATTGAGGATAGGGAAATATATTCTTAATCCCTTTCACATTGAGGCATTCATTAGAATGTTCGAAAGGTTTAATAAAAAGGGACAAATGAAAGTCCCACTCACTAAGCTTCTGGAGATGATTGCGGGGGGCGAGTTCGATAACTACGAGGAAGAGCTGGAAGGATACTATCAACTAATGGTGGAGAGGAAATTCTTCCCCAATACCCCTGCCCTGGCGAACTTCGGAAGGGAACTGGGTATGGGGCTCGCCTGCTTCGTTTTAGATATCCAAGATAGCCTCTATTCTATTATGGAGACCCTGAAGAATGCAGCGCTTATATTCAAATCGGGGGGAGGGGTAGGTTATAATTTCTCAAAGTTAAGACCAGCGGGGGATTTCGTGAGGAGCACCGCTGGCACCGCTTCCGGTCCCGTCACATTTATGACTCTATTTGACAAAATGACGGAGGTTATCAAGCAGGGAGGGATAAGAAGGGGAGCGAATATGGGGATACTTAACTCCAACCACCCAGATATAGAGGAGTTCGTGACAGCAAAGAGGGGCAATCTCCAGTTACAGAACTTCAACATATCAGTGCTTATAAAACCCGATTTCTGGGACTACTATGAAGAGAGGAAACCTTATCCTCTCATAAATCCTCGCACGGGAGAGGTAGCAAGATATATTGATCCCCAAGCACTCTTTGATCTCATAGCCTATCAGGCTTGGGAGTCGGCTGAGCCGGGCGTCATCTTCGCCGATAATGTCAACAAGTTCAACCCCTTCTTAAATACTTTGGGACCGATAGAGACGACGAACCCCTGTGGGGAATCGCTCCTCTATCCAAACGAGTCCTGTGACCTCGGTTCAATAAATCTCTGGGCTTTTGTAAGGGTGAAGGAACATAACCGCAGAAGGGAGGTAACAATCGATTGGGAGGACTTAGGGAGGACGGTTGAGCTCGCCACGAAGCTTTTGGATAATATCCTTGACATAAACTATTATCCTCTGCCGGAAGTAGAGGAGATGAGCCTCAACACGAGGAAGATAGGTTTGGGGATAATGGGATTGGCCGACCTTCTTTATGAACTTGAAGTTCCCTATGATTCCGAGGAGGGTAGGGAATGGATGGGAAGGTTGATGGAGTTCGTCAACTATCACTCAAAAATTGCCTCCATCAGACTGGCACAGGAGAGGGGAAGCTTCCCCTATTTCAACAAGAGCTTCTTCCCCGAGGGGAAACTACCCTTCCAAGGTTTCTATGAGAGGGAGAACTGGAGGGAAGATTGGGAAAGCATAGCAGAAGAGATAAAGGCAAAGGGGTTACGTAATGCCTATACCACCATAGTGGCGCCCACGGGGAGTATCTCAATGATAGCTGGTTGTTCAGCGGGAATTGAGCCAAACTTCAGCCTCGTTTATGAAAAGAGGGTCTCCATCGGCACATTCTACTATGTGAACCCCGTTTTTGAGAAAATTATGGAAAGGGAAGGCCTGTTTGACGAGGCTCTCATCAAGGATGTTGCGGATAACGAGGGCTCTTGTCAAAATCTCCCCTATATCCCGCCTCCATTAAAGCGGGTATTCGTTACCTCTTTGGATATTTCCCCTGAGAACCATATAAGAGCGCTGGCTGAAATCCAGAAGTGGACGGATTCCTCGGTCTCAAAGACGATTAACTTCCCTCCCAACGCAACAGTTGAAGATATCAAAAAAGCTTACCTCTTCGCTTACGAGCTCGGCTGTAAGGATATAACTGTATTTCGCTATAAGTCAATAAAGGGAGTTTACGCCTTAGGAGGGGAAAAGGAGAGAAAAGAGCCGAAAGAGGAACTGGCAGAGATGAAGGATGTGAAGGCGAAGGGACCATTCATATATTTGAAAGTCGGTCCAAGCGAAGAGAGAACATCTCGTAAGCTACAAAGCGATGAGGAACTCTGCCCAGTTTGTGGAAATCCCTTACTCCAGCAGGAGGGATGCAAGTTGTGCACTAATTGCGGTTGGAGCGTGTGCGCAGCGGGATGATATTCGTCCTAACTGGGAAGGGAAAGGGCAAAACTACAGGGGCAATAGGGATGGGCATAAGGGCCGTCGGGGCAGGCAGGAAGGTGTTGATGGTGCAGTTTCTCAAAATCCCCACCTCCGAGGTAAGCATTCTCTCCAAATTGAGGAATTTCACCTTGAGGATATACGGTGAGAAAGGCTTTCTTGTCCCGAGGGAGACCCTGGAGAGAAATCCTGAGCTTAGGGAAAAAGGGGTTAGGGAGGTAGGGGAGGGGGATAGGCAGTTGGCAAAAGAGGGGTGGAGTTTGGCAAGGAACTTTGTTGAGGAGAGAAAGTGCGATTTCCTCATCTTAGACGAGATAACTCACGCAATAAATCTTGGATTGGTAGATAAAGAAGAGGTGCTCTCCTTCTTGAAAAGGTTCAAGAACGAGGTGGATATAGTGATAACGGGAAGAGATTGCCCCAAGGAGATTTTGGATATAGCGGACCTGATAACGGAGATGGTAGCAGTTAGGCATCCCTATGAGCACTGCATCCTACCTCGCGAGGCAATAGAGTATTGACTGTCTTTTAAAGGGAACTTACCATAGTGAGGGAAGAAATTGGGAGAAATTTTTCTTCTATTATTAATAGTTGGAATCTCCTCCCTGGTGGGAGGAGAAGCGGTTATCTCGGTTGACCTCGTTAATCCGCTTCACAAGGTCAGCCCTCTTCTCTGGGGCATATTCTTTGAGGAAATAAATCATTCGGGCGAGGGAGGGATTTACGCGGAGCTGGTGAGGAACCGCGACTTTGAAGAAGCAGTTCCCCTCGCCGGATGGAGCATAGTGAAGGAGGGAGAAGCGGAGGGTGAGGTGGAGGTGGATACCGCTCACCCTTTAAACCCTAATAATCCCCATTCGTTGAAAATGAGCATCACAAAACTTGGTAGGGGACGCTTGGGAGTAGCCAATGGGGGATTTTGGGGGATAAAGATAGACAAAGGCAAGCTATACGATCTCTCACTCTACGCCCGTTGCGAGGCTGGCTATAGAGGTGACCTGCTAATTTGCTTGGAGCATCCCAGCGGTATAACTTATGCCCAGTCTCGCATAGAGGGCTTGGAGCCCCACTGGAAAAGATTTAATGTAGTCCTCCACTCGGACAGCTCCTGCTCCTCCGCTCGCCTCGTCATCTATGCTACTTCCGCAGGGATAATCTGGTTGGATGTTGTCTCCCTTATGCCCAGGGATAGATGGAAGGGATTACCACTTCGCCACGACCTTATGGAGATGTTAGCGGATTTGAAACCCTCATTTGTGCGCTTCCCCGGTGGATGCTTTGTTGAGGGGGAAAGGCTTGATCATGCCCTTCGCTGGCGGAATACGCTCGGCGATATCGCCGAGCGTCCGGGAAGATGGTGTATCTGGGGCTATAGAACCAGCGAAGGCTTGGGGCTTCACGAATATCTTACGATGTGTGAGGCTCTGGGAGCAGAACCAATATTGGTGGTTAACTGTGGAATGTCTCATCAAGAAATAGCCCCCTTGGATAAAATGGAAGAGTGGATTGAGGATGCCCTCTCCGCAATTGAATATGCGGTGGGACCCCTAGACAGCAAATGGGGTTCCCTAAGAGTTAAGAACGGACATCCCCAGCCGTTTAAACTCAGATTTGTGGAGATCGGAAACGAGAACTGGGGGCAGGCTTATGAGGAAAGATACGCCCTCCTCCATAAAGCTATAAAGGAAAAATATCCTCAAATAGAGCTCATCGCTAATGTTCCCGTGCAAGGCGCTCCTATGGATATCGTGGACGAGCATTTTTACAATTCCCCTGAGTGGTTCATCCTCAATGCCACCCGTTACGATGGATACGACCGCAAGGGACCTCGTATATTCGTGGGGGAATACGCGGTTACCCAAAACTGTGGAACGGGGAACCTCAGGGCAGCTATAGCGGAAGCGGCTTTTATGACTGGTTTGGAACGCAACAGCGACATAGTTGTTATGGCCTCCTACGCACCCCTCCTCGTTAACATCAACGACCGAAGGTGGAATCCCGACCTCGTATGCTTTGATAACACCAATGTATATGGCACCCCCTCTTACTATGTGCAGAAGCTTTTCAGCGAAAACAGGGGTGATTTCGTTCTACCCGTTAATGTGAAAGTGGAGAAGGACACGGGCATAATCTCGGGAGCTATCGGGGTGGGAACCTGGCTTACTCAAGCAGAGTTTGGGGATATAAAGGTCTTGAGGGGAGACGAGGTTGTCTTCCAAGCCGATTTCTCCCGAGGATTGGAGGGATGGAGAGTTGTGCGTGGTGATTGGCAGGTAAAGGAAGGAGTGCTTAAACAATTATCACTTGAAGAGGATGTGCGTATCGTTGGGGGAGATAGGGATTGGAGTGATTATACCCTTAAATTGAAAGCACGAAAGTTAGGAGGGAAAGAGGGATTCCTTATAATGTTCGGGGTTAAGGACGATAATAACTGGTATTGGTGGAACATTGGGGGATGGGGCAATACTCGTCATGCAATAGAGAGATGCATAGGGGGAAGTAAGAGCATAATTAGTAAGGAGGTCGCGGGGGGAATAGAGGTCGGGAGATGGTATGATATATCCATAGAGCTTTCGGGGAATCGAATTAGGTGCTATCTGGATGGCGAGTTAATCCACGATGTTGAGGCGCAGATGCCCTCAGCGATTTTAGCCTCCGCTACTAAGTCCGAGGAAACAAAGGAAGTTTTCTTAAAGGTCGTCAACACAAGCCCCGAATGGCATACCGCAGATCTCCAATTTGAAGGGAGAAAGTTGGAAAAGCAGGGGAAAATTATAATTCTCACGGGAAATTCTCCCGATGATGAAAATAGTTTCTCCCAACCCCAGCGAGTCTCACCACTGAGCAGGGATATAGAAGAAGTAAGCGAGAAGTTCTCCTATCCCCTCCCTCCCTACTCCCTTGTGGTCTTTAAGTTAAAGGAGGCTAAATAGCGAGATCTGCGCTTTTACCTCTACTTCAGCCTATAGGTGAAGACGGCTGGGTGGATAGTAAGAACTAGGCTATCGCCATCCCATTGAGGGGGGGAACTTGCTAAAACATTGCCTTCCTCGTCCATTTCCTCAACCGTCTCCGCTCTCCCCAACTTCCAGGGAAGGGAGCTCCAAGCAATCCTCATCTCAAACTGGGGACCGTGGGGGAGGGGAGTTATTAGGAGGGCATCTTTATCCTTTGTCAATCTTGCGGAGCCATTGGTGATTATCCCGCCGAAATCCATCATCTTTCCCAGGGGATTCAGCCTCGCTATGAGGGGGTCCTCCTCCCTTATAGGTGTCCAGGTTATATCCCTTATTTCCTCTCCGCTTCCTTCCAGCTTTATCTCCGCCAAGCGGATACGAGCAGTGCCATCGTCCCACCCCTCCAACCTCGCCCTTCCCCCTGTCTTAGGATCCCACAAACCCACCCTCACCTCAAACTCTTCTCCCCCTTTATATTGGTCAGCAATCCTGAAGCGAGCTGAACTTATTATACTCCCCTCCCATTGGGTGGTGGGGATAGGAGGATTATGGTCAGCTTGGAACTTTATCTCACCGGTTTTGTCAACGAAGTGGACGAATATGAGCATCTCGTCTGATAGGGGCTTTTTTGCTTCCCAACGGAGTTGTATCTCTCCCTCCCTATTGCCCAAAAATTTGAGGGAGGAAATACTCACCTCCACCGGGAGCCTCTCGTTCACCAATGGGCGAGCATTTACGAATATCATAGAGGGAGAGCGAGACCAATCGACTATCACGCCATCCTTTCGCTCTATAGCTACCTCTACTATCCCTTCCTCCGTTGGAACTTTGGCATAGACGCCGTATTGGGGAAGGATGTGTCCCTCCACTTGCCAATCATCCTTACCTCTATTCACCCATACTTCTCCCCCGTTGTTCCAGCGCACGAATTGCCTGTGGATATCGCCATCCCAAAATTGCACATCCTCTATGTCCTTTAAAGCGAGGGCTCGCGTCAGGTCGTGGAGGAGCCAATATTTGCGGACGACATCTCGTCCGAAGGGAAACGAGACCATAGGTGGGTGCCCTGTTAGGACTTCTGTAGCTATGTAATCATCGCTATAGATGCCGTGGAGGCGAGTGTCAAGACCCGCAACATAGCGCCCTTCATATCCGGCGCCATGGAGGACAAACTTACTATGATGAGCCATATCATACCAAGGGATACGCTCCGCATCTTTGCACTGAATCGCCCAAACAGCCCACTGATAATAGCCTGGAGGTGGTATATCAACTCGCAGATGGTTTGTTTGCCCACCGTCCAGCCAGCCAATAAGCTGGTCGTGCCCGCTCTCGGAGATTTGGGGGGCATCATCGCCGAGGAAATCCCTTATCCAAGCGAAGGCTTTCCCCCAGACATCTCTTGTATAAAGACGAGTGTAGAATCTACCATCCTCTGTCCAGTAATCATAGGGACATATCGAGGACCATACATCTATAAAGTAGGCGGTGGGGGCGAACCCTTCCTTAATCAGCTTCAGGTTTCTCTCAAGAAAGGTAAAAACCTGGTCCGCTCGCCAGCGATAGGATTGCGCCTTCCGCCACTCGTTATACCAAGCAGGAACGGGGTTCCTCTCCCGGGTAAAAGCGACCTTCTTATAAGAGAAGCCTTCCGCATCAGGATAGAAATCTATGTAATTGTCGTGGGGAGCGAAGAGGACCCCGTATTTCTTACAGGTATTGACGAGCTTTAGGAAATCCTCAAATGTTCCAAATTGGGGATTAGGTGGATAGATATCGGGAAGGCGGTAGTCATAGCCCCATCTTTGCCAGTTATGCCAGACGACAAGGGAATCGGTCAATCCGTAACGGAAGGAACGTTCCAAAGCATCGGCACTCTCTCCATATCCTCCCCCCCATAGGTCGAAGACGAAACGCCCCGCAAGCTTCCTCACTCCTCCTGCTGGCTTTAATCGGTTTATTTCCCTCCATATCTTGGCACCTTGCCAGGCGCTCTTTGCTGGGATAAGTGAGACAACCTGAGGATGGGGAGTGTGAAGGGTGTAGATTCTGGATTGAGGTGTTACTTCAAGATAGCTGGGCACTGCGTCTACTCCCTGAACGATTGATAATCCACTGGTGAAGTCAAAGCCCACGAAGGAGGTGGAGAGCGAGTGTCCATCGAACCAGAGGTTGAAAGCCTTCGGCTCAACTATAACATTTCCATCACCTGCGTATATTTTATCAGCCTGCTCGCTCCACTCCCCGAGGGAGATGTCCTCAATGTAGGTGGCGAGCCAGGGGCGCGATGGAGGGGTATTTTCCAGCTGGAATTTGACCCTCAAGGCTCCGTTTTCAAGCCAGATATCAGATAGTAGATCGAAGTCACCCATCCAACTGGAGAAAGAATGTCTATAAACGAGATGCCCTTTTTCCTCGCCCTTTTTGACACTTTTAAGTTGACTTGCTGAGCGCCAATCGCTCAAATCGTCACCTAAAACCTTTACTTTAAAGCCATTGAAGAGAAGGCTTTTCCTCTCACTAACGAAGCCGATTGGGGAATCCAGTATACCCCGCTTTCCCTCCCACATTCGCACCTCGTAATCCTCATCGCCTATCCGAAGGTTCCCCAGCCGGCGGTAGGGAGCGTTAGGTAGCGGGGGGAATGCTCCTTTTTGAGGGGGTGTGCCCACGATTAGTGTGGGTTCAGCCCAATAGGATTGGTCGCAAGTGGTATCATTTTTCGGTCCGGGATGTGATTCTAACTGCAGGCGTATGGATTGACCAGCGAACTTGCTCAAATCAACCTCGCCTTCATCCCAAACCTTCGCGGCGGTATGTTTTTCATAGACTATTGTGCCCTCCTCTCCCTCCGGAGCAGTGAAGGGGAGGATACGCACGCGGAAGGTTACACCATCGCTGGGGGGCTCGGGAGGAATGTGGTCCCTTATAGCATTGGCAAAGCGGAGGATTACCAGTTTACCCTTTGGTAATTTCAGGGGAAATTCTACTAATATTGTTCCCACGAGGTTATTGAACCAGGGTGGATGCATACCGATCGTTTCCCTTGTATCTCCCCGAGTTATTCTGTCGCCGAGGCTCCAAAATGCCTTAGTGCGGGGGTCGCTACCACCCATTCCCATTGAGACAATCTGGGACTTCTCCCCAAAAACTCGCAAGATGACTCTATAGGTGGGAAGATGCCAGAGGGCAAGCGCACTATCGGGAGGCACCTCAAAAGGCTTCCAGGGGATAGAAACTCGGGGCTTAGGCGGTTGGGGGATGTCCGCTCGGAGGACGAGGATAGGATGAAGTTGATAGTCCTCACCATCCAACTTGAAGTTAACGAAGGCATGGATGGGATAATGAGCGTTATAGGTTTGAGGGGAGGGCGTTATTTTGAAATTCAATCTTGCTTCCCCTTTACCCTTGATGTTGAAGGGGAGTCCCTCCGGTTCCGCTTTCCAATCATCTATTAGCCCGATTTGCACTGTGCCCTTTATCTCCCCCTCTTCCCTACTTTCCACAATCACGGTTATGGGGAAAGGTTTCCCCGTTTCCTTTACCTCACTCGGTCCCTCAATGCGGGCAGTGAAAGATCCCAGAGAATCAATGGGTGGGTCGAAGGCGAAGACTCCTTCTACAAGGAGAAAGCATAAGAAAGCCAAGAGATAAAATTGCAATTTTCTCACCTCCCTTGATTTATTCGACAAAGCAGGATTTCATTTTTGCCTTATCTTCACGGCGATGTCTCGGAGAAGGCCCTCGACTTTGAGAGGGAGTTCGCCCCCTTTACAAGATATTATTTCCTCTTTTACGAACTTCCCCGCCCTCGTATCGAACCACTTCACTGTGTAATCTCCGTCCTTCAAGCCGATCAAGTTGAAAGTGAAGGCGTCCATCTTCTGGGGAATCTTCCCCTCCATATCGTTCAGCCAGTTGCTCTGCTTATCGTGTATCCAAAGAAGCGCCTCGCTATCGGTGCAGAGCCCCAGTATGTCCACATCGGGAATGCTCAAATCCCTGTAGTTTGTCAAGCGATAGCGGGAT
Organism: uncultured bacterium; assembly: GCA_938041455.1. Lineage (GTDB taxonomy): Bacteria > Armatimonadota > JACIXR01 > JACIXR01 > JACIXR01 > JACIXR01. The sequence continues at coordinate 10,592 of CALITO010000031.1, read as the reverse complement.
ATGCTCACCCAATCACCGCTCCTGTTCTCTATCTCTATCCTATGCTTCCCCCTTGGTATATCAATTCCGTACTCCTTCTCGTAGTGGTATTGCCAGATTGACCACTGCTCCTGCCAAGCCTTGTCCTTATATCCCTCGTCATCCTCGGGCAAATGAAGGACCATCTTCTCCTCTCCGTCCACTTTAACCACTATCTCGCAGGAACTTGAGACTGTGCTGACGGTAAAGAGGAACTTCCCCGCCTCTGGATAATCAACATTGAAGGACAAGGGGGCTCTTAGATCGGGCTTGCCGGGGGAATAAAGGAAACCGCTGAAGCTCCCCATTCCTTCTAACTTGCCATTTCTCAAGATGGTGAATTCCGTTCCGGTGGATTTACCCCAACCCATAGTGGGTATAATAGAGATCTCTCCGTAGCCCCTTCCCTTCTTTTCTACATAGAATGGCTCGCTGTATTTGATAAACTCGTAATCTCGCTCTGCCCAGGGGATATCTGCGGCGAACTTGGCTATGGGCGTGAATTCTCTATATAGCCCTTTGGGATGAACATAGTTATCCCAATACCAAACCATAGCTGTCCCCATTGAGCGTGATAGCATCGCTGACCACATACCGTTGTGCATACTTGTGCCTAAACCTTTCTCATCATAGTTGGCATCGCTCTTTCGGAAATCTATTCCGAACTCGCCGATTAAGAAGGGTTTCTTGAATTTCTCTGTATATTCTCGGCAAGCGGTGTGGAATAACTGAGTGAAATCGGGCTGGTCGCCCACCCCATAATGGTGTATTTGGGAGTAGTCCATATTTCGCAGGCGCCAAACTTCCTCGTCTCCATAGGTCGTCGTGCAAAGGTGCCCGAAGGGATCTATGGACTTCATATAGTTAGCCATCTCCTCAACCCAGAAAGCAGGGGCATTAACCTCGTTCCAGAACTCAAAGGACAGAATATTGGGGCTGTAGCCCCAGCGGGCAACTATGTATTCCAGCCTCTGTTTGTAAAATTTACGGGCTATCTCGTCTGTCCAAAAATCAGCGGGCTTCTCGCAGGGGCCACCATTCTGCTTGTTGTAAGGGTTATAGTGCCATCTTTGCTCCCCAAAATAGAGCCGTTGGTCGGAGACCTCTCCGTGATAACCAAGGCAGAGCATTATGTAGATGCCGTGCTTATGCGCTAACTCTAAGAGCTTATCTACCCTCCAGGCGTTATCAAGGGCGTATTTGCCCAATCCCTGGTAATCGCCCTGCGCCCCAGGGTCGTTGGCGCTCCACTCCAAACTCAAATGCCAGGGACACATCCAAACCCTTATGTAGTTGCCACCGCTATCACCTAACTCCTTCAGCCAGCGTGCAAAGCTATCTAAGCTTCCCCAGCACATATTCTCTCCTATGGCGAAGAAGGATTTGCCACTGTCAAAACGAAGGTAATAATTTGAACTCTTGCTCCTTCTGATGAAACCTTCGCCCTCTCTTCCTTTTACTTGGAAGCTATCTTCCCTTGATTTCTCCTCACCATTACGGTCTTTGACGATGACATAGTAATGGTATGTTCCCTCTTCACTGGGAGTGAAGCGGACCTTCCAAACAGGCTCGCCTCTGCGCCTCAACCCTCCTTGCCTCATTTCATAGCCCTGATAGTAAAAACCCCTCACCTTCAAGGTCTTACCACTAGGAGAGGAGAAATGGGCTAAGATGCTTATGTCGTTTGGGTCAAAGGGATTGTCAAATGTAGCGTCTATATTTAGGGTCAACTCAAACTTCCCGTAAGCCTTCAATTGTTTGGCACTGGCTTCTATTTTGTTTATCTTCAATGGTTTTGCGGAGGATAAGGGAATGACCTTCCTTTTTTTCACCCCCTCTTCCAATTTCTCTATCTCTTTCCTTGCTTCTTCTTTCTCCATAGCTATCAACCTCACTTCCAAATCTATTTTTTCTCCTTTTCTTAACATACCTCTTTCCTTCGTGTGAGTGTAAATTTGAAATGTGAAGTTATCCGCGTTGAACTTCCTATCATCTTGGAACTGGACGAAATCAGCTCCCTTGATCTTGAAGCGGAGGTGTTCCCCACTGGCAATGGTCCAACCGAATTCATCGTAAACCCCGTTCAGAAGGACATAGGAGGGGGGGAGCTGAGGAGGGAGGATGTCCTTTCGGAGAACATCGGTAGAGGAGTTATAAGCGAGCCATTCGCCCTTGCCGGCATTAGGCGAGGTGGGAAGAGAAGCGAAAACTACGAGAGCCTCAATTGGTAAGTCCTCAGATGGTTCAAGATGATAGGAAAGCTCCAACCCTTTAGTATGCTTCAGAATTCTCTCCTTAAATTTCACCGGCTTCCCCTCGCAGGGGAAAACACCCTGAAAGAGACCCTGCTTCTCCTCTCTTATCTCCCTCGCGGTTTCCTGGTCCGCATATGAGCCCTCCCAGCCCGGCTTGACGATGCTTATCTTGAGGTTTTGAAGAAGTAGAACATCACCCAGTTTCAGCTCCTTTATAACCCCATTGGGAGCTATTTGATAGGAGATGTCCACCTTGGCAAGAGCAGAAGAGAGGAGTAAAAGAAAAAATATAGCGAAACAAGTGTGCCTCAATATTATCACTCCCTCCTTCCATTATAAAGTTTCGGTTCTGTTGAGTAAAGGCATTTATCGTGTTCCAAATCCATTCTTCGTTGAATAGTGGGGTTTGAGCGTGCTAAACTGATGGTGGGGGGAGATTAAAGAGGCTTTTTGGAGAGGAGATCGATTAACAAAGAGGGAAAAAGAGGTAAAATTTACAAAGGAGGTGAAAATTTTTGAAAATAAGGAAGTTTGCCATTTTCCTGCTATTAACTGTTCTCCTGGTGGGGGAGGGACTGGCGATAGCTCCAAAGGAGGGAACTACCTATGTAGCATCCGAGGAGACGATAAAGGAGAACTATTTCTGGGCGGGAGGCACCCTTGACTTCAACGGGCGTGCTCAGAAGGACCTTGTTCTTGTGGGGAAAGAAGTGAAGGTGGGAGGCATTGTTGAGGGGGATGTCATCGCCGTTGCCCAAAGAATTAGGATATTGGGTGAGGTTAAGGGAAATGTTCGGGCTTTGGGCGAGACCGTCACCCTTGGGGGAAAGGTTGGGAAAAATGCCACTCTTGGAGGGAAGTATGTTGAGGTAGCAAAAGGTGCCGAGGTTGGCTGGGACCTCCTGGCTGGGTCGCAAAGGCTCTATGTTGAGGGGAAGGTCAATGGGGATATTAAGGCAAGGGCTGGAGAGGTTATTTTGGGAGGGGAGATAGGGGGGAGCGTTGATTCCAAGAGTCGGGAACTTTCCCTCCTCCCTACAACCCATATCAAGGGCAACCTCCTCTACTCCGCGGAAAGGGAGACGGTTATTCCTAAGGAAGCGAGGATAGAGGGAAAGGTTATTTACACCCCTCTACCACCTCTCCCCAAAAAACCTCAGCCCAAGGGTATTCCCCTCGCCCTTAAGTTCCTCTGGCTTCTCGGGCTCATCGCAGCGGGAGCTGTGCTCGTGCTCCTTTTCCCTCGTCATATAAGGGAGACAGGGGGCTATATGCTCTCCAGACCTTGGCTTCACATAGGCTGGGGTTTTCTTGTCCTCATAGCCACGCCCATAGGAGCAACGCTTATCGCCATCAGCATAATAGGCATTCCCCTGACTTTCATCACCTTGGCGCTCTATATGATAGCCCTCTACCTCACCACCCCCCTGGTTGGAACCGCTCTGGGAATGAAAATTCTGGGGCGTCTCCTCAAGCGGGAAGTGGTCAATCTCTACGCCTCTATGGCGCTGGGGATAATAATCTTCTTCCTCCTTAAGCACATCCCCTTTATAGGCTGGATAATCAGCCTATTGGGAATCTGCTGGGGATTGGGGGGAATGCAAGGAGCAATAGGGAGGAGAATAAGGGCAGGACGTCTGGGACCACAGGCGTAGGGTCTTCATTTACTGGCTAATAGCTTGGCAAAATCGGAAGGAGAGATGGGAACTGTGCCCTTTATCTTCTGGAGGATTTCCTGAATGAACCCAATTCCCTCTTTTTCGCTTATCTTCAGAACATATCCCACTATATACCAAAATCCCTCTTCCCCCTCATCTTTCAAGAGTCCCGAGGGATAACCTGTCTTTTCAAATATTTCCAGGGGTAAGCGATTCCTCCTTTCCAGGAATTTGGCTATCTCCTCCCTTTGCTGGCAAGGTATAAGGTTCCCTTTGAACAGATTTAGAAGAAGCCTCTCCCCTATATAGCCATTAGCCCATTTCTCCGGTCCTTTATAGGGACCGATTGGCGGGATTATGTGATGCCCCCATTCATGAGCTATCTCCCTGAGAAGTTCTATTTCCTCCCTTCCCTTCCCTATCTGATAAATATACAGCTCTCTGCCTATCTGTTCACCTCCCACTTCTCCTTTCTCCGATAGCCAAATATCAACGATTCCATCCTTTGACCACTGGGAGGTCCTCCCGAGATACTTCTTGCCAAGGATATAGAAAGAGAGAGCCTGCCTCAGAACTTGTTTAGCTAGGGGAAGATAATCCCTACCCTCGGAAGATAAATAGCGCGAGGGGAAGTAGAGGCGGAATACGAGCCTATAGCCCTCCCCCTCCTCAACATAGCCGTAGAGCACCCGGTTATACCTCCAGCGGTGCCAGGGGTCAAGCTGAACGGTGTTTGGAGGAAAGAAGGCTTTTGAGGTATAAACTGCCCTTACTTTTGCTACCTCAAGGGACTCCATAAGGTAGCGAGAAACTTCTTTTGCCGATATATACAATGGCATCTCTTCCCCAAAAGCGAAGGAGAGGAGGAATAGCAGGTAGATAATTTTGGACTTTGGAAAAATTTTTAGGCAGTAAAGCGCCGATATGCGGTCCATTTAATATATTTTGAACAAAACCCGCCGGGCGGGCAAGAGCCAACGGCCAGGCTTTAAATCGGTGACCCCAAAAACCGCCCTTAAAGAGAGAACGCTTCCTTAATCACATAAAAGGGAACGGCGGAGGAGTAGTGAAATGCTCCCTCCGCCATTCCCTTGGAAAGCTTCTTTACAAGCTCAGGGTTCTCTTCACTCCCAGGAGAATCCTCACCGGGCCGAGGAGACCGGAGGGCAAAAGCGGGGAATCCTTTGTGTGATGGCGCGCGGTGGTGAAGGTGTAGCGTCCAGTAGGACTCCGTTTCCCCTCTCTAACCCACTGGGGAATCTCCTTCAACATACCGTCGCTCCACTCCCTATCTGGAGGTAGATGCTCATCACCTATTAGCCTATTTGGCCAAAGGTTCGTAACCTCTACCTCAAGGACATTCTTCCCCGCCTTAACTACATCCGTTATCTCCACCTGGTATGGTTTCTTCCAGAGGATGCCCAACTCTTTACCATTGAGTTTAACCCGAGCGGAAACCTCTACTTCTCCTAAGTCAAGATAAACAGCCCTATCTTTGCCTAATATCTCCTGGGGCACTTCTATTTCCTTTATATACTTTGCGGTGCCGGAGAAATATTTTATTCCCTCATCGGGATGCTCAGTCCAGGAGATTAATTTATCAAACACCACTTTCTCGGGTGCTCCCCAATTGGGCGGGAACCTCACCTCCCAAGGTCCATCAATTTCCATCGGCTTCGGAACAGAGGTGACTTCAAACTTGGATTTCTTTCCCATCGTCGTTTCAATCTCATAGACTCCGGAGGCGAAAGCCAAAACCTCCAATTGCCCTTTTGGATTCCAACTCAACTTAACCTTCGGGGGCTCGCCTACTATCCCCTTGGGAATTTCCACGAGTTCGTTCTCGTTGACAATAAGGGTGTGCGACTCGTCGTTCCATTTATAATCTACCCTCATCTTCTTGACGACGAAGGGGGCTGGGTCTCCCGCTAAGGCGTTGGAAGCGGGGACGATAAGCATATTGTTCTTAACCATCTTTCTCAATTGTGCGGTCACATCAACCTGCCTATTCGGGTCTTCCAAGATACCATAGACCGCTCTCACGATTTCCAACTTGCCCTTAACCTCCAGAGAAGGCAGGAGGGCATCCTGACCATTATATAGGATTTTTGCCACTGCTTTTCTCTCTCTTGTTGGCTGGCGGAAGATGACGAAGAGCGAGCCATAAGGCTCAAAGGCAAGGGTCAATTTGGTGCGGTCATCCACCACCTGGAACATCGTTGCCTTTTCCACCTTCCCTGTATCGGGATACCAGAGTTCGGGAATTTTCCCCTTTACCCTGAATATGCAATCCACTGTCTCAAAACGTTCCTTCATATTTGCGAGGAAGTAGATGTCGGTATTCCCATCCCTGCGATGGATATAATTTATAGCTGTCCCTGGCAGAGTGCCGTTGAATTCAAAATCGGGCTTTACTCCTTTCAGTTTTAACACATCCTCAACGCTTATTCCCCAGAAAACTCTTCCCCTTCCATATTTATGTTCCTTAACCTTATCGCCATCACAATTTCCCCATATTTCGTCTGCCAGTTTTTTAACCTCCTCATCGGCTTGGGGATAACCTTGGAGGCTGGGGGAGCGCAAGGGCTTGGGTCCGATTACATAAGCTCCCCCCTTAACTAATTTGCCTATCTTCCTCAGAACTTGGGGCGTTACCTCCCGCTCATTGGGGAGGACGAGGACCTCGTAAGACATACCATTTAGCAGGACGAGTTTATTGCCTTTTAGAGAAAGTCGGTTTAAGAGAGTTTCCCTGTCGCAGGCGTCAAAATCGTAGCTTGGAGGGAGAGGCTGGCTCACCCTTATAGGGAGGGGAGAATTCTCGCCCACATAGTAGAGGACATCCCCTACAAATACCCCTTGCTGGAGTAGATACTGGCAGCGGGCGATATAGGTGAGCCAAGCTTTGGCGTCATTCCACCAGGTGTTACATCTGTTGAATTGAAGGCCCCAAGGACCCATCGTCATTCCCGGCTTATAGTCCAGCCAGGGCTGATGGGCGAATGTATGGAAGACATACCTGTTCACACCGCTGCAGAAGATAAGGTCGCCAAGCGCTTTAATAGAGTAGGGGTGATTCACCCACCCGCTGTGAGGCGGACCAGCGGTGAAGGATTCAGCACCTATAATCTGCTTGCCATAGATATGACCGATAGAGGAAGCGAGTTTGGCGTTCCAGTCCTTCTCAACTCCCAAGCCGTGCCCTATCCAGAACTCGCTCATAGGTATATCAGCCTTGCTACCAGCGGTAATATCGTCAAAGGGGCCGTTGCCGTAGGGTTCAACCCAGAGAAGAAGCCCATGTCTTCTACATAGTTCACCGAAATAGCCGTAATAGTTCTCGTTGAACAGGTCTGCGATTGTGCGGCGGAAATCCCAAAGGAAACGTTCAGAGATATCAAGGCTTTCCACAACTCTACCAGTTATAACTGGGAGGAAAGGAAGAAGGTCATAGCCACGCCTCTTTTTGAACTCCTCCCTCATTTTGGGCGTCCAGTTTTGGGAACCCATCTCGTAACTATCTATAAGGACGCTCCTGAAGACCTTACCTGCTAAAGGACCGCTTTCCTCAAGAAGAGGTTGGATAGCGTGCTTCCAATGTTCATCAAGAGCCTCTCTGCTCAATTTATCACATTCCCAACCTCTTCCCGAATCGGGAGCGGGAGCATTCTGAGCGCCGGTTAAGGTATGCCCGAAGCGGATGATTGTCCACCTGCCCTGAGGGACATCCCAAACTAAGCGCCCATCACTTGAGAGATTGGGGGTGAGGTCTATTATCCTCTCACGAGGTATTACCGCATCAGGGGGAAGGGGGCGAGTATCGGGAGCGGGCGTATCCATCCTGTGGAAACAGGCTTTGCCTTCCCAATTCTCTATTCGCCAATCCCTCGCAGGGGTAGGGTAGGCGAGGACAGCTATATCTCGGTAAAATCCCGCCACTGTGGAGGGCTGAGGCAGAACGGCTTCAAACCTCTTGGGTCCCTCAACCTGGACCTCGCTCCAGGTTACCTTCTGCATAGCGAACTCTGGCTTTATCCAGGGACCACCACTGCTTGACCATCCCGCACAGTTGTGTATACAGACCTCCAAACCAAGCCTTTCCGCTTCCTTCAGAGTGTGTTTGAAGAGCTTATGCCACTCTTCGCTCATAAACAAGATCGGGCCGGGCGGAGTCCCTGGAGCAACATTGAAGATTTGGACACCACTCACGCCCTTGTCCTTTATCTCCTCTAGGTCCTTTGTTATCCCTTCATAGGTGATGTTACCATTACACCAATGCCACCAGGTATGGGGCTTGGCAGTTTGGGGAGGATTGAGGAAATTTGATAGGAGAGTATCGATACCCTCGGCGGATGATGTGAGGAAGAGGACCACGATTGCTACAGCAAAGGGCAAGTAATTTGGACTTTCTTTGAGTAACTCCAACATAAACTTATCACCTCGCTTTTTTAAAATTTTTATTATAAAATAATTCGGCTTATCTTTGGAACTCTTTTTCTGAAGCAACGAAGAAATTTTTCTGAGAAAAACTGAAACATTTTTGCTTTTTTGTCGTCTAATAGAACGGACATACAAGCTACTTTCCTTGCTTTTTCCCTCGCTCGGGGCTTGCCCGCCTTGTAGGCGGGCAAGCCCTTTTATTACTCAGCAACATTCGTCTTAGAAGACCAGATATCCCCCCTTGATGCCCTGAAACTGTAAAACCCACCCTTCCCAACGATGATGTGGTCCTGCAAAGGAATGGCCAGGATATCGCCCGAATGCTTTAGTTTCCTGGTCATCTCTATATCATCCCTGCTGGGCGTGCAATCCCCTGAGGGATGATTATGAACGACTATGACCGAGGCAGCGGAGCAGGCAACCGCTTCCTTGAATACCTCTCTTGGATGGCTTATGCTCGCATCAAGCGTGCCCACAAATAGCGTCCTCGCCTTTATCAGTTTACCCTTCACATCCAGAAACAAAGCATTGAAATGCTCTTGGGTTTGAAAGGGGAGTTCGGGAAAAAGGTTCACCACATCTTGGGGACAAGTTATCCTCACACTTTCCTCTTCCCCGACGAGGGAGAACATCCGCTTTCCCAACTCGATGGCGGCCTTGATCTCCGTTGCCTTAACTCGTCCTATCCCCTCTATCTTTGCAATCTGCTCGAGTGAGGCATTGAATAATCCTTTTAAGCCCTTGAAGGTGGAGAGAACTCTCTCTCCTAAGGAGAGGGCAGATTCCCTTTTGGTGCCCGTGCGTATGATTATTGCCAAAAGCTCCGCTGTGGAAAGACTTTCCGCTCCATACTTCTGCAACCTTTCCCGCGGTCTCTCCTCCGGTGGAAGTTCCCTAATCGCTGGACTATAACGCATATGCATCACCTGACCTCTACATATGGTCTTATTTGCTCCAATTTCTTCTCCCCTACACCGGGGACATTCAAAAGTTCCTCTATATAATTGAATCTCCCCACCGATTGGCGATACTGGAGGATCCTATTCGCCAGGGCGGGACCGATACCCGGAAGGGAGACGAGTTCCTCTTGGGTGGCGCTGTTGAGGTCCACCTTCCCGGGGAAAGCAAGCTGGCTTGGGGAAGAGGGTTGGTTTACTTGTAGCTGGGGGTAAGGAAGGGAAGGAACGGTTATTCGCTGACCATCCTTCACCTTAGCCACCATATTTATTTTGCTTATATCGGCATCCGCTCTCAATCCGCCGGCGTAAAGGATCGCATCCTCCACCCTTGCTCCCTCGGGCAACTGATAGACGCCTGGATTAACCACTGCCCCATCTACCTGCACCTTCAAAGTTATAAATCGTGGACGATTCGCTTGGCTTGTCTTCCTAACGGCTAAAATAGTGCCTATGAGGCATAAGAAGAGAAGAAATAACAGGGCCTTCCTCTCACCAGGAGTGAGCTCAAATTCCTTAGCCATTTTATTCTCCAAATAACTCTTTCTCCACTATTTTCATATAAGTGTTCACATAAAACATATCGGGTTCATGTTTGATGGGGCGGACTCTGATTTCAAATCTGGGGTCGCTTGGATTGCCATTATCAAACAAAACTAAGCCTATTCCAAAAATTAAACATAGTGCATCCAGTCTTGAAATGTCGCTTTCGGGTGAGATTTTGGGTATCACCAAGTAAGATTTGTGACTAAATAACTTATACGAACAAGCTTGCCCAAATGCTGTCACTAAATCCCTCTCATCTACCTTTATTTCTGCCGAGATAATTTCGGTAGGTGCTTTAACGATATCACTCCTCCGTGGTTCCCGCTTTCCTATTACATCCGGCGTTCCCCATTTATCTTTAAATTTATTTCCACCCAGGGGTATCGCTTTGGTGCATTCTTCTATTTCATTAACAAGCCAACGAGCAAAAGGTTCGTAAAAGTCCTCTTCTATTCCTTTCTCTGGTGGTGGTTTTTCTCCCTCATCTTTGAGTATACGATGGCGGAAAAGTCCACGTGCAGGTTTATAAACCCCTTCTGGTTTTCTTTTCTCTAAATTCCAAATCGCTCCATAGATAGTATTAACAGGGATCTCCGATAATTCCTCGTGTATCTTTCTCACAAGGTCTGAATAATGAACACCATTTGGATTTGATTCGAGTATCTCAATCGCCTTGTCTATTATTATTTCTCTCCTCGTTGGCATATTATTACCTCTCT